>NZ_JAXFPG010000030.1:0-20395 GCF_034179925.1 Micrococcus sp. | reverse complement strand
CTCTACGAGGGTGTCCGGCGGCGCTGGGCCCGGCTGCGTGGGAGGCCCGACCCCGGCCCCTTCGACCTGGCCCGCATGCTGCCGGTGACCTACACGGTGGGGGCGCTGCTGCTGGGCATGGGCGTGCTGCTGATCGTCGCGGACATCGTGGAGCCGGTGCGGCTGTTCTGAGCGCACCCCGGAGGAATCAGGAGGACCTGCAGATGCCGGCCCTTGTTCAGCACTCATGGGACCGGGCGATGGGGAGTGATCATGCCTTTCTTCTCTGAAGAAACTAGAGTCGTCAGCATTCATTCTGACGGCCTGTGGGACGGGATTCCGACGGGCGAGCTGCTGTGGGCCCATCGTATTGTTTTTGAGGGCAAGATCGGTCCGATGCCTGAGGATCGTCAATTCAGGCGTATGTGGAGCGTGGACGGTCGGGCCAGCGAACATGTCCATGAATGGTTGGGTCTGCCCAAGCTGCGGAGTCTGACGCTGCGGTACGCGCGTCCGGAGGACGTGGGTCAGCTGGCGGAGTATCGAGGCGAGCGGCTCGAGGTGTATCAGGGATCAGGCCTGCCGAAGGGCACGGGCTGGCCCGATCTGCCCACGGTTCGGAGTGCCTCCTGGGCTCTGATGCCGGTGGTGAGCCTGCACGGGGTGAAAGCCCCGGTACTCGGTGTTGTGGACATCGACGGAGTCCGCGAATGCCTGGGGCTGGAATCCCTCCTGACGGCGTCTCCTGTGCGGTCGCTGACGATCTGGAATCTCCGTCAGGTTCCTTCCCCGCAGGCGGTGTGGGAGGCGGCTGAAGGTATCGACGAGGTCCACTGGGGAGGGGAGGGCAAGGCTGACCTGTGGGGGATCGAGCTGGCCCTCGGACCGACCTCCCGGGGCCCCCGGGACACCCGCACCCCGCTGGTGGGGCTGCGTCGGCGCGCGACGCGGATGCGACGGGCGGCCCTGAAGGAGGCGGCCCTCGTCGACGTCGACGGCCCCGCCGAGGCAGTCCGTGCCGTCCTGCCGGCCCTGAGTGGGGAGGTCACCGAGCTGCTGCAGCGGATGGGGGTGCCGGACCAGGGGGTGTTCTGGTCCGGGCTGCTGTCTGTGCGGTGGCCGTGCCTTCCCGAGGCCGGGGTGCGGGTCGCCGTCGAGGACGGCGCCGTGGTGGTGACCGGTCCGCGGGATGAGGTGGAGGACACCGTCGCGCTGATGGCGTGGTGGTGCTCGTCGGCGGAGGTGCTCGCGAGCATCGTCGACGTGCTGGTCTCGGACGGTCTGGCCGGGCAGGCCTTCGCCGGGGGTGGGCCGTCGGTCGTGCCGGTCTCCCGGTTGGTGACGGGTTCGAGTGTGGCCTCGATCGAGAAGCTGGAGGAGCGCACGTACGTGCTGACCATGCCGATGCAGCCGGTGCCGGCCACCGAGGTGTTGGAGGCCCGTGGTCTGGAGCATGCAGGGCACACGTGGGAGCAGATCCTGGAGGTCGGGTTCCCTGCGGAGGTGCGGCGGGTGGAGCTGGATGAAGAGGCCGATGTGTTCATGGCCTATGGGACGCGCCCGGCGTTGAAGAAGGTCCAGGCGGTGCTGGACCGGTTGACGCAGGACGTGGACGAGCTCCGCTCATGTCTGGAGCAGATCTCATCGAACGGTGGCGAGATTGACGGGTAGCGGCGGTTCACTCCTCGCGTCTGTCCCGCCTGAACGCGGCCGGTGACGGCCGTGTCCGCCAGCAGGCTTAACAACCTCCGTGGACATCACACCTAGGATGGACGCGATGCACGGCGGCCTGCGCCGCCCACCACGAATCCCTGAGGAGCCCACGTGCCTGTCAGCCTTGGAATGCCGTCCGCCCCGCCGCCCGTGCTGGCCCCCCGCCGCCAGACCCGGCAGATCCGGGTGGGGCGTGTGGGCGTGGGCTCGGAGTCCCCGGTGTCCGTGCAGTCCATGACCACCACGAAGACCCACGACATCGGCGCCACCCTCCAGCAGATCGCGGAGCTCACCGCCGCCGGCTGTGACATCGTCCGTGTCGCCTGCCCCACGGACAAGGACGCCGAGGCGCTCAAGGTGATCGCGCAGCAGTCCACGATTCCTGTGATCGCGGACATCCACTTCCAGCCGAAGTACGTGTTCGCGGCCATCGAGGCCGGCTGCGGCGCGGTGCGCGTGACCCCGGGCAACATCAAGAAGTTCGACGACAAGGTCAAGGAGATCGCGCAGGCGGCTACCGAGCACGGCACCTCGCTGCGCATCGGGGTCAACGCCGGGTCCCTGGACCCGCGCCTGCTGCAGAAGTACGGCAAGGCCACCCCGGAGGCGCTCGTGGAGTCCGCGGTGTGGGAGGCCTCCCTCTTCGAGGAGCACGGTTTCCGGGACTTCAAGATCTCCGTGAAGCACAACGACCCGGTGATCATGGCCCGCGCCTACGAGCTGCTCGCCGAGCAGGGCGACTGGCCCCTGCACCTGGGCGTCACCGAGGCCGGCCCCGCCTTCCAGGGCACCATCAAGTCCGCCACCGCGTTCGGCTACCTGCTCGGCCAGGGCATCGGGGACACCATCCGCGTGTCCCTCTCCGCCCCGCCCGTGGAGGAGGTCAAGGTGGGCCTGCAGATCCTGCAGTCCCTGAACCTGCGCGAGCGCAAGCTCGAGATCGTCTCCTGCCCCTCCTGCGGCCGCGCCCAGGTGGACGTGTACACGCTCGCCGAGGAGGTCACCGAGGGCCTCAAGGACGTCACCGTCCCGCTGCGTGTGGCCGTCATGGGCTGCGTGGTGAACGGTCCGGGCGAGGCCCGCGAGGCGGATCTCGGCGTGGCCTCGGGCAACGGCAAGGGCCAGATCTTCGTGAAGGGCGAGGTCATCCGCACCGTCCCGGAGGATCAGATCGTCGAGACCCTCATCGAGGAGGCCCGACGCATCGCCGAGGAGATGGGCGAGGGGAACGACGGTGACGGACAGGCTCCCGCCGGTGCCCCCACGGTCAGCGTCCACTGACGCGCTGATCCGCCGGGCCACGCAGGGCCGGGTCCGGCTGCTGACGGACGAGGACACCCCCGCCCTGGCCGCCCTTGCGGCCCGGGACGCGGTGGTGAATGTCCACGCGCAGGCGCTGCTGGAGGTCGGCCGTCTGGCCGGTCCCCGGGGGACCTCCCGGGACGCCACAGGCTTCCTCGGGGTGTCTGCTGAGTCCGACGCCGGCCCGGGTGCCCCCCTGCGCTCGGCCGCCTGGGTGGGGTCCACGGTGGTTCCCCTGGCCGGTCACGACGACGACGGCCCCGCCCTGGGTGCGGCCGTCGCCTCCCTGCGCCGCCGCCTGGCCTCGGTGTACGGGCCGGCGCCGACCGTGCTGGCCGTTGGCCGCGCCTTGCGCGAGGCGGGCCAGCGCCCGCGCGCCGTGCGCCCTGACCAGCCCCTGCTCGTGGCCCCGGCCCTCGGGGAGGCGCCCGACGCGCCGGAGCCGAGCGCCGACGTCGTGGTGGCCCGCCCGGAGCATCTGGATCGTGTGTTGCCGGCGAGTGCGGCGATGTTCGAGGAGGAGCTGGGGTTCTCCCCGTTCCTCACCGGGGCGGCGCAGTACACGGACCGGGTGCGCCGGCTCGTGGCGGACGGCCGGGTGTTCGTGGACCTGGACGACACCCCAGGCCGTGACCCGTGGGCGCCGCTGCGGTTCAAGGCGGACATCGGGGTGCTCTCCCGGGCGTGCGCCCAGATCCAGGGGGTGTGGATGCGCCCGCAGGACCGCGGCCGGGGGCTGGCCGCCCCGGCGATGGCCGCCGTCGTGGAGCTGGCGCGTCGGCGTGCGCCCGCGGTGAGCCTGTACGTCAACGCCTTCAACACGCCCGCGCTGCGCACCTACCGGCGGGTGGGGTTCACTCGGCACACCACCTTCGCCACCGTTTTGTTCTGAAACCGTAGTGCTCTGAATGGGAATGCGCTGTCCTGGACGGGGCGGGGCTCGTGCAGAATGGCGGTGACCCTGTCGCACCGCACCGCCCACCCCGCACCGGAGGAACCATGTCCCGTCTGCGTCCCCTGCTCGCCCTGTCCGCCGCGGCCCTGATCGCCGGCACCGCCGGCGCCTGTTCGACCGGGGACAAGGAAGCCCCGGCCCCGGAGTCGGCCTCGACCGCCCCGGCGCCCACGGAGCCGCCCGCCTCGTCCTCCGCCTCCGCGGCGGACTCCTTCGAGGCCGCCATGGAACGGGCGATGCGTGCCGAGCTGGGCGCCGACACCCAGATCATGGGGGTCGAGCAGACCGCGCAGTCGCGGGCACAGATGGCCCAGCGCGGCCGTCCCGTCGCCACGGTGACGCCCCAGCGGTGCCTCGCCGTGGCCACCTCCGCCCCGGATCTGATGTACCCGGTCACCGAGGAGTCCGTGGTGGCCACCGGCTCGGCCGGTGAGGTGCTCTCCGCGGCCCGGATGGAGAGCGCGGCCGCCGCGAAGACCTCCCTGGAGCGGATGCAGAAGCTGCTCACCGACTGCTCCTCGGTCCTCCTCGAGGAGGACGGCACCGAGACCGCCCTGACCTACACGGTGGACGGCACCCCCTCCCGGGGCCGTCCCGCCCTGGATGTCGACCTGACGGTCGCCGACGCGCGGGGGAAGGTCCTGCAGAGGCTCGTCACCCGGTACGTGGCCGAGGGCGATGTGGTGCTCGAGGCCACCCTCATGGCCCCGGGCACCGCCTCCGCGTCCGAGCTGTCCGGGGCCGCGTCCCGGATGGAGGACGCGGTGGACGCGCTCGCCGAGGCGCTGCCGTCGTCGCCGTCGGTGTGAGGCCCCGGCGCCGGGGATAGGATCGAGCCCAGCATCCGCGCCTGGCCGGGCACCCACCCGGCCGGGCGATTCCCGCGTCACTCCGAGGAGCCGCCATGCCCCTGCGCATGTCCACCCTGTTCCTGCGCACCCTGCGCGACGACCCGGCCGAGGCCGAGGTCGCCAGCCACAAGCTGCTCGTGCGTGCCGGGTACATCCGCCGCGCCGCCCCGGGCATCTACACCTGGCTGCCGTTGGGTCTGAAGGTGCTGGCGAAGGTGGAGGCGATCGTCCGTGAGGAGATGGACGCGATCGGCGCCCAGGAGGTGCGCTTCCCGGCGCTGCTGCCGCGTGAGCCCTATGAGGCCACGGGCCGCTGGGACGAGTACGGCGACGGCCTGTTCCGCCTTCAGGACCGCAAGGGCGGGGACTACCTGCTGGCCCCCACCCACGAGGAGATGTTCACCCTCCTCGTGAAGGACCTGTACTCCTCGTACAAGGACCTGCCGGCGTACCTGTATCAGATCCAGACCAAGTACCGGGACGAGGCCCGGCCGCGGGCCGGCCTGCTGCGCGGGCGTGAGTTCGTGATGAAGGACTCCTACTCCTTCGACGTGGACGACGCCGGCCTCGAGCGCGCCTACGAGGCGCACCGCGGCGCGTACCTGCGGATCTTCGAGCGCCTGGGCCTGGAGGTCGTGCCGGTGCAGGCCACCTCCGGGGCGATGGGAGGCTCCCGCTCGGAGGAGTTCCTGCACCCCACCCCGGTGGGCGAGGACACCTTTGTGGAGTCCGACGGCGGCTACCGTGCCAACGTGGAGGCCGTCACCACGGTGGCCCCCGCCCCGCTGGACGAAGCCGCGATGGCCGCCCTGCCGGCCCCCGAGGTCAAGGACACCCCTGCCTCCACCACGATCGCCGCGCTCGTGGAGGTCGCCAACGGGCTGGCCCCGCGCGAGGACCGCGCCTGGGAGCCCGCGGACACCCTCAAGTGCGTGGTGGTCACCGCGGTCGTCGAGGGCGGGGAACGGCGCCAGTTCGTCGTGGCCGTGCCCGGGGACCGCGAGGTGGACCTCAAGCGTCTGGAGGCGTCCGTGGGCCCGGCCCTGGGCCTGGTGGGTGAGCCGGACCTTGAGGCCGCCACCGCGCAGGACCTGGCCCGGCACCCGGCGCTGGTGCGCGGGTACATCGGCCCGGGGGGCGTCGGCGCCGCCGGCGGCACCCCGGTGCTGGGCGCCGAGGGCTCCGTCTCCGGTCTGCCCCTGCTCGTGGACCCGCGGGTGGCCCCGGGCACCGTGTGGATCACCGGCGCCAACGAGGACCAGCGCCACGTGTTCGGCCTCGTGGCCGGGCGCGACTTCACCTGGGACGCCGTGGTGGAGGCCACCGCCGTGCGCGAGGGCGACGAGGCCCCGGACGGCTCCGGCCCGCTGCGCACCCGCCGCGGCATGGAGATGGGCCACATCTTCCAGCTCGGCCGCAAGTACGCCGAGGCCCTGGACCTGAAGGTCCTGGACGAGAACGGCAAGCAGGTCGTGGTGACCATGGGCTCCTACGGCATCGGTGTGACCCGCGCCGTGGCCGCGATCGCCGAGCGCCACCACGACGACCGCGGCCTGGTGTGGCCGCGGGCCGTCGCCCCCGCAGACGTGCACGTGGTGGTGGCCGCCAAGGGCGAGGAGGCCCTGGCCGCGGCCGAGGCGCTCGCCGGCGAGCTCGAGGCCCAGGGCCTGAGCGTCCTCGTGGACGACCGCCCGAAGGTCAGCCCCGGCGTGAAGTTCAAGGACGCCGAGCTGATCGGCGTGCCCACCGCCGTCGTGGTGGGCCGCGGCCTGGCCGACGGCGAGCTCGAGCTCAAGGACCGCGTCACCGGTGAGTCCCGGGCCGTGGCCGTGGACGCCGCCGCCGGCGAGGTCCTCGCGCTCGTGCGCCCCTGAGCCCCACCGCCTGACACACCGCCCCTCCCAGCCCGACGACGGCCGGGCGGGGCGGCGGTGCATGGCTGCCCGGTACAGTGGCGGCCATGCTCGAGAACACCCCTGGCACCCCCGGCTCCGACGCCCCGCGCGGTGCCGCCCCCTCTGCCCTCCACGACCTCGTGGCCTCTGCCCTGCGCGGCCGGGAGGACATCGTGCTCGAGGGCGTGCGCCTGACCGGTGCCGCCTCCACCCCCACCCTCGAGGTGGTCCTGGACCGCGCCTCGGGCACCCAGGGGCTGTCCCTGGATGAGATGGCCGAGCTCACCGGTCTGGTCTCGGCGGCCCTCGATGCCGCCGGCGACGACGTCCCCGGCGTGGGGGCGGGGGAGTACCTGCTGGAGGTGGGCACGGCGGGTGTGGACCGTCCCCTCACCGAGGCGCGGCACTTCGCACGCAACGTGGGCCGCCTGGTGGAGGTCAGCGTGGATGGTGCGTCCCCGGTCACGGCCCGGCTGCTGGCCGCGGGCGAGGACGCGGTGGAGCTGGCGGTCGTGCGTCCTGGGGCGAAGAAGGGCATGCCCGCCCGTCAGCTGCCGGCGGAGTCGGTGGCGTTGGACCGGCTGGGACCGGCGACGGTGCAGGTAGAGTGGTCCTCCGCTCCGGGGCCCGACGGCGCCCGGGCGGATCAGCACACGGCACGGCACACGGAGGCATGAGTTGGACATCGACATGAGCGCGCTGCGCATGCTGGTGGCAGAGCGCGAGATCCCCCTCGATCAGCTCGTCCCGGCCATCGAGCAGGCCCTGCTCATGGCGTACCAGCGCACCCCCGGGGCCATCCGCGGCTCGCGGGTGGAGCTGGATCGCTCGAGCGGCCACGTCACCGTGTGGGCCCCCGAGATGGACGACGACGGCACCCGCGTCGGCGAGTTCGACGACACCCCCAACGGCTTCGGCCGGGTGGCGGCGTCCACGGCCCGCCAGGTGATCTTCCAGCGCCTGCGCGACGCGGACGATGCGAAGGTCCTCGGCGAGTTCAAGGACCGTGAGGGCGAGCTCGTCTCCGGCGTGATCCAGCAGGGCACGAACCGTCAGATGGTGCAGGTGGACCTCGGCACGCTCGAGGCCGTGCTGCCCCCGCCCGAGCAGGTCCCCGGCGAGGACTACCGCCACGGCCGTCGGATCCGCGTCTACATCGTCTCGGCCACGCGCGGGGCCAAGGGTCCTTCGGTCACTGTGTCCCGCTCGCACCCGGGCCTGGTGCGTCGGCTCTTCGAACTCGAGGTGCCGGAGATCGCCGACGGCTCCGTGGAGATCACCGCCCTGGCCCGTGAGGCCGGCCACCGCACCAAGATGGCCGTGAAGGCCACGCGGCCGGGCATCAACCCCAAGGGCGCTGCCATCGGTGAGATGGGTGCGCGTGTGCGTGCGGTCATGAACGAGCTGGGGGAGGAGAAGATCGACATCGTCGAGCACTCCGACGATCCGGCCACGATGATCTCCCACGCCCTCTCCCCGGCGCAGACCGTGGGCGTGGAGATCCTCGACGCCGCCCAGCACTCGGCGCGGGTGACCGTCCCCCAGCACCAGCTCTCCCTGGCGATCGGCAAGGAGGGGCAGAACGCCCGCCTGGCCGCGCGCCTGACCGGCTGGCGCATCGACATCGTGGGTGACGCCCCGCAGGGCGGCGAGCAGCCGACCGGCGAGGGCACCGCCCCCTCTGCCCCGGAGGGCTCCCCGGCGGAGGACTGACGGGCACCGGGAACATCCCGGAGGGGCGACGCGCTAGGATGGACGAGGTCCTTCTCCGATCCGACACCCCTGTGAGGTGAGCGCATGACGTCCAGGACGGTCGTGCGCACCTGCGTGGGCTGTCGGTCGAAGGCGGACCAGACAGAGCTGGTGCGCGTCGCCCTGGACTCCTCGACGGAACCCCCATCCGTCGTCTGGGACCCGGAACGACGCCGTCCCGGCCGGGGTGCCTGGTTGCACCCCGGAGGGCACTGCCTCGACCTCGCCCAGCGCCGCCGCGCCTTCGGGCGGGCCTTCCGGTCCGCCGTCGACGCGTCCGCCCTGACCGAGCTGAGGGCTCCGGCTGCCAGACCGACAGATGAAGGCGGGTCAGAGATCTGATGCGTACCCGATGAGCACTGAAGCATGAGTGCCCAACGATGAACTTCACCCCCTGGTATCAGGCAGGCCGCCTGCCGCGCCTCTCCGAGGCGTCCGGCGCGGCCTGGACACACGTCAACGGTCTCGCGACGCGCTGACCGGCGCCCCACGGCTCCGGTGCGGCCCGCGAGGCCAGAACAGGAGAACCGTGGCAAAGGTCCGCGTCCATGAGCTCGCCAAAGAGCTCGGCATCACCTCCAAGGAGGCCTTGAGCACTCTCAAGGATCTCGGCGAGTTCGTCAGCTCCGCCTCCTCCACCATTGAGCCCCCCGTGGTCAAGAAGCTGCGCGGTGCCTACCCCGGTGCCGGCAAGGGCGGGGCCTCCTCGTCCCGTCCGGCGGCACCGTCGTCGCAGGGCACCCCCACCCCGGGCCCGTCGGCGGCCACGCCGGGCGCGGGCCCCAAGCCCGGCGCGCCCACCCCGGGTCCCAAGCCGGCTGCCCCCACCCCGGGTGCGCCCACTCCGGGTGCCGGTCCGAAGCCGGGCGCCCCCGCCCCGGCGGCCCCCAAGGCTGAGGCCCCGCAGGCCGCGCCCGCCCCCGAGGCCCCCGCCGCCTCCGCTCCGGCGCAGAAGGCTCCGGCCCCCCGCGCTGAGGGCCCGAAGCCGGGCTCGGCGCCCAAGCCCGGTGCCGCCGCCCCCAAGCCGGCTGCGGCCGCCCCGAAGCCGGGCTCGGCCCCGAAGCCGGGCGGTCCCCGTCCGGGCAACAACCCGTTCACCTCGAAGGCCTCCGGCGGCCCCCGCCCGGGTGCCCGCCCCGGTGGCCGCGGCGGTGCCCCGCGTCCGGGCAACAACCCGTTCGCGCCCTCGCAGGGCATGCGTTCGGGCCGTGAGGACCGTGCACCCCGTCCGGGCGGCCCGCGTCCGGCCGCCGGTGCCGGCGGCCCCCGTCCCGGTGCACCCCGTCCGGCCGGTGCCGGCGCCGGTGGTCCCCGCCCGGGTGCCCCGCGTCCGAACCCGGGCATGATGCCCAAGCAGATCACCCCGGCCCCGGCGCCCTCCCGCGGTGGCGGCCGTGGCCGTCCCGGCGGCGGTGGCCCCGGTGGCGGTCCGGGCCGTCCCGGCGGTCCGGGCGGCCGTGGCGGTCGCGGCAACGCGCAGGGCGCGTTCGGCCGCGGCGGTGGCGCGCGCAAGGGGCGGAAGTCCAAGCGCGCCAAGCGCCAGGAGTTCGAGCAGCAGCACACGCGTGAGATCGGCGGTGTCAAGCTCCCCAAGGGTGACGGCACCACGGTCCTGCGCCTGCGCCGCGGTGCGTCCCTGGCGGACTTCGCCGAGAAGATCCAGGCGGACGTCGCGGACCTCGTGAAGGTGCTGTTCACCCTGGGTGAGATGGCCTCGGCCAACCAGTCCCTGGACGAGGACACCTTCCAGCTGCTCGGCGACGAGCTCGGCTACAAGGTGCAGATCGTCTCGCCCGAGGACGAGGACAAGGAGCTGCTGGAGGCCTTCGACATCGACCTCGAGGCCGAGGAGGCCAACGAGGACGAGGACGACCTCGAGCCGCGCCCGGCCGTCGTCACCGTCATGGGTCACGTGGACCACGGCAAGACCCGCCTGCTGGACGCCATCCGCTCCTCGAACGTCATCGAGGGCGAGGCCGGCGGCATCACCCAGCACATCGGTGCCTACCAGGTGCCGGTGGAGCACGAGGGTGAGCAGCGCCGTCTGACCTTCATCGACACCCCCGGTCACGAGGCGTTCACCGCCATGCGTGCCCGTGGTGCGAAGGTCACGGACATCGCGGTGCTCGTGGTCGCGGCGGACGACGGCGTCATGCCGCAGACCGTCGAGGCGCTCAACCACGCCCAGGCGGCGAACGTGCCGATCGTGGTGGCCGTGAACAAGATCGACAAGGACGGCGCGCAGCCGGACAAGATCCGCGGCCAGCTCACCGAGTACGGCCTGGTGCCCGAGGAGTACGGCGGCGACACGATGTTCGTGGACGTCTCCGCCCGGAACAACCAGAACATCGACGCCCTGCTCGAGTCGGTCCTGCTCACCGCGGACGCCGCCCTCGAGCTCACCGCGAACCCGAACAAGGACGCCCGCGGCGTGGCCATCGAGGCCAACCTCGACAAGGGCCGCGGCGCCGTCGCCACCGTGCTGGTTCAGACCGGCACCCTGCGCGTCGGCGACACCGTGGTGGTGGGCACCGCCCACGGCCGCGTGCGCGCCATGTTCGACGAGAACGGCGACACCGTCACCGAGGCGACCCCGTCGCGTCCGGTGCAGGTGCTCGGCCTGTCCTCGGTCCCGCGGGCCGGCGACACGTTCCTCGTCACTGAGGACGAGCGCACCGCCCGTCAGATCGCGGAGAAGCGTGAGGCCGCCGAGCGCAACGCCCAGCTGGCCAAGCGCCGCAAGCGGATCACGCTCGAGGACTTCGACCAGGCCGTGGCCGAGGGCAAGATCGACACCCTCAACCTCATCATCAAGGGCGACGCCGCCGGTCCGGTGGAGGCGCTCGAGGACTCGCTCCTCAAGGTCGAGGTGGGCGACGACGTCCAGCTGCGGGTCATCCACCGCGGCGTGGGTGCCATCACCCAGAACGACGTCAACCTGGCCACCGTGGACAACGCCATCATCATCGGCTTCAACGTGCGCCCCGCCGAGCGGGTCGCCGAGCTGGCCGACAAGGAGGGCGTGGACATGCGGTTCTACTCGGTGATCTACGACGCGATCGACGACATCGAGAACGCGCTCAAGGGCATGCTCAAGCCCGAGTACGAGGAGGTCGAGCTCGGCTCGGCCGAGGTCCGCGAGGTGTTCCGCTCCTCCAAGTGGGGCAACATCGCCGGTGCGATCGTGCGCTCCGGGCTTATCCGCCGCAACGCCCAGGCCCGCCTGGTGCGCGACGGTGCGGTGGTCGCCGCCAACCTCAAGATCGAGTCGCTGCGCCGCTTCAAGGACGACGCCACCGAGGTCCGCGAGGGCTTCGAGTGCGGTATCGGCCTGGGCAGCTTCAACGACATCAAGGAAGGCGACGTCATCGAGACCTTCGAGATGCAGGAGAAGCCGCGCGTCTGACCACGTGCGGGACCGGTCGGGGGCGCTCTTCGGAGCGCCCCCGGCACCCTGAACCGACCACCGACGGAAGGAAGTGGACACCATGGCAGATCCGGCACGCGCCGGCCGCCTGGCCCAGCGCATCAAGGTCCTCGTTGCGGAGGCGCTGCGGCGCGCCGTGAAGGACGACCGTGTGGAGCCCGTCACCGTGACGGAGGTCCGCGTGACCAACGACCTGCAGCACGCCACCGTGTACTACACGGTGCTCGGCGACGACCCCACCGTGGCCGCCGCCCAGGCGGCGATCCAGGAGAACCGCGGCGTGCTGCGCCGCGAGGTGGGCCGTGGGCTCACCATCCGCCTCGTCCCCACCCTCGAGTTCGTGCCGGACACCGTCCCGGAGGCGGCCGCCCACCTCGAGGACGTCCTGCGCGCGGCCAAGGAGCGGGACGCGGAACTGGCGAAGGCGCGCGAGGGCGCGCAGTACGCCGGCGACGCCGACCCGTACCGTGACGCGTCCGAGTCCGAGCGGGACTGAGGCGTCGTCGCGGTGAGCGCTCGCACCTCTCACGGACCGACCCCCGACGCCCCGGGCACCGAGGCGTCGGGGGTCGTGCTCGTGGACAAGCCGCAGGGCTGGACCTCGCACGACGTCGTCGGTCGCGTCCGGCGTCTTGCCGGCACCCGGAAGGTCGGCCACGCCGGCACCCTGGACCCGATGGCCACGGGCCTGCTCGTGGTCGGGGTCAACAAGGCCACCCGTCTGCTCACGGCCATCACGGGCACGGACAAGACGTACACGGCCACGATCCGCCTCGGGGAGTCCACGGACACGGACGACGCCGACGGCGAGGTTGTGCGCACCCGCCTGGCCAACGCCGTCACCCCGGAGCGGGTGGCCGAGCAGGTGGCCCGACTGACCGGGACCATCGCCCAGGTGCCCTCGTCGGTGTCCGCCGTGAAGGTGGACGGACGCCGCGCCTATGACCGCGTGCGCGCGGGCGAGGACGTGCGCCTGGCCGCGCGGGAGGTCACCGTGCACGCGTTCACGGTGGAGGACTTCCGCCGGCTCGACGGCGGCCGTCGGGTGGACCTGGACGTCACCGTGCGCTGCTCCTCGGGCACGTACATCCGGGCGCTCGCGCGGGACCTCGGTGAGGCCCTGGACACCGGCGGGCACCTGACGGCGCTGCGCCGCACGCAGGTGGGCCCGTTCGACGTCGCCGACGCCGTGTCTCTCGAGGCACTGGCGGAGCGGTTCGTGATGACGGACCTGTCCGTGGCGGCCGCACGGCTGTTCCCGGTGCGGGACCTCACCGCCCATGAGGCGGCGGAGCTCTCCTTCGGGCGGGCCGTGGCCCCCTCGGGGGACCTCGGGCCGGCCCCGGCCACCGGGAAGGCGCCGGAGGGCCTGGTGGCCGGTCGGGCCCCGGACGGCACCGTGGTGGCGCTGCTGCAGGACGGCCGTCGCGCCGGCCGAGACGTGGCCCGCCCCCATCTGGTGTTCGCTCCCGCAGAGGGCCCGGGCGGCACCGCGAAGGAGGGCCGCCGGTGATCCTCGACGCCTGGTTCTGGACGGGCACTGCCGTGGGCGTGCTGTCCCTGCTGATCTGTGTGGCGATGACCGCGCTGCGCCGCTTCCCGGCGGACTCGGCCATCCTCTCGGTGGCCGCGGTGGAGCTGTTCCTGCTCGTGTACGGGGCGGCTGCGGCGGTGCGTCAGCTCGGCGGCACCGCCCTGAACGGGCCGGCCTGGGAGTTCTGGGGCTATGTGGTGACAGCGCTGCTGGTGCCGCCGATCGCGGTGGCCTGGGCTGTCTCTGACAGGACGCGCTGGGCCAACCTCGTGCTGGCGGTGGCGGGCCCGACCGTGGTGGTCATGCTCCACCGCATGCAGGTCATCTGGTTCGGTCAGTGGTGAGCGGCATGGGAGGAGCGGACATGGCGCGGCAGGCGCACAGCACGCGCACGACGACGGCCCCGGTGTCCCCGGGCCCGTCCCCGGACGCTGAGGCCGCCTCGGCGCGGCCGGCCCGCAACGAGGGGCTGGGCCGGATCCTGGTGATGGTCTACGCGGTGTTCGCCCTCTCGGCGAGCGCGCGCAGCCTGTTCCAGATCCTCACCCACTTCGAGCGTGCCCCGTTCGCGTACGTCCTCTCGGCGTTCGCGGCCGCGGTGTACGTGGTGGCCACCCTGTCCCTGGCCCGCCGCGGGCGGCGCGCGTGGGCGGTGGCCCTGGCCGCGGTGCTCGTGGAGCTGGTCGGTGTGGTCGGGGTGGGCCTGCTCACCGTGCTGGATCCGCAGCTGTTCGCGGACGCCACGGTGTGGTCCCGCTTCGGCGCCGGCTACGGCTATGTGCCGCTGGTGCTGCCGGTGATCGGCTTGGCATGGCTGCTGGCGCACCGCCCGCGGCCGGAGGAGGTGCGCTGACGTGCAGATCTGGAACAGCCTGGCGGAGGTGCCCGCGGACCTGCCCCGGACCGTGGTGACCATCGGCAACTTCGACGGCGTGCACCGCGGCCACCGGGCCGTGCTCGAGCGCGTCGTGGAGCTCTCCCACCGCCTGGACGCGCTCTCGGTGGCGGTCACGTTCTGGCCGCACCCGCGCGTCGTGCACCAGCCAGGAGCCGAGCACGAGGAGATCCTCTCGGCGGAGCAGCGGGCCGTGGCCCTGGAGGCCACCGGCCTGGACGCCCTGTTCCTGCAGGAGTACACCCTCGAGTTCGCCTCGCAGTCCCCGGAGAAGTTCGTGGAGCGCATGTTCGTGTGCGGCCTGAACGCCGGGACGGTGGTGGTGGGCCGGGACGTGCGCTTCGGGCGGGGCAACAGCGGGGACTTCGCCACGCTGGTCACGTTGGGGGAGCGGTTCGGCTTCGAGGTGGCCGCGGTGGAGGACCTGCCGATGCGTGGGGAGGACGGCGAGCACCGCCGCTGCTCCTCCACGTGGATCCGTGAGGCGCTGGCCGCCGGGGACGTCACCACGGCCGCGCGGATCCTGGGCCGCCACCACGTGATTGCTGGGGAGGTGGTGCACGGGTACGCCCGTGGACGGACCCTGGGATTCCCCACGGCCAACCTCGAGTACGAGGTGGCGGGCATGGTCCCCGCGGATGGCGTGTACGCAGGCTGGCTGCATGACGCGGCGGGGACCGCGTGGCCGGCCGCGGTCTCGATCGGCTCGAACCCCACGTTCGAGGGCGTCTCCCGTGTGGTGGAGGCCCATGTGATCGACCGTCCCGAGGAGCCTGTGGAGGCCTTCGACCTGTACGGCCAGCATGTGGAGATTGAGTTCGTCGCCCGGCTGCGGGGGATGGTCGCCTACGAGGGCGTGGAGAAGCTCGTGGCGCAGATGCACGACGACGTCGACCGCGCCCGCGAGATCCTCGCCGCCGCCCCCTCCCGGCCGGAGCCGGCACCCGCCGCCGCCGATGCCTGAGACCCCGGCGCTGCCCTCGCGCCCGGCGATCACCCGCACCGGCGGGGCAAACCCGTTCGACGCCGCCGCCGAGGACGGCGAGCGGTACGACGCGGTGCGCCCGTCCTACCCCCAGGAGGCCGTGGGCTGGGTGCTCGAGGGCCTGCCCGCCCCCGCCGACGTGGTGGAAACCGGCGCGGGCACCGGGCTGTTCACCGGCCTGCTCGCGGCGCAGCCGGCCGAGCGGGTGCGCGGGGTGGTCGCGGTGGAGCCGTCCGCGTCGATGCGCGCCGTGCTCGAGCGGAGGATCGCCGCCGCCTCGGCCGGGCGCGTGCAGGCCCTGAACGGAACGGGGGAGGAGACAGGCCTGCCGGAAGTGAGCGCCGACGTCGTGGTGGCCGCGCAGGCCTGGCACTGGATGGACGTGCCGGCCGCGAGCGCCGAGGCCGCGCGGGTGCTGCGCCCGGGCGGGCGGCTGGCGGCGGTGTGGAACCAGCTGGACGTCACGGTGCCGTGGGTGCACCGGCTGACCCGGATCATGCACGCCGGGGACGTGCATGCGGCGGCCCCGCAGCAGCGCCGGTTCGCCGCGCCGTTCGGCGCTGAGCAGCATGCGCGGTGGAGCTGGTCCGTGCCCGCCACCCCGGAGCGGCTGCACGACCTCATGGCCTCGCGCTCCTACTGGCTGCGGGCGGGGGAGGCCACACGGGCCAGGATGACGGCGAACCTGGCCTGGTACCTGGGCGAGCACCTCGGCCACGGGCCGGGGGAGGAGATCACGCTGCCGTATCTGACCGTGGCGTGGCGGGCGGCAGCGCCGCGGCACCGCAGGCTATCAACTTTGGTGTGCGCCTCGCTGTGAAGGCCGCGCTGCAGGTGCTGAAGAGAACAGCCAGGACGCAGTACGACAAGTTGATGATTCAGGTTGCGAGGGGAAAGACGGCATTCGTCAAGTAGTACGAAGGCCCGAATGGCGCGAAGGTCCGCAATGTTCTTGCTGGTCTTGGGATCTCAGTTACCGGTGCTGGCCTGTACGATGCGATTCGCTGGATTATCGGGATCTGATTACTCTCGCAATTCTTTGAGGAGTCGCCGCGCCTGGACTATGGAGGAAACAAATGCGAAAGGTACCATGGCGAGGAGGATGAGCAGCGCTATCGCTAGAAAGATGAACATGGGCCAATCAGGAATCCCTGAAAGGTACCCAGCCTGACGCGCGATGCCTGTCATGATGACGAGTGCCGCAAGCCCGATGCAGACGATTAATGCGGGCCTGTGCGACTCTGAGCCAGACCCTTCCCTGAAATCTAACTGGGCAGCATAATCTTCCGGCTCGCCGAACTCCCGTAGCAGGCGATCTTCATCGTACTCCCCATCGAGTGACGCCAGCGCTGTGCGCATCGTCTCGCGGCTTGCTCCATGCCCGTCCAGTGCGGAAATGAGTCGTGTCCGGTAGTCCAACATTGTTTCACCCTCCATCGATTGCGCTCAAGCATGCATTGACCTGACGCCAGGCCCTGCGGGCGTCAATCAGCGCATCCCGACCGTCGTCAGTCACCGTGTACATCTTCCGAGCGGCACCTGCGCTCGAGGTGTCCCAGGCTGACGTCACACGGTTCTTGTCTTCGAGTCTGCTCAAGAGCGGATAGATGGTTCCCCCCTTGTGTGATCCAAGACCAAGCTCGCGCAGTCTCGTAATGACGCGATACCCGTGCGACGGCCGTTCGGCGACGATCGACATGACGGCGTATTCTAGGGCAGTGCGAGTGAACTGCTCTCGCCATTCGAATGTACTCATGAGTCATATGATACGCACTTGGATCTATGCAGGAAATCTACCTACTCCGGTGTGGCTTGCTGCGGACGGGGGTGGTGAGGCGTTCATCCGGCCAGCGTAGGAGCGGCGGGGCCGAGAGTGGCTCCCCCACAGGGAGGAATGGGTGTCGGCTGATAGGATGGGATCTCCGGCCTCGCTGCAGTCCGCGGTGGAGGGGCCCGTCCCGCCCGTGCTCCGGCACGTGGGGCGCACCTGTTCGCGGTACCACAGAGAAGGAGGCCTGCCATGGCCCTGGATCCCGCTGTCAAGCAGCAGATCATCAAGGAGTACGCCACCCACGAGGGCGACACCGGTTCCCCCGAGGTGCAGATCGCGGTCCTGTCCCGTCGCATCAAGGACCTGACGGAGCACCTCAAGGAGCACAAGCACGACCACCACACCCGCCGCGGCCTGATGGCCCTGGTCGGCCGTCGTCGTCGCATGCTCGGCTACCTGCAGAAGGTGGACATCGAGCGCTACCGTGCGCTGATCGAGCGCCTCGGCCTGCGCAAGTGATCATCTGATCGCACGCGAAGGGCCCCCTCGCCGGAACCGGATTCCGCCGAGGGGGCCCTTCCGCGTCCGCAGGCGGTCGCCGTGTCCGCTTTCCCCGCCCCTGCCCTAAGATCCGCTGCAGGAACGACCCTTCTGAGCCCTCTAGTCGGCCCCAGAAGGGTCGTCTCCGCAGCGGATTCCCGGGCACCCGCCCGCCCTGGCCGCCCGGTCGCCGAGACCGCATCCTGGCCCCGTCCCGCTCCACCGCGTAGACTCGACCCCAGTGCACGGCCCCATCGGCCCAGGCTCCCCCGTGGAGCGGCACAGACGAGAAACACCCGAGCACGCGTGAGAACGCCGCGTGCGCCGCTGATTCGCGGTCCTCGACAGTGGCTCCCGGACCTCCGCCCCCACCCGACCCGGTGCGGCTGCGGTTGCGCCGAGGGCCTCGATCGATGGCCAGGACGGCGGTGCACCGGCCGCGCGGCTCATGACGCATAAGGAGGGACCATGGAAGGTCCTGAGATCACATTCGCCGAAGCCGTCATCGACAACGGCCGCTACGGCACCCGCACCGTCCGCTTCGAGACCGGCCGCCTCGCCCAGCAGGCCGCCGGCGCCGCCATGGTGTACATCGACGAGGAGACGTCGATGCTGTCCGCCACCACCGTGGGCAAGTCCCCCCGCGAGGGCTTCGACTTCTTCCCGCTCACCGTGGACGTCGAGGAGCGCATGTACGCCGCCGGGCGCATCCCCGGCTCGTTCTTCCGCCGTGAGGGCCGCCCCTCCACGGACGCCATCCTCACCTGCCGCCTGATCGACCGCCCGCTGCGCCCGGCGTTCGTCAAGGGCATCCGCAACGAGGTGCAGGTCGTCGTGACCGTCACCTCCATCGCCCCGGACGAGATCTACGACACCGTGGCCATCAACGCCGCCTCGCTGTCCACCTCGCTCTCTGGCCTGCCCTTCTCCGGCCCGATCGGCGGCGTCCGCATGGCGCTGCTCGACGACGGCTCCGGCCAGCGCCAGTGGGTCGCCTTCCCCAAGCACTCGCAGCTGAAGGAGGCCGTGTTCAACATGGCCGTCGCCGGCCGCGTGGTGGGCGACGACGTCGCGATCATGATGGTCGAGGCCGAGGCCACCGAGGACGCCTGGACCCTGGTCAAGGACCAGGGCGCGCAGGCCCCCACCGAGGAGATCGTGGCCGAGGGCCTCGAGGCCGCCAAGCCCTTCATCCGCGCCCTCTGCCAGGCCCAGGCCGACCTCGTCGCCCGCGCCGGCAAGGACCCGGTGCAGGTGCCCGTCTTCAAGGACTACGAGGACGACGCCCACGCCGCCGTGGAGAAGCTCGCCACGGACCGCCTCACCGAGATCTTCTCGATCGGCGACAAGCAGGAGCGCGAGGCCGCCTCGGACGCCTACCTGGCCGAGGTCCTCGAGGAGCTCGCCGGCGAGGGCAAGGACTTCGCCGAGCGCAAGGGCGAGGTCGCCAAGGCCTACGCCTCGCTGACCAAGCAGATCGTGCGCCGCCGCATCCTCACCGACCAGGTGCGCATCGACGGCCGCGGCCTCACCGACATCCGCAAGCTCACCGCCGAGGTCGAGGTGCTCCCGCGCGTGCACGGCTCCGCCATCTTCGAGCGCGGCGAGACCCAGATCATGGGCGTCACCACGCTCAACATGCTCAAGATGGAGCAGCAGATCGACTCGCTGGCGCCGGAGAGCTCCAAGCGGTACATGCACCACTACAACTTCCCGCCCTACTCCACGGGCGAGACCGGCCGTGTGGGCTCCCCGAAGCGCCGCGAGATCGGCCACGGGGCCCTCGCCGAGCGCGCCCTCGTGCCGGTGCTGCCGGCGCGTGACGAGTTCCCCTACGCGATCCGTCAGGTCTCCGAGGCCCTCGGCTCCAACGGCTCCACGTCGATGGGCTCCGTGTGCGCCTCCACCCTGTCCCTGCTGAACGCGGGTGTGCCGCTGCGCGCCCCCGTGGCCGGCATCGCCATGGGCCTGGTCTCCGCCGAGGTGGACGGCCAGACCCAGTACGCGGCGCTGACCGACATCCTCGGCGCCGAGGACGCCTTCGGCGACATGGACTTCAAGGTGGCCGGCACCGCCGAGTTCGTCACCGCGATCCAGCTGGACACCAAGCTCGACGGCATCCCGGCCTCCGTGCTGGCCGCCGCGCTCACCCAGGCCCGTGAGGC
The DNA here is from genome assembly GCF_034179925.1 of Micrococcus sp. Lineage (GTDB taxonomy): Bacteria > Actinomycetota > Actinomycetes > Actinomycetales > Micrococcaceae > Micrococcus. Next base: position 631 of record NZ_JAXFPG010000030.1, on the reverse strand, counting down.
CCGTCTGCACATCCTGTCCGTGCTGAACGCGGCCATCGACACCCCGGACGAGCTGGCCCCCACCGCCCCGCGGATCATCTCCGTGAAGATCCCCACGGACAAGATCGGTGCGGTCATCGGCCCCAAGGGCGCCATGATCAACCAGATCCAGGACGACACCGGCGCCGAGATCTCCATCGAGGACGACGGCACCGTGCTCATCGGCGCGACCGACGGCCCCTCGGCTGAGGCCGCCCGCTCCGCGGTGAACGCGATCGCCAACCCGCAGGTCCCCGAGGTCGGCGAGCGCTACCTCGGCACCGTGGTGAAGCTGACCACGTTCGGTGCGTTCGTCTCGCTCACCCCGGGCAAGGACGGTCTGCTGCACATCTCCGAGATGCGCAGGCTCAACGAGGGCAAGCGCGTCGAGGACGTCGAGGACGTGCTCGGCGTGGGCCAGAAGGTCCAGGTGGAGATCACCAAGATCGACGACCGCGGCAAGCTCTCCCTGTCCCCGGTCGTGGCCGAGGACGCCGCAGCCGCCTCCGACGCCGCCGACCAGGGCGACGACGAGGCCTGATCCCCGCTGCCGGGCCCGTTCTGCGGGCCCGGCAGCCACCGACGACGGCGCCGCACCCTCACGCGAGGGGGC
>NZ_JAXFPG010000005.1:0-21640 GCF_034179925.1 Micrococcus sp. | reverse complement strand
GGCCAGCAAATGCAGGCGCGGCCGGTGGAGGGCGGGTGGAGCCTTACCGGGGTGAAGCCTTTTGCCACCGGCAGCTATGTGGCCGATAAGATTTTCTCCCGGGCCTTTACCGAGGACGGCCGCCGGGTGGTGGCCCTAGTGGACGGTACCAGTGAGGGGCTTATCCGGCACGACGACTGGGACGTGCTGGGCTCCCGGCTGACGGCAACCAACAGCCTGGAATACCGGGAGGTCTTCGTGCCTGCCCAGGAGGTCATTGCCGTCCTGCCTGCGACCGACGACGAACGGGAACCCTTTAAGAACCTCTCAACCCCCGCCTTCCAGCTCCTGTTTTCAACCGTCTACCTGGCTGCCGCTGAGGGGGCCCTGCAGGAGGCCCTGGGGTACACCCGCTCATCCTCCCGCCCCTGGTTCCACGCCAGTGTAGACAAGGTGACGGACGACCCCTATATCCTGGCCCAGTACGGGGACTTTGCGGCCCGGGTACAGGCCCTATCTGCCGTAATCCAGCAGGCCACGGATGCCCTGGACTGGGCTTATGCCCAGGGGCAGGGTCTGACCCCGGCCCAGCGGGCCCAGGTTGCCGAGCAGATTGTGGCCGCAAAAATCACTGCCCACGATACCGCCCTGGCCGTAACCCAGGGGGTCTTTGACGTGACGGGGGCCCGGGCAACCAAGAGCTCGGTGGGGCTTGACCGTCACTGGCGGGACGTCCGAACCCACACCCTGCACGACCCGGTCGCCTACAAGCGGGCTGAACTGGGGGCCTACCTGCTCACCGGGCAGGAACCGACCCCCAGCCCCTACCGCTAGCAGGGGTAGGGCCGGACGGCGGGCACCCGGCCAGGTGCCCGCCGTCCGCGTAACCTCGCCGGGGTAGGAAGAAAAACCGTCTCATATAGGTAGTAGGAACTACACCTGGCGTCGCAGGTCACATACACTGGTAAGAGTTAGGGGGCAGGCTAGGCTCCCTTTGCCCATCACGTCATCTTCTGTATTCCCTCATACAGCTAATCCAGAAGAAACTGATTACCCAACTCAAGGAAGTGGCATGACCAACCTTTCACCCAACGTCACCAACCTGCCCCTGGCCGAGGTCGACCCCGAGGTCGCTGAAGCTATCAAGCAGGAGCAGGACCGCCAGCAGAACACCCTCGAAATGATTGCCTCAGAGAACTTCGCCCCCCGTGCGGTGCTTGAAGCTCAGGGCTCTGTTCTGACCAACAAGTACGCCGAAGGTTACCCCGGCCGCCGCTACTACGGCGGCTGCGAATTTGTTGACGTGGTGGAGCAGCTGGCTATCGATCGCGCCAAGGCCCTCTTCGGTGCTGACCACGCCAATGTGCAGCCCCACTCCGGTGCCCAGGCCAACAACGCCGTCATGCACGCCCTGCTGACCCCCGGTGACAAGATCATGGGCCTCTCCCTGGCCCACGGTGGCCACCTGACCCACGGTATGAAGCTCAACGTCTCAGGCAAGCTCTACGAGGTTGTTGCCTACGGTGTGGACGAAGAAACCGGTCGCGTCAACATGGACGAGGTTCGCGAGCTGGCCCTGGCTGAGAAGCCCAAGGTCATTATCGCCGGCTGGTCAGCCTACACCCGTCAGTTGGACTTCGCCGCCTTCCGCGCTATCGCCGATGAAATCGGTGCCTACCTCTGGGTCGATATGGCTCACTTCGCTGGCCTGGTTGCAGCTGGCTTGCACCCCAACCCCGTCCCCCACGCCCACGTGGTGTCCTCCACCGTCCACAAGACCCTGGCAGGCCCCCGCTCAGGTTTCATCATGTGCGTTGAAGACCTGAAGAAGAAGATCGACTCGGCTGTCTTCCCTGGCCAGCAGGGCGGTCCCCTCATGCACGCTATCGCCGGTAAGGCTACCGCCTTCAAGATCGCTGCGTCCGACATGTTCAAGGACCGCCAGGCCCGCACCCTCGAAGGCGCCAAGATCCTAGCTGACCGCCTGAACCAGGCCGACATGGCAGAAGCCGGCGTTAAGGTCATCTCCGGCGGCACCGACGTTCACCTGGTCCTGGTTGACCTGCGCGACGCCGACATCAACGGCCGTGAGGCAGAAGACCTGCTGCACGAAGCCGGTATCACCGTCAACCGCAACGCAGTGCCCAACGACCCCCGCCCGCCCATGGTCACCTCCGGCCTGCGCATCGGCACCCCCGCCCTAGCCACCCGTGGCTTCGACGCCGCTGCCTTCACCGAGGTCGCCGACATCATCGCCGAAACCCTCAAGCCCGGCGTCGACGTCGCAGCCCAGCGCCAGCGCGTCACCGCCCTGTGCGAGAAGTTCCCCCTCTACTCCGGCATCGAGGAATGGTAAACATGCCCCAGATTCTTGACGGGGTGGCAACCGCCGCCCAAATCAAAAAAGAACTCGCCGAGCGCGTCGTCGCCCTGAAAGAAAAGGGCGTCACCCCCGGCCTAGCCACCGTGCTGGTCGGCGACGACCCCGCCTCCCGCTCCTACGTGGGCGGTAAGCACCGCGACTGCGAAGAGGTCGGTATCGCCTCCATCAAGGTAGAACTTCCTGCCACCATCACCCAGGAAGAACTCGAAGCCGAGCTGGAGAAGCTGAACAATGACCCGGCCTGCACCGGCTACATCGTCCAGCTGCCCCTGCCCAAGCACATCGACACCAACCGAATCCTTGAGAAGATTGCCCCCGAAAAGGACGCCGACGGCCTGCACCCCATGAATCTGGGCCGCCTGGTGGCCTCGGTCTCCGGTGAGCTGGAGTCCCCGCTGCCGTGCACGCCGGCCGGCTGCGTGGAGCTGCTGCGGCGTCATGGTGTGGAGCTGGCCGGGAAGCACGTGCTGGTGATCGGCCGTGGCGTGACCATCGGCCGGCCCGCCGGCCTGGTGCTCACCCGCAAGGAGGTGAATGCCACCGTGACCCTGGCCCACACCGGCACCACGAACCTCGATCAGCTGCTGGCTGGGGCGGACGTGGTGATCGCTGCCGCCGGCTCGGCCCACATGGTGGGGCCGGACCAGGTCAAGGACGGCGTGATCGTCCTGGACGTGGGTGTCTCTCGTGTGACCGGCGAGGACGGCACCTCCCGGGTGCTGGGCGACGTCGACCCTGCCGTGAAGGAGAAGGCCTCCTGGATGGCGCCCAACCCTGGCGGCGTGGGCCCGATGACCCGTGTGATGCTGCTGGCCAACGTGGTGCAGGCGGCCGAGCGCGCGGCTGCGCCGCCGGAGGGCTGAGTGGGCGAGCTGTCCCACCGCTGACGGGGGCCGGCCGCGGGATGGGTTAGGGTGGCCCGGTGTGAGCTACGTTACCCATGCCGCGGTCGTCCCGTCCTTCCCTGAGGGCGAGCCACCCCTGGTCATCCGTGCCCGCGGACTGCGCAAGCAGTACGGGGAGTTCCACGCCGTGAAGGGCATCGACCTCGAAGTCCGGCCGGGGGAGTGCTTCGGTCTGCTCGGCCCGAACGGGGCCGGCAAGTCCACCACCATGCGGATGCTGGCCGGCACGTCGCAGCGCACCGCGGGCGAGCTGACGATCCTCGGGATCGACCCGGAGGAGGACGGCCCGGCGGTCCGAGCACGCCTGGGCGTGGTGCCGCAGCAGGACAACCTGGACGAGGATCTCACGGCCCGGGAGAACATCCTGATCTACGGCCGCTACTTCGGCCTGCCCTACTCCTACCTGCGTCCCAAGGCGGAGGAGCTGCTCGCCTTCGCCCAGCTCACCGAGAAGGCCGACGCGAAGGTCACTGACCTCTCCGGTGGCATGAAGCGGCGCCTCGTGATCGCTCGCGCGCTCGTCAACGAGCCCGCCCTGTTCCTGCTCGACGAGCCCACCACCGGCCTGGACCCGCAGGCGCGCCACACCCTCTGGGACCGCCTCTACCGGCTCAAGGAGCGCGGCACCACGCTCCTGCTCACCACGCACTACATGGACGAGGCCGAGCAGCTGTGCGACCGCCTCGTGGTGGTGGACGGCGGCGAGATCATGGCCTCCGGCACCCCGGCCGAGCTCATCCGCGAGCATGCCTCCCGCGAGGTCCTCGAGGCACGCTTCGGCGCGGACCGCAACGAGGCCGCCGCCCGCGCCGTGCAGGCCCACGCGGACGCGGGCGCGGTGCACCGTGTGGAGGTGCTCCCGGACCGTGTGCTGATCTACGCCGCGCACGCCGACACCCTGCACGGGGTGGTCCAGCGCCTCGTAGACGACGGCACCATCCCCGCCCCCGTGACCACCCTGACCCGGCGGGCGAGCCTCGAGGACGTGTTCCTCATCCTCACCGGCCGCACCCTGGTGGACTGAGCCGTGGCCGCCACCACGACGACGCCGCCCGCCGCCGACGGCGGCACCCCCGCCCCGCTGCGCCCGCCGCACACCGCCGCCGAGTCCGCGGAGCGGGTCAAACGCCGCGGGGTCCTGTACGTCGCGGAGCACCAGCTGCGGAGCATGCGCCGGTACGGCTCGGTGCTGATCGTCGGCGCGCTCGGCGAGCCGGTGCTCTTCCTGCTCGCCATGGGCCTGGGCATGGCCCAGCTGTTCGGCGGCGGGGTGCCGCAGGAGGCGTTGGGAGGGGTGTCCTACGTGGCGTTCATCGCGCCCGCGCTGCTGGCCTCGGGCGCCCTCATGACGGCCGCCGTCGAGTTCTCCTACCCGGTGATGGGCGGGTTCCAGTGGCACCGCACCTACTACGCGGCGCAGGCCACCCCGCTGTCCCCGGCACAGATCGCGCTCGGACACCTCGGGGCGGTCAGCCTGCGATTCGTGTTCCAGGCCTTCGTGTTCTTCCTGGTCATGCTCGCCTTCGGCGTCGTCCACAGCCCGTGGGCCTGGGTGCAGATCCTCACCGCCACCCTCGGCGGTCTGGCGGTCGGCGCCCCGATCATGGCGTTCGCCGCCTCCCTCAAGGGGGACAAGGGGCAGTTCGCCACGCTGCAGCGGCTCGTGATCATGCCGTTGTTCCTCTTCTCCGCCACGTTCTACCCGCTCGAGGCGTTGCCCGTCTGGCTGCGCTGGATCGGCTGGATCTCCCCGCAGTGGCACGCCGCCCAGCTCGGGCGCGTGCTCTCCTACGGCATGGTCGAGCCGGCGTGGCTGACGGCCCTCCACGTGGTGGTCCTGCTGGTCCTGGCCGTGGGCGGCGCGTGGCTGGCCGTGCGCATCTACACGCGCCGGCTCGGCTGGCGGCCGGGGACCCCGGATCGCGATGCCCTCGCCCGTCCCCGCGCCGACCGCGCGTCGCGCCTGGGGCGCAGGGCCAGGGCGAGCGTGTCCGAGGGGGCGGGGACTGCGTCGTCGTCCGTGGTCCGCGAGCACACGGCGGGGGTGCCGCCCATGCCGGAGATCACGGTGCGCCGGGGGCCGCTGGCCGGTCTGTACTCCGGGAACGTCCGGGCCGTGATGGAGCGGGCGTTCCTGACCCTGCGGTCCAACAACTGGGTGGTGTTCGCCTCCGGGTTCTTCGAGCCCGTCCTGTACCTGGCGTCCATGGGGATCGGCCTGGGGTCCCTCGTGGGGGACGTGCCCGGCCCGGACGGCACGCCCGTCCCGTACGGCATGTACATCGCCCCAGCCCTGCTGGCGGTGTCCGCCATGAACGGCGCCATCTACGATTCCACCTGGAACGTGTTCTTCAAGCTGCGCTACGCGAAGACGTACCAGACCATGCTCGCCACGCGCCTGGGCCCGCTGGACGTGGCTCTCGGGGAGATCGCCATGGCCCTGCTGCGCGGGCTGATCTACGCGGTGGGGTTCCTGGCTGTCATGACCTTGGGCGGGCTGGTCACCTCGTGGACCGCCGTGCTCATGGTCCCGGGCGCCCTGCTGGTGGCGCTGGCGTTCGCGTCCCTCGGCATGGCGGTGACGAGCCTCCTGAAGACGTTCCAGCAGATGGACTGGATCCAGATCGTGCTGATGCCGATGTTCCTCTTCTCCGCCACGTTCTTCCCCCTGAGCGTGTACCCGCAGCCCATCCAGTGGGTGATCCAGGTGTTCCCGCTGTGGCATGCGGTCGAGCTCATGCGCGCGCTCGCGGTGGGGGTGCTCTCCTGGGCGACGGCGGGCCACGCCCTGTACTTCGTGGTGATGTCCGCGGTCGGGGTGTGGCTCACCGCTCGTCGGCTGCGCGCCCTGTTCCTGCGGTGACGTCGGCTGCGCGGTCCCGACGACGCCGTCGCACCAGGTCCGCGACGGCCACCGCCAGGGTGCCGGCCCAGGTGACCGCGACCACGCCCATCGCCAGGGCGGCCGCGTGGCCGAAGCCGGCCGGCCCGGGCTCCGGGCCCGCCGCCGCCACGGCGCCGAAGAACACGCCGGTCACGACCGCCAGCCCCAGTGCGGAGCCGACGCGCTGCATGGTCTGGGCGATGCCTCCGGCGGCCCCGGCCTCAGGCCCGGTGACGTCGTGCATCATCAGCACCTGCACGGTGGTCAGGTAGAAGGCCTGGGCCACGCCCTGCAGCAGCAGGATCGCGGCCACCGTCCACGCCGGCCACCGTCCGGTGGCGATCAGCGGGAACGCCACCGCCAGCAGAGCCAGGGCGAGCACCCCGGTTGCCGCGCCGAGCACGGCGAACCACGCGCCGTGCCCCTCCACCCGGGCGCCAACCCAGGAGGACAGGGCCGTGACCACCAGGGCGGAGGTGACGGTCATCAGGCCGGCGGCGAGCGCACTCAGGCCCATGCCCTGCTGGAGGAAGAGGGTGACCACCGCGAAGATCCCCGGCATGGTGGCCAGGAACAGGGCCGAGCCCACGGCCCCGTACGTGAAGGAGGGGCGGCGGAACAGGGCAGGGTCCACCATGGGTTCCACACCGGTGGCCGGCGCCCGCCGCCGCATCCGGTTCTCCCAGACCCACCACCCCACGAGCAGGACCAGGGCGATCGCGGCCAGCCATCCGTGGCCGCGCAGGATGAACGGCAGCATCAGCAGGGTGGTGCCGACGCCCAGCAGCAGCCCGCCGATGGGGTCGAGGGCGTGCAGCGAGCGGCGGTGCTCGGCGTCGCGCGGGGCGGCGTCCGAGGGCAGCCAGCGCAGGGCGGCCGTCAGGGCGGCCAGGCCCACAGGCACGTTCACCAGGAACGCGCCGCGCCAGCCCCACTGCCCGCCCAGGACGGCCACCATCAGGCCTCCTAGCAGCGGGCCCACGGCCACGGCCAGGCCGATCACCGTGCCGAAGAGGCCGTAGGCGAGCCCCCGGGCCCGGCCGGTGAAGTTCGACTGGATCATGCCGACGATCTGCGGGTTGAACAGGCCCGCCCCCACACCGGTGGCCAGGCGTGCCGCGTTCACCATGCCGGGGGAGAGGGCGAGCCCGGAGGCGAGCTGGCCGAGGGTGAACAGGGCGATGCCGGCCACGAACAGCCGTTTGCGCCCCCACAGGTCCCCGGCGCGCCCGGCGGCCACCAGCACGACGCCGAAGGTCAGGGTGTACCCGGCGAGCACCCACTGCAGGTCCGCGCTGGAGGCCTGCAGGTCCTCCTGGAGGGCGGGCAGGGCCACGTTCACGATGGACACGCCCATGAGCGCGAGGAACAGGGGCATCAGCAGCACAGTCAGCAGGCGCCGCTGCGCGGGGGTGAGGCCGGCACCGCCGGCGGGGGGAGCAGGGGTCACCGGGCCAGGATAGGCCCGCCGCGCCCACGATTCGGAGGCCGGGGCCTGGGTGGGCGATGATGGAGGCCGGTCCCCGAGCACCCATGGAGGAGCATCCGCATGACCCAGAGCATCCCGTCCGGCACCCGCCCGGCCCGTCCCGCCCCCCGCGCCGGTGGGGCGCGCGTCGGGGGCCTGGGCCTGGCCATGATGGTCCTCGTGCTGGTGGTGGCCGTGATCTTCGCGGCGAACGCCAACGACGTGATCGGCTGGCTCGTGGTGGCCGTCTCCGCCGGCTGGCTGGTGTTCGCTGTCATCGCCTACCTGCAGGTGCGCCGCGGGGTGCGCGAGGCCGCCCGCCGCGTGGACACCACCGTCCTGGGCATGCGCGCGGACGCCGTCGCGGCCCTGCGCGGGGGTGCCGCCCCGGGCCCGGTCCCCTCCGCAGCCCCCGCAGCCCCCGCAGCGGACTCGATGCGGGACACCAAGCTGGACCACTCCTTCAAGATCGTCCAGGTGCAGGCGCGCGTGGTCAGGGAGCAGCTCGAGGCCGGGGACGGCCTGGACCGCGAGATGGTGGACCGTGCCCTGGAGACCATCCACATCACCGCCGCCAACGCGCGGGACATGATCAAGGGCGGGGACGAGGGACCCGTCTCCGGGACGGTGGTCTCCTGATGGCCGAGCAGACACCTGCCCAGAACCCCTCCCACCCCCCGGAGCCCGCCGAGGGTGAGCCGGTGGTGCACGCCAATGCCGGCGCCCCCAAGGCGGATGGTGCCGTGCGCGTGGCCACCGTGAACGTCAACGGCCTGCGGGCCTCGCACCGCAAGGGCATGATCGGCTGGTTCGCCGGCCGCGGCGTGGACGTGCTGACCCTCCAGGAGGTCCGTGCCCCCGCGGACATCGTGGCCTCCCTGATCCCGCAGGTCGTGGGCCCGGAGTGGGACGAGGTGCACGTCGTGGATGCCGAGGCCGAGGCCAAGGGCCGGGCCGGCGTCGCGATCGCCTCCCGGTTCCCCATCGAGGCCACCCGGGTGGGCATCGGGGATGCAGACGCATACTTCGACGCCGCCGGCCGCTGGATCGAGGCGGACCTGCGCCTGCCGGACGGCACGCTGCTGACGGTCGTCTCCGCCTATGTGCACACCGGAGGGGTGGACACCCCCAAGCAGGACGACAAGTACCGCTTCCTCACCGAGATGGTGCGCCGGCTCACGGAGCTGCGCGCCCAGGGGAACCCGGCCCTCGTGACCGGCGACCTCAACGTGGGCCACACCGAGCTGGACATCAAGAACTGGAAGGCCAACCGCAAGAAGGCCGGGTTCCTGCCCGAGGAGCGCGCCTACTTCGACCGCTTCTTCGGTGAGCTGGGCTGGGTGGACGTCGCCCGCCGCCTTGCCGGCGAGGTGCCCGGACCCTACACGTGGTGGTCCATGCGCGGCAAGGCCTTCGACAACGACGCCGGCTGGCGCATCGACTACCAGATGGCCACCCCGGACCTCGCGGACCGGGCGACCGGCGCCGTCGTGGACCGCGCCCCCACGTGGGGCACCCGCTTCTCCGACCACGCCCCGCTCGTGGCCGACTACCAGTTCTGAGCCCAGAGGAGGGCCGCGATGACCGAGCAGACCCCGGTGGCGCCGCAGGACGGCGCCCGCAAGAACACCGTCCAGGACGTCCTCGCCCAGGACGCCGGCCGCACCGCGCACCTGGCCGGCGCCTCCGCGCGCCACCGCGTGCTCTCCGGCATGCAGCCCTCGGCGGACTCCCTGCACCTGGGCAACTACCTGGGCGCCCTCGTGAACTGGGAGCGCACGCAGCGCGACTTCGAGGCGTTCTTCTTCATCCCCGACCTGCACGCGATCACCGTGCCGCAGGACCCGGAGGCGCTGGCCCAGCGCACCCGCGTGGCGGCGGCGCAGTTCATCGCCGGCGGGATCGACCCGGAGCGCTCCACCCTGTTCGTGCAGTCCCAGGTGCCCGAGCACGCCCAGCTGGCGTGGGTGCTGACCTGCATGACCGGCATGGGCGAGGCCATGCGGATGACGCAGTTCAAGGACAAGTCCGCCAAGCAGGGCGCGGAGGCCGCCGGCGTCGGGCTGCTGGCCTACCCGATGCTCATGGCCGCGGACATCCTGCTGTACCAGCCGCACGGGGTGCCCGTGGGCGACGACCAGCGCCAGCACGTGGAGCTCACCCGGGACCTCGCCCAGCGCTTCAACCACCGGTACGGCGAGACCTTCGTGGTCCCCACCGGCTTCTACCCGGAGACCGGCGCCCGCATCTACGACCTGCAGGACCCGATCTCCAAGATGTCCAAGTCCGCGGCCTCCCCGAACGGGCTGATCAACCTCCTGGACGAGCCCAAGGTCACCGCCAAGCGCATCCGCTCCGCCGTCACGGACGACGGCACCGAGGTCCGCTTCGACCGGGCAGCCAAGCCCGGGGTGTCCAACCTGCTGACCATCCTCTCCGCGGTCACGGGCACGCCGATCGCGCAGCTGGAGGAGGAGTTCGTCGGGAAGATGTACGGCCACCTCAAGGTGGCGGTGGCCGAGGCCGTCGTCGAGCGCCTGGCCCCGGTGCGCGAGCGCGCCCTGGCCCTGCTGGACGACCCTGCCGAGCTGGATCGGATCCTCGCCGCCGGCGCGGCCAAGGCCCGGGAGGTGGCCACCCCCGTGCTCGAGGACGTGTACGCGAAGGTGGGCTTCCTGCCTCCGCTGCGCTGAGCCCGAGGCGGTGCCCCGGACACGCTCGGGCTGTCCCGGCCCAGGGCCGGGGCCGGTGGCGTCGTCCCCGGGCCGCCCTGGTATCCGACTCAAGACGGACGCGCCGGGGAGGCGCGCCATGCCAGGATGGAGGCCGTGGTGCCTCCCCCAGAGCGCCCGTGTCCGCCCAGAAGGGCAGGAGAGGAGATCATCAGTGGAGACGATGAGCGCGCCTGTGACGGCGCCGCCCGGCGGGCCGGAACCCGCCCTGGAGACCGAGAACCTCGTGAAGGTGTACGGCAGTGGGGCCTCCCGCTTCGACGCCCTCAAGGGCATCACGCTGCAGATCGCCGCCGGCGAGTCCGTGGCCGTGGTGGGCAAGTCCGGCTCCGGAAAGTCCACGCTGATGCACCTGCTGGCGCTGCTGGACCAGCCCACGTCCGGCGTCGTCGCCATGGACGGCCAGCCCGTCTCCCAGCTCAAGCCCGCTGAGGTCGCCCAGCTCCGCAACGAGCGGTTCGGCTTCGTGTTCCAGCAGTTCTTCCTCAACCCGGCGCAGACCGTGCTGGAGAACGTGGTCCTGCCCCTGAAGATCGCCGGGGTGCCCCGCCGGGAGCGCACCGAGCGTGGCATGCAGATGCTCGAGCGCCTGGACCTGGCGGACAAGGCGGGCAACCGGGCCATGGACCTCTCCGGAGGCCAGAAGCAGCGCGTGTGCATCGCCCGCGCCCTGGTCAACAAGCCCACCGTGCTCTTCGCCGACGAGCCCACGGGCAACCTGGACTCGGCCACCTCCCGGACGGTGGAGGACATCCTCTTCGGACTGCACCGCGAGGAGGGCATCACCCTGGTGGTCGTCACCCACGACGACGACCTCGCCGCCCGCTGCCAGCGTCGCCTGGTGATGCAGGACGGCATGATCGTGGAGGAGACCCGAGCATGAGGACCATGGACCTGGCCGGCACTGCCCTGGCCAACACGATGCGCTCGAAGCTGCGCACGCTGCTCACGGTGCTCGCCATCGTGATCGGTGCCTTCACCCTCACCCTGACCTCCGGTCTGGGCGCGGGCATCAACAAGTACGTGGACAACCTCGTGGAGGGCTTCGGCGCCCCAGACGAGATGAGCGTCACGAAGGTCTCCTCGTCTCCCATGCCCGGCATGGGCATGGCCGGCGAGGCCCCCACGGAGTACGAGGACTCCCCGGCCGGCGAACAGTGGGGGATGGCCCTGCTGACCCCGCAGGACCTGGAGGCCATCCGGGGCGTCGAGCACGTCACGGACGTGGAGACCACCCGGTTCGTGGAGGTGGACTACCTGCAGGGTGCCGACGGCCGCCGTTGGGACACCGCCTTCATGGGTTCGTCCTTCGAGGTCGAGATGCTGTCTCTGGATGCCGGGCGCGCCCCGGCCCCGGACGCCCGTGAGGTGACCGTGCCCCAGGCGTGGGTGGAGTCCCTGGGCGGGAACAGCTCCGAGGACGTGCTCGGCCAGCAGGTGACCCTTGTGGCCTCCGACCCCCTCCAGCGGCCGGGCTCCGTGGAGGCGACGGTGGTGGGCGTGACCGAGACCGTGGCCTCCGGCTCCGGCAGCAGCCCTGTGCCGTCCCGGGCGCTCGAGGATGCCATCCACGAGATCCAGACTCGCGGCCTGCCCGAGGAACAGCGCAACACGTTCTTCCAGGCCACCGTCACCGTGGAGGGCATGCCGGGCAATGAGGCCGCTGTGAAGGCCGCGCTCGCGGAGCGCGGCTACCGGGCCCAGACCCTCGAGGACCAGCTCGGTGTGATCCGCGGGATCATCGACGCCGTCACCTGGGTGCTCAACGGCTTCGCCCTGATCGCCCTGCTCGCGGCCAGCTTCGGCATCATCAACACCCTGCTGATGGCCGTGCAGGAACGCACCCGGGAGATCGGCCTGATGAAGGCCCTGGGCATGACGGGCGGGAAGATCTTCGGCCTGTTCACCCTGGAGGCCGTGGTGATCGGCCTGCTCGGCTCGCTGATCGGTGTGGGCCTGGGCCTGGCGGTCGGGCTGATCGCCAATGCCTGGCTCACTGCCGGCCCGCTCAGCGGCGTCACCGGCCTGGTGCTGTACGCCGTGAACCCGATCGCGCTGCTGCTGATCGTCCTGCTGATCGTGGGCATCGCGTTCCTGGCGGGCACTCTGCCCGCGGCCCGCGCCGCCCGCAAGGACCCCATCGAGGCGCTCCGCCACGAGTGAGCGCCCCCGGCATCTTCGCCCCACCATCCGTTCGAAGGAGAACACCATGAGCAGCACCACCCCCGACCCCCAGAACCCGGGTCCTCAGTACGGCCAGGCGCCCCAGTACAACCAGGCGCCCCAGCACAACCAGACGCCCCAGTACGGCGAGCCGGGTTCCCGCTTCGGCACGCAGCCCTACGGGGCCGCGCCGCAGCAGTTCGGCGGCCCGGTCGCCGAGCCGAAGAAGTTCCGCACGCTGCTGACCCTGACCCTGGCCTCGGCCGGCCTGTACGCCCTGTCCGGGCTGATCAGCCTGTTCATGGACCGCACCGAGACGACCCGCCAGATGCTCCAGGAGCAGGGCCGGACCGGTGCCGAGCTCGAGCAGGCGGTGCAGGCGTCCTCGACCTTCGGCCTGATCGTCGGTGTGGTGGCGCTGGTCGTCGTCCTGGGCCTGTACGCCCTCGTGTACGTCGGTCTGCGCTCCGTGAAGAACTGGGCGCGCATCACCGGCATCGTGTTCGCGATCATCAGCGTGGTCATGACCCTCCTGTCGCTGCTCGGCGCCGGCCTGCTCGCCGGCCTGGGTCTCACCATCATCGATCTGGGCAGCCCGCTGGGCATCCTCTCCGCCGTCCTCAGCGTGGTCGCCCTGGTGGTGAACATCCTGTGGTTGGTGAACGCTTTCAACAAGGACGTCGCCGCGTACACCAAGCAGGGGCGCGTCACCGTCTGATCCCGGCCGCGGTCTCCCGCCGCCTCCACGGCCCCCGCACCCGCCTCGGCGTGGTGCGGGGGCCGTCGTCGTCCCCGGTGTCCTCGGGAGGAGCATGCCTTGCAGGAGGAGCGGGCCTCCGGGATGGGCGAGGATGGGGGCATGAGCCCTGCATCGCACCGTCTGCCGTTCGAGCACCCCGCCCTCGAGGACCCGGCGATCCGGGTGCCCCTGCGGCGGCACCAGGTGATGACGCTCGCCGCCGGGGTGGCCTCGGCTCTGGGCACTGCCGGGGCCCTGACCCTGCAGGCGGACCCGGTGTTCGTGCGGCGCACCCTCGAGGCCCGCACCTGGGGGGTGGAGGAGATCACCGGTGCCCGTGTGGCCGAGGCCCTCGTCGGGCCGGGGCAGACGGCCGCGGCCGTGCTGGCCGTGCTGGCGCTGACCGCGCTGGTGGTGCTGGGGGCCTCGCGCCTGTGGGGTCCCACCCGCTGGGTCGGCGCGGTCGCCGCCCTCGTGGGCCTGCTCTGCGGGGCCTACTGGGCGGTGGACGGCCAGGCGATCCTCGCCGTCGGCGCCCCGCTCGTGCTCGTCGGGTGCGCGGCCATGGTGGTGTTCTGCGCCGCCTGGCTGCTCACTGCCTTCTCCCGCCCGGTGCGGTCCGCCTTCGACGGCTGAGAACCCCCGCACGACGACGGCCCGCCCCGGTGGGCGCGGTGCACGCGCCCCGGGACGGGCCGTCGTCGTGGTGGGGGAGGGCCGGCGGTGGGCCAGCCCTCCCCAGGGGATCAGAAGGTGCGGGCCAGGATGGCCTGCTTCACCTCGGCGATCGCCTTGGTCACCTCGATGCCGCGGGGGCAGGCCTCCGAGCAGTTGAAGGTGGTGCGGCAGCGCCACACGCCCTCCTTGTCGTTGAGGATCTCCAGGCGCATGTCCCCGGCCTCGTCGCGCGAGTCGAAGATGAACCGGTGCGCGTTCACGATGGCCGCCGGCCCGAAGTACTGGCCGTCCGTCCAGAACACGGGGCAGGAGGAGGTGCACGCGGCGCAGAGGATGCACTTGGTGGTGTCGTCGTAGCGTGCGCGGTCCTCGGGGGACTGGTGGCGCTCCTTGGTGGGCTCGTGGCCCTTGGTCACCAGGAAGGGCATGATCTCGCGGTAGGACTGGAAGAACGGCTCCATGTCCACGATCAGGTCCTTCTCCACGGGCAGGCCCTTGATGGGTTCCACCACGATGGGCTTGGACAGGTCGAGGTCCTTGAGCAGCACCTTGCAGGCCAGGCGGTTGCGGCCGTTGATGCGCATGGCATCGGAGCCGCAGATGCCATGGGCGCACGAACGGCGGAAGGAGAGGGTGCCGTCGTGGTCCCACTTGACCTTGTGCAGGGCGTCCAGCACGCGGTCCGTGCCGTACATGGTCAGGCGCCACTCGTCCCAGTAGGCCTCCTCGGAGACCTCCGGCAGGTACCGGCGGACCTTGAGGACGATGTCGAAGGACGCGACCTCACCGGCGCCGCCGGAGGTCTCCTGAGCGGCGGACTGGCGCGCCGCGGGGGCCGTGGTCTCGGTTGCTGCGTGGCTCATCAGTACTTACGCTCCATCGGCTGGTAACGGGTGACGACGACGGGCTTCGTCTCGAAGCGGATGCCCTTCACGCCCTCCATCTCCGCGGTCTCGTCGCGGTAGATCATGGTGTGCGCCATGAAGTTCTCGTCGTCGCGGTTCGGGTAGTCCTCGCGGTAGTGGCCGCCACGGGACTCCTTGCGGCCCAGGGCCGCCAGAGTCATCGCCTCGGCGATGTCCAGGAGGTAGCCCAGCTCCATCCCCTCGAGGAGGTCCAGGTTGAAGCGGCGGCCCTTGTCCTGCACGGAGACGTTCTCGTAGCGGGCGCGCAGCTCCTCGATCTTCGTCAGGGCGCGGCGGATCGAGTCCTCGTCGCGGAACACCTGCATGTCCGCGTCCATGGACTCCTGCAGCTCGGCGCGGATGTCCGCGACACGCTCGGAGCCGGTGGCCGAACGCAGGTTCTCGATGTGCTCGAGGGTCGGCTGCTCGCCGCCCTCGGGCAGCTCCACCCAGTCCGCGGACTGCGCGTACTCGGCGGCGTAGATGCCGGCGCGGCGGCCGAACACGTTGATGTCCAGCAGGGAGTTGGTGCCCAGGCGGTTCGAGCCGTGCACGGACACGCAGGCCACCTCGCCGGCGGCGTACAAGCCCGGGACGACGGTGTCGTTGTCCTGCAGGACCTCGGCCTTGATGTTCGTGGGGATGCCGCCCATGAAGTAGTGGCAGGTGGGGAACACCGGCACCGGCTCCGTGTACGGCTCCACGCCCAGGTAGGTGCGGGCGAACTCGGTGATGTCCGGCAGCTTCTCGTCGATGTGCGCCGGCTCCAGGTGCGTCAGGTCCAGCAGCACGTAGTCCTTGTTCGGGCCGGCGCCGCGGCCCTGACGGACCTCCTCGGCCATGGACCGGGCCACGATGTCGCGCGGGGCGAGGTCCTTGATGGTGGGGGCGTAGCGCTCCATGAAGCGCTCGCCGTCCGCGTTGCGCAGGATGCCGCCCTCGCCGCGGGCCGCCTCGGAGAGCAGGATGCCCAGACCGGCCAGGCCGGTGGGGTGGAACTGCACGAACTCCATGTCCTCCAGCGGCAGGCCCGCACGGTAGGCGATCGCCATGCCGTCGCCGGTGAGGGTGTGGGCGTTGGAGGTGGTCTTGTAGACCTTGCCGGCGCCGCCGGTGGCGAACACCACGGACTTGGCCTGGAACACGTGCAGCTCGCCGGTGGCGAGCTCATAGGCGACGACGCCGGCCACGCGCTTCTGCGTGTAGGGCGTGCCGTCCTCGCGCGCGGCGTCCTCGTCCACCATGAGCAGGTCCAGCACGTAGAACTCGTTGTAGAACTCCACGTTGTGCTTGACGCAGTTCTGGTAGAGCGTCTGCAGGATCATGTGGCCGGTGCGGTCCGCGGCGTAGCAGGCGCGGCGCACGGGGGCCTTGCCGTGGTCACGGGTGTGGCCGCCGAAGCGGCGCTGGTCGATCCGGCCCTCCGGGGTGCGGTTGAAGGGCAGGCCCATCTTCTCGAGGTCGAGCACCGCGTCGATGGCCTCCTTGGCCATGACCTCGGCGGCGTCCTGGTCCACCAGGTAGTCGCCGCCCTTGATGGTGTCGAAGGTGTGCCACTCCCAGTTGTCCTCCTCGACGTTGGCCAGGGCGGCGCACATGCCGCCCTGGGCCGCGCCGGTGTGGGAGCGGGTGGGGTAGATCTTCGTGAGGACGGCGGTGCGTGCGCGCTGGCCGGACTCGATGGCCGCGCGCATACCGGCGCCGCCGGCTCCGACGATCACCACGTCGTACTTGTGTACCTGCATTCGGGGTTCTCTCTCTCAGTGTGCGTGCCCTGCGGCCCGGGGAGGGCCGGACGCGGGGCGAGTCGAGTCGGGTCCGGGACGCTCAGGAGCAGAAGGCCGGTGAGCCCGGGTGGAGAGCGCCGGTGGCGGGGTTCACCATGCACGGCTCGAAGGTGAAGATCACCAGGGTGCCCAGCACGATGATCGCCGCGGTGGCGATGTAGAGGATCATCGAGAGCCAGAACCGCACGCGGTCGTTCTCGGCGTAGTCCATGATGATGGTCCGCAGGCCGTTGGCGCCGTGCAGCATGGCCAGCCACAGCAGGGCGAGGTCCCAGTACTGCCAGAGCGGGTGGGCCCACTTGCCGGCCACGAAGCCGAAGTCGAGCCCGGTGATGCCGTCCCCGACCATCAGGTTGGAGAACAGGTGCACGAAGATGAGCACCACGAGGAACACACCGGACACGCGCATGAACAGCCAGGCGAGCATCTCGAAGTTGCCCCGACGGCCGCCGTCGCGGGTGAACTTGGGGTCGATGCGGCCGCTGCGGGGGGCGGCCAGGGGGGTCTCAGCGGTGGTGCTCATGGTCAGTGGCCTCCGAAGGCGATCGAGAGGTGGCGGACGGCGAAGCCCAGGAAGAGGACGGCCCACACGGCCAGCACGACCCACAGCAGGGTCAGGTGGTGCCGGGTGCCGCCCTTCCAGAAGTCCACGAGGATGATCCGCACGCCGTTGAGGGCGTGGAAGAGGATCGCCGCCACCAGGGCCGTCTCGCCGAGCGCGAAGTACCAGGTCTTGTAGCTGTCGATCACGGCGTCGTAGACCTCGGGGGAGACCCGCACCATCGCCGTGTCCAGCACGTGGACGAGCAGGTAGAAGAAGATCACGACACCGGTGACGCGGTGGCCCACCCAGGACCACATGCCGCCATGGCCCCGGTACAGGGTCCCGCGGCCGGTCGAGGCCGGGGCCTGCGCAGTGGCGCTAGACACGGTTGATACCTCCAAGGGGAATGACCCGACGGTGAACGGTCCGCGCAGGCGGTCCGATGCCGAGGGGTGCGAGTGGTTTCCTTCGGTCCAGGGTAGTCCTTTTTGCCGCGCGCCGTGGGGCAGGTCACCTTTCCGTCGCCTCCGCTCCCGACCATGCCCCGGACGCGCCCCCGTCCCCACCCGACGTGCGGGATTCGGAGCCTCTCCCGCCTATTCCGTACCCTAGGGTGGTGACCACTGACTCCACCTCGGCCGTCCCCGCCCCCGGCGCGGACCGCCCCGCGCTCGAGCGCTTCCACGCCGTGATCCCCGCCGGCGGTGTCGGCACCCGGCTGTGGCCGCTCTCTCGCGCCGCAGCCCCCAAGTTCCTCCACGACCTCACCGGCTCCGGCCAAACCCTCATCCGCGCCACCTGGGACCGCCTCGTGCCCCTGGCCGCCGGGATGCTGGTGGTCACCGGCGAGGCCCACCGCGAGGCCGTGTGCCGGCAGCTGCCGGACCTTGCCGACGAGGACCTCGTCCTCGAGCCCGAGCCCAAGGACTCCGCTGCCGCCATCGGCCTGGCCGCGGCCATCCTGTGGCTGCGGGACCCGGAGACGATCATGGGCTCCTTCGCGGCCGACCAGGTGATCGGCCCCGTGGAGGTCTTCCAGGACGCCGTCGCCCAGGCCGTGGCCACCGCCGCCACCGGGCGCATCGTCACCATCGGCATCACCCCCACCCACCCGGCCACCGGCTTCGGCTATATCCGCTCCGGGCGCCGGCTCGGCGTCGAGGGCGCCCCGGACGCCCTGGACGTGGCCGCGTTCGTGGAGAAGCCGGACCAGAAGGTCGCCGAGCGCTACGTGGCCTCGGGCCGCTACCTCTGGAACGCGGGCATGTTCGTGGCGCCGGTCGCGCTCATGCTCGAGCACCTCGAGGCGAACGAGCCCGAGCTGCATGCCGGGCTCATGGAGATCGCCCGCGCCTGGGACACCCCGGAGCGTGACGAGGTCATGGCGCGGGTGTGGCCGGGCCTGAAGAAGACCGCCATCGACTACGCCGTGGCCGAGCCGGCCGCCACCGCCGGCGACGTCGCCGTCATCCCCGGCACCTTCACCTGGGACGACGTGGGCGACTTCGCCGCGATCGCCCGCCTCAACCCCGTCAAGGACGCCTCGGGCATCACCGTCATCGGCAGCACCCCGCGCGTGTACTCCTCCGACGCCTCCGGTGTGGTGGTCACGGACACCGACCGGGTGATCGCGCTGATCGGCATCGAGGACGTCGTCGTGGTGGACACCGGGGACGCGCTGCTGGTGACCACCACCGAGCACGCCCAGGACGTGAAGAAGACCGTGGAGTCCCTCAAGGCCACCGGCGCCGACGACGTCCTCTGAGTGTGACGGACTCCTTCCCGCGGCGGAAGCCCCCACGTTAGGGTCGAACGCATGACCCCGCCCGACTCGCTGCTGCCCGGTGATTCCCCCACGAAGGCGCTGCCGTCCGTGGCACCCGTGGCGAAGCCTCTGGAGGAGGCGGTGGTCACGCTGCGTCGGGACCTGCACCGCCACCCCGAGCTCTCGTTTGAGGAGTACCGCACCACGGACCGGATCGTGGAGATCCTCACGGAGTACGGGCTCTCCCCGGTGCGCCTCGAGGGCACCGGCGCCTACGTGGACGTGGGGGAGGGGCCCCTCGTGCTCGCGCTCCGCGCGGACATCGACGCCCTGCCCGTCGAGGAGGAGACCGGTCTTCCCTACGTGTCCGTGAACGACGGCGTCGCCCACGCCTGCGGGCACGACATGCACACCGCCGTCATGCTCGGCACCGCGCTGACACTGGCACGGATCCTGCGCGGGGCCACCCCCGACCCGGCCCTGCGCGAGCTCGCCGACCGCCTCCGGGGGCGGGTCCGCGTGATCTTCCAGCCCGCCGAGGAGCGCCTGCCCGGCGGCGCGCTCGCCGTCATCCGTCAGGGCGTGCTGGACGGGGTACCGCGGGTGCTCGCCGCGCACTGCGACCCCCACTTCGACGTCGGCACGATCGGCACACGCATCGGCGCCATCACCTCGGCGGCGGACACCGTGCGGATCACCCTGACCGGCCGGGGCGGGCACACCTCGCGTCCGCACCTGACCGAGGACATGGTGTTCGCCCTGTCCCAGATCGCCGTGAACGTGCCCGCCGTGCTCTCCCGGCGCATCGACGTCCGCTCCGCGGTCTCCGTGGTGTGGGGACAGATCGCCGCCGGCTCCGCGCCGAACGCGATCGACAACACCGGCTACCTGGCCGGGACCATGCGCTGCCTGGACGTGGAGGTGTGGGAGGAGGCCGGTGCGCTGCTGGACGAGGTCGTCACGCAGGTCGCCGCCCCCTACGGGGTGCAGGTGCAGCTCGAGCACATCCGCGGTGTGCCCCCGGTGACCAACACGGAGGCCGAGACCACCCTGCTGGAGAACGCGGCCCGGCGCGAGCTCGGCCCGCGCGCCATCCAGCTCACCCCGCAGTCCATGGGAGGGGAGGACTTCGCGTGGATGACCCAGCGGCTGCCCGGCTCCATGCTGCGCCTGGGCACCCGGACCCCCGGCGGGGCCACCTACGACCTGCACCGCGGCGACTACGCCCCGGACGAGCGGGCGATCGGCATCGGCATGCGCGTGTTCACCGCCGCCGCACTCGAGGCGCTCCTGGAGCCGGACCGGGGCTGAGCGTCCCCTCGCCCGGTCACGGGTCGGTGGGATCAGGCCGAGCTGCCCGCCCGGCCGTCACGACAGCACCCGCCAGGCGAACTCTGGGTAAACTCCCTGCCACGGGCACCGGCGCCTGGATCTGCGGCGCGACACACCGCCGCGGCCGCGCCGTCGTCCCCGGCTCCCGGCCCACCGGGGGCGAGTCTCGCACTGCGTCGTTCCGAAATGAGGATCCCCATGGGCATCACCGCCCCGTCCGCCCGTCGCTCCCTCCTGATCCCCGCCGCGCTGCTCAGCAGCAGCCTGCTCCTGGCCGGCTGCGGGGCCCCGCCCGAGGAGTCCGCCGCGCCCACCTCCACCGGTGCCGCGATCTCCGTGGACCCCGCCGCGGGCTCGGAGAACTCGGACCACAAGGTCTGCATCGTCTCGGATGCGGGCGGCTTCGACGACCGCTCCTTCAACGAGTCCTCCTACACGGGCCTGATGGCGGCCAAGGAGGCCTACGGCATCCAGACCGGCCAGATGGAGTCCCAGGACACCTCCCAGTACACGCCGAACGTCAACGCCCAGGTGCAGGCCGGCTGCAACTCCGTGATCGTCGCCGGCTACCTGATGGACAAGGCCATCAAGCCCATCGCCGCGGCCCACCCGGAGGTGAACTTCTACGCCGTGGACATCACCGAGGGCACCTTCACCGACAACGTGAAGCTGCTGACCTACGACACCACGCAGGCCGCCTTCCTGGCCGGCTACGCGGCCGCCTCCGCCACCGAGACCGGTGCCGTCGCCACCTACGGCGGCATGGCGATCCCCACCGTGATGATCTTCATGGACGGCTTCGCCGCGGGGGTGGAGCACTACAACGAGGTCAAGGGCGAGAACGTCAAGGTCCTCGGCTGGGACCGCAAGGCCAAGACCGGCTCCTTCACCGGCGACTTCGAGAACCAGGCCAACGGCAAGACCAACACCACCAACCTCATCAACGAGGGCGCCGACATCGTCATGCCCGTCGCCGGCACGGTGGGCCTGGGCACCCTGGACGCCGTCAAGGAGGCCAACGCCGCGGGCAAGGACGTCAAGGTCGTGTGGGTCGACACCGACGGCTACGAGTCCACCGACGCCGGCGACGTGATCCTCACCTCCGTGATGAAGAACATGGGCCAGTCCGTGTCCGACGTGATCGGCCAGGAGCTGCAGGACAAGTTCTCCCCCGAGCCCTACGTGGGCACCCTGGAGAACGGCGGCGTGGAGCTCGCCCCGTTCCACGCCTTCGACGACAAGGTCTCCCAGGAGACCAAGGACGAGCTGAAGAAGCTCGAGGAGCAGATCATCTCCGGCGAGCTGACCATCGACTCCGAGTACTCGCTCACCCGCTGACCGGCCGCGTCCTCGCGGACGCCGCCCACCCCCGGGGG
>NZ_JAXFPG010000016.1:0-64860 GCF_034179925.1 Micrococcus sp. | reverse complement strand
CGGGGGGGGGGGGGGGGCGGGGGGGGGGGGGGGGGGGGGTTGTTGGGGGGGGGCGGCGCCCACCCCGCGGTGGCCCCCCCCCCCCACGACGCATCCGCTCCCGGGAGCCGGGACCAGCCCGGTCAGTACTCGGGCAACAGGTTGTGTGTGCCGTCGAAGTAGCCCACCTTCTCGGAGAGATCATTGGTGTCGCCGGTGACCAGGTCCGTGACCGTGGCGGACATGAACAGGTTGTAGCGGTACTGGCTGAACGCCCCGGTCATCAGCTGGCCGAGGGCCGAGCCCACCTCATACCGCAGCGGAATCGTGAGGGACTCCCCCGGAGCGAGGGTGCCCGCATAGGTCCAGGTCCAGGTGCGGGTCGGGCGCCGATAGGGCGTGAAGGAGACCTGCGGATCCGTGGAGCTGACCAGCGTGTAGTTCAAGGAGGTGGACTGGGCGTCGTAGTCGTAGTTCCACATGACGGTGTCCAGGGTGCCCGTGGGGTTCACTGCGGCGCCGGGTCCGTTGTTGGTGACCACCATGGCGGCTGGGGCCGCAGCCATGAAGCGCACGGTGTTCGTGCCGTAGGTGTAGACGGGCTGGTCCTCCACGTACTGCCAGGTGGCGAAGTCCATTGTCGGATCCAGGATCTCGATGGACAGGTCGGCGAGGCCGGGCGTAGTGGAGGCGGCCAGCGCGGGCGCGGCGGCGGCCACGGACACGGCGGCCCCGCCCCAGGCGGCGGCACCGAGGACGGTGCGGCGGGCGGGACCGGCAGGGGTGATTTCAGGGGTCTGCATGGGTGTGCTCCTCGTCTGTCCCGTGCTCACAGGCGCCCAGCGGCGGCCAGCTTGTCCATGTTCCGCTCGGCGAGCGCGGTGATCGTCACGAAGGGGTTCACGCCGATCCGGCCTGGCACCAGCGAGCCGTCGACGACGAACATGTTGGGTGCCCCGACGACCTCGCCGTTCGCGTCGGTCGCCTTGCCGATGACCATGCCGCCCAGCGGGTGATAGGTGAAGTAGTCCGTGAACGACTTCTTCTCCTCGAACAGATCGGTCCGGTAGCTCGAGCCGGGCACCGCCGCGTTGATCCGGTCGAACACGGCTTTGACCGCCGCTACCGAGGGGGCCGAATCTGCGGAGGTCCACGTGTTCACGAGGCCACGGGTGGCATCCCAGCGCAGAGAGGCGAGCCGGGAGTTGCCGGTGATCGCCAGGTACACGCTGGTGTTGAGCTCCATGCTCGTGGGGAAGGGGGCGATCTCCGCGAACACCGAGGTGTCGGAGTCGTCCCAAGCGCGGATGCCGAGTGCAGGGATGCCGGACTGCAGGGGGTTTGTGCGGTCGCCATGGCGGCGAGCCAGCATGGTGTTGCCGTTCGGGCCCCAGCCTGCGCCGACCTCGGTGTTGGCGGCCAGGCCGGGGATGTCGCCCTGGGCCTTGGCCCGGGCCACAATCCGAGTGGTGCCCAGCGAACCCGCGGCGAGGACGACCTTGTCGTACTGTGCGGTGCGCTCGGAGACAACGGCGCCGGAGAAGTCGATGGTCTTGAGCGAGAGCGTGTACCCCGTGCCGGACTGCACGACGCGGGTGACCTCGGTGAAGGGGATGACGTTCACGAGGCCGGTGGCCCGGGCCGCAGCGAGGATCGTGCGCGGCAGGGAGCGCTTGCCGTGGTTGTTGCCGAAGATGACCTCCTGGTCCAGGGCGGAGCGCACGGTGCCCTTGTAGCGCACCTGCTCGCGGCGCATGTAGTCCCAGTCATAGACGTTCGGCACGGAGACGACGTCGTAGCCCGCCTTGGCGGCGTGCCGGGCGGAGGTGCGGGCAAACTGGTAGTACTCGCCAGTGCCCAGCACGTCCCGCGGAGGCAGGCTCACCTGGAGCTCCGCGTTGGCGCGCGGGAAGTAGGTGCCGTACATCTCGGCGGCGTCCACCTGGGGCAGGACCTTCTGGAAGTAGGAGCGTCCCGGCGTCACGGCCATGCCGCCGTTCACGAGGGAACCGCCGCCGACGCCGCGGCCCACATACACCTTCATCTGGTCGAAGTACTCGATGTCCAGCACACCGGCGGCCCGGCCGATGTTCCTGTTGATCAGGTCCATGCTGCCGAGATAGGCGAAGGGCATGTCCGTGCGGTCCTTGAACCACATGGAGCGTTCCGTCGGCTGGGACATCTTGTCGAAGACCTTGCCGTTGGACTTGGCCGGCATGGCGTCCCAGTCGGCCCCCATCTCGATCAGGTCGACGCGGACCCCGCGGGCGGTGAGGTGGCGGGCGGCGACGGCGCCGCCGTAGCCGGAGCCGATGATGGCGACGGTGGGCATGGGTGTGGACCTCCAAGCGGAGCGGGGATGGGGCGGAACGGCTCGCTCTACAGCACGCTCGGCAGGCCAAGCAGACGGCAGATGACCGGCAGATAGTTACCGCATCGTAGCAATTTCGTGACACTTCATGAAGACGAGGCTGGCGAGTCCTCTCGCAGCGGCCGTACATACACCGGGAAAGGCCCCTCATGAGAGCCCTCCGGGACGTGCTCGAGCACGTCGCGCAGCCGCCAGTCCCGCTCCGGCGCCCTCCTGAACCCGAGGGACTCGTAGAGGCTCCGGGCCGACGTCATGGTGTCCATGGTGCTGAGCACCACGCTGTGCACCCCCGCGGCCGCCCGGGCCCGCGCGAGCACCGCCTCCACCAGGGCCCGTCCCACTCCGCGGCCGTGCAGTCGCGGATGCACGGCCAGCATGCGGAACTCGTACTCGCCTTCCCGGGCTGTCTCGGCCAGTGGGGAGCCGGGCGGGGCCAGCACCACAGCCCCGGTGACAACGGGCGCCCCCGCCTTCCCCGGCAGCTCGGCCACAAGGATCTCGGCGACGGCGGCCCGGCCAGCCACGTCGGCCAGCTCGTGCCGGTAGTCGTCCCGGGGGTCAAGGTGGCCGCCATCGAGGTAGGCGGCGAGGATCAGCTCCGCGACCTGCGCGTGATCCTCCGGGCGCAGCTCCCGCACGCGGACCCCGCCCGTGCCACGCGCCCCGTCAGCACCAGGCTCCCCATCCGTGCCGCCCGTTCCGCCCACCCCGTGCACGCCGCTCATGCCAGGGCCGCCCGGACGCGGTCCAGCGCCGCCGGGCCCACGTCCCCGGCGACCATCCAGTCCGGGTGGTGCGTTCCGTCGCCCGACGCCGGACGGCTCACTGGCACCCCCGCCTCCTCGGCGATCAGTGCACCGGCGGCCCAGTCGTACTCCTGGGTTCCGTACTCGGCATAGGCGTCCAGGGCGCCATCGGCCACCATGCACAGGTCCAGGGCTGCCGACCCGATCCGGCGCACGTCCCCGAACGCCGGCAACAGCTCTTCCAGGGCGGCCAGCTGAAGGCGCCGGCGCTCGGCCTGATAGCCGAAGCCCGTGGCCAGCAGCCGGCCGGAGCGGCCCGGCACGGGCCCGGTCAGGCGCACCGGCGCAGACGGATCCTCCAGATGTACGCCGGCGGTGGTCGCCTCGAGTGTGGACCAGGCCCCGCCACCGGCGGCCGCGGACCAGGTGCGGCCGAGCGCGGGGGCCACGACCGCCCCGGCCAGCCACCGCACCTGGCCCTCCTCGGCAGCCTCGCCCCGGGCGCGCAGGGCGGCGGCGGTTCCGGCGTCGAGGGGTCCGGCAACGGCCACCGACGTGCAGAATTGCGGCACCCCGCGGATGAAGTTGGTGGTGCCGTCCAGCGGGTCGATGGACCACCGCAGCCCGGATGGCACGTCCGGCACGGTGCGCCCATACTCCTCGCCGGTGAGCTCATCGTTCGGGCGGTAGGCGGTGATCACACGGCGTACGGCGTCCTCGGCCCGTCGGTCGTAGTCCGTGACCCAGTCCGAGCCGGAGGACTTGGTGTCCGCGCCGATCTGCCCGGCGGTCAGGGGCACCGCGGGGTGGTGGCCCGTCCAGTGCTCGGCCAGCACGTCCGCCCCGGCCCGGGCAGCAGCCTTGGCCACGACGAGCAGCCCGGCCGGCGTCGTCCTGCCCCGCCCCGCGCTCATGCCCGGCCCCCTTCGGTCTCTGCGCCCGCGCCCGCCTCGGCGCCCTCGGCGCCCTCGGCAGCGAATGCGTCCGGGCCCTCGGCCAGGAGGCGCACGAACCCAGCCTCGTCCAGGACAGGCACGCCGAGCTGCTGGGCCTTGTCCAGCTTGGAGCCGGCGGACTCACCCGCCACGAGGAAGTGCGTCCTCTTGGAGACGGATCCGGACGCCTTGCCGCCGCGCACGAGGATCGCCTCCTTCGCGGAGTCCCGCGAGAAGCCCTCCAGGGAGCCGGTGACCACCACGGTCACGCCCTCCAGGGTGCGCGGGGTGGATGCGTCCTGCTCGTCTTCCATGCGCACCCCGGCCGCGGCCCAACGGTCCACGACCTCCCGGTGCCAGCCCTGGGCGAACCACTCGATGAGGGCGTCGGCGATGGTGGGCCCGACGCCGTCGATCTCCGCCAGCCGGTCCCTCTCCCCGGCTTCAGCGGCGGCGCGCAGCGCGTCCATGGAGCCGAAGGCGGTGGCCAGGGAGCGGGCCGCCGCCGGTCCCACATGGCGGATGGACAGGGCCACGAGAACTCGCCACAGCGGCTGGGACTTGGCCTTCTCCAGCTCGTCGAACAGGCGCAGGGTGTTCGCCGTGGGTGAGGAGGGCCGGGCCGCGGTGCCGGCGGTGAAGAAGTACGGCTTGAGCTCCCACACACCCGAGGGCACGGACACCCCGTCCCGGCGCACTCGGCGCTCGCGCCACACCCGGACCTCACCGAGGCGGCGCTGTGCGGCGGTCAGGCCGTCCTCCCCGCGCGGGCCGGTGATGGCCTCGTCCGTTCCGGAGGCGAGGTCGAACAGGGATGCCTCGTTGGCGATCGGCCCCGGCCCCTGCGGGCGCACCAGGCCCTCGTTCTCGGCCGGGTCCGGGCCCGGCCCGTTCACGAGCCAGCGCGCGGCCTCCTCTCCGAGGGCCTCGACGTCGAACGCCCCACGGCTGGCCACGTGCTCCACCCGGCCGGTCACCTGTGCCGGGCAGGAGCGGGCGTTCGGGCAGCGCAGATCCACGTCCCCCTCCTTGGCCGGGGCCAGGGCCGTGCCACAGGAGGGGCAGTCGGCGGGCATCACGAACTCCCGCAGCTGCTCCCCCGCCGCGAGCGCCTTCTCGCGCAGCGGCAGCACCGGGCCGACCACCTCGGGGATCACGTCCCCGGCCTTGCGCAGCACCACGGTGTCCCCGATCAACACGCCCTTGGCCTTGACGACGTCCTGATTGTGGAGGGTGGCCAGGGAGACGGTGGATCCGGCCACGGCCACCGGCTCCATGACGGCGAACGGGGTCACCCGGCCCGTGCGTCCCACGTTGACGGCGATGTCCAGCAGTCGGGTGTGGACCTCCTCGGGCGGGTACTTGTAGGCGGCGGCCCATCGGGGCACACGGGAGGTGTGGCCGAGGAAGCGCTGGTCGGCGAAGGCGTCGGCTTTCACCACCATGCCGTCGATCTCGTGGACGAGGTCGTGGCGGCGTCGCCCGTACTCCTCGATGACCTCCACGACGGCGGCCAGCGCGGCCTCGTCGCCGCCGTCCACGATCCGCGTGTACGGGCTCACGGGCAGACCCCAGGAGGCCAGGGCCTCGTAGGCCTCGTGCTGGCTGGCCAGGCCGAAGGCCTCCACGGAGCCGATGCCGTGCACGAACATGTTCAGGGGCCGCTGAGCGGTGACGGCCGGGTCCTTCTGGCGCAGGGCGCCGGCGGCGGCGTTGCGGGGGTTGGCGAAGGGGGCCTGCCCTTCCTCGGCGCGGCGCTCGTTGAGCTCGGCGAAGGCGGCCGAGGGCATGAACACCTCGCCGCGGACCTCGAACTCCTCAGGCCAGCCCTCCCCGGCAAGACGCTGGGGGACGTCGGCGATGGTCATCACGTTGCGGGTGACGTCCTCACCGGTGACGCCGTCGCCGCGGGTGGCGGCCTGCACGAGCCGGCCCGCCCGGTAGCGCAGGGCGACGGCGAGCCCGTCGATCTTGACCTCCACGAGCCAGCGGGGGGCGGCGCCCGGGTGGACCTCGGCGAGGGCGCCGGCGGTGCGACCGAACCAGGTCTCGAACTCCTCGACGGAGAAGAGGTCCTCGAGGGAGTACATGCGGGAGCCGTGGTGCACGGGGGCGAAGGCCTCAGAGGCCTCGCCGCCGACCTCCTGGGTGGGAGAGTCGTTCGCAATGATCTCCGGGTGCATCGCCTCGAGGTCCTCGAGGTCCCGGTAGAGGCGGTCGTACTCGGCGTCGGAGATCTCCGGGGCGTCGTGCTGGTAGTAGGCCGTGCGGGCCGCGCGCACCTGCTCCACGAGGGACTCGTACCGGGCGCGCACGTCCTGCGCGGGGATGTCCTCGGGGCGGGGCTCGGCGGGGTCCAGGGCGGGGTCGTTGCTCACGCGGCCAGCCTAGTGGCCGGACGGACACCCCAGCAGGTCAGGGGATGCGGACCAGCACGGCGGTGATGTTGTCCCGCCCGCCGCGCCACAGGGCCGCCTCCACGAGGCGTTCGGCCGCGGAGGGGAGGTCCTGGGCGTCGTCGATCACGGCGCGGATCTCCTCGTCCGTGAGCTCCCCGGTGAGGCCGTCGCTGCAGAGCAGGATCGTGTCCCCGGCGGTCACGTCGATCTCGGCCACATCCACCACGAGCGGCTCCGCCGAGCCCAGGGCGCGGGTGATCACGTTCCGGCGCGGGTGCACGCGGGCCTCGGCGGGGGTGAGCTCTCCGGCATCCACGAGCATCTGCACGGCGGAGTGGTCCACTGTGAGCTGCTGCAGCACGGGGGTGCCCACCGGGCGCAGGTACACGCGGGAGTCCCCCACGTTGGCCACGGCCCAGCGCCCGGCCCCGGTGTCGAGGCAGGCGAGCACGGTGAGGGTGGTCCCGGCACGCCCTCCCCCGGCCTCGACGACGGCGCGGTCGGCCTCGTGCACGAGCAGGCCCAGGTCCTCGGGCGTGTGGGGCGTGCCGGCGGCGAGGGCCTCGGGGGCGCGGCGGCGCAGCGTCTCGACGGCGGCGGCGGAGGCCACCTCGCCGGCCTCGTGGCCGCCCATGCCGTCGGCCACGGCGGCCAGGATCAGGGGCTCGCCCACGGTGGTCCAGGAGTCCTCGTTGAGCTGGCGTACGGCCCCGACGTGGGTGACGGCGGCGGTCTCGGGATGAGCGGGCATGGGTCCTCGGGTTCCGGTCGGCGACGGCGTCCGCGGACGCCGGTCAGTCGGAGAGCGGGGTCTGGGTGGACCCGCTCATCAGCAGTGAGGGGTGGACCTCGCCGAATCCCCGGACCATCCGCGGCGGCTGCGGGACGAACACGAACCGTTCGTCCTGCGCGAGCGCGGCGGCGGTCATGGCGTCCACCAGCACGGTACCCGGATCGGCGAGGGACGTCAGACGGGAGGCCAGGTTCACGGTGGGCCCGTAGATGTCCCCGAGGCGCGAGAGCACCCGCCCCCAGGTGAGGGCCACCCGAGCGGAGGGCAGCTGCGGATCCGACGAGATCGCCTCAGCCAGTTCCAGCGCGATCAGGGCGCCGGCCTCGGGGGTCTCGGCGTTGAAGAGGACCTCGTCGCCGATGGTCTTGACCAGCCAGCCGCCGCCGGAGGAGATGATCTCCGCGCAGCGGGACTCGAAGCGCTGCACCGTGCGGGCCAGGGCGCGCTCGTCCATGTGCCGGGAGCGGGTGGTGTAGGAGACCATGTCGGCGAAGCCCACGGCGCGGGCCAGCGGCAGCGGGGCGTCGTCCTCGGATCCGTCGCGGCCGCGCTCGCTGGCGGCCAGGCCGGCCTCCACGCGCACAGTCAGCCGTTGCACGGCGGCGCTGAGCTGCCTGCGGTAGACGATCCGGGTCGTCTCCTCCACGGGGGCGATGATCCGCGGCAGGATCCCGACGGCGGCGCGTCGGGCGGCGGGGTCGCCCATACCCTCGGTGGAGATCTTGTCCTCCACGAGGGCCTCGATCTGCCAGACCACCATGCGGTCGGTGAGCTGGCCGATGGAGCGGGCCAGGGACAGGGCGGTCTCCTCGTTGAGCACACCGTCCTGCACGAGCCCGACCATCGCTCCGAGCGCCTCGGCGTCCTCCTCCGAGAACGCGGGTGCGCCCTCCTGCGGGGCCGTGTAGCCGAGGGCGCGGCCGATCCGGCGCACGGTCTGCACGGGCATGCCGAACCGGGCGGAGAGGTCCGCGAGGGAGTGCACGCGCCGGCCCGCCACAAGGCCGGCGTCGAGGGCGCGCACCGCTGTGGCCCATCCGTGCTCGTCGGTGTCGTGGTCGGTGCTCATCGTGCTCCTGCTGATCCTGCGGGGTGGGGGGCCGACCATGCGGCGGCGTGGGCCTGGCGGGTGACCTCGGCGAGCGCATCCTCGAAGCGCGCAGGCTCGGGCAGGCCCGTCAGGTGCCAGATCTCCTGCCGGGACGGGTCCTGGGGGTCGGCGTGGCCGAAGACGACCACCAGCTCACCGGCGGAGCTGCGGCCGCGTCGCCGGACGTCTGCGATGTGCACGAGCGGACGGGCACGGTCCCGGCCGCCGCCCCAGCCCGGGCGCACCACCAGGCAGCGGTCGGTGACGACGACGGCACCGGTGGCCCACCGGAGCACAGGCCGCAGCGTGCCGGCGGCAACGGCGAGCGCGGCGGCGATCCACACGGCCGCCTCGAGGCCGGGGCGCACGCCCGCCAGCACGGAAGGCAGTCCGGGGCGGGCCAGGGCTCCGAGGGCGAGCCCGACGGCGAATGCGACGAGCACGAGCACAGCGGCCGGTCCCAGCAGGGACCGGGTGCGGGTGCGGGCGAGGACCATGACTCGCTCACCGGGCTCCAGCCGCACGGCATTCCCTTCTCTGCTCCTGGGTTCCCCAGTCCTGGCCTCATCCTGCGTCCGCGGAGGGCTCAGCGGCCCCGACGCACATCCCCACGGAGGTGGACGACGTCCCCGGCGCTGATCTCCCGCTCCATTCTGTCATGTCTGTCACGTCCTTCGTCGAGCGGCCGGACCCGCAGGGTGCCGCCGGGGCCCAGCCCGAGGGCCTCGGCCTCGAGGACCTCCCCACCGGGAAGCTCCGCACGCACGGTGCGCCCCACCGTGGACAGGCGGGCACGCACCGCCGCGACCGCCGGGTGCCCGCCGTCCACCGGCTCGTCGACCCCGCTGAGCTCCGCGGCGAGCCGGTCGGACGCTGCCACGACAGCCTCCCGGACTCGGACGGCCAGCTCACGCGGGGCGGGCACGCGGCCGGCGTCGACCCAGTCCGCCAGGGCGGTGGCGGTCTCCACGGGGGCTCCGCCGGAGTGGTCGAGGTTCACGCCGATGCCCACCACCACGCCGCCGTCCGGGGTGAGGGTGGCGAGGATCCCGCACATCTTGCGCCCGTCCGCGGCGAGCACGTCGTTGGGCCACTTCACGTGCACGTCCGCGCCGAGCTCCTCGAGGATCCCGGCGACGGCGGCCGCGGCCACGAGCGAGAGCCAGCTCAGGTGCACGGCGGGCAACCGGCCGGCGGGGCCGGTGGGGCGCAGCAGCACGGACAGGGCGAGCGCGGAGCCGGGCGGGGCCGTCCACACGCGACCGCGGCGGCCATGCCCGGCGCCCTGGTCCGCGGTGGCCACGGCGGTGCCGTGCGGCAGGTCGGGGCGGTCGGTGAGGCGGCGCAGCAGCTCGTCCTGCGTGGAGCCGATGGAGTCGAGCCAGTCGAAGGTGTCCATGCCCCACATATATCGGACCCGGACCTCGTGCGGCGCCGACCGGCCCACGGCACAGCCCCCCGCGTAGACTTGGCGCCGCATCGACCACCCACGAGGAGAGCCGCGTGACCGATCCCGCCCAGAGCACCACCGCCGGCCGCCTGGCCGACCTGCACCGCCGCCTCGAGGCGACGGCCGCTCCGGGTGGTGAGGCCGCCGTCGAGCGTCAGCACGCCCGCGGCAAGCACACGGCCCGCGAGCGCATCGACCTCCTCCTGGACGAGGGCTCGTTCGTGGAGCTGGACGCGTTGGCCTCCCACCGCACCACCGCGTTCGGCATGGATGCCAAGCACCCGGCCGGCGACGGCGTCGTCTCCGGGTTCGGCACCGTGGACGGACGCCAGGTGGCCGTGTACGCGCAGGACTTCACGGTGTTCGGCGGCTCCCTCTCGGAGCGCAACGGGCAGAAGATCGTGAAGGTCCAGGAGTGGGCCGCCCGCAACGGCTGCCCCGTGGTGGGCATCCTCGACGGCGGCGGCGCCCGCATCCAGGAGGGCGTGGCCTCCCTCGCACAGTTCGCGGACATCTTCCGGAACAACGTGCTGGCCTCCGGGATGATCCCGCAGATCTCCCTGATCATGGGCCCGTCCGCGGGCGGGGCGGCGTACTCGCCGGCGCTGACGGACGTCGTCGTGATGGTGGACCGGACCTCGCACATGTTCATCACCGGCCCGGACGTGATCAAGACCGTCACCGGTGAGGACGTGGACATGGAGACCCTCGGCGGAGCCCGCGCCCACAACACGACCTCCGGCACCGCGCACTACATGGCGACCTCCGAGGAGGACGCGATCGCCTATGTGCAGGAGCTGCTGGAGTTCCTGCCCTCCAACAACCTCGCCGAGCCGCCGCAGTTCGAGCCGGTGGACGTGGACCGGACCACCGAGGAGGACCTCGCCCTCGACACACTCATCCCGGACTCCGCCAACCAGCCCTACGACATGCTCGAGGCGATCGGGGCGATCGTGGACGACGGCCACCTGCTGCAGCTGCAGGAGCTGTACGCGCCGAACGTGATCACAGGCCTGGCCCGGCTCGACGGCATGAGCGTGGGCGTGGTGGCCAACCAGCCGCTGCAGTTCGCCGGCACCCTGGACATCGCCGCCGCCGAGAAGGCCGCGCGGTTCGTGCGCCTGTGCGACTCGTTCAACCTGCCGATCCTCACCTTCGTGGACGTCCCCGGCTTCCTGCCCGGCACGGACCAGGAGTTCCAGGGCATCATCCGTCGCGGCGCCAAGCTGATCTACGCCTACGCGGAGGCCACCGTGCCCAAGCTCACCGTGATCACCCGCAAGGCGTTCGGCGGCGCGTACATCGTGATGGGCTCCAAGAAGCTCGGCGCCGACCTCAACCTGGCCTGGCCCACCGCCCAGATCGGCGTGATGGGTGCCCAGGGTGCCGTCAACATCCTCTACCGGCGCGAGCTGGCCGAGGCTGAGGCCGCAGGCGAGGACGTGGAGGCCCGGCGCGCCGAGATCGTGGCGGAGTACGAGTCCGAGCTGCTGAACCCGTACCAGGCCGCGGACCTCGGCTATGTGGACGCCGTGGTGGCTCCGCACCAGACCCGCGCCCAGCTCGTGCGTGCCCTGCGGGCCACATTCCACAAGCGGGAGGCGCGGCCCGCCAAGAAACATGGGAACATGCCGCTGTGAGCACCGAACGGCAGGACACACAGGAGCCTCAGGAGCCTCAGAAGACCGGCGAGGCCGGCCCGGACCAGCCCGTGCGGGTGGAGGGCTCGTCCCTCGGACCTGAGGAGATGGCTGCGCTCACGGCCGTGCTGGCCCAGCTCAGCGCGGAGGAGGCCGCCGTGGGCACGCAGTCCCGGCGCACCCGCTCTGGCCGCCCGGACCGCACCCTGCTGCGCCGCGGCGACCTCGGCCTGTGGGCACGGCCCGGCAGAGGCGAGTGGCGGCGGGCAGGAGGGTGGCGATGAGTACGGCTCATGGTGACGCGGTCGTCCGCCGCAAATCCCTGCCCTGGGTCGAGGAAGGCTCAGGGGCCGTCTTCGTCTCAGTGGGAGCCGAAGCTCCGCTCCGCTTGGAAGGGCCCGCCACATTCCTCTGGCACGCACTCGAGGAGCCCTGTGCGGAATGCACCCTGACCGACATGGTCGTCCGTGAGACCGGTGCGCCAGTCAGTGAAGCACTGCGACTGCTCCGCACGCAGCTCGCCGTACTCAAGGAGCTTTCCCTTGTGTGCGACGCTCCGCAGCGTCCCGGTCCCAACGGAGGGCCCGCCACGACTCCTGTCAACCGTATGATGGACGACTGAGACGTCAGATGACGGGACAACCGTAACCGTGCACGACGTGCTTCCTGTGAACCTACCCACCCCGAAGGGTCTCCACTTTGACGACTGACGCTGTTCCTCCGACGACGGCACCGCCGCTGATCTCCTTCCGAGACCTCCTGGCGACGATCCGGCGACACTGGCGCGTCGTGGTCACGGCCCCCCTGATCGGCCTCCTCATCGCGACGCTGTGGACTATGGCGCAGCCGGCCCGCTACACCTCCACTGCTTCCGCTCTGGTGTCGATCGGCAGTGGCGACAACATTGGCGTAGCGCTCACGGCCGACAACCTGGCCAAGTCCAAGGCCCGACAGTACGCCGAGCTGGGTCGTTCCCGCAGCGTGGCCGAGAATGCCCTCAGCCGTGTCAATGCGGACATCAGCACGTCCGAGGCGCTCGAGGATATCGAGGTCTCCAACACAGAGCAGAGCGCCCAGCTGACGATCCGGGCCACCGCCTCCTCTCCTGAACTGGCTCAGCAATTGGCTTCCGCTTGGGTAGCGGCACTGGGAGAACAGGTGGCCTCCCTCGAATCTGGCAACCTGACCAGTCCCGCACCGGGGGCCCCGACCTCCTCCAGCCCGATCCGCGTGGCTCCCCTGTCCGACGCAACGCTCCCGGGCACTCCCTCGAGCCCGAACGCCCCCTTGGCGCTAGCGCTGGGTTTCCTCGCCGGACTCGCCATCGGGCTCCTTTACGCGCTGGTCCGCAAGGTCCTCGACAACCGGGTTCGGTCTGCACGAGCCCTGGAGGAGCGGTTCGGACTGACCATCCTTGGGACCATCCCCGAGGTCAGCGGCTCCCGCCGCGGCGGGTCTCAGGCTCAGCGGACACATACGAATCGCGTCATGATGAACCATGACGAGTCCTCTCTGACTGCCAGCGAGAAGCGAGCACGGTTCCGGACCGTGGAGTCCTTCAAGGAGCTCCGCACCAACATCCAGTTCCTCCGGCCCGATCATGCTCCCCGAGCCGTTACCATCACGTCATCCCATCCAGCTGAGGGCAAGTCCTCGGTGGCTTCGAACCTAGCCCTGGCCCTGGCCCAGTCCGGCACTCCTGTGGTGCTGGTCGACGGAGACCTCCGCCGCCCGGTGCTGGCCAAGTCCTTCGGCCTGGTGGAGGGTGTGGGTGTCACCGATGTCGTCCTGGGTCAGGCATCCGTGGACGATGTGCTCCAGTATCTCCCCGACGTCCCTGGGTTCGCACTCCTGGGGGCCGGCCGGGTACCGCCCAATCCGTCCGAGATTGTCGCCTCCGACCGGTTCAACAACCTCATCCGAGAGCTCTCCGGGGAGGCCTTCGTAGTCATCGACGCGCCGCCTTTGCTGCCCGTGACCGACGCTGCCATCATGGCGCGACGCTTCGACGGATGCATACTCGTCGTAAGTGCCGGGCGCTCCACCTTCGACGAGCTCGAAAAGGTCGTCTCCAGCGTCCACAAGATCCAGGGCGAGATCCTCGGTGCTGTGCTCAATCGTGTGCCCACCTCCGGCTCGGAGGCGAGCAGCTACCAGTACTACGGTGACTCCTACTACTCGTCCACGACGGGCGACCAGTCGCCTACAAGAGGGCGGCGGAAGCTGTTCGATCGGAAGGATCCCCGATCCTGAGCACCAGCACTGAAGGAACGGGGGCGTCGGGTCACCTGCGCCCCCCGAGCGTTGACCTCCCTCTCCATGTAGCTGTGGACCTCGGCTATGGGATGGTTGCGAGGGCTCTAGAGGACGTGGACGGCCGAGGCCTTTTCTTCAAGGGGCCCACCGCTCAGACGGCAGGCCTGAGGCCCCGCAAGGTATCCTCCGACGTGGATGTCCTCGTGGCGCGTGAGTGTCGAAACGACCTCATCGCACTGCTGCGAGCCTCCGGCTGGGGGCCCCGTCCCAGCGGCGGTGCCCACGGTGTCGCCCCGACCCATGCCATCACACTGATCCACCCCCAGTGGCCCATTGACATCGACGTCCACGAGCGGGTGCCGGGATGCGATCAATCGCCCGATGCGGTGTTCGACTGCCTGTGGAGCTCCCGGACGAGCATGGAGCTGGCTCATACCCCCCTTCCCGTTCCCTCCCGTATCGACCATGCCCTCCTGCTGGCGCTCAACGCATTGAGGTCCCCGTGGGATCCCACCAGCACCGCCCTCTTGGAGTCCCTGCCCGCTGCGCTGTCCGTCGACGATGCGTCTGCCCTGCTGCAACGGGCCCATGCCCTCGGGGCTGCTGCTAGCGCGGCCCCCTTCCTCCGCCCTCTGGTGGGCAGCGACGCCGGCCCGTTCCAGACTCCCAGTCGAGAGTGGGTGCTCTACCAGCACATGGAGCACCCCGCCGTCACCTGGCTGGCAGCCCTGGAGGAGACCCCCTGGAGGAAACGCCCAGCCCTGCTGCTTGCCGCGATCCTCCCGTCACGAGCGCTCATGGCCAAGCGGAACATCCAGATGTCTCAGGCCGACGGCATCACCCTGACCCGAGAACGCCTCCGTCGCCTGGCATCGTTCACACGGCGCGCTTACCCGGCGTTTCGGGCCTACATGGACTTCAAGCGCTCTTTGCGCGCGCGGTCGCGAAACCCACAGAAGCACTGAACGAGGCCCCTTAGGGTAGGGCACCATGACCGGCACCACACCTGCACCCACCGGATCCCGCACCCCCACCGCCATCGACGCGCTCGCCGAGCGGCACGTCGCCGAGTACCTCCGTCTACGTCCGGACGAGGCCACCGCGATGGGCTTCCCCGGCGGGGAGACGGAGTACGGCGACCTCTCCCCCGCCGGACGGCGGGCCCTGGACGAGCTCAACGCGCGCACCCTCGCCGAACTGGACGGGCTCGAGCCGGCCGACGGCGTCGACCGCGTCACCAAGGCCACCCTGCAGGAGCGCCTCGGCCTGGCCCGCGAGCTCCACGCGGCCGGGCGCACCGAGCTGAACAACATCGCTTCCCCCGCCCAGAGCATCCGTGCCGTGTTCGACCTCATGCCCACGGACACCGCCGAGCAGTGGGGGCACATCGCCGGCCGCCTGGAGAACCTCCCGGCCGCCCTGCGCGGCTACACCACCTCCCTGCTGGCCTCCCGCGACGCCGGGCATGTGGCCGCGGTGCGTCAGGTGGACATCGTGGTCGAGCAGGCTCGCGCCCATGGTGCCGAGAGCGGGTTCTTCCCCAGCCTGGCAGCGCGGGCCGAGGCTGCCGACGTCGTCGACGGGGCCCTGGTGGAGCGCATTCGGGCCGGAGCGGAGGCCGGTGCCCGGGCCTATGCGGACTTCGCGGACACGCTGGAGGCGGAGCTGCGCCCGCACGCCCCGCAGGCGGATGCCGTCGGGATCGAGCACTATCGCCTCGCCTCGCGCGTGTTCCTCGGCGCTGAGATCGACCTTGAGGAGACGTACCGCTGGGGCCAGGAGGAGCTCGAGCGCATCATCGCCGCCCAGCAGGCGGATGCCGAGCGCATCCGCCCCGGCGCGAGCATCGAGCAGGCCCGCGCGATCTTGGACGCGGACCCGACGCGTCGGCTGGAGGGCGCCGAGGCCCTGCGTGAGTGGATGCAGCGGCTCTCAGACGAGGCCATCGAGGCCATGAAGGAGCACTTCGAGATCCCGGCCCCCATGGACCGGGTGGAGTGCATGATCGCCCCCACGCAGGAGGGCGGCATCTACTACACCGGCCCGTCCGAGGACTTCTCC
This sequence comes from Micrococcus sp., assembly GCF_034179925.1. Taxonomy (GTDB): domain Bacteria; phylum Actinomycetota; class Actinomycetes; order Actinomycetales; family Micrococcaceae; genus Micrococcus. Next base: position 49,140 of record NZ_JAXFPG010000016.1, on the reverse strand, counting down.
CGTCCGGGCCGCATGTGGTGGTCCGTGCCCGCCGGCGAGGACGAGTTCACCACGTGGGCGGAGACCACCACCGTCTACCACGAGGGCGTGCCCGGCCATCACCTGCAGATCGCCACGGCCATGTTGGAGCGGGAGAACCTGAACCTGTGGCGGCGCAGCTTCTGCTGGACCTCCGGCCATGGGGAGGGCTGGGCGCTCTACGCGGAGAAGCTCATGGAGGAGCTCGGCTTCCTGGAGGACCCGGGCGACCACCTGGGCATGCTGGACATGCAGCGGATGCGGGCGGCCCGCGTGGTGTTCGACATCGGCTACCACTGCGGCTTCGAGATGCCGGCCTCCGAGGGCGGCGGCCCCTGGACCCCGGAGAGGGGGTACGCGTTCTTGGCCAAGCACCTGAACATCTCCGAGGGCCAGCGCCGGTTCGAGTTCACCCGGTACCTCGGCTGGCCCGGCCAGGCCCCCGCCTACAAGGTGGGTCAGCGGATCTGGGAGCAGATCCGCGCCGAGCACGAGCGGCGCGAGGGCGCCGACTTCGACCTCAAGGCCTTCCACACCCGGGCCCTGCGTCTGGGCGGCATGGGCCTGGACACCCTGCGCGAGGCCCTCGCATGAGCACGCCCGCGCACGACGACGGCGCCGGCACCCCCGGCGCGGGCCTCACCCTGGTGCTGGGCTCGGCCTCGGCCGGCCGCGCGGATGTGCTGCGTCGGGCACTGCTGCCGTTCCGCGTGGTGGTCTCCGAGGTGGACGAGCAGGCCCTGGGCCGGGCGCACCCCGGGGCCTGCCCGGCCCGGCTGGCCGAGCTGCTCGCCGAGGCCAAGGGCCGGGATGTGGCGGCCCGGGTGGCCGCGCAGGGGGTGGGGGTCCCCACCCTCGTGGTCGGCTGCGACTCCGTGTTCGAGCTGGACGGCACCGCCTACGGCAAGCCCCACGAGCCCGAGGTGGCGGTGGAGCGCTGGCGCCGGCAGTCGGGGCGCACCGGGCTGCTGCACACCGGCCAGTGGGCGGGGCTGGTCCTACCCGGTGAGGACGGGGCCGCCGTCGAGAGCCTGGAGCTGGTGAGCGCGGCGGTGCGGTTCGCCGAGGTGGACGAGGCGACCGTGCGCGCCTACGTGGCCACGGGGGAGCCGCTGGGCTGTGCTGGGGCGTTCACGGTGGACGGCGCCGGCGCGGCCCTCGTGGAGGGTGTGGACGGGGACCCGAACGCGGTGATCGGCCTGTCCGTGTCCCGGCTGCGGGCCCAGGGCGAGGCCCTCGGCGTGCGCCTGGTCGACTTGTGGGGTTCCTCCAACCCGACGGGGTGAGTCCACGGCACGCGGGCGCGTGCTGGGGCGATCCGGCGCCACGGCAGTATGGTGCAGGAGAACATCCGCGCCCTCGCGCGCGCCGACGACCTATCCGGGGTCGCGCTCCCGCGCGCCCCTCCGAGGAGCCCACCCCATGAGCACCGCCAGCGCGACCCAGCCCGGCAGCCCCGCCCCCGCGGACGGCTGGGCTTCCACGGACGTCCCCGCCGGGCGCCGCTTCTCGCGGGTGCTGATCGCCAACCGCGGCGAGATCGCCGTGCGCGTCATCCGCGCCTGCCAGGACGAGGGTCTCACCTCCGTGGCCGTCTACGCCGAGCCGGACCGCGAGGCCCTGCACGTGCGCCTCGCGGACGAGGCCGTGGCCCTCGGCGGGGAGACCGCCGCGGAGTCCTACCTGCTGATCGAGAAGATCCTCGACGCCGCCCAGCGCGCCGGCGCCGACGCCGTGCACCCCGGCTACGGCTTCCTCTCCGAGAACGCGGACTTCGCCCGCGCCGTGGAGGCCGCCGGCCTGGTGTGGATCGGCCCGCCCGCCGAGGCCATCGAGGCCCTCGGGGACAAGGTCTCCGCGCGGCGGATCGCGACCGCCGTCGGGGCGCCGCTCGCCCCGGGCACCACCTCCCCCGTCAAGGGCACCGAGGAGGTCCTGGCGTTCGCGGACGAGCACGGGCTGCCCGTGGCCATCAAGGCCGCCTACGGCGGGGGCGGCCGCGGCATCAAGGTGGCCCGCACCCGGGAGGAGATCCCGGAACTCTACGAGTCCGCCGTCCGCGAGGCGATCGCCGCCTTCGGCCGCGGCGAGTGCTTCGTGGAACGGTTCCTGGACCGCCCCCGCCACGTGGAGACCCAGTGCCTGGCGGACGCGCACGGGGGCGTCGTCGTCGTGTCCACGCGCGACTGCTCCCTGCAGCGCCGCAACCAGAAGCTCGTGGAGGAGGCCCCGGCGCCGTTCCTCACGGACGAGCAGAACGCCCGCCTGGCGGAGTCCTCCAAGGCGCTGCTGCGCGAGGCCGGCTACGTGGGCGCGGGCACGTGCGAGTTCCTCGTGGGCCAGGACGGCACCCTCTCCTTCCTCGAGGTGAACACCCGCCTGCAGGTGGAGCACCCCGTCACCGAGGAGGTCACGGGCATCGACCTGGTGCGCGAGCAGTTCCGGATCGCCCGCGGGGAACGTCTCGGCTACGGGGACCCCGTGGTGCGCGGGCACTCTTTCGAGTTCCGCCTCAACGGGGAGGACCCGGGCCGGAACTTCCTGCCCGCGCCCGGCACGCTGACCACCTTCCGTCTGCCTTCCGGCCCCGGTGTCCGCGTGGACACGGGCGTGGTGGAGGGGGAGACCGTCTCCGGCGCGTTCGACTCGATGATCGCCAAGCTGATCGTCACCGGGGCCACCCGGGCGCAGGCCCTGCAGCGGGCTGCCCGTGCCCTGGGCGAGGCCGAGATCGCCGGGATGGCCACGGTGCTGCCGTTCCACCAGGCCGTGGTGCGGGATCCGGCGTTCGCCCCGGAGATCGCCGGCTCGGACGCCCCGTTCTCCGTGCACACCCGTTGGATCGAGACCGAGTTCCAGAACACGATCGAGCCGGCCGCCCCGGTGGCCGCCACGGCCGACGTGCGCGAGCAGCGCCACACGGTGACCGTCGAGGTCAACGGCAAACGGGTGGACGTCACCCTGCCGACGTGGGGCTCGGCGATGCACCAGATCCAAGACGCCGCCGCGCGTGCCGGTGCGGGCCGGCGTCGTCCCCGGGGCGGTCGACGTGCGGGGGCTGCCCCTGCGGCACCGAGCACGGATGCGCTCACGGCACCCATGCAGGGCACCGTGGTGAAGGTGGTCTGCGAGAACGGGCAGTCCGTGGCCGAGGGCGACCTCGTGCTCGTGCTCGAGGCGATGAAGATGGAGCAGCCGCTCACGGCGCACCGCGCCGGTGTGGTCTCCGGGCTGGAGGTCTCCCCCGGCGAGACCGTGACCGCCGGCACCGTGCTGGCGACCATCTCCGACCCCTCCTGACCCAGCACTTCCGTTCGAGAAACAGGAGGTTCCGCGGGCACTTCCGTTCGAGAAACAGGAGGTTCCGCGGGCACTTCCGTTGAGGTGGCGGGACCCGCCCCGACCCTGCCCCGCGCCTCGGTACCCCGACGCACGACGCCGGCCCCGCCGTCGTGGTACTCGCCGCCCTGTGGCAGGTGGGTGGCGGGGCGGCTCCGTCGCGCGCACGCGTCGCCGCCTCCCTTCCATGCCGCGTGATGCCGCCATCAACGGATGAATGATTCCACATAATGGACTTCATGCCCCTAGGTATGTCCACTTGACGGACCTCATTCCTAGACTCGGCCGGACCAACCACGCCACCCCCGGCGCGGCCCGCAGACCGCGCCCGTCCCGAAGGTCCGCCCATGTCCCCCACTTCCACCTCCGCCGCCCCCGAGGGCGGCACCGCCCTCGGCGCGCCGGCACCCGGGGGTCCCGCCACGGCCGACGTGCCCCGCTCCCGCGTGGTCACCGCGTCCCTGGTGGGCACCTCGATCGAGTTCTACGACTTCTACGCGTACGCCACCGCGGCCGTCTCCGTGTTCCCCCTGGTGTTCTTCCCCGGGGCCCACGAGCCCGGCTCCACCACCGGCCTGCTGCTGTCCATGGCGACCTTCGGCGCCGCCTTCGTGGCCCGCCCGATCGGCGCCATCCTCTTCGGCCATCTGGGCGACCGCATCGGCCGCAAGGCCACCCTGATCGGCGCACTGCTGACCATGGGCATCGCGACCTTCCTCATCGGCCTGCTGCCGACCTACCAGCAGATCGGTGTGTGGGCGCCGGCCATGCTGGCGATCCTGCGCTTCAGCCAGGGCCTCGGCCTCGGCGGCGAGTGGTCCGGCGCCGCCCTGCTGGCCACCGAGTACGCCAAGGAGGGCAAACGCGCGCAGGCCGCCATGTGGCCGCAGCTCGGCGCCCCGATCGGCTTCTTCGTGGCCAACGGCCTGTTCCTGCTGCTCGTCACGGCCTTCAACTACGACTCCACGAACCCGGACTTCGACGGGTCCTTCCTCACCTGGGTGTGGCGTGTGCCCTTCCTGCTCTCCGTGGCGATGGTCGCCGTCGGCCTCTACGTGCGGGTGAAGCTGGAGGAGACCCCCGTGTTCCAGCGGGCCCTCCAGAACGACCAGCGCGTCAAGGCGCCGGTGGGCGAGGTCTTCCGACGCAACTGGTGGGAGCTGATCCTCGGCACGTTCATCATGTACGCCACCTACGTGCAGTTCTACCTGATGACCACCTGGATCCTCTCCTACGCCATCGGCTCCCCGCAGGCCGGGCTGCTGGGAGTGCCGTACTCGGAGTTCCTCGTACTGCAGCTCGTGGGCATCGTGTTCTTCGCGATCTTCATCCCGGTGGCCGGGTGGCTGGCGGACCGGGTCGGCCGCAAGCCGTTCCTGCTCGTCGTGAGCGTGGTGATGGTGGTGTTCGGCCTGAGCTTCGGCGCGTGGCTGGACCCGGCCGCCATGGGCACCGGTGCGGACGTGGACGTGACCCGCATGGTGCTGTTCCTCGTGGTGGGCATGGCGCTGATGGGCCTGGCCTTCGGCCCGATGTCCGCGGTGCTGCCCGAGCTGTTCCCCACCAACACCCGCTACACCGGCTCCGGGATCGCGTACAACGTGTCCTCGATCCTCGGCGCGGCGGTCACCCCGTTCCTGGCCAGCTGGCTCGTGACCGAGCACGGTGTGGGCTCGGTGGGGTGGTATCTCGCGGCGGCGTCGGTCGTCTCCCTGGTGGCCATCGCCCTGTCCCCGGAGACGCGCCACGCGGACCTCGACGCCGTCACCTCGGCCCGGGAGCGGCGCGCGGCCCGACGCTGAGCCGGACACGGCTCTCTCCCCTCTTACTCACCTCCCCCCTCCGCAGAGGCGGCCCGAACCCCAGCGCCCCGGCGACATTCCAGCGGTCCTGAACCGCTGGAATGTCGCCGGGGCGCTGGTATGTGCGGGGACGGGGGCAGGGGCTCGGGTCACACCCTCACGTGAAGTCGGCGGGCGGCCTCGGCGATCGAGCCGGACATGGAGGGGTACACGGTGAAGGTGTCCGCGAGGTCGTCCACGTGGAGCTTGTGGGTCACCGCGAGCGCGATCGAGTAGATCAGGTCCGACGCGCGGGGGGCCACCACCACGCCGCCGAGCACGGTTCCGGAGCCCTGGCGGGAGAAGATCTTCACGAATCCCTCCTTCACTCCCTGCATCTTGGCCCGGGGGTTGGTGGCGAAGTCCAGGCGCAACACGTCGGCCTGGTAGCGGCCGGAGTCCACCTGTTCCTGAGTGACGCCCACGGTGGCGATCTCCGGGGAGGTGAAGATGTTGGAGGCCAGCAGGTGAGGGCGCAGCGGCTTGAGCGCGTCCCCGAGCAGGTGGGCCACGGCGATGCGCCCCTGCATGGCGGCCACCGAGGCCAGCGCCATCATGCCGGTGCAGTCCCCGGCCGCGTAGATGCTGGGCACCGAGGTGCGGGAGACGCCGTCGACCTTCACGTGGCCGGAGGCGGTGAGCTCCACGCCGACGTCCTCGAGGCCTAGCCCAGCGGTGTTGGGAACCCCGCCGACGGCCACGAGCGCGTGGGAGCCGTCCACGTAGGGGCGGTCGGCGGCGCCCTCGCCGGACAGGTGCACGCGCACGCCGTCGGCGGTGCGCTCCACGGCCTCGGCGCGAGAGCGGGGGATCACGGTGAGGCCGTTCTCGCGGAAGACGTCCTCCAGGAGGGCGGCGGCGTCCGGGTCCTCGCCGGGGAGCACGCGGTCGCGGGAGGAGACGAGGGTGACCTTCGCTCCGAGCCGGTTGTAGGCGGAGGCGAACTCGGCTCCGGTCACACCGGAGCCGACCACGATCAGGTGGTCGGGCAGCTCGGTGAGCGCGTAGACCTGCTTCCAGTTGAAGATGCGTTCGCCGTCGGGCTTCGCGGTGGGCAGCTCGCGCGGGGAGGCGCCGACGGCCACGAGGATCGCGTCGGAGGTGATGGTCTCGGGCTCGGCGTCGGCGGGGGCGTCCGTGCGGCGCACCTGGACTTCGTGGGGGCCGGTCACCCGGGCGTCGCCGAGCACCACCTGCACGCCGAAGCGCTCGAGGGCGGCGCGGATGTCCCGGGACTGCTCTCCGGCGAGGGAGAGGACGCGCCGGCCCACCTCCTGCATGGCGGCGCGCGGTTCGGCGGGGCCGAGGTCCACGCCGAGTTCGGAGGCCGCCATGACCCGCCGCATGGATTCGGCGGCGGCGATCAGGGTCTTGGAGGGCACGACGTCGGTGAGCACCGCGGAGCCTCCGACCCCCTGACGCTCGACCAGGGTCACGCGGGCGCCGAGCTTGGCGGCCACGAGGGCGGCTTCGTAGCCGCCGGGGCCGCCTCCGATGATGGTCAGGGACGGGAGGAAGGTGGGGGTCTCGTCAGTCACGTCCCCCATTCTGTCGGCGCGGGGGCGGAAAGTCACAGGCCCCTGCTCGAGCCACGGGGCGGATCTAGACTGGCCGCGTGAACGAGCAGACCCCCCTCCCCGTCCCGGCGACGTCCTCGGAGGGCGCCGCCACCGCCGTCTCCCCCGGCCTGGCCGGAGACCATCCCGGCTTCGCGCAGGCCCGTGAGGCAGCCGCCGTCATCGCCGAGGCCACGGGGGTGGCCTGCCACCGTATCGCGGTGGTGTTGGGTTCGGGCTGGGGCGGTGCCGCGGACCTGATCGGCACAACGACGGCGAGCGTCCCCCTGGCCGAGGTCCCCGGCTTCCATGCCCCGCAGGTCCCCGGGCACAGCCCGGTGATCCGCTCGGTGGAGCTCGCCGACGGCTCCCATGCGCTCGTGTTCGGCTCCCGCACACACTTCTACGAGTCCCGGGACGCGCAGGCGGTGGCGCACACGGTGCGCACCGCGGCGGCGGCCGGAGCACGGACCGTGGTGCTCACGAACGGCTGCGGTGGCCTCCGCCCGGACATCGCCCCCGGCACGCCCGTGGTGATCTCGGACCACATCAACCTCACCGGGACCACCCCCTTGGCGGGGGCCACGTTCGTGGACCTCACGGACCTGTATTCTCCGCGCATCCGACGGATCGCCCGCGAGGTGGACCCGGGCCTCACCGAGGGCGTGTACGTGCAGTTCTCCGGTCCCCAGTATGAGACGCCTGCGGAGGTCCGCATGGCCCGCGTCCTCGGCGGGGATCTGGTGGGCATGTCCACGGCCCTGGACGCGATCGCCGCCCGACACGCGGGCCTCGAGGTGTTCGGCATCTCCCTGGTGACCAACCCGGGCGCGGGCATCTCCGAGACCCCTCTCTCCCATGAGGAGGTCGTGGAGGCCGGGCGCAACGCCGGCCCCCGCATCTCACGTCTGCTCGCCGAGATCGTGGGGCGGCTGTGATGGGCTCGGCCGCCCTGGATCCCCGCGTCCTCGCCGCCGCTGAGCGCTGGGCGGTCGAGGACCCGGACCCGCGGCACCGCCGCATCCTCGACGAGGAGCTGGCCCGCGCCGCCGGTGAGGGGCCCGACGCAGCTGCCGCCCGCGCGTCGTTGGCGTCCCGGTTCTCCGGACCCCTGGCCTTCGGCACTGCGGGGCTGCGCGCTGAGGAGGGTCCGGGCGAGTCCCGGATGAACCGGATCGTGGTGCGCCGCACCGCCGCCGGGCTCGCCCGCTTCCTGTGGGCCGAACTCGGCGAGGACCAGGGTGCCCCGCTCGTGGTGGTCGGATACGACGCCCGCCACGGCTCGGCCGGGTTCGCCGAGGACACCGCCGCGGTGATGACTGCCGCCGGTGCCCAGGTGGTGCTCCTGCCCCGTGCCCTGCCCACCCCCGTGCTCGCGTTCGCCGTGCGCCACCTGCGCGCCGACGCCGGCGTGATGGTGACCGCCAGCCACAACCCGCCTGCGGACAACGGGTACAAGGTGTACCTGGGCGGGCGCATGACCGACGAGGCCGGCCGCGGCGCACAGATCGTCTCCCCCGCGGACGCGCAGATCGCCGCCGCCGTCCGCCACGAGGACTGGCCCACGGACATCCCCCTGGCCGAGGACGGCTGGACGGTGGCCGGGCCCGACCTGCTCGAGGCCTACCGGGAGGACGCCCTCACGGTGCTGGACCCGGCCACGGAGGGGACCCGGGCGCTGCGGATCGTCTACACGCCGCTGCACGGCGTCGGCGGGGCGGTGCTGCCCGACCTGCTCGAGGCGGCCGGGTTCGGGCCGGTGGAGGTGGTGGCCGAGCAGGCCGTCCCGGACCCGGCCTTCCCCACGGTCGCCTTCCCCAACCCGGAGGAGCCCGGGGCCATGGACCTCGCCCTGGACCTGGCCCGGCGGGTGGACGCGGACCTCGTGATCGCCAACGACCCCGACGCCGACCGCCTCGCCCTGGCCGTGCCCCTGCCGGGCACGGGGGGCAGGACGGACGGGGGGTCTGAGCCGGGAGCGGCGGGCTGGCGCATGCTCACCGGCGACGAGGTCGGCACCCTCCTGGGTGCCCACCTGCTGCCCCGGCTGGCCGCCCGGGGCCGCTCGACGGCGAACTCCGTGGTCTCCGCCCCGCAGCTGGCCGCCCTCGCTGAGGCCGCCGGTGTGCCCCACCATGTGACCCTCACCGGGTTCAAGTGGATCTCCCGCGCCCCCGAGCTCGGCTTCGGCTACGAGGAGGCCCTCGGCTACTGCGTGGCCCCGGACCTCGTGCGGGACAAGGACGGCATGACCGCCGCCCTCGTGGCCGCCGAACTGGCCGCGGGCCTGCGCGCCCAGGGGCGGACCCTGCTGGACGCGCTCGCCGACGTCGACGCCGTCACCGGGGCCATGCCCAGCGCCCAGGTGGCCGTGCGCGTGGCAGACCTCTCCCTGATCGGCGGGCTCATGGCCCGCCTGCGCGCCCAGGGGCCGGCGAGCCTCGCCGGGGAGCCGGTGACCGTGCGTCGGGACCTCGCTGAGGGCGGCGAGGGTCTGCCGGCAACGGACGCCCTGCTGTTCGCCACGGACTCGGGCACCCGCGTGCTGGTGCGCCCCTCCGGAACCGAGCCCAAGCTCAAGTGCTACCTGGGTACCCGGGATGCGGACCCGGCCGTCGCGGCCGAGCGGCTGGCCCGGCTGAGGCAGGAGGTCGCTGCCCTTGTGGCAGTGCCCACTAGGCTGGCCCCATGACCGAGACCTCGCAGCTCTCCCGGGCCGATCTGGCCCAGTACATCGACCACACCGTCCTCAAGGCCGAGGCCTCGGAGGCGGACGTGCGCCGCGTCGTCGCGGAGGCGCGCGAGGCCGGGGTCAAGAGCGTGTGCGTGAACCCGGTGTGGGTGCCGCTCGTGCACCAGGAGCTGGACGGCTCGCCGGTGCTCACCTGCACGGTGATCGGCTTCCCCCTCGGTGCGAACCGGACGGTCGTCAAGGCCTTCGAGGCCGCCCAGGCGGTCCAGGACGGCGCCGATGAGGTGGACATGGTGATCGACGTCGCCGCCGCCCGCGCCGGGGACCGGGCCCGGGTGGAGGAGGACGTGCGTGCCGTCGTCGAGGCCGCCCGCGGCGCCGCCGGGGACCGCGGGGTGCTTGTGAAGGTGATCGTGGAGACCGCCCTGCTGAACGAGGCCGCGATCGTGCTGGCCTGTGAGGCCTCCGTGGCCGCGGGCGCGGACTTCGTGAAGACCTCCACGGGGTTCTCCACGGCCGGCGCCACGGTGGAGCATGTGGCCCTGATGCGCCGCACGGTCGGCCCCGAGGTGGGGGTCAAGGCCTCCGGCGGCGTCCGCTCACGCGAGGACGCCCTGGCGATGATCGAGGCGGGCGCCAGCCGCATCGGCGCCAGCTCTGCCCTTGCTATCCTGGGCGAAGACTGACCCCGGCTGCCCCGCCGGTGGGCACCCCGCTGAAGGAGACGCACATGATCCGCAACGGCAAGGCCATCGACCACTCCAACGTGGGCGGGCTCGGGGGTTCCCTGATCGCCTTCCTGGTGTCCCTGGCCTCCCTCGTGGGCACGCTCTACGCCACCTCGTTCTGGTCGCTGGACACCGTGTGGGTCCCGGGCCTGATCGCCCTGGCCCTGTCCGTGGTGGCCTTCATCATCCCGAAGCAGATCCTGGGCCGGGCCGACACCGTGGACACTGTGGCCGTCTACGCCCAGAACCCCACCGAGCTGCACGCCGGCCACCCCGCCGCCGGCACCCTGCCGGGCACCGGGTCCCACACCCTCGGCCGCCGCTGAGCCGACCCCGGACCCGCACCCCGCCTGTGACCTGGACCGCCCGCCCCCCGATCCGATCCCCCTTCGCGCCCACCCCCGGCGCCTCCGCAGGAGCCGGCGGCGGGGATGCGCCGTTGCGGATCCTCACCGTCTGCACCGGCAACATCTGCCGGTCCGCCTACGCTCAGCACGTGCTGCAGGCCCGCCTGGACGCCGCCCTCGGCCCCGGCGCGGTGGAGGTCTCCAGCGCCGGGAGAGGGCCGAACCAGGCCCTCTCCGTGCCCGAGGAGATCCTCGGCCTCGTCCCCGAGGGTCCGGTGCGTGAGGCACTCGCCGCCCACCGGCCGCGCATGCTCACAGCCCAGGTGCTCCAAGGCCAGCACCTGGTGTTGGCCGCCACGGACGCCCACCTGGAGGCGGTCCTGCGCGAGGCGCCGGCCGTCCTGCACCGCTGCCTGACGATGCTCGATGCCGGCACGCTGTTCTCCCGGGACGACGCCGTCACACCGGGCGGCGGCCCCCGCGCCCTGTCCACGGCGATCCGTCAGGGCCGTTCCACCCTGCGCGGCACGGGCACCCCGGGCAGCACCCGGGGCACCGCAGACCTGCCGGACCCCTTCCGCGGCCCGGCGGCCGGGTACACGGCGATGGCGCAGGCCCTGGACCCTGCACTCGAAGCTGTGGCCCGGGCCGTGGAGCGCGCGATGGGCCCGGCCGACCCCGCGCTGGGTTCGGGAGCCGCACCGGGTTCGGGGCCCGCTCAGCCCCAGCGGGACTGAGCAGCGCCGACCACCCGTGTCCGCAGGCGTTCCTGCTCGTTCTCGTCGAGCGGGGTCTCCGCCTCTCCAAGGGCGAGGCCAGCGCCGGCGGCGATCACGAGCATGCTCGGGGTGGTGATGAACACCTCGCCAAGCTGGGACGCCACCACGAGCATCACCAGGGCGGCCGCCTCCACAGCCACCCGGGCCGGAGTGCGGCGGCGCCCGCTGGCCAGGCGCAACCCGTAGACCGCGTAAGCCAGGAGCAGGCCTGCTGTGAGGATCACCCCGCCCTCGGTGTAGAGGGCGAGATAGGAGTCGTGGTAGAGCCACCGCCCAGTGTCCAGCTCCACGAACGCCTCCCCCAGACCCCGGCCCGTCCACGGGGTGGCCGCCGTCTTGGCCTCGGCGGCAGAGCGGATGAGGGCGCGGAACCAGTCGGTGCCCTCCCGGTCCGCGTAGATGCCCACCCGGGCGAGGTTCTCGCTGGCGAAGCGCACGAGGCCGGCGAGCCCCACGGCCAGCAGCAGGCGCAGAACCGGACCCATCCGCGGGGTCAGCAGCATCCACACGGCCGCGCAGAGGAGCCCGGCCAGGGCGGTGCGAGAGCCGGTGAGGAACACGGCCCCGGCAGCGCCGACGAGCAGGGCCAGCCGCACACCAGGGCGGCGGGTCAGGGACATCGCGAGCACGGGGATGACGGCGTAGTACATGCCGGCCACGTTCTTGTCCCCGAGGAATCCCGTGAGGAAGCCCTGGTAGGGTGCGGGTACCAGGCCCGCATAGAACAGGGGGACGTTCACGGCCATGGCGGCCAGCAGCCCCAGCAGGGTGGAGCGCAGGTCCAGCCGCCGCCCGGCGAAAGCCCCCACGAGGAAGGTCAGGGCGAGCATCCGCACGATCCGGCGGATCCACTGCTCGTCCGGGAGTCCGAGGGCCAGGGACAGACCCGCGAGGTAGAGGAGCACGAGCCCCGCAAGCAGCCCGGTGACCTGGAGTCGGGAGGTGTCGCGGAGGGGGCGGCGGAGCACGGCGAGCGCCACGAGCACGAGCACGGCCAGCTCGTTGGTGGGGACATGGCCCACGCCGGGCAGGTCGACGGGGTAGACCTCCAGGCAGAGCGCGACGCCGAGCAGCAGCTCGGGCAGGCGCACGGAGCGCAGGCCGCGATGGTCCCCGGACGGCGGAGCCACCGGGGAGGCGGCTCCGGCGGCGTCCGGCGCAAGCCAGTCCGCGGCACTGCCCCGAGCCAGCCGACGGCGGTGTTCAGCCAGTGCGGCGAGGGCGGCCCGATGCCGGGCATCGGCCGGGTCGAGACCGGGCACAGGCTGGCGGGTCATGGCTGTCCTCTCGGGGCCGGCGGCGTGGACCGCAGGGTCCCGTCCAGCCTAGTCGAGGCCGGGTCCAGAGGGTTCCAGACGATAGAGTGAACCGACTCGTCCTGCCCCGTCTTCCGCTGAGGGACCATGAACCTCCTTGACTTCCTGCGCGTGATCCGCGCCAACCGCCTCATCGTCGCAGGCGGGCTGTCCGCAGGGGCGCTCCTCGCCCTGGTGTGGTCCCTTCTGCAGCCCACGCTCTACACCTCGGTCTCCTCCGGATTCGTGACCGTGCAGGGCGAGGCCAGCATCTCCGGCACGGAGACGGCGCAGACCCGCGCCCAGTCCTATGTGCCGCTGATCAACAGCCGTACGGTGCGCGAGCAGATCGCCGAGGCCGGCGTGGACACTGCCGGTGCCCGGCTCGAAGCCGCCATCGTGCCGAACTCGAACCTGATCTCCGTGTCCGCCACCGCTCCCACCCCGGAGCAGGCTGCAGACCTGGCGAACACCGCCCTCGTGGCCACCGCAGATGTGGCCAACAACCTGGACCCCACCTCGGATGTGCGGGTTACGGCTATGGAGGACGCACTGCCGCCGGAGCGCCCCTCGAGCCCGGACCACGTGCGCCATGTGATCGTCGGCGGTGTGCTGGGCCTGTTGCTGGGCCTGGCCGTCGCGTTCCTGCGGCGCATGCTGGACGTGGCGGTGCGCACCACCACCGACGCCACCACACTCGGCGGATCGGGTCTGCTCGGCGTGGTCCCGAACGATCCGACCATGCGCAGCAGCACCCGCACCGACCCGCTGCAGGTGCTCTCCCCGCGAGCGGGCGAGGCGATCCGCCACCTGCGCACCAATCTCCGCTTCGCCGCGGTGGACGATCCGCCTCGCACCATCGCCTTCACCAGCTCCAACCCGGGTGAGGGCAAGTCCACGGTGGTGGCGAACCTCGCCCTGGCCACAGCGGCCTCCGGTCAGCCCGTCGTCCTGATCGACGCGGATCTGCGCCGCCCCCGGCAGGCCTCCCAGTTCGGGGTGGACGGCCGGGTGGGCCTGTCCGAGGTGCTGAATGGGGATGTGGAGCTCGCTGACGCTCTGGTTCCGGTGGGCGAGGACGGGTTGCTGCTGCTCCCGGCCGGCCGGACCCCTCCCAACCCGTCCGAGCAGCTCGGCTCGGACCGCATGCGGGAGCTACTGGCCCTGCTGGCGCAGACGCACATGGTGCTCGTGGACGCCCCGCCGCTGCTGCCGGTCACGGACTCCACGCTGCTGGCCAAGGCCGTGGACGGCACGGTGATCGTGGTGCGGCACGGCAGGACCCGCAAGGAGCACCTGCAGGTGTCTCGCGCCATGCTGGAGAACGTCTCCGCCCGCGTGCTGGGGATCGTGCTCAACGGCACCCCATCCTCCGGGGTGGGCCAGGACTACTACGGCGGCGGCTACGGCGCGGACGGCGACTCCTACGCGGCGTACTACCAGTCCGTCCCGGATCAGCGCCCCTGACACGCAGGCGTCCCAACGACGAAGGCCCCGCCGGATGGATCCGGCGGGGCCTTTCTGCCCGTGCTGTCTGCGATCAGCAGGTGGGCGGGGTCTCGTCGAAGCACCGCTCCGGCAGGAAGATGGTGTCGCAGACCTCGGTGTCCGCGGCGGCGGCCCCCACGATCTCCACCTTGAGCGTGGAGGTGATGCAGCCGGCCTCGTTGGCGGAGTTGCCGGTGTTGTTCACCAGGTAGAAGAGGGGGGTGCTCTGGCCCGGTTCGAGTGCGAGCAGGGAGCTGCCCGCCTCCAGGAGGGTGGCGTCCGCATTGCACGGGGACTTGTCGTACAGGCGCGCCTCGCCGGTGCGCTCGCCGAACCTCTTGAAGTTGACCTTGGCGGTACCCGGGGTGATACGGACCGGCAGCTCGGTGTTGTTGGTGACGACGATGTCAAAGCCGTAGGCCTGACGGATGCCGCCGCCGTGGCTGTTACCGGGGAACTTCACGGCTTCGCCGATGACCTTGACTTTCGGGCAGACCACGGGAGAGGCGGCGGCGAAGGGGGCGGTGCTGACGGCGGCGACGGCGGGGACGGACCACGCCAGGCCGGAGGTGACGGTACGGCGGCTGAGGGCGTTCTGCTTCTTCTGCATGTGCTCTCCAGGGGATGGGAGGGAAGGGTGACAACGTTCGGGATGCCACACTGACCTGGAGTGGGACTGTGCATATCCAGAACTGACACTAGTCCAATCGGTACAGACCATGCAGGTTTCCTTGACGGATCATCAGACTCGGCTGCCCCGTCCACCGACTAGGCTGGCCCCATGAGCCCCGGCACGCCGTCCTCCCGCCTTCCCGTGGGCGGCGAACCGGCGCTCGGACTCGCCGAACGGGTCCGCCTCGCCCACGCCCGTATCGCCACCGTGCTCGAGGACGCCGGTCTGCGGGGGCTGCATGTGAAGGGGTATGCGGCCTCCCCCGGCGTCTACACGCCACACCGCACCAGTTCGGACGTGGACTTGCTCGTGCCCCCCGCTGATGCCAGCGAAGTGTGCCGCGCCCTGGCGGAGCACGGCTGGGCGAGGGTCACAGACTTCTCCGAGGGGTCGATCTTCCGCCATGCCGCCACCTTTTGGCACGACCATCTGGGCTACGTGGATGTGCACCGCCTCTTCCCCGGCCTGGGGTCAGACCCGGAGGCCACCTTCGCCCGCCTCTGGGCGGAGCGTTCCCATCGGGTGATCGCCGGCAGGACGGTGCCGGTGCCCTCGCTTCCCCATCAGCGCCTCGTGGTGGTGGTGCATGCCGCCCGGGACCCGAATCGAGGGGCTCGGGATGTGGAGCATCTGCGCGCCACACTCAGCACCGAGCAGTGGCAGCAGCTGCGCGAGCAGGCCCAAGCGTTCGGGGCCGGAGCGGCCTGGCATGTGGCCACCGGAGAGGAACCCACCACCGGCTCTGAGGACGCTGCCGAGCTGCGCCTGTTCCAGGCGCTGTCCGCCCACGAGTCCGGAATGGACCTGTTCGCCACCCGCTGGGCCTCGGCCACGGGCTTGCCTGCCAAGGCCGCCCTCGTGTGGGGAGCGGTGGGAGTGAACCGTCCGCATCTGCGCATGCGTCTGGGCCGTCCGCTCCGCCGCGGTGACGTCACCCGCGCTCAGCTCGGCCGTATCGCCGCCCTCGCCCGGTGGGCCTGGAACAAGGGAGTGCACCGTGACCGCTGAACAGCACACACGTAACCACCGCCCCGGCGGCCAGGCCTGGAAACCAGCCCACGGAGCCGCCTGGATCCGGAACCCGGAGGGCGAGACAGTGGTCATGGGGTTAGAAGCTGGCCGACCGCAGCGGTTGAGCCCGTCCGCCGGCGTCGTCTGGGAATGCCTGCTGGGGGGCCTGGGCCCGGAGGAGGACCTCGCTGAGGCCGCCCCCCGCACAGAGGCCGAGATCGTGGCGGATGTGGCGGCTGCGTTCGGGCTACCGGAGGCGGAGGTGACCGAGGGCGTCACCGCGTTCCTGCGGATGCTTGAGACCTCCGGAGTGGCCGAACGCATCTGAGCCCCGCCCACCCGCGGGCGGCCGGGGAGCCGGTCAGCCCTCGGTGGGTCGCTCGGGCGCGAAGATCGCCTGCACCACCTGGTCCGCCCACTCCAGCAGTGGGGCGTCCACGAGGTCCTGCCCGCCCACCGGCTTGGTCTTGGGCCGCGGGATGAGCACCGCGTTGAGGGCGGGCTTGAGCTGGGCACCCTTGTACATGCGTTGCAGGCGCAGCACGCGGGACTCGGGCAGCTCGGAGGCCGGCCCGAACTTCACGTTCTGGCCCAGCAGCATCACCTCGGTGACCCCAGCGGCGCGGGCCCGGTTGCGGAACCGGGCCACGGCCACGAGGGCCTGCACGGGGGCGGGCGGCTCGCCGTAGCGGTCCTTGAGTTCCTCGACCACGGCGTCCACCGCGGCGTCGTCCGTGGCCGTGGCCAGGGAGCGGTACATCTCCAGGCGCAGGCGTTCCCCCGGCACGTAGTCATGCGGCAGGTGGGCGTTCACCGGCAGCTCCACCTTCACCTCGGCGGGAGTGGTGTCCTCCTCGCCCTTGAAGTCGGCCACGGCCTCCCCCACCATGCGCAGGTAGAGGTCGAAGCCCACCCCGGCGATATGGCCGGACTGCTCACCGCCGAGCAGGTTGCCCGCACCGCGGATCTCGAGGTCCTTCATGGCCAGCTGCATGCCCGCGCCGAGCTCATTGTGCTGGGCCACAGCCTTGAGCCGTTCCATGGCGACCTCGCCGAGAGGGCGCTGGGCGTCGTAGAGGAAGTAGGCGTAGGCCCGCTCGCGCCCACGGCCCACCCGGCCCCGGAGCTGGTGCAGCTGGGAGAGGCCGTAGCGGTGGGCATCCTCCACGATCAGCGTGTTGGCGTTGGCGATGTCCAGGCCGGTCTCGATGATCGTGGTGGAGACGAGCACGTCGAACCTCTTCTCCCAGAAGTCCACCATGATCTGCTCGAGCCGGGACTCGCTCATCTTGCCGTGGGCGACGGCGATCCTCGCCTCGGGCACGAGCTCGGCGATCCGGGAGGCGACCTTGTCGATGCTCGTGACCCGGTTGTGCACGTAGAACACCTGGCCCTCGCGCATGAGCTCGCGGCGGATGGCAGCCACCACCTGCTGGTCCGTATAGGGGCCCACGGAGGTGAGCACGGGGTGGCGCTCCTCCGGGGCGGTGGCCAGCGTGGAGGTCTCGCGGATGCCCGTCAGGGACATCTCCAGGGTGCGCGGGATGGGCGTGGCGGACATTGCAAGCACGTCCACGTCGGTGCGCATCTTCTTCAGTGCCTCCTTGTGTTCCACACCGAAGCGCTGCTCCTCGTCCACGATCACCAGGCCGAGGTCCTTGAACTGCACCTCCTGGCCGAGCAGCCGGTGGGTGCCGACCACCACGTCCACCTCGCCGGCGGCCAGGCCCGCGAGCACCTCCTTGGACTCCTTGGCGGTCTGGAACCGGGAGAGCGCGGCCACGGTCACGGGGAAGCCGGCGAACCGACCCGAGAACGTCTGGTGGTGCTGGCGGGCGAGCAGCGTCGTCGGGACCAGCACGGCCACCTGCTTGCCGTCCTGCACGGCCTTGAACGCGGCGCGGACAGCCACCTCGGTCTTGCCGAAGCCGACGTCCCCGGAGACGAGCCGGTCCATGGGCACCGGGGACTCCATGTCCTTCTTGACCTCGTCGATGGTGGTCAGCTGGTCCGGCGTCTCCATATAGGGGAACGCCTCCTCCAGCTCCGCCTGCCAAGGGGTGTCTGTGGCGAACGCGTGGCCGCGGGAGGCCATGCGAGCGGAGTACAGGCGGATCAGCTCCCCGGCGATCTCCCGGGTGGCGCGTTTGGCCTTGGACTTGGTCTGCGCCCAGTCCGAGCCGCCCATCTTGGACAGCGCGGGGGCGTCCCCGCCCACGTACTGGGAGATCAGGTCCAGCTGGTCGGTCGGCACGAACAGGCGGTCCCCGGGGGCGCCGCGCTTGGCGGGGGCGTATTCCAGCACGAGGTACTCGCGGTAGGACTCCTCCCCCGGGCGCTTACGGGCGCCCCCGGTGACGGGGCGGCGCTGCAGTTCCACGAACCGGGCGATGCCGTGCTGGGCGTGCACCACGTGGTCGCCCGGCTGCAGGGTCAGCGGGTCCACCGCGTTGCGTCGCCGCCGGGCCAGGGTGGCCCCGGCAGTGCGCGTGCCTGCGGTGCGGTGGCGCCCGAACAGGTCCTGCTCGGTGATCACGGCGAGCCGTGCCTCCGGCACCGTGAAGCCGGTCCCGACGGCGGCCGTCGCCACATGCACCTGGCCCGCCGCCGGTGAGGGGTCCACGGGGCCGGCGAGCACCGAGGCGGTGAGGCCGGCGTCGCTGTGGAGCTCGGCGACCCGGCGGGCGGATCCGGGCCCGTCGGTGAGGACCACCGCCCGCCAGCCCTCGGCGAGGCGGGCGCGGGTGTGCTCGACCATGGCGGACATGTCCCCGCCGAACGTGGTGGGCACCCCGAGCGCGGCACGCAGGGCGCCGGCCTCGGGCAGCAGCTCGTCGTCCGGGGCCAGGGCCGTGGTGGACCAGTGCCCCTGGTGGCGGTCCAGTGCCTCGGCGCGCAGCTCCGCGAGGGTGAGGAAGCCGCCGGCGGCGGACTGGTCCGCCTCGGCCAGGTCCACGGGGGCCTCGGCGCCCTGGGCGGTACCGGCCCATGCGGCACGCAGGAACTCCTCGTTGGTGGTGAGCAGGTCGTCGGCGCGGTGGCGGATCCGCTCGGGCTCCACGAGCACCGTCAGGGACCCGTCGGGCAGCAGGCGGGTGAGGGAGGTCATGGCGTCGGCGAGCAGGGGGGACAGCGCCTCCATGCCCTCCACGGCCGCGCCCTCGGCGATCCGCTCGAGCATGTCCGCGGCCCCGGGCAGGCGCTCCTTCAGCGCCCGGGCCCGCTCCTGCACGGCCGGGGTGACCAGCAGCTCCCGGCAGGGCGGGGCGTACAGCTCTGTGGGGTGCCCCGAGCCGTCCGCGGAGGTGTCCTGCAGGGAGCGCTGATCCGCTACGGAGAACCAGCGCATCTGCTCCACCTCGTCGCCGAAGAACTCCACCCGCACGGGGTGGGCGGCGGTGGGCGGGAACACGTCGATCAGGCCACCGCGCACGGCGAACTCCCCCCGCCGGGAGACCATGTCCACACGGGCGTAGGCGGCGTCGGCGAGGGCCTGGACGACGCCGTCGAAGGCGACCTCCTGACCCACGGCCAGGTGCACGGGCGCCAGGTCTCCCAGGCCGGCCACGAGCGGCTGCAGCACCGAGCGCACCGGGGCGACGACGACGCGCAGCGGCCGCCGACCGTCCGCCTCGGGGTGTGCCAGGCGGCGGAGCACGGCCAGGCGGGCGCCCACGGTGTCCGATCGGGGCGAGAGGCGCTCGTGCGGGAGGGTCTCCCACGAGGGGAAGAGGGCGGCGGTGTCCTCCGGCAGCCACGCGGCGAGGTCCCCGAGCAGGTCCTCGGCCTCACGGGTGGTGGCCGTGACCGCCAGGACCACTGCGCCGGGCCCCTGAGCCCGGGCCACCGCGTCGCCGAGCAGGGCGAACAGCGGGGCGCGGGCGCCGTCGGGCAGGCCGATCTCCAGCTCCTCACCCCGGGACTCCAGCCCACGGGAGGCCGAGGCCACGGCGGCCTCGAATGCACGGTCACAGGCCAGCAGCGGCAGCAGGGGCGCGAGCACGGGCACGGCCTGCCCTGAGGGGCTGGTGGCCCCGGAGCGGGCGGGGGCGTCCACTGGGGTCACATCGGTGGGGGCGGTGGCCGGATCGGTCATCGGACCGAGGCCTCCGGGCCCGAGCCGGTGGTGTCGACGCTTGTGACAGGCGCCTCGGCCGCCATGATCTCCCGGACCTCCTCGAGCAGGGCCTGGACCTCCCCGGAGCCGAAGACCGGGCCTCCGGCGGTGAGCAGGTCCGTGCCGAGCAGCACGGCGCTGGGGAAGACGTTCAGACCCAGGCCGGTGGCGGCGGCACCCTGCGGGTCCAGGGCGACGAGCTCCCGGGGGATGGCCCCGAGCGCGGGCTCCTGGCCGGGCACGTGCTGGGGCACGAACACCCGCAGGCGCACCGGGCCCAGCGCATCGGCGAACTCAGGCAGCCGTGCGATCACGTCCTGGCAGGAGCCGCAGCCGGTGGACAGCCGCAGGCCCAGGACGGCCCCCGACCGGACCACCTCGTGCAGGCTTCGGTAGGTGCCGCCCTCCACCACGACGGCGTCTGGGAAGGGCACCCGCTCGGGCTCGCCGTCCTCGGAGGGCTGCGGGGCGTCTGAGGACGGTGCAGCCTCGAGCGGGCCGCCCTCGGCGGAGGAGGGAGCCACGGACTCCCGGCCCACCAGGAAGGCGCAGGCGGCCAACAGGACCGCCACGAGGGTGCCCCACAGCGGGACGGCGCTGCCGAAGCCGGTCAGAGGAAGCCACGCGATGCCGGCTCCGGCCTCCCCGAAGGAGACGACGGCTTCGAGCAAGGCCAGCACGGCCAGCAACAGGAACAGCACGTTGCGGACCACGGTGGACCCGGAGATCGGGGCCACAGAGGCCTGGCCGAAGCAGCCGCAGGAGACGCCGTCGCCCTTCACACGGACCACCAGCACGAGGAACGCCGAGAACAGGGCCACCGCGCCGACACCGGCCACGATCCGCAGCACGGTGAACGGCTGGACCAGCGCCACGGCCAGCAGCAGCTCGCACAGGGGGAAGGCCCGGGCCAGGAGGGGTGCATTCCAGGGACGGGGCACCCGCAGGCGGGTGAAGGTCTGCTGGACGTCCTCACCGGTGCGGAGCTTGGCGGCCCCACTGAGGAACATGATGAGGGCCACAGCCCACAGAGCGGACACGGCGGTGCCCCTTTCGGAAGCGGTCGGCAGGCGGTCCCGCATGCGCCGCGCACACCGGTGCACGAGCCGCGGCGGGCCATCTCCCAGCATATAGGCTGGAGATTCAGCACCGGCCGCCCCGTGCCGGCGCCTGACGCTTCCCATCCAGGAGGCGCCCCGACCGGATCGAGGACACCCATGGCATTCTCCGCCCAGCAGACCATCCCCCACCCCCCGGCCGCTGTGGCCGAGACGCTCCTGTCCGAGGACTTCCACCGCTCCGTGGTCGAGTCCTTCGGGGGCGCCCTGGAGTCCTTCTCCGCCGAGGGCACCGCCGAGGGCCCGATGACCATCACCACCGTGCGCACCGCCCCGGCGGACCGTCTGCCGGACATGGCGCGGAAGATCATCGGCAGCTCCCTGAAGGTCGAGCAGGTCGAGCGGTGGTCCGCCCCGGCAGCGGACGGCTCCCGCACCGGCACCACCACCATTACCGTCCCGGCTGCCAAGGCCACCGCTGAGGGCGAGCTCCGCCTGGATGCTGCGGGCGAGGGCAGCGAGTACGCCGTGTCCGGCGAGCTGGCCGTGAAGATCCCCCTGGTGGGCTCGAAGATCGCAGCGAAGGCCGAGCCGATGGTCGGCAAGGTCGTGGACCGCCAGGCCCGCGCCATTGCTTCCTGGATCGAGCGGGGCCAGGCCTGAACCCCAGGCCCCGCATCCAGGACCTTCCGGTCCCGGCGTCCCGGAGACGCCGGGACCGTTCCGCTGCGCGCCCGGCCCCAGACGCTGTCCTTTTCGTGTGCACGGGCAACATCTGCCGCTCGGCGTGGGCCGAACACTCCCTGCAGACCCGGCTGGACGCAGTGAGTCGCGGTGTCGCGGAGGCCGGCAGCGCCGGCACCCACCCGAACCAGGCCCTTACCGTGCCGGGGCCACTGCTCGCCCTGGGTGAGCAGTCGGGGATCGCCGGCCTGGGCCGACATCGACCGGCCCAGCTCACCACGGGGATGATCGACCAGTCCGCCCTCGTCCTCGCAGCGACGCAGGAGCACATGCGGGCGGTGCTGCGAGCGGTCCCCGGTGCGGTCTCCCGCACCTACACCGTCACCGAGTTCGCCGCCCTCGTGCGCGCCATGGACGAGCGCGCGGGGCAGGACTGGTTCCCGGGGGGTGCTGGTGTGGGGGAACTGGTCCGGGCCGCGTCCCGGAGCCGTGCGGTGGCCCGGTCGACCGGCGTGTCCCTGGACGTGCCGGATCCCTTCGGAGGCCCTGCCGAGGGCTACGCGGAGATGGTCGAGCTCCTGGAGCCCGCCCTCGAGACGATCGCCGGGGCCCTGGTCCGGGCTGTCAGTGGAAGCGCTGCTGCGCCGCTTCCAGCCCCTCGCTGACGAGTGCCTCCACGGCATCCGCGGCACGGTCCACGTGGAGTGGCAGCGTCTGCTGCTCGTCCTTGGTGAAGGGGCGGAGCACGAAGTCCGCCACGTCCATGCGGCCCGGCGGGCGGCCGATGCCCACCCGTACCCGGGCGTAGTCCTTGGACCCCATCGAGGCGCTGATGGACTTGAGCCCGTTGTGGCCGCCCTCTCCCCCGCCGCGCTTGAGGCGCAGGGTGTCGAAGGGGATGTCGAGCTCGTCATGGACCACCACGAGGTCCTCGACGCCGACGTCGTAGAAGCGCGCCAGGGCCCCCACGGGGCGGCCGGAGACGTTCATGTAGCCGGTGGACATGGCGAGCACGACGCGCGGCCCGCCCACACCCAGCCGGCCGGGCGCCACCACGGCGCCGCCGGACTTGTGGCGGGTGAACCCGCCCCCCATGCGGGAGGCGAGCTCACCCACCACCATCTGTCCGATGTTGTGACGGGTGCGCTCGTATTCGGGCCCCGGGTTGCCGAGGCCGACGATGAGCGTGGTACCCGTCATGGCGGATCAGGCCTCGGAGCCCTCGGTGGACTCGGAGGACTCGCCCTCGGCGGCCTGCTCCTCCTGCACGGACTCGTCGCCCAGATCCTGCTCGACGACCTCGGAGACGGTCGCGATGACGATCTCGTCGTCCAGCTGCAGGGTGGTGCCAGCCGGCAGGGTCACGTTCGGGGCGTATACGTGGTCGCCGGCCTCGCGGCCCTCCACGGAGATGGTGACGGACTCGGGCAGGTCCGTGGCGTCGGCCTCGAGCGGCACGGTGGCGTAGTCGAGCACGTACTCGTGGCCGGGGGCGACCTCACCCTCGACGTGCACGGGCACATCCACGACAACCTTCTCGCCGCGGCGGACCTCGATGAGGTCCAGGTGGTCCACGGTCTGCTTCAGGGCGTCGCGCTGGATGTCCTTGGGGAGCACGAGGCGCTCCTCGCCGGACTCGTCCATCACGGTGAGCAGGGCGTTGGGGTTGCGCACGGCGAGGGTGGTCTCGCGGGCCGGCAGCAGCAGGTGCACGGGCTCCTGGCCGTGGCCGTAGACGACGGCGGGGATCTGGCCGGCACGGCGGGCCTGGCGGGCCGCACCCTTGCCGAACTCGGTGCGCTGGGTGGCCTTCAGGATGGTCTTGTCAGACATCTCGTCCTCCTCTGGGGTTCTCTGCCGCGCAAGCCGGGGCGACCGGCGCGGGTGTGGCCAGGAAGGGGCGTCTGGGCCGGTCGGGAACGTGCAGTCCCTTCACGGCGGCCTCGTCGATCACGGAGCGGGTGCTCCCTCGCCTGGGCAACCGCACCAGGATAGCACCGGGGCAGTCCCCCGCCGGCTCAGGGCTGGCGTGCCCCTACAGGCCGCCCCTCCGCCCGACGCGCACGGGCCATCACTCGGCCCACACGACGTTGACGGGCCCTCTCAGCGGCGGTGAGCCCGTCCTTCTCATCCGCTTCCTGTGCGGTGAGCAAGAGGCCCGCAGCCACGACGATCACCCCGTAGATGGTGATGAACACCTCACCAAGCTGGGTGGAGGCCACCAGGATAATCACGGCGGCCGCCTCCACCGCCACCCGCGACGGCGAGCGGTGAGTGGCCGCAAAGGGACGCAGGGACAGAGCCACGTACAGACCGACCACGACGATCAGGAAGGGCCATCCACCCTCAATCAGGAGAGCGAGGTAGGAGTTGTGGAAGAACATGGTCACGTTGTCCAGGTGCACTTGGGCGGTCCCCAGCCCCTCCCCGTACCAGGGAGCGGCGTCCACCATGCGAGCGGACTCGGCCTGGATCCGGTCACGGAACCAGTCCGTGCCGGAACGGTCACCGAAGATGGCCGCGTCGGCGAGATACTCTTCCGCCCAGCCCACGAACCGAGCCATGCCGGCCACCAACACCAGGCGCAGCACCCGCCCCAGGTAGGGGCTGAGGAGGATCCACACCACGGCGCAGCCCAGGGCCGCCAGAGAGGTGCGGGAACCGGTGAGGAACACCAACAGGAATCCGACGCCAAGCACCAGGAGCTTGGGGCCCATGCGTTGCATTGTGGCCACCAGCAGCACAGGAATGAGGGCGTAGAAGAGCCCGGCGACGTTCTTGTCCGCCAGCCAGCCGGTCAGATATCCGCCGTAGTTGTCAGGAACCAGGCCCGCGTAGAACAGGGGCACGTTCACCAGACCACCGGCGGCCATGCCGTAGAGGATGGACTTGATGTCGATCCGCTCACTGGCCAGGGCATAGGCGAAGAGCATGAGCAGGCCGATGCGGATGGCACGACGGGCCGGGTCGAGGTCCTGGACGAGCGTCACCGCCACCAAATAGGCCAGCAGACCCAGGATGACCACCGTGAGCAGCCCATAGCGCGAGAGGTCCCGGCGCGGGGGCCGGAACCCTGCCAGCAGCAGCAGGAGGATCATCATCCCCTCGGGCAGAGGAATCCCAAGACCCGGCACCTGCATGGACTCTACCATCAGCCCGACGGCGAGCAACGCTTCGAGCAGGCGTGGGGATTCACTGGTGACCAGGGGGTTCCACGGAGACCGAGTCCAGGGGGACTCCGCCTGTCTCGCCAGACCGGGCATCCGGTCCAGCACCGGGCGGGAACCGGACGTTGCCGCTATGGACCGACGTCGACGCCCCCCGGAGGTCACGCTGCTCGGCATGGGGCCGCCTCTCGAAGGCTGGGAAGGGGAACGGAAGGACTGGGGACGCAGAACCGGGAGCTCGGCTCCGGGGGCCGTTCCCAGGGTAGTGCCCCGGACCGACTGCCCGCGGCCCGGGGCGGCGAGGTGGCGACAGGAGTTGCTAGGGTTGGGCAGCCGGGGCCGCTCGCCTCGCATCCTCCGCCGCGTCCTTGAGGTGTTCCCCGTGACCATCGTCGACTTCCTGCGCCTGCTGCGCGCCAATCTGTTGCTGCTCCTGGCGGCCACCCTCATCGGTGGCCTGTTGGGCTGGGGGTACTCCGCCCTCCAGCCCAGGATCTATGCCTCGGAGTCCACCGGCTTCTTGGCCCCGGGCAACACCGAGAACAGCGTGATCGCCGCTGGCCTGCCCTCCGACAGCCGCGCGTCCTCCTACCTCGCGCTCACCAACAGCCGAGCCGTCCTGGAGCGCGTGGCTCAGGAGACCGGGCAGAACGCAGCAGGCTCCCTGAGCGCCGCCTCTGTGCCGGACTCCAACCTGATCCGCGTCACCGCCACCTCCACGGACCCCGAAGCCGCGGCCCGCCTGGCGAACACCGCCCTCCAGGCCACCGCGGATGTCGCCGCCGAGGTGGACCCGAACAGCCCCGTGCGCGTGGTGCCGCTCTCCGACGCCCAGGTGCCCACCGCTCCCGTGAGCCCCAACACCCGCAACAACATCATCCTCGGTGCCGCCGCTGGCCTGATCGCCGGCCTGGCAATCGCCCTGCTGCGCCGCATGATGGATGTCAAGGTGCGCAGCCGGGACGACGTGCGCGCCCTCACGGACGCCGGCGTGATCGGCACCATCCCGGAGGACACCAGCCTGGGTCGGAAGGGCACCGAGGCCATGAATCTGGACCCTCGTGCCGGTGAGTCGATCCGAGCCCTGCGCACCAACCTGAACTTCGTCTCCGTGGACCAGCCTCCCCGGATCGTCTCCTTCACGAGTGCCAACCCGTCGGAGGGCAAGTCCACGATCGCCTCGAACCTGGCCCGTGCCTTAGCCCTCACCGGCGAGCGCGTCCTCCTGGTGGATGCCGACCTGCGCCGTCCGCGCCAGCACGATCTCTTCCAGGTGCCCGGCGACGTCGGGCTGTCTGAGGTCCTGGCCGGTGAGGTCCAGCCGGAGCAGGCCCTTGTGGACACCGGCATCCCGAACCTCACACTGCTGGCCGCTGGCCGCACTCCTCCGAACCCCTCCGAGCTGCTGGGATCCGAGCGCATGCGCGCCCTGCTGAAGCTGGCGTCGCAGGACTACTTCGTGATCGTGGACTCCCCGCCTCTGCTGCCCGTGACGGACGCCGCGATCCTCTCGCGGGCCGTGGACGGCACCGTGCTGGTGGTGCGCCAGGGCGAGACCCGCAAGGACCACTTGGAGGCCGCCGCCGAATCCTTGCGCTCGGTCGGTGCCCACCTGGTGGGCGTGGTGATCAACGGCATCGCTCCCGGTAAGGGCGGCACGAGCGGCTACTACGGGTACGGCTACGGCAGCACGTACCACAAGTCCCACGAGAAGTACCTCCAGGGTTCCTCCTCCGCCGGACGCAAGGGGCGCAAGCGCAACAAGCGCCGCAGCTAACCGCGAGTCGCCCGCAGGTGTGACGAGGCCCCGGCCCCACTGGAATCCGGTGGGGCCGGGGCCTCATGGCGTCCGCAGTGCTGGTCAGGCACGGGCGGTTAGGTACTCCTTCAGCCGCTGCCGCTGATCGGGGGCACGGTAGCCGGCGGTGACCAGAGGGCCGAGGTCAAGAGCGCTGTTCGTCGGGCGGGGGGCGATGCCCTCCTTGCCCTCGGTGTACGCGGCGGTGGTGGTCGGGCTGACGCGGTCGGCGTCGTGCCCGGTGTCCTCGAAGACCCAGCGGGCGACGTCGTGCCAGGTGACCGCATCCCCGCTGTTGGACATGTGGTACGTGCCCGTGGGCGCGTCACTGACCACCAGGTGAAGCAGCGCGTCGGCAAGGTCCTCGGCGAAGGTGAGCCGGCCGTGCTGGTCGGCGACGACGGCCGGGTCGATCCCGCGCTCGGCGAGGGAGGCCATGGTGGCCACGAAGTTTTTGCCCTCACCGATCACCCAGGAGGTCCGGACGATCCAGTGGCGGTTCAGCACGCGGACGGCGGCCTCACCGGCGGCCTTGGACTGGCCGTAGACGCCCAGGGGGGCCAGCGGCTGGTCCACGGGGATGTCCTGGCCGACAGGCACGGTGCCGTCGAACACGTAGTCCGTGGACACGTGTGCCAGGGGCACACCGGCGTCCGCGCAGCGGCGAGCCAGCTCAGCCACCGCGGTGGCGTTCACAGCCCAGGCGCGGGCGCGACCCTCATCGGTCTCGGCCTCGTCCACGGCGGTCATGGCGGAGGCGTTCACCACCGCGCGCAGACCGCGGAAGTGCTCGCGCGGCCAGGAGGCCGGGTCC
Source organism: Micrococcus sp. (assembly GCF_034179925.1). GTDB lineage: Bacteria > Actinomycetota > Actinomycetes > Actinomycetales > Micrococcaceae > Micrococcus. The sequence continues at coordinate 21,735 of NZ_JAXFPG010000016.1, read as the reverse complement.
GTGAGGTCCCAGGTGTCCCGGCCGTGGGCCTCCACGGGGATGCCCGCGGCCTCGGCCCGGGCCACGAGGGCCCGACCGAGCTGACCGCCGGCGCCGAGCACGAGGATCGGCGCGGCCGGCATGGGGGTGACGTCCGCGAGCATCGGGTGGACGCGGTCCTTGTCCGAGAGCTCGGCCTCCTCGAGCGGGATGGGCCAGGCGATGGCCGCGGTCGGGTCCGCGAGGTTGAGGAAGGTGTACTGGCCCTGGGCGTCGGCGGACCAGTGGTCGTTGACGAGGTAGGTGTACGCGGTGTCCGGCTCCAGCGTCTGGTAGGAATTGCCCACGCCGCGCGGGACGAACACGGCCTTCTCCGGGCCGAGCTCCACGGTGGCCACGGCCCCGAAGGTCTCCCCCTCGCGCAGGTCCACCCAGGCACCGAAGATGCGGCCGTGGGCCACAGCCACGAACTTGTCCCACGGCTCGGCGTGGATGCCGCGAGTGGTGCCCACGGCGTCGTTGAAGGAGATGTTGTTCTGCACCGGCTGCAGGCCGGCCAGGCGCGGGTGGGCTTCGGCGAGGGCGCGGAGCTTCTCGCGCTGCCAGTTCTCCTTGAACCAGCCGCGGTTGTCCCCGTGGACGTCCAGGTCGATGACCAGCAGGCCCGGGATGGCGGTCTCGGTGATCTTCATCGCCACTCCCCCGTCACTGGCCCTGGGCGGCGTAGGAGGCCTCCACGGACTCCTTGGCCGGTCGCCACCAGGACTCGTTCTCTCGGTACCAGCGCACCGTGTCCGCCAGGCCGGCCCGCAGGTCCGTGAACTGGGGTTCCCAGCCGAGCTCGGTGCGCAGGGCGGTGTTGTCGATCGCGTAGCGCAGGTCGTGGCCGGGGCGGTCGGCCACGAGGTCGTAGTCGTCCGCGGGGCGGCCGAACAGCTCGAGGAGGATCTCCACGACCTCCTTGTTGTTCTTCTCCCCGTCCGCGCCGATCAGGTAGGTGCGGCCGATCTGTCCGCGCTCGAGAATGCGCAGCACCGCGGAGGAGTGGTCCTCCGTGTGGATCCAGTCCCGCACATTCACGCCCTGGCCGTAGAGGCGGGGGCGGACGCCGTCGATCAGGTTGGTGATCTGACGCGGGATGAACTTCTCGATGTGCTGGTAGGGCCCGTAGTTGTTGGAGCAGTTGCTCAGCGTGGCCTCCACCCCGAAGGAGCGCACCCAGGCGCGCACGAGGTGGTCCGACCCGGCCTTGGAGGACGAGTACGGGCTCGAGGGGTTGTACGGGGTGGACTCGGTGAACTTCTCCGGCGTGTCCAGCGGGAGGTCACCGTAGACCTCGTCCGTGGAGACGTGGTGGAAGCGCGTGCCGTGCCGACGCACCGCTTCGAGCAGGGTGAAGGTGCCCACGATGTTCGTCTGGATGAACGGAGAAGGGTCATTGAGGGAGTTGTCGTTGTGGGACTCCGCGGCATAGTGCACCACAGCGTCTGCATCCTTCACGAGCGCGTCCACCAGGTCCGCGTCGCAGATGTCCCCGACCTCGAGGCGGACGCGCCCCTCCGGCAGGCCGGCGAGGTTCTCGCGGTTGCCCGCGTAGGTGAGCTTGTCCAGCACGACGACGTCGTGCTGGGTCTCGCGGACGAGGTGGTGGACGAAGTTGGAGCCGATGAACCCGGCGCCGCCGGTGACGAGGATGCGCATGGGGTCCAGGGTATCGGGGTCAGGAGAGGGAACGCCCTCGCAGTCGTCCGAGCCGGGTCAGCGCCGCCGTCCCCTTGTTCCACCAGCGCGGGCTGCCATGCTGCTCCAGGATGTGCCGAGTCTGCTCGATCTCCTCGGCGCGCAGCCTGGTGAACTCCGGGCTGCCCGAGGTGGTGCTCATGTCGGTTTCCAGCCCCGCACCTCGGAAGACCCAATTGGGGCGCCGCTGCGCCTGGAACAGCCAATCGTCGCCTCCCCAGATCAGCGGCCCCGGGGGCACCGGAACATAGTCTCGGCGACGCATGGCCATCAGCATCCCGAAGCCGGTTCGCACATGGTCGTAGGTCGCCGGCCGGATGCGGAGACGCCGGTCCCCGGGGCGGTTGGCATGGGTGCCGTCCGCGCCCACGATCCCCACGAAGGGCAGGCTGAGCCAGCGGGGGATTCGATCCCACAGCCGAGGGTCCACGGTGAGGTCATCGTTGACGAGGGCCACCAGATCGGCTGTCGCATGCTCCACGCCGAGGTTCCAGGCCGGATTGACGAAGATGTTCTCCTCTTGCTGGAGCACATGCGCCCCCTCGCAGGAGAAGTCCAATGGAGCCGTCGCATTGTTGACGACGATCACCTCAGCGATCCGGGGGTGGGCGGCGCAAGCACGGACCAAGGCCTCCAGCTGGGGAGCACGCTGAAGTGTCGGGATGACGACGGAGATGCAGGCAGGGTGCTGGTGGGCCACGCAGACGACGCTACCACCCATGCCGTCTCTGTCCCGGGGCGCCCGCAGGTTCGGTGCTAGAGACGGCAGGGACCGCCTCCCCACACTGCAGCAGCACCGTCCCAGAGCAGGGTCCGTCCTCCCCCGTCGCCTAGGATGACCGGAACCACCTCCCCTTCCAGGAGCAGACCTGTGCACGAGGCACCCCGCCCCTCCCTGTCCGTCATCATTCCGTGCTTCCGCAGCGGGGAACCCCTGCGATGGCAGCTGGAGGCGCTGATCGGCCAGCGCTGTGCTCCCCGGCGGGAGGTCCTGCTGTGCGACAACGGCGGCAATCCCGCCCTCACCCGGATGCTCGGGGAGCTCGAGACCCCTGACGACATCCTCATCCGCGTCGTGGACGCAACCGACCACCGCGGCGCGGCCTACGCCCGCAACCGCGGCATCGCCGAGGCGCAGGCGGACCTGCTCGCCTTCTGTGACGACGACGACCTCGTCCACCCCGACTGGTGCCGCCTGGCCGTCGACCTCCTCGCGGAGCATCCCGTGGTGAGCGGCGGCATCGTGGTGATGGACGACGTCGAGGTGGCGGAGCTGGGCCCCGCGGAGCGACGCGCGGTACTGGAGGAGCGGACGATTGCGGCCCCCGTCCGTCCGGCCGGACGCGGTTCCCTCGGGCCAGCGCTCATGGGAGGGAACTTCGCCGCGCGCCGGGACGTGCTCCTCGCGGTGGGCGGCTTCGACGCGGCCCTGACCCTGGGCGGAGAGGACAACGACCTCGCCTACCGGCTCGACCGGGCCGAGATCCCGGTGGTGGACGCCGGGGGGATGTCCATCATCTACGCCCGCCCCTCCGCCCTGCGGGACCGGGTGCGCGTGCGTCGACTCGCCGGACGGGCCCTGGTGGAGGCCGCCTCGGCGCGTGCGGCATGGATGCAGACCCCCGAGCTGCGCCGGCCACCAGTCGCCGAGCTGGCCAGAGCCGGAGGCGCCCTCGCGGCCATGGCCCTGGGCGCGAAGAGGCGGGACTGGGCCGGCGCTGCCGACCGCGCAGCGACCGCCTGGGGCCTGACCCAAGGGTGGGTGCACCGGCGCCTCCTCGGTCGGCGGGCGCCGTCGTCGGTCGGCCTGGGCCTTGAACAGGAGGCTCAGGCGTCAGCGGGTTCGTACTCGTCGTCCGGGATCGCCCGCCACTGAGGCAGTAGCAACGGCGATTCACCGCGGGCGTAGAGCCGGGTGAAGTGCAGCGGAGCCTGGACTGACCGGGCGCGCACCTGCGGCGGCAGCGCACTGGAGAGGTAGCCGCCCCAGTAGGAGAACGTGGAGTTCGCCAGGATCAGGTGGCGCCCTCCGGCGATCTGCGCCAGGTCGTCGAACATGTCGTGCGGCCCGGGGAGGGCATGCACGGAGGCGTGGTCGGCCAGGAAACCGAGGTTCCGTTGGCACCAGTCGACGTCGTCCGAGACCAGGACGATCCGCTGGAGGTCCGTCTCGGGCACGCGGGAGATGGCGGCGCGGACGTAGCCGGCGATGTCGAACCCGTAGTTGGCCCGGTGCACAGGATCGGAGTAGTAGTCGCCCCGGCGTACGTTCACGACGACGGCGTCGCGGTCCATCCTGTCCAGGCGGCGCTGGAAGCGCTCCGAGCTCAGCAGGTGGCCGGCGGCGAACTCCACGAGGTCCCGGTAGAACCAGTCCAGGTAGGCCTGCTGTCCCCATTCGACGGTCCGGGGCTGCCAGAAACTGACCTCCTCCTCCGCCACGGTGAGGGTCTGGAGCATGGGGAATTCCTCCAGCCACGGCATCATCTTCGGCTTCTGACGCACCAGCCAGGGACTGCCGGTCGCCCGGTGACGAGCCCAGGCGGTGGCCCAGAGGAACAGGAAGTTGCCGCCGTTCATGGGCTCGTTCCCCCAGATGACGGAAGGCCCCTGACGCCGGACCCTGTCGAGTATCCGCGCGGCCGTGGCGCGACCTCTCATACCGAGGTCCGTGACGATTCTGCTCATCAGATCTCCTTCACGCGTCGAGCGGGTACACCCGCATAGAGCCCGTTGGGTTCGCAGTCGCGGACGACGACGGCACCAGCAGCCACGACGCAGCCGCGCCCGATCGTCACGCCGGGCAGTACGACGGCACCGGCGCCGATCCAGGTCCCCTCACCGATGCGGACGTCCCGATGCACGGGCTGTCCCGCCCGACGATCGGGGCCAGCGATCTCGTGGGTGGCGGTCAGGATCATCGCCCGATGGCCGATGTAGACGCCCGGACCGAGCTCGATCGAGCCGTCGTCGAGGAGGACCTCACGGTTGACGAAGCAACCGGGGCCCACGGTGAGATGCTCCGGAGCGAGCACCCGGACACCCGCGCACCACCACGAGTCCCGTGCCCCCCTCAACCCGAAGTACTCCAGGGCCCTCCCCCGCAGACAGTTGGGGAGAAGCTCTGTCCGAGCAACGGCCCGGGTGAGTCTCCGTGCGGTGGCACCGCCAGGAATCCTCATGCGTTCGTCCTCTTCCTCTGTCGGTGTCCGATCGGGTGTCCTCATGCACATCCGTGGCCAGGCTGCGGCCCATCGCCTGCGGGCGCCCCGCTCCGAGAAGACTACGGCTCCACTGTGCCGGTCGCGCCGACCGGCACCTGTCGGGGCTCATACGAAGCGAGGTGACCGGCGTCGGTGCGCCAGGCGCAGGGCCGGGCGCTCTACGAGAAGCCACGACCCCCACGCCGCCGCGACAGAGAGGCCGAGGGCGGCCAGAGCGTGCAGCCACACGGGCCACCCAGTGCCCGCGGCGACGACGAGCAGCTGTTGGACGGGGAAGGCGTAGATGTAGACGCCGTAGCTGATGTCGTTCACGGCGCCCACTCGGGTGGGCAGCAGCGCCCCGAGACTGAGCAGGGCCACCGCCAGCGGCAGGGAAGCCAGGTGTCCGAGGCCTGGCAGGGCGATGAGCCCCACGGTGATCACCAAGGAGGCCAGCGCGAGCGGCCAGGCGGCCGGCAGGCGGAAGCGCACACTGTAGACGAGCATGCCCGCCACGAAGCACCCTCCCAGGCGGATTCCCTGATTGAGAAGGTCCATCGGCAGCTGGATGCCGGAGCCCACCCCGGTGAGACCCGCCGCGGTGATCAGCACGAGGAGGACGGCCAGCGTGACGGTCAAGTGCCGGCGGACGAACACCGCCCCGAGCAGCACCATGGCAGCGAGGTAGGCGGCGAACTCGAACAGGAGGGTCCAGAGAGACCCGTTCCACAGGCCCTGCTCCGGGACATCCATCAGGGTGTGGCCTACCTCGTACCGCCGGAGCCAGAGGGTGGAGTTCTGCACTAGGTAGTCCAGCCCGGCCGCGACCGATGTGCTCCCGCTCCCGAGCAGGGCCGCCAGCGGGGCGAAGACCAGCCCCGTGACAGCCAGCACCACCCAGTACGCGGGGTAGATGCGCAGCACCCGCCGCCACAGGAACGGCCTCCACCGCAGGCGCAGCCGGGACCCGCAGATCAGGTACCCGGAAATCGCGAAGAATCCGTTGACCGCCCATGTGGCGCCCGTCGAAGCCAACGCCCCATCGGCACCCCGACCGAGCACCACGAACGAGTGCCACACCAGGACGGCGACGGCGAGCAGCAGGCGGAGTGCGTTCAAGGCGTTGTCACGCCCGGAGAGCGCATCCCCCAGGGAGCCAGGAGGACCGCTCTCGGGTGGTGCCGACGGGGCAGAAGCAGTCATGCGACGATCCTAGGGACCTGGGCAGACCGCGGCCGATACCATCGAACCCATGAAGGGCATCATCCTCGCCGGGGGAACCGGCTCCCGCCTGCACCCGATCACGCACGCCATCTCCAAGCAGCTCGTGCCGGTCTACGACAAGCCGATGATCTACTACCCGCTGTCCACGCTGATCCTGGCGGGAATCAGCGACATCCTGATCATCACCACCCCGCACGATGCCGGGCAGTTCCAGCGTCTGCTCGGGGACGGCTCCCAGTTCGGGATCTCGCTCAGCTACGTGCAGCAGCCTTCCCCGGACGGACTGGCCCAGGCATTCCTCCTCGGCGAGGAGCACATCGGAGACGACCACGTGGCCCTCGTGCTCGGGGACAACATCTTCTACGGCCCCGGCATGGGTCAGCAGCTGCGCCGCCACACCGCTGTGGAAGGAGCCACCGTGTTCGGCTACTGGGTGAAGGACCCCAGCGCGTACGGCGTCGTGGAGTTCGATGCGACAGGCAAAGCCGTCTCCCTCGAGGAGAAGCCCGCCCAGCCGAAGTCCAACTACGCCGTGCCCGGCCTGTACTTCTACGACAACGACGTGGTGGAGATCGCCAAGGCCCTGAAGCCCTCCCCGCGGGGTGAGCTCGAGATCACGGATGTGAACCGCACCTACCTCGAGCGTGGTGCCCTGAACGTCGAGGTGCTGCCCCGCGGCACGGCCTGGCTGGACACCGGCACGTTCCACGACCTGAACGACGCCTCGAACTTCATCCGCACCGTCGAGTCCCGGCAGGGGCTCAAGGTGGGCTCCCCGGAGGAGGTCGCCTGGCGTCAGGGCCTGCTCACGGACGACGAGCTGCGCGAGCGCGCCGAGCCCCTCGTGAAGTCCGGGTACGGGGCATATCTACTCGAGCTGGTCGAGTGCGGGCGGTGAGCAGGACGGCCCGTCGGACAGGCGGCGAGGTTGGCGTCGTTGCGGCGCTGGTCCTCGCCTTCCTCGCGCTTCCTGCCTTCCTCGCGGCCCGAGCCGGGGCATTGTGGATCCCCCACAACGACTCCTGGGCTCACACGCGGATCGCCACCACCCTCGCCGAGGACGGCGTCCTGGAGCTGATCGGGTTCAACCGGGCGGCCATGGTGGGCATGATGGCCCCCCTGGGGCCGTTGGGGTCCAGCATCGTGGTCCAGCACCTGTTCGTGATGCTCTGCGGAGCAGCAGTGCTGGGCTTCTCCTACGCCACCGCACGCCGCGCCCACCTGCCGCTAACCTCCTCCGCCTTGGCCGCAGCCCTGGTGGGTCTGGCCCCTGGGTTCGCACTGCTGTCCACGTCCTACATGACGGACGTGCCGATGATGGCCGGGATCGCCGGAGCCCTCCACTTCGGAGTCCGGTTCGTGGAGTCGGGCCGCACCGGCGACTGGGCCTTGGCAGTCCTGAGCGCAGCCTGGGGGGTGACGGTCCGGGAACAGGCCCTCGCCGCGCTTGTCGCCGTCGCTCTGGTGTCCTGGCTGATGCGGCGTGACCGCCGTCGACTGATCGCCCTCGGTACCGGTGCGGCGCTGGTGGCACTCGCCGTCTTCGAGATCTGGCGCCGCTCCCACGCCGGGGACGACCCACCCCACGTGGGTCTGAACCCCTCCTACGCCGTCCGCTCCATGGCGATGGCACTGATGTCACTGATGTTCATCTGCGCCCCCGCCCTGCTGGCTTCCGCACGCCGGCCCCGCAGGCTCCTGACGTGGGCGGCCGCCGGCCTCGCAGCACTCATGGGGGCGGTCATGCTCGTGCTCATGGGTTCCGGCATGCTCCTGGGCAACTACCTCGCCCCCGAGGGGGCCTACGAGGGAATGCTCCACGGACAACGGAGCACCGTCCCCGCCCCGCTCATGTGGGCCGCGGCCCTCCTTGCAGCGGTGGCGCTGACGGCTCTCGCCACACACGTCCGTCCCCCTCACCGTCCACGCCCGGTCTCTCCGGCTTCGTGGGAGGCGGCTCCCGCGGTGCTCGCAGGCTTCCTCGTCCTCTACCTGGGCGGCACGTTCGTACAGTCGCTCTCCGGGCAGGCGATGTTCGAGCGCTACCTGTATCCGCTGGTGGTGCCGGTGGTGGTGCTGGTCCTGTGCGGAGCACACATGACCGCCGGCCGGTGGGCCGCCGCGGCGGCGGCCGGTGCCGTGGTGCTGTCGGTCACCTCTCTCATCACGGCGCACACCTGGGCGAGTACGGGTGCGGTGTGGCGCACGGCCGAGGAGATCGTCTCGCAGGGTACGGATCCCCGTGAGGTGGACGCTGGGTTCGCGTGGGTGGGCCATCACTCGCAGACCCCCCTGGCCGGCGAGGACGCCCGCACCGAGCCGGTCGACATCTGGGCGGGGCAGTTCCCCGACTCACGCCAGTGCCTGATCGTGGCGATGGGGTCCCCGGTGGCCGATGGCGGTGAAGTCGTGGAGGTGCGCTCCTACCCGAAGTACATCCTCGGGGGGACGGACCAGGTGGTCATCCAGCGGCTCCCTCAGTGCCGCTGACCGCCTCCCGCAAACGTGCGGCGATCCTGCCTCCGACGGCCTCCCAGGTGAGGCCTGCCGCATGCTGCCGGGCTTGCTCCCCCAGCGTCCGGGCCGTAGTCGGGTCGGCGAGTTCCACCATGGCCGCGGCGAGGGCATCCACGTTCTTCGGGTCCACCACCCGCCCGCCGGGGCCGATCATATCCGCCGCACCGCCCACCGTGGAACCGATCGCAGGGATGCCTGCCGCCCCCGCCTCCGCGTAGACGATGCCCGCCGGCTCCAGCTGGCTCGGCACCACTAGGCAGGTGGCGGAGGCGAACAGGGCCGCGAGGCGGCGCTGGGCTTCCGGGTCCCCCATGGGCAGGGCCCCATGGACGGTGACGCCAGGGAACTCCGAGGCGGAGGCAGGGACTCCCTGACCCACGAGGTGCAGCTGCGCTCCGGGGACACGGGCGTGCAGACGGGCGAAGGCTTCAAGCACGGCGGGGCCATTCTTGCGCTCCCACGCGTTGCCCACGAACAGCAGGCACGGTCGGGACCAGTCCCGGTCTTGCGCAGGCGGGACCGGCCGGTTCACACCCAGACCGGTGACGCTGATGCGTTCACGGGGAACGCCGTAGTCCTCCGCCACGGAGGAGGCGGCCCACGATGTCGCCAGGAAGCAGACGTCCGCGTTGCGGTACACGCTCTGCTGGAGCCGACGGCGTCCCTCGACGAGGCGCTCCGGCAGCGCACCGATCTCCCCCCAGGCGTGGCGTCGTCCCTGCACCACGGTCATGTCCTCGAAGGTGGCCCGCACCCGCCCGAACGCCCGGTAGCCGGTGCCGATCTGCAGGACGGCGTCCGCATCCCTCGGCACCCGGAGGGCCGCCGTCGCTGAGACGAGACGCGCATACGGAGTACCCTGCCGGGTGATGGTCAACAGGTGGTCCGGGCTGGGACGCAGCTGCCCTGCCACAGCCCGGGTCCACAGTGCGGCCAGCCGCCGCGGGGGTGTGACGTCCACGGGGACCACCTCCACTCCCGCCCCCTGCAGGCCGCCCACCAGTCCCGCCGGAGTTCCGGACCACACGCGAGGGTCGGTGGGATCACCGGGGAAGACGACGGCCACGCGTAGACGATCCGTGTGCTCGTCTGTTGCCTTCATACCCAAGCCTCCTCGTCTGCAGTGGGGCCTTCTTCTGTTCCTTCTCCCATGATCCCCATCAGAGCGCCGATCTGCCGAGCGAACTCCGCCTCGGAGAACCGCTCGGCGTGGTCCTGCATGGCGGTGCGGTCCCAGTTACGGCTGAGAGTCCGCCGGAGACCCTCCGTCACGTCCTCCACGGTCGGGGCGTCCACGAACACCCCGTTCACGCCCTCCACGATGGTGTCCAAGTAGCCGCCGGCCCGCAGTGCGACGGTCGGCACACCCCAGGCGCTGGCTTCCAGGGGTGTGATGCCGAAGTCCTCGTGGCTGGCCGCGATCAGTGCGGTCGCATGGGAGTAGGCCCAGCGCAGCTGCGCATCCGTAAGGTCTTGGGCAAAGACGACGTCTGGCCCGGCCATGGCTTTCAGGCGTGCCTCCTCGGGGCCCTTGCCGATCACCAGGAGCGGCCGGCCTGCCCGCGCGGCAGCCTCGATGGCCACGTCTACGTGCTTGTAGGGCATCAGGCGTGCCACGGAGAGCAGGTAGCCACCCTCGGCCAGGTGCTCGGCGCCGGGGATCGGCTCCTGTGGCCCGTCCGTGCTGACGGAGTGCGGCGGGAAGACGAGGTCCACGTCCTGAACGCTGTAGACCTCCTCGATGCGCCGCTTCACCACCGTCGAGTTGGCCACGTACCGGGTACGACGGCGCTGGGCCGCGCGGTCCCAGGCGGTGAGCCCGGGACGCAGCGCGCGGGCCACGCGCCCCTTGAGGCTCTTCTGCCCGCCCTCCCCGAGGTAGTCCTCGAGTAGGTACACCCAACGGGCGGGGGTGTGGCAGTAGACGAGCGTGTCGCCGTCGTAGCGGAACCCGTGGGCCCAGCCTGAGGTGGACACCACCGCCAGCGGCTCCCGCACGTGCATCAGGGAGGAGGCCAGCGGCAACAGCGGCAGGGCGCGCCGGGGGTCTTTGCGGAGCATGCCCACCCGGTTGAGCGGGGAGGTGATGATTCTGGCGTCCTTGAACTCCGGGAAGGTCCCTTCCGGTTCGTAGAACGTCGTGTAGATCGGTGCGTCCGGGAACATCCGGTGCAAAGCGAGCACCACGCGCTCGGCCCCACCCTTCTGGGTGAGGTAGTCGTGGGCGATCGCGATGCGCCCGGGGGCGGCGTCGATGGTCATGGCGTCAGTCCTCGTGGGGCAGGCGGTCAGAACGTGCGGCGGGCGCGCTTGGGATGGACGCGGCCGGTCTCCGCAGCGGCCTCCACCTGCAGCGCGATGAGCTTGCGGGCCACCGGGGCAGGCAGCACGGCCGCGGCGCGGTCGATCAGCGCCGAGCCGCGCTCGACCGTGGCCTCCGTGGTGACGGCGGCCAGCGCGCGCACAGCGGCACCCCACAGTCCCGTGGGGGCGCTGTCGCCGCCCAGGGGCTCCACGCCGTGCTTGGCGGCGAAGGTCTGGCGGGCGGAGCCCGAGTGGAGGGCGCGGCGGGCCTTGGTGTACGTGGTCACGGCGGCCGCGTGGTGCCGGGTCTCCAGCTCCGGGTGGATCACCACGGGGTAGCCGGCCGCGTGGAGGCGGTACCCGAAGTCCACGTCCTCCCAACCGTAGCGGCGGTAGTCGGCGTCGTACCCGCCGAGCTCCTCGTGCAGGGCCCGGGGCACAGAGACGTTCCCTGCCCAGTGCCGCCACTGCTGATCGGCGGGCAGTGAGTACGCGTGGGCACGGTGGGCGCGGCCCTGGGCCGTGCCGTAGACCTTCTGGTATGCCGTCTCGGGGATGATGTCCTCGGTCAGCCCGATGACGCCGCGGGGCCCGGCCTCGTGCGCGGCCACATGGTCCCGGATGTAGTGCAGGCCGGGATCGAGGTCGTCGTCGGCGCGGATGAGGATCCGGCCGGTGGTGGCGTCGGCCCCCGCGTTGAGAGCGGCCACGCGGCCGCGGTTCTCCTCGAAGACCGTCCAGGTCAGGGATAGGCCTGGGTGTTCCTGACGCAGGCGGGCCAGGACGGCGTCAGAACCGTCCACGTCCCCGTCCACCACCACGTGCACCTCGAACGGCGGGGCGTCCTCCTGGGCGGCCAGCGCCCCGATGAGCCGGGGCAGGCGCTCAGCACCCCCGCGGCTGGGGACGATCACGCTGGCCTCGCAGACGTTTTCGGGCACGGGGCGGGCGGTCTCGGTCATGGTCTCCTCCATCAGATGTGCAGGTCCTCGAGCAGGACGGCGACGGCGGCACGCCCGGCCTCCGGGGAGAAGCGCTCCCGCCAGCGCTCGTGCTGGGCGCGGGCGAGGGCGGGCCGGTCCACCTCGGCGGCCCGGCGGAGGGCGGCCACCAGCCCTGCGACGTCGCGCTGGACGAAGGTCAACGGGTGGTCCGGACCCACCACCTCGGGAAGGGCTCCGGCATCCGAGACGACCACGGGGACGCCTGCCGCCATGGCCTCGGCGCTGACCAGGCCGAACACCTCGGCCCATTGGGAGGGCACCACCAGCAGGTCCACGCGGGAGAGGAATGCGGTGGTGTCCTGCCAGCCGAGCAGTTCCACGGCTCCGCCGGCCCGCGCCAGAGCTTCCCCGATGCGCGCTTGCTCTGGAGCGGGGACAAACCGGGACTCCCCGGCGATCAGGAACCGGAAGGCCCCCGGAGTCTCCTGATCCAGTCGGGCCGCCGCCTCCAGGAGGGTCAGCACACCCTTGTCCTCGGACAGGCGGCCCAGGAAGCCCACCTGGAGCGGCCTCTCGGGCACGGAGGGCCTGGAGCGGGGGGCATCAGGGGTATCGGTCGGTGCCGGCACCCAGTTGGGCAGCACCCGGGCCCCGGTGATCCGCTCCGCGGCGAAGCGCGAAGGAGCCAGGACCGCCAGGGCACCCGGGCGGGCGACCGCGCTGAAGGCGCGCAGCTGTGGTTTCTCCGGGACCTGGTGCAGGTGCACGATCCGCCGGCCCCGACCGGCCAGCGCGGTGGCAGGCAGCAGGCCGTTGCACCACACGACCTCGTCCCGGTGGGCCCGGTGCCAGCGGCGCAGGGCCCGCATGTATCCGGCTCGGCCGGGTCCGCCGACCCGTTCCACGGTAAACCCGTCCGCCGCGAGCCGGTCGGCGGTCTCCGCAGGCACGGCGGGGGCGACGACGGCCACGTCCCGGCCGAGCTCCCGCAAGGCCGTGGCGATGTGGTGGAGCATCACCTCACCGCCGCCCACCTCACCCTGATTGGCGGCGACCCAGATGCGGGTGCTCATCACGGGCTCACCCACCCCCGGCCGGTGCGGCGGGCCCGGCGTTCGACGACGTCGAGGGTGGCCTCCGCGGTCTGCCGGGCCATCTCGGCCACGTCCCCCACCTGCACGGGGCCGGGCCCCTCGGTGGCGGCGCGGCGGACGGCCTCCAGCACGGTGGACGGCTCGATGTCCGCCACGAGGCGCTCGGCGGGCAGGATCTCCCCGTTGCCGCCCACGTCCGTGGCGACGGCGGGCAGGCCGGCGGCGGCGGCGTCGAGCAGGGTGTAGCTGAGGTTCTCCCACGCGGAGAGCTGGACGAGCACGTCGTGCTCGGCCATGGCCGGCCACGGGTCCACGTGTCCGGGCAGCGTGACTGCGTCCCCGAGGCCGAGGGCGTCGGCCTGGGCGCGCAGGTCCGCGGCCAGCGGGCCGGAGCCGGCGAGGGTGAGCCGGGCGGCCGGGTCCTGGGCGTGCAGGCCTGCGAAGGCCTCCACGAGGCGGTCCAGGCGCTTCTCCGGAGACAGGCGGGACAGCGAGAGCACCCGCAGGCCCTCCCCCGGTGCCCTGCGCTCCCCGACGGCGGCGGCTCGCACCGCGGCGACGTCCACCCCATTGCGGATCACCCGCACGGGCGCGGCCGGGCGCCACTTGGCGGCGAGCACGTCCGCGGTGGACTGCGCCACCGCGATCACCAGGTCGGTGCGGCGCAGTCGGGCCCGATGGGCCAGGTTCTTCACCCGCGCCGCCGCGGCGGAGTTGTACAGCGTGTCGTCGGGGGCGATGCCGTGCTCGGTGCTGATCAGCGCGGTGCGCCGGTCCGAGGCGAGCGCCGCCGCGGCGGCGAGGTCCGCATAGGCCAGGTGGGTGTGCACCGCGGCCGGACGCAGGGTGCGCACAAGCCGGCGCAGGGTGCGCACCGAGGCGGCCAGGCCGGCGTCGGGACCGAAGGGGCCCGTGAACACCGCCGCACCGCGCTCCCGGAGCCGCTCGGCCAGGGGCCCCTCAGGGCACAGCACGGCCAGGCGCAGCCCGGGCAGGCCGACGCCGGCCACGTCCAGCACATGCCGGGCCACACCGCCGAGGTCCGGGACGGGCACGCACCACAGGGTCAGGGGTACCGGCAAGCCGTCAGCCGGTGCGCTCACAGCCCCTGCGCTCACAACCACTGCTCCAGGCGGTCCAGAGCGATCCAGAAGCCCTCGCCGTTGTTGATGTGGCCCTGCCAGATCTCCGGGATGAAGCTCACCCCGGGGGCCAGGCGGTCGAGCTGCTCGCACAGCACGGGCCAGTCGACGTCGCCCTCGCCGATCTGCGGGCCCTCGCCGTCCACACCGGTGGCGTCCACGATGTGCAGGTGGATGCTGTGGGGGGCCAGCTTCTCCACCATCTCGGAGAAGGGGATCCCGAGGAAGGTGGCCGAGAGCTTGGAGTGGGAGATGTCCAGGCACAGGGGCACACCCGTGGCCTCCACGAAGGCCACGGTGTCGTCCGGGTCCATGAAGAGGTTGTGGTACTGCTGACCGCCCATGAGCCACGGGAACGGCGGCAGGGTCTGAGCGGCGATCCGCACCCCAGTGGTGTCCAAGCGCTTCACAGCCTCGCCGATGCGGCTGTACTTGGCCTGGCGCGCCTCGGGAGCGATGTGCCGGTCCAGAGTGAACCCGCCCATGGTGATGACCATGATGGGGGCCTCCTCGTTCGGGAACCAGCGCTTGAGGTCCCGGGTGATGTCGATGGTGCGCTGCACCTCGGCGATCGAGCGCTCCCACACCTGCTCGTCCTCGCTGGCCAGGTCCACGAGGAAGTCCCCGGCGAAGATGTCCGGCAGATGGGTGGTGAAGCCCATGGGCATCGGCTCGGTGAACACCGTGTCGATGTCGATCTCGAGGTCCTTGTAGGAGAAGTGGAACTCGAGGAAGTCCGGGGTGCAGTCCTTCGTGAGGGCTGCGACGTCGTGGTAGCGCACGGGCAGGCCCCACGGACGGTTGAACTGGAAGTCACGCCCGGTGGGGACGGTGTCCGTGAGGTCGCCGGCGAAGAAGAAGTCACCCTCGGCGAGATCACGGTGCACGGTGCGCCCGACCAGCTCGGGCAGCTGGTTCGGCTGGAGGCCTCGGCCCGGGGACTTCACGGTGACGTCCGCCTCCGTGATCACATCGCCCTTGGCCAGCGGGCGGGCAGCCACGAGGGACTTGGCCAGGTTGATGCGGTTCATGGCCTCACCCGTGGAGACCACACGCTCCTCGGCCACGCCGATCGACTCCTCGATCTCGCGGGTCTGCTGCACCATCTGGGCGAACTCCTCCGGCAGGAGGGAGACCTTGTGGTCGTTGCCCTCCAGGGAGCGGTCCACGGTGAAGTGCTTCTCCACGATCGAGGCCCCACGGGCCACGGCCGCCAGGGCCACGTGGAAGCCGCGCTCATGGCCGGAGTAGCCCACCGGGGTCTGGGCGATCTCCGCCAGGCGGTCCAGGTACGCCAGGTTCACGTCCTTGTAGGGCGCCGGGTAGGTGGACTGGGCGTGGAGCATCGCGAAGGGGACCCCGAGGGAGCGCACCAGCTCCACGGTCTCCCGGATCTCCTCCTCCCGGGACATCCCCGTGGAGAGCACCATCGGGATCCCGTGGGCGCCGGCGTCCCGCAGCAGCCCGTGGTTGGTCAGATCCGCAGAGGCGATCTTCACGCCGTCCACCGGGTAGTCCGCCAGCACCTGCATGGAGGGGGCGTCCCAGGGGGTGCACATCAGCGCGACGCCGGCGGCGCGCGTGTGGTCGAACACCGTCACCATGTCCTCGGCGGACAGGGAGAACTTGGCCAGCTCGTCCAGGGTGCGCTGGGCGCCCAGGTCCTCACCCGCCGTCGCCGCCCCGGACTGCCGGTAGAGGGCGTCCATGTCCCGCAGCTGGAACTTCACGGCATCCGCGCCGGCCTCCACGGCCAGGTCCACGAGGCGCCGGGCCAGGTCCACATCGCCCTGATGGTTGTTGCCGATCTCAGCGATCAGGAACGCCGGGTGGCCCGGGCCAATCCGGTGCGAGCCGATCCGCAGCTCGTCCTCGCGGTCCACGGCCAGGGCGGCCAGTCGCCCGCGCTCATCCAGCAGGGGCAGGTGCGCGGCCCCGGTCGGCAGGGCCTGGCGCATCTGCTCCGGCGTGGCTCCCAGCGGTGCGGTGGCCGGGTGGGGGTTGACGGCGGCGGAGGCCGGGGAGTCCAGCGACGCCGAGGGGTTCGCCAGCAGCCAGCGGCGGAAGTCCCCGTCCGTGAGGGAGCCCTGCAGGAAGCCGTGGGAGTCCACCACAAACACGATGCGCTCACGGTTGTCCGTCATCTTCTGCAGCGCGGTGAGGAGGGACTCCTCCGGGAAGACGAGGTAGGGGGTGAGGGTGCGTTCGATAATCACTGGGCGCCTCCCACGGCGGAATCAGGGACGGTTCGGGAAGAGAGGAGGGTGGGGCCGGACAGCTCCGGCCGGCGGTGCAGGACCTTCTCCACCGCCAGGTACTGGTCCATCTGCTGCTCGGCGAGCGCGAAGTCCAGCTCGGTGTCGATGTCCACGCCCTCGAGGTCGTCGAGCTCGAGCAGCGCGATGCGCCCCCCGAGGCGGTTGTGCAGCTCGTCGTACACCCAGGGGGCCGTCACGTACAGGGAGCCGTTCTCGCGGAAGCGCAGATCCATGGGGACCATGTCCTGGCGGCGCTTGCGCGCCATCACGTCGTAGTCCGCCAGCGGGGGCGCGGCCGGGTCCTCAGCGTGGCGCCAGATGAACGGGGAGACCGGCACGACGCCGACCACCGAATCCACCCCCGGCTCACGGAAGCGGGCCACGGCGCGGTCCAAGGTGCCGGGCAGGCGCAGGGGGCTGGTGGCCTGCAGCAGCATCACCGCCTCCGGCTCCACCCCCCGGGCCCGCTCGGCTGCGAGCGCGTGCTCCACCACCGGTTCGGTGGGGGTCTCGTCCTGGGCGAGCTCGGCCGGGCGCAGCCCGGGCACGTCCGCGCCGTAGCGCAGGGCGACCTCGGCGATCTCCTCAGAGTCCGTGGAGACCACCACATGCAGGTCCGCCTCGGCCTCGAGGGCCGCGCGGACGGTCCAGGCCACCAGCGGGTGCCCTCCGAGCATGCGGATGTTCTTGCCGGGCAGGCCGCGGGAGCCTCCCCGGACGGGGATGACGCACAGGATGCTCATCAGGTGCTCCTCCAGAGATGGTCGGCGATCGCCGCCGCAGGGTCCGGCGTGGGCGAGGACAGCGGCGGGGTGGGGCTCGGCGGAGTCCCAGGGGTCCAGCGGGTGATCCCGTAGCGCTCCCAGAAGCCCTCGAGCCAGGCGGGCGGGTCCGGGTGCACAGCCCAGGCGGGTCGGCCGGCCTGGGCCGCCTCGAGGATGCCCGTGCTGAAGACGGCGGCCACCGGGCCCGTCGTGGATGCCAGCGGCACCCCGGTGCGGTCCAGCACGACGCCGGCCCCCTCCCAGCGGGCATGCTGTGCCCGGGAGAGGCGGTCCCGTTCGGCTGGGTGCGGCCGGTACACGGCGCCGGTGGCACGGAGGTACTCCTCGGCGGCGCGGACGAAGTCCGTGCGGGGCAGCTCTGCCCCGTGGAGCTGGCCCAGGAAGACGCCCGGGCCGGCGTCGTGGTCCCCGGCCCCGGGTGCCGGGGCGGCACGGCGGGCGTGCTCGAGCAGGGCCGAGCCCACCGGCACTGCCTGTACGTCCGTCCGGCCCTGGGCCCACCAGGCGGCGTCCTGCGCGGTGAAAGCGTAGAGCGTGGCCGCCCGGGGCACCGGCGGCGTGGATACCGCGAGCAGCCCGTGCTGTACCACGGCCACCTCCGCCCCGCGCTCGCGGGCCCAGCGCACGGCGGCCTGGCCCGCGGGCAGGTACTCCCCCGCCACGAGCACGCGGCGCAGCCCGTCCAGGCGTGCACTCAGGTCCGGGTCCACCCCGGACACCGTGGTCAGCTCCGTACCGGCGGGCAGCTCGGGGCGCAGGGACTCGGCCGTCTCGGCGGGCATCACCCAGCCGACGCCGGCGAGGACGGCCGCGGGGTCGGTGACGCCTGCGGCACGGCCGGCGGCCAGCGCGAGCACGGGCTCGACCAGTGCGGCCCGCTGCGTGGGGCCAGCGGACTCGACCGCCACGAGGGTGTGCACGGGGCCGGCCGGCACGAGCACGCGCAGCCCCTCCTCCGGGGAGGACGCATCACGGCGCAGGCGGGCACGCAGGGTGCGGACGGCGTCGGCGGCGCGGCGCGCGGCAGGCCACTGCGCCCGCTGCCAGCGCCGCCAGGCCGGCAGGTCCTCGGGACGCCAGAACAGCGGGGCGTCCCCGGCAGGGTGCCGCGGGGCCGTCACCGCCACCACTCCTGGGCCCGAGCCGCGCGGTGGGCGAAGGTGTGCTCGGCATGGGAGCGGCGCCGTCCCGCCTCGCGGATGCGCTCACCCCAGGCGGGCTCTGCCACGATCCGGCGGCCGAGCTCCACGAGGTGGTCGGCATCCTCGAACACGAGGACCTCCTCACCGGGCTCGTAGAACTCCGCCACATCCTCCCGGTCCACCAGCTGCAGGCCGCCCATGCCAGGCACCTCGAAGGTGCGCATCGCGTGCCCGGCCTGCAGGCCGTGGATGTTGATGGCCCCGGCGGCCGCTGCCTGCACGGCGTAGGCCTCCTCCAGCGGGATGTCCCGCTCAGCGGGCAGCGCCGGACGGGAAAGCTCCCAGGTGCGCAGCCGGTCCACCGGGTGGTGGCTCCACTGCCGGCCGTAGGCACGCACGGGCACCCCGGCCCGAGCCAGGCGCTCGAGCAGCTCCACCCGGTTGGGGTACCGGGAGCCGACGAAGACCAGCTCGGGGCGCCGGGGCACCTCGGGCAGGTGCAGGCCCGGGTCGAAACCGTTGGGCATGTAGTGGGCATCCACGCCCTCGGCTGCGAGCTGCTCGGCCTCGGAGCGGGCATAGCTGAGCACCGGTCCCACCCGACGCAGGAAGTCCATGGTGTAGCTGTGGCGGTGCAGGTCGTCGTACAGCCAGAGCATGCGCGGCACGCCCAGGGCCTCGACCTCCGCCCAGAACGACTCCCCCAGGGAGTCGCCCTTGATCACGAGCACACGGTCCGGGCGGACCTGCCTCAGCGCATCCAGGGCACGCTGGGTGTCCCAGGCCACGCGGGCGGCGGAGCGGTCCACACCGAGCCGGTGCGGCAGCTCCAGCAGCGCCTTGTTGCGCAGCTTCATGGACACCGTGCTGTAGGCGTCGTAGGCGTGCACGCTCACATCGAAGCCCTGCTGCGCCCAGGCGCGGGCGATCGAGCGGTGGTAGCCGTGGAACGCCGGGGAGACCAGCAGCAGGCGCTCGGGACGGCCGGAGCGTGCGGCCCCGGCGGCGGGCACAGTGTACGCGGCGGTCATCGGCGCGTCCCCTTCCAGATCAGTGCCATCTCATCACGACGCACGGCGGCAGCGTCCACGTCCGTCCCCCGCGCCTGCCGGAGACGGTTCACAGCCCAGTTCACGCCGGTGGCGGCAGTCAGGGCCCCGCGCAGCAGGCGCGGGTGCCCGTGCAGGCGCGCATAGCGGAAGCGGGAGTCCACGAGCCAGGCACGGCGGCGCAGCGGGTCCGAGGATCCGCCCTGGGCGTGGGCCACCTGCACGGAGGGGACCACGAGGGATCCGACGCCGCGACGGCGCAGACGCAGCTGCAGGTCCACCTCCTCAGAGTTCATGAAGTAGTCCTCATCGAAGCCGCCGACTGCGCGCACCTGGTCCAGGGGCAGCAGCATCACCGCCCCCATGACCCAGTCCACCGGGGTGGGCGCCGTCGCCCGGGCGGCGCCGACGTCGTGCCCCACGGCCTCGTGGAGGACGGGCAGGTGCCGGAATCGGGCCAGCGGGATCAACCACTCCACGGTCTGGTGCAGCACCGTGGGGAAGTGACGACCCGTCCACTGCGGTGTGCCGTCAGGGTTGAGCACCTGTGGGGCGGCCACCACGGGCTGGTGGGGTGCAGCGGCCTCCACGAGGGCGTCGATCTGCTCGCCGGTGATCTCCGCGTCCGAGTTCAGCACGAGGGCCAGCGGGGTGCGCACCTGGGCCAGTCCCGTGTTCACGTTGGCGCCGAAGCCGCCGTTGGACTCGCGGCGCACCACCTGCACCATCCCGGCGGACTCTGAGGAGGCCGGGTAGGGGGTGGGCGAGGCGTCGTCGGCCACCACGATGCCGGCCATGGTGCGGGCGGGGTCGGCCATGAGCCGGGTGACGAGTGCCTGTGTGGGGGCGGGATCCCCGTAGTGGGGAATCACCACCGTGACCGTCTGGGGGCGCGGCGATACAGACATGGAGATGCCTCCGAGAGACGGTGGGGATGGTGGACTGAGAACGTGCTCTGCCCCGCCCAGTATAGGCCGCCGCCGACGGACGGACCCGATGCACTCCCCCTGGCAGGGCCCCGTGCGGCGTCCTCACTAGACTCAAGAGGACGGCGCACCGGCGCCGGGCGGCGATGCACCGCACCCCAACGGACAGGAGCACCCCCATGGGCCCCGGACCCCTCGAGCCCGCGCAGGCCGACACGCGCGCCCTGCGCCTGACCGCCGGGCGCGGGCACCTCGTCGTCGGGGGCCTGGACGAGGAACACGCCGCCCTCGTGGCCCGGGACTGGTCGCGCTGCGACCCCCGCCCCGCGGCTCCGGAGGACAAGGCAGACCTGTCATGGTCCGGCGGCGATGCACAGGCCTGGGAACGCTTCCATGAGGAGCTCGTCTACCGGATCACCGCCCGCACCATCGACTCGGCCCGCGGCAGTCACCTGATGTTCCACGGTGCCGTGCTCGCCGACCAGCGCACTGGAGCCGGGATCGTGCTCGCCGCCGCCTCGGGCACCGGCAAGACCACCGCCACCCGACGCCTGGGACCGCACTACGCATACCTGACGGACGAGACCGCGATCCTCGACCCCGAGGACCTGTCCGTCACCCCCTACCCCAAGCCGCTGTCCCTGCTCGGCCCCGACGGCGCCCGCCCCAAGCACCAGGCAGGCCCGGAAGAGCTCGGCCTGGGGCCCACCCGGCCCGCGCAGATCCGCGCCGTGGCCGTGCTGGACCGCGTCCGCGACCCTCAGGGGCAGGTGCCGGCCCGCGCCGAGCGGATGTCCCTCGTGGATGCCCTCGCCGTGCTCGTGCCGCAGACCTCATCGCTCGCTCGGCTCCCCCGCGGCCTCGTGGCCCTGTGCCGCACCCTCGACCGGCTCGGCGGCGCCCGCCGGCTCGTCTACGCCGAGTCCGAGGACCTGCGCCCCGTGGTGGACGGCCTCCTGGCCGAGGAACCCCAGCCCGTGGAGCCGGCCTGGGAGCCGCTGGCCGAGTACGAGCTCACCGCCTCCCTCGAGGACCCCGAGGCCCCCGAGGCCCCGACGGCGTCCGGTCCGGTGCTGCGCAGGTCCGGCGCCGACTGCGGGATCGAGCTGCCCGACGGCCGCCTTGTGCTCCTGGCCCACGAACAGCTGGTGATTCTGGACGGTCTCGGCCCCGCCCTCTGGTCCCTGCTGGACACCCCCCGCAGCGTGGACGGGCTGCTGGCCGAACTCGAGGCGTGGGCCCCGTTGCCCGAGGGCGCCCGTGCCTCGGTTGAGGCCGCCCTCGACGCTCTGGCCGGCGAGCGCCTCGTGACCACCGAGGACGCCGCCCCAGGGAGTTGAGCCCTCCCCTCCTCCTCCCCCCCCAGGTCCCCAGACGGACGGGGCGCCGCCCCCCCGGCGGGGGGCGCCCCCCCCCCCGCCACAGCGG
>NZ_JAXFPG010000013.1:0-11655 GCF_034179925.1 Micrococcus sp. | reverse complement strand
CCGCGGCGGGTCGAGGCCACCGGCCCTCCCCAGGCCGCCGGCGCCCCACCCCTCCGCGCGGCGGTGAGGGGCGCCGTCGTCGGTTCAGGACCGGCCGCGGTGCGGGCCCCGGCCGGGGTGGTCAGTGGCCGCCCTCGGTGCCGTAGTGGGCGGTCTCCTGGTAGAGGTGCTCGGTGAGCTGGGAGGCGTCGGCCTCACCGGGGACGAGGTGGCGATACTCGGGGAGGGTGCCGGAGAGCACGGGGACGTCGGCGGAGCCGGTGCTGCTGCCCTGGGCGCCCCGGGCGGTGACCTCGGTGGCGACCATCTCTCCGGTGCGGGCGCCGACGTTCGGCACGATCAGGTCGTCCCGCGTCTCGAGGTTCACGGCGTCACGGGCGGGCACGTCCACGGTGAAGGAGGTGCCGTTGACGGTGAGCGTCGCGGTGAGGTCCCGGTCGGTGCGGTTGGACAGCGAGCCCATCAGGCGACCCTCGGGGTTCGCGCCCTCGGTGGCCACGACGGCGACGTTGCGGAAGCCGACCTCGGGGATCGGGTTGAGGTTCACGCCGTCGGAGGGGTGGTAGCGGAAGCTCGTGGCGATGGGGCTCACGGCCGAGCAGCCGGTGACGCCGAAGGCGGCGGTGAGGGCGAGCGCGCCGGCGGCGATGCGGCGCCGGGCCTGCCGGGAGGCGGCGGACTTCACGGGGGTCTCCTACAGGTGCGATGACGGAGGGCGCCCCATGACGGGGCTCACGGCCAGGCTACCGCATGCGCTCCCGCGGGAGAGGGGTCTGCGGGGAGCCCCATTACCACAGGCGGGGCCTGTGGGGGAGGCGGCACGCGAGGGCGAGCTGAGGCCCCGTGATAGAATGGAATGTCTGGAAAGGGGCACATCACATGGTTTTTGAGGTCGGAGAGACCGTCGTCTACCCCCACCACGGTGCAGCGCGGATCGAGGAGATCAAGATGCGCACCATCAAGGGTGAAGAGAAGATGTACCTCAAGCTCAAGGTCGCCCAGGGCGATCTGACGATCGAGGTGCCGGCGGAGAACGTTGACCTCGTGGGCGTCCGGGACGTCGTGGACGCCGAGGGCCTGGACCACGTGATCAAGGTGCTCCAGGCCGAGCACGTCGAGGAGCCCACCAACTGGTCCCGCCGCTACAAGGCGAACCTGGAGAAGCTCGCGAGCGGGGACGTCAACAAGGTCGCCGAGGTGGTCCGTGACCTGTGGCGCCGCGACCACGACCGCGGCCTCTCCGCGGGTGAGAAGCGCATGCTCTCGAAGGCCCGCCAGGTGCTCGTCTCCGAGCTCGCGCTCGCGAAGAAGGTCACCGAGGAGGAGGCCGAGGGCATGCTGGACAAGGTGCTTGAGGGCTGACCCCGCGAGGAGAGCCTGACCACGACGGCGGGGCTGGACCGAGAACGGTCCGCCCCGCCGTCGTCGTGTGCGGGGCCTGCCCGTGCCGGCTCGTTCCCCCCTCCTTGTCCTCCCCGCCCCTCCCCCAGCGCCCGGGCGACATTCCAGCGGTGCGGACACACTGGAATGTCGCCCGGGCGCTGTGCTCTGCGGCCGCTGTCGCTCGAGTGCTGGAATGTCGCTCGTGCCAGGATGGGGCCCATGTCGCCCGATCGGTCCGCCTCCTCCGCTGCATCCGCCCCCGGCTCATCCTCCCCGGCCCCCGCGCCCACCACGACGTCGCCCCGCACCTCCGAGCCGCCCCGACTCACCGAGCAGTCCGGCACCACCGCCCCCACGGTCCTCGTGATCGCCGCGGCCGGCTCCGGGACCCGCCTGGGCGCGGGCATCCCGAAGGCCCTGGCTCCGCTCCCAGACGGACGGGCCCTGCTGGAGCACTGCCTGGACGCGGTCGTGGCGGCTCGGGACGCGGGCACCCGGGTGGATGCCGTCGTCGTACTGGTGCCCCCGGCCCCCGGCCCCGCCGCGGAGGTCCAGCGCCTGGTCGACGCGCGGCGGGCCGAGCTGGGCGTCCGTGTCACGTGTGTGCCCGGCGGAGCCGAGCGCGCAGACTCGGTGCGGGCCGGCCTGGCCGCGGCCGCCGAGGCGCTCGCGGACCTCGCCCCCACCGGCCCGGCGCCCACCGGATCAGGCCCCGCTCGCCCGGCCTCCGCCGCCCGCCGGGTCCTCATCCACGACGCCGCCCGCGCCCTCACCCCGCCGGAGGTCTTTCTCGCGGTCCAGTCGGCGCTCGACTCCGGCGCCCTGGGCGCGATACCGGGCCTGCCTGTCACGGACACCGTCAAGCAGGTGGACCCCGCACAGGAGCTGCCGACCGTCGTCGCCACGCCCCCGCGGGCCGCGCTGCGCGCCGTGCAGACGCCGCAGGGCTTCGACCTGGACGTGCTGTTGGCCGCTCACGAGTCCGCCCGCATCCGGCCCGGCGCCGACCCCGCCGCCCTCACGGACGACGCCATGGCGCTCGAAGCGGCCGGGCACACTGTCGTGGTCGTGCCCGGGCACCCGGAGGCGTTCAAGGTGACCGCGCCCGAGGACCTCGACGCCGCGGCCGCGCACCTGGGTGCCCGTGCCTCGGCCCAGGACCCGGCGGCCTCCGCCCAGGACCCGGCGGCCTCGGCCCCGGCGTCGGCCCAGGGCCCTGTCCCCTCCTCCCCGGCAGTCCAGGGCCCGGCTGCCCCCACCCCCGCCCCGCCCGCCATGCCGCGTACGGGTATCGGCACGGACGTGCACGCGTGGGCCCCTGAGGATGCCCCCCGGCCGCTCTGGCTCGGCTGCATCGAGTGGCCCGGGCAGAACGGGGCCGCGGCCACCTCGGACGGGGACGTCGCCGCCCATGCCGCCTGCAATGCGCTGCTCTCGGCCGCCGGGCTGGGGGATCTGGGTGCGGTCTTCGGTGTGGACCGCCCGGAGATGGCCGGTGCTTCCGGGGCGGACATGCTCGCGGAGGTCGCCCGTCTCGTCACGGGGGCCGGCTTCCGCATCGGCAACGTTGCGGTGCAGGTGGTCGCTCCGCGGCCGAAGGTCGGCACGCGGCGGGTGGAGATGGAGGCGGCGATGTCCGCGGCCCTGGGTGGCGCTGTCGTCTCGGTGTCGGCGGCGACCACGGATCGGTTGGGCTTCGTGGGCCGCCGGGAGGGGCTGGTCGGGATCGCGACGGCGATCCTCGCCCCCGCCTGACCCGGCCTGGCCCCGCAGTCTCAGCCTGGCCCTGCGCCCTCCGCCCGGCTCTCACCGCCTCACCGCCCGGCTCCGGGCGTCCGGTGGTCGGGTCGGAGCACTACGCTGGTGGCGACCGCCTGCACCCGACCGTCCGGAAGGACCGCGCCCCGATGGCCCAGCGCTTCTACGACACCCGCTCCGCCGAGATCCGGGAGTTCGTCCCGCTCGTGCCCGGCCAGGCGTCGGTGTATTACTGCGGCGCCACTGTGCAGGGCATGCCCCATGTGGGGCATGTGCGCAGCGCGATCGTCTTCGACGTCCTCATCCGCTGGCTGGAGGCCTCGGGCCTGCGTGTGACCTCGGTCCGCAATGTCACGGACATCGATGACAAGATCCTCGACCGCTCCGCCGCCTCCCATGAGGAGGGCTTCGAGCCCTCGGACCTGTACCCGTCCCGGGAGCCGTGGTGGGCGCTGGCCTACCGCTTCGAGAAGGCGTTCGACGCCGCCTACCTCGCCCTGGGCGTCCGCCGCCCCACGTATGAGCCGCGCGCCACCGGGCACATCACGGAGATGTTCGCGCTGATCGGCCGTCTCATCGAGCGGGGCCACGCCTACCCCGCCCTGGACGGCTCCGGGGACGTTTACTTCGACGTCCGCTCCTGGGAGCGCTACGGCGAGCTCACCCGCCAGCGGGTGGAGGACATGCAGGACGCCCCGGACGCGGATCCTCGCGGCAAGCGGGACCCCCGCGACTTCGCTCTGTGGAAGGGTGCCAAGGAGGGTGAGCCGGCCACGGCCTCGTGGGAGTCCCCGTGGGGGCGGGGCCGGCCGGGCTGGCACCTGGAGTGCTCGGCGATGTCCACGAAGTACCTGGGCTCGTCGTTCGACATCCACGGCGGCGGCCTGGACCTGCGGTTCCCGCACCACGAGAACGAGCTGGCCCAGTCTGCGGCGGCCGGGGACGGCTTCGCCCGGTTCTGGCTGCACAACGGCCTGGTCACGTACCAGGGGGAGAAGATGTCCAAGTCGGTGGGCAACACGATCTCCCCGGAGCAGATGCTCGCCATGGCCCGTCCCAAGGCGGTGCGCTACTTCCTGGGCCAGGCCCACTACCGGTCCCAGCTGGACTACCGTCCCGGGGCACTCGAGGAGGCCGAGGCCGCGGTCGAGCGCATTGAGGGCTTCGTGGCCCGGGCGGCGGCCGTGGTGGACGCCCCCGCTCCGGTTGGCCCTCTGGCGGAGGCCGTGCCCGCCGCCTTCCGGGCGGCTATGGAGGATGACCTTGCCGTCCCGCAGGCGCTCGCGGTGCTGCATGAGACCGTCCGGGCGGGCAACACCGCGCTCGCGGCGCAGGACCACGACGCCGCGGCGGCCCGCCTCGCGGAGGTCCGTGCCATGACGGCGGTGCTCGGCTTCGACGACGTCCCGGAGCCGGAGGCGTCCGGGTCCGGGCCGGAGGCCCTCGCCCTGGATGCGCTCGTGCGGGCGCAGATCGAGGCCCGTGCGCAGGCGCGGGCGGATCGGGACTGGGCCACTGCGGACCGGATCCGGGATGCGCTGGCGGCGGCCGGCGTCGTGGTGGCGGACGGGGCGGACGGGGCCACCTGGCGCCTGGCCGACTGACCGCGGGCGGACTGACACCTAGACTGGGGGCTGAGTCCCCGCGCGGGCGGGTGCCCATGGCGTGAGGCCGGGTGCCCTCGCGCTTCCCTCCCGTCCCCCAGGAGTTCCGCCATGTCCATCGCCCCCCGTTCCGGCGGTTCCCGCAAGCCCAAGGGCAAGAAGGGCCCCTCGAAGGGCACCGGCGGCCACGGGCGCAAGGCCCTCGAGGGCCGGGGTCCCACGCCCAAGGCCGAGGACCGCGTCTACCACAAGGCCCACCGTGCGAAGGTGCTCGCGGAGCGCTCGGCCGCCAAGCGCGGCCCGGTCCGCGGTGACCAGGTGCGAGGCCGTGTGAAGCTCACGGACGAGACCGTCTCGGGCCGCAACCCGGTGCTCGAGGCCCTGCGCGCGGGCATCCCGGCCAAGGCGCTGCACGTGGCGGTGCGGATCGAGATGGACGACCGCGTCAAGGAGGTTCTGCGGCTGTGCTCGGAGAACTCGGTGCCGGTCATGGAGAACACGAAGCCGGAGCTGGACCGTCTCTCGGGTGAGGCCGTGCATCAGGGCCTGGTGCTGCAGATCCCGCCGTATGAGTATGCCGATGCGCTCGAGCTCGGCGAGCAGACGCTGGAGAAGCACGGCAAGGGCCACCTGCGCAGCGCCCCGCTGCTGGTCGCGCTGGACGGGATCACGGATCCGCGCAACCTCGGGGCGATCATCCGCGCCGGTTCGGCGTTCGGCGTGGACGGTGTGATCGTGCCCGAGCGCCGCTCGGTGGGCGTGACGGCGACGGCGTGGCGCACGTCCGCCGGGGCGGCCGCCCGCGTGCCGGTGGCCCAGGCCGGCAACCTCAACGCGACGCTGGTGGAGCTGCACCGCATGGGGTACTTCGTGCTGGGTCTCGACGGCGGCGGGGATGTCTCCCTGCCGGGTCTGGCCCTCGCGGATGAGCCGCTGGTGGTGGTGGTGGGCGCTGAGGGCAAGGGCCTGTCCCGTCTGGTGCGTGAGCACTGCCAGCAGATCGTGTCCATCCCGATCGAATCGGAGATGGAGTCCCTGAACGCCTCGATGGCGGTGGGCATCTCCCTCTACGAGATCGCCACGCGCCGCGCCGGCGGCCGCTGACGGGCCGGCGGACCCCTCCGCCGGACCCCTCCGCTGAGTCCGCTCGCTCCGCCGGGCTCACCCGGGCCGTCGTCGTCCCCACCGGTGAGCCGGTGTGCGTCCGGGGACCGCTCAACCGTTCTGCCCCGGCCTCCGGAGGGGTAGCGTCAGGCGGGTGAGCACTGCGAAGTCCAAGTCCAAGCCGAAGCCGAGCCCCGCCCCCGAGACCACTCCCGCGGCCGCCCGTGCGGCCCGTGCGGACGTGCGCGCGAGCACCCTGACCGGCCGCATCCCCGTCACCGGGGTGGAGCCGGTCGTAGAGGACGGCCGTTTCCCGGCCAAGGCCGTGGTGGGGGAGGACGTGCCCGTGCGGGCCACGGTCTTCCGTGAGGGGCACGACGCCGTGCGTGCCACGGTGCGCCTGCTCGGCCCGGACGGGTCCGAGGTCCAACGCGTGCACATGCGCCCGGGCCGTCCCGGTCTGGACGAGTTCGTGGCGGTGCTGCGCCCCTCGCAGGTGGGCATCCACCAGTTCGTGGTGGAGGGCTGGGACGACCCGGTGGGCACGTGGCTGCACCACGCCACCGTGAAGCTGGCCGCGGGCGTGGACGTGGACCTCATGCTGGACGAGGGCGCGGCCCTGTTCCGCCGGGAGGCCGAGGACGCCTCACGCTCCGCCGAGGACCGT
This sequence comes from Micrococcus sp., assembly GCF_034179925.1. Classification (GTDB taxonomy): domain Bacteria; phylum Actinomycetota; class Actinomycetes; order Actinomycetales; family Micrococcaceae; genus Micrococcus. The sequence continues at coordinate 5,139 of NZ_JAXFPG010000013.1, read as the reverse complement.
GCAGTGTTCGCCGAGGCCGTGCGTGGTCTTGAGGACGCCGGCCAGGAGCCTGCGCGTCGCCTGGCGGCGGCGGGGGCGCCGGAGGTGCTGGCCGTGCTGGAGGTCCGCCCGGTGCGCCGCCACGTGACCGCTTCGGAGCTGTTCCCCCTGGACGTGCAGCGGGAGCTGGCCGGCCGGGGCGCGTGGTACGAGTTCTTCCCGCGCTCGGAGGGCGCCCGGTACGACGAGGCCGCCGGGCGCTGGAGCTCGGGCACGTTCCGCACGGCCGCCGAGCGTCTGCCCGCCGTGGCGGCGATGGGCTTCGACGTCGTGTACCTGCCTCCGATCCACCCGATCGGCGTGGCCCACCGCAAGGGACCGAACAACACGCTGACCGCGGGCCCGGGGGATCCGGGGTCGCCGTGGGCGATCGGCGCCCCCGAGGGCGGGCACGAGGCGATCCACCCGGACCTGGGCTCGGAGGAGGACTTCGCGGCCTTTGCGGAGCGCACCCGTGAGCTCGGCATGGAGCTCGCCCTGGACCTCGCGCTGCAGTGCTCCCCGGATCACCCGTGGGTGCAGGAGCACCCGGAGTGGTTCACCACGCGGGTGGACGGGTCCATCGCCTATGCGGAGAACCCGCCGAAGAAGTACCAGGACATCTACCCGCTGAACTTCGACAACGACCCGGACGGTCTCGCCCAGGCGGTGCTGGAGGTGGCCCTGGGCTGGGTGGAGCGCGGGGTGCACATCTTCCGCGTGGACAACCCGCACACCAAGCCGCTGTGGTTCTGGGAGTGGCTCATCCGCGAGATCCGCGCCGTGGAGCCGCGTGTGGTGTTCCTGGCGGAGGCCTTCACCCGCCCGGCCATGATGCATGCGCTCGGGCGGGTCGGGTTCCAGCAGTCCTACGGCTACTTCACGTGGCGGAACACCCGGGCCGAGCTCGAGGAGTACCTGGAGGAGATCACCGCCCAGACGGCCGGCTTCTACCGGCCCAACTTCTTCGTGAATACCCCGGACATCCTCACCGACTACCTGCAGCACGGTGGGCCGGGGGCGTTCCGGGCCCGCGCGGTGATTGCGGCCACCTCCAATCCGCTCTACGGCGTGTACGCGGGCTTCGAGCTGTTCGAGCATGTCGCCCGGCCCGGGGCGGAGGAGTACATCGACAGCGAGAAGTACGAGTACCGGCCCCGTGACTGGGCCGGAGCGGAGGCCGCGGGTGCCTCGCTGGCCCCGTATCTGACGCGCCTGAACGAGATCCGTGCGGCCCACCCGGCGCTGCGGGACCTGCAGAACCTCACGCTGCACGGGTCCACGCACCCGGAGCTGCTGGTCTACTCCAAGACGCGGGCGGCCGCCCCCGAGGGCGAGCACCACGACGCCGCGGCGGTCACCGACGACGGCGGCGCGGAGGACACGCTGATCGTGGTGGTCGCATGCGACCCCCACCACGTGGCCGAGGCGACCCTCGACCTGGACTCCGCCGCCCTGAACCTGGGGCCGCAGGATCGGGACGAGCAGGGTCGCTTCGAGGTCGAGGACCTCCTCACCGGTCAGCGCTGGCGCTGGGACGAGCACCCCTATGTGCGCCTGGACCCCGCCGTCGAGCCCGCCCACGTCCTCCGGATCGTGCGTCGGGGCTGACCCGCCCGCCGTCCGAGCCGTCCGACCGCCGAACAAGGATCCCCATGACCGCCTCGTCCGCCGCCCCCACGCTCCCCGCGCCGCTGCCCGTCGACCCCGACGTGCTGGCCGCCGTCGCCCAGGGCCGGCACCACGACCCGCACGCGGTGCTCGGCGCCCACCCCCACCCCGACGGCGCGGCGGTCACCTACCGGGTGCTGCGCCCGATGGCGCGGTCGGTCACGGTGGTCCGCGCCGGGGACGGAGCCCGGGTGGAGCTGACCCATGAGGCCGACGGGGTGTTCGCCGGCGTGGGCCGGCCCCCGGCCGCAGCCGGTGTGGCGGCCGGCGACTACCGCCTGGAGGTGGCGTACGCGGGGGAGGACGGCGCCGACGTCGTGCTCGAGCAGGATGACGCCTACCGCCACCTGCCCACCCTGGGCGAGCTGGACCTCCACCTGATCCGGGAGGGCCGGCATGAGCGGCTGTGGGAGGTGCTCGGGGCCCGGGTACGCCGGGACGCGGACGGTGCCGTGCTGGGCACGTCGTTCGCGGTGTGGGCTCCCAACGCCCGCGCGGTGCGGGTGATCGGCGACCACAACGGCTGGGACGGGCGGGCGCATGCGATGCGTTCGCTGGGCGCCTCGGGCGTGTGGGAGCTGCTGGTGCCGGGCGTCGGGCACGGGGCGGTCTACAAGTACGAGGTCCTCGGTGCGGACGGGGTGTGGCGGCAGAAGGCGGACCCGATGGCCCGCTGGGCGGAGGTGCCGCCGGCCACGGGGTCGCGGGTGCTGGAGTCCGGCTACGAGTTCGAGGACGAGGAGTGGATGCGTCGGCGGGCGGCCACGGATCCTCATGAGCGCCCGCTGAGCATCTACGAGGTGCATCTGGGCTCGTGGCGGCCGGGGCTGGGGTATCGGGAGCTCGCGCAGGAGCTGGTGGAGTACGTGGGCTGGCTGGGATTCACGCATGTGGAGTTCCTGCCGGTGGCCGAGCACCCGTTCGGCGGGTCGTGGGGCTACCAGGTGACCGGCTACTACGCGCCGACCTCCCGTTTCGGCTCCCCGGACGAGTTCAAGCACCTGGTGGACGCGCTGCACGCGGCGGGGATCGGCGTGATCGTGGACTGGGTGCCGGCGCACTTCCCGAAGGATCCGTGGGCGCTGGCCCGGTTCGACGGCACCGCGCTGTACGAGCACGCGGACCCGCGCCGGGGCGAGCACCCGGACTGGGGCACCTATGTGTTCGACTTCGGCCGGCCCGAGGTGCGCAATTTCCTTGTGGCCAACGCCCTGTACTGGCTGGGAGAGTTCCACGTGGACGGGCTGCGCGTGGACGCCGTCGCCTCGATGCTCTACCTGGACTACTCGCGGCAGCCGGGCCAGTGGGAGCCGAACGTGCACGGCGGCAACCACAACCTGGAGGCGATCGAGTTCCTGCGCGAGGTGAATGCGGCCGCCTACCGGGTGCACCCGGGCATCCAGATGATCGCGGAGGAGTCGACGGCGTTCCCCGGGGTGAGCGCACCGGTGGACGCCGGCGGCCTGGGCTTCGGCAAGAAGTGGAACATGGGCTGGATGCACGACACTCTCTCCTACCTGGGCGAGGACCCGGTGAACCGCCGCTGGCACCACGACCTGTGGACGTTCTCCATGGCCTACGCCTACTCGGAGAACTATGTGCTGCCGCTCTCGCACGACGAGGTGGTGCACGGCAAGGGGTCGCTGTTGGGCAAGATCCCGGGGGAGCACCGTCAACGGCTGGCCACTCTGCGCGCCTACCTGGCGTACATGTGGGCGCACCCGGGCAAGCAGCTGCTGTTCATGGGCGGCGAGTACGCGCAGCCGAGTGAGTGGTCCGAAGCGGCTGGCCTGGACTGGGCGGCCTCTTGGGATCCGGCGCACCGCGGCGTGCAGCTGACGGTGCGGGAACTCAACGCGCTCTACCGGGCGACGCCGGCGCTGTGGTCCGCGGACCACAGCCCGGAGGGGTTCGCCTGGGTGGACGGGGGCGACGCTGACGGCAACACCCAGGTGTTCCTGCGTCTGCCGGCTGCCGGGGCCGAGGGCGACGGTGCCCCCGTGCTGGTGATCTGCAACCTGTCCGGGGCCGAGCGGCGAGGGCTGCGTGTGGGGGTCCCGTCCGAGGGGGAGTGGACTGTGGTGCTGGACACTGACTCCTCCGACTTCGCGGGGGAGGGGCTGCGCGAGCGGGAGGGTGATCTCGAGGAGTTGCGGGCCCAGCCGGGGCAGTGGCAGGGGCAGCCGGCGCATCTGACGGTGAACGTGCCGCCGCTGACCACGCTGTGGCTGCGGCCGCGTCCGGTCCCTGGGCGATGAGGGCCGGGCGGGTCCTGCTGGATCCGGGCCCGCAGGGGTGTGTGCGCGTGGGCCGGCGCGGAACGTGACCGAGCTCATGGCGGTCGAATGCGGGGCCCCTGCCCTCGCGGAGCGAGGGAGTGGCGGTCGCGGGCGCCGCGGGAACCGCGGAATCACGCGGATCTAGGGGAGGTGGAGCTCCCCGTCAACGGGTGAAGTACTCCCGATTTTGCGTTCGGGCCGGGGTGTGTGTAGAGTTCTTTCTCGTGCTGAGGCGCTGGTCGGAGAGATCCGGCGGGTGTTGTGAGTCGCTGGGAACGGTGTTCCTGGTTCACGCGGCATGGGTTTCCCGGTGACGGGGAATTCACTTTTCTTGAATGGATGATCTGGTTCTTGACTGGTCGTTGATGTGTGGTAGGGTTGCGGAGCTTCCTTGTCGAGGTGAACGGCTGGTGTCGGTTGCGCGGATGCGGAGTTGACATGCTGAGAACGTGTGGTAAGGTTGTTGAGCCTGACCGGACGGACGGCGTGGTTGAGACTTCAGCGGTGACGCGGAGTTGACACGGTGAGAACGGATGGTCTAGGCTGGAGAAGTTGCTCCGGAGCGAAACGATTGCGAATGAGTGGTCGCTGAAGCCGGTAGCGCCTGTTGTTTGAGAACTCAATAGTGTGCCAAGTTTGTTGATGCCAATTGTTTGAACACATATTGGTTGGCCATGGCCTCCCACCCCCGTGGTGAGTGCCTGGCCTGCCAGGTATTGAATTGACGTCATGATGGTTATTTCCGGCTGTCATGGTGTTGTTCTGTAATTTTTTACGGAGAGTTTGATCCTGGCTCAGGATGAACGCTGGCGGCGTGCTTAACACATGCAAGTCGAACGATGAAGCCCAGCTTGCTGGGTGGATTAGTGGCGAACGGGTGAGTAACACGTGAGTAACCTGCCCTTGACTCTGGGATAAGCCTGGGAAACTGGGTCTAATACCGGATAGGAGCGTCCACCGCATGGTGGGTGTTGGAAAGAATTTCGGTCATGGATGGACTCGCGGCCTATCAGCTTGTTGGTGAGGTAATGGCTCACCAAGGCGACGACGGGTAGCCGGCCTGAGAGGGTGACCGGCCACACTGGGACTGAGACACGGCCCAGACTCCTACGGGAGGCAGCAGTGGGGAATATTGCACAATGGGCGCAAGCCTGATGCAGCGACGCCGCGT
>NZ_JAXFPG010000003.1:0-122848 GCF_034179925.1 Micrococcus sp. | reverse complement strand
CGCACCTCCACGTGGAGGTGCGGGGCCGACGTCGTGCAGTGGGGGTCAGTCGAACTGCGGGTTCGTGGTGCGGGCGCGCTTGATCTCGTAGAAGTACGGGTACCGGGCCAGACGGACGGCGGCGTCGAAGATCTCGCCGGCCTCCTCGCCGCGGGGGATGCGGGTCATCACGGGGCCGAAGAACGCGGTGCCGTCCATGGAGAGCACGGGTGTGCCGACGTCGTCGCCCACGAGCTCCTCGGCTGCCCGCTGCTTGGCGCGCAGGCCGTCGTCCTCGGCGTCCGTGGTGGTGGCCTCGAGGATCGGGGCCGGGTCCAGGCCGAGGCGCTCGGCGGCGGCGGTGAGGGCGGACTCGTAGTCCTTGTCGCCTTCGTTGTGGATCCGGGTGCCCAGGGCCGTGTACCACTCGCCCAGACGCTCGGGGTGCTGGGCCCCGACGAACTGGGTGGCCCGGCCCGGGATGAGGCCGCGGTCGGTGTGGCGGCGGTAGGCGGGGTCCAGGTCCCGGCCCTCGTTGAGCATGTAGAGGGACATCTGCTTGAAGGTCACGGAGACCTCACGCACCTTTTCCACCTCGAGGATCCACCGGGAGGTGACCCACGCGAAGGGGCAGGTGGGGTCGAAGTAGAACTCGACGACGGGCGTTGCTGCGTTCTCAGTCATGGGCGGTCCTCTCGGGTCGGGTCGGTCAGGCTGAGCGGCGGCGGCGCTTGCGCTCCACCTCGGCCGGGATCAGGGTGGCCTCGGCCTCCCCGCGGACGGTCTGCGCGGTGATCACCACGGTGCCGACGTCCTCGCGGGAGGGCAGGTCGAACATCACGGGCTTGAGGACGTCCTCCATGATGGAGCGCAGTCCGCGGGCCCCGGTGCCGCGGGCCTCGGCGAGGTCCACGACGGCGTCCAGCGCCGCGGGCTCGAATTCGAGCTCCACGCCGTCCATGAGGAACATCTTCTGGTACTGCTTCAGCAGGGCGTTCTTCGGCTCGGTGAGGACTCGGACGAGCTGGTCATGGGTGAGGTCCTCGACCGTGGTGATCACGGGCAGGCGGCCGATGAACTCGGGGATGAGGCCGAACTTGAGCAGGTCCTCCGGGCGGACGTCCGCGTAGGTCGTCTCCCCGGCGCCGTGCTGGTGCAGCGGGGCCCCGAAGCCGATGCCCTTGCGGCCGGCCCGCGAGCCGATGATCTCGTCCAGGCCGGCGAAGGCGCCGGCCACGATGAACAGCACGTTGGAGGTGTCGATCTGCAGGAACTCCTGGTGCGGGTGCTTGCGCCCGCCCTGCGGGGGCACGGAGGCCACCGTGCCCTCGAGGATCTTCAGCAGCGCCTGCTGCACACCCTCACCGGAGACGTCCCGGGTGATGGAGGGGTTCTCCGACTTGCGGGAGATCTTGTCGATCTCGTCGATGTAGATGATCCCCTGCTCGGCCCGCTTGACGTCATGGTCGGCGGCCTGGATGAGCTTGAGCAGGATGTTCTCCACGTCCTCGCCCACGTAGCCGGCCTCGGTGAGGCTCGTGGCATCGGCGACGGCGAAGGGTACGTCCAGCATCCGGGCCAGGGTCTGCGCGAGGTAGGTCTTGCCCGAGCCGGTGGGGCCGACCATGAGGATGTTCGACTTGCCGACTTCCACGTCGGCGAGGTCGTCCCGGCCCTCAAGACGCTCGGCGAAGTCCGCGCTGCGGCCCTGCGGGGCCCGCACCCGCTTGTAGTGGTTGTACACGGCCACCGCGAGGGAGCGTTTGGCGGCCTCCTGGCCCACCACGAACCGCTCGAGGTGGTCGAAGATCTCCTGCGGCGTGGGGAGGGTGAACTCGCTGGCCTCCGTGGCCTCGCCGAGCTCCTCCTCCACGATCTCGTTGCACAGCTCGATGCACTCGTCGCAGATGTAGACGCCCGGGCCCGCGATCAGCTTGCGGACCTGCTTCTGGCTCTTGCCGCAGAACGAGCACTTGAGCAGGTCTGCGCTCTCGCCGATGCGCGCCATGGGGTCTCCTCGGGTCCGGGGGCAGGAGGCGCCGCCCGGCAGGGGGCGACGCCGTCGTCTCGGGGTCCAGGATACGACCCGGCCCCGACGCGTTACGGCGCGGGTCGGGCCGGCCCCGTCCCGTCCCCCGAGTGGGGCGGGACGGGGCCTGTGGAGGCGTCCGCCGAGGTCAGGCGGACGGACGGGTGATCTTGCGCGAGGCCAGGACCTCGTCGACCAGGCCGTACTCCTTCGCCCCCTGGGCGGAGAGGAACTTGTCCCGGTCGATGTCCCGGGAGACCTCCTCCGGGGTGCGGTCGGACAGGGAGGCCAGGGTCTGCTCCATCCACACGCGCATGCGGTTGATCTCGTTGGCGTGGATCTCCAGGTCCGTGGCGGTACCGCGGTCACCCTGCATCGCCGGCTGGTGGATCAGCACACGCGCGTTCGGCAGCGCCAGGCGCTTGCCGGGGGCGCCGGCGGCCAACAGGACGGCGGCGGCCGAGGCGGCCTGGCCCAGGCACACGGTCTGCACCTCCGGGCGGATGAACTGCATGGTGTCGAAGATGGCCGTCATGGCGGTGAAGGAGCCGCCCGGGGAGTTGATGTAGAGCGTGATGTCCCGCTCCGAGTCCATGGCCTCCAGAACGAGCAGCTGGGCCATGATGTCGTCGGCCGAGGCGTCGTCCACCTGGGAGCCGAGGAACACGATGCGGTCCTCGAACAGCTTGGCGTAGGGGTCCTGGCGCTTGAAGCCGTACGGGGTCCGCTCCTCGAACTGGGGCAGGATGTAGCGGGCGCTCGGAGTGGGCAGGGCGGGGGCCCCGGTGGGGAGCCCGGCGGGGAACGAGGTCATTCTGGTCTCCTGAGGATGAGGTCTGGAACGGTCCGGTGCGGGGCTCAGCCCTCGACGCCGCCGCCGCCGGCGACGGTGGAGGCGTGCTCGGCGATGTGGTCGATGAACCCGTACTCGAGCGCCTCCTGGGCGGTGAACCACTTGTCGCGGGCGTTGTCCTCGAGGATGGTCTCCACCGACTGACCGGTCTGCTCGGCGGTGAGCTCGGCCATGACCCGCTTCATGTGCAGGATCAGCTGGGCCTGGATGCGGATGTCCGACTCCGTGCCGCCGATGCCGCCGGAGGGCTGGTGCATCAGGATGCGCGCGTGGGGCGTGGCGTAGCGCTTGCCCTTGGTGCCGGAGGCCAGCAGGAACTGGCCCATGGACGCCGCCAGGCCTGTGGCCACGGTGACGACGTCGTTGGGGATGTACTGCATCGTGTCGTAGATGGCCATGCCCGCGGTGACGGAGCCGCCCGGGGAGTTGATGTACAGGTAGATGTCCTTCTCGGGGTCCTCCGCCGAGAGCAGGAGCAGCTGCGAGCAGATGGCGTTCGCGTTGTCGTCGCGCACGTCCGAGCCCAGCCAGATGATGCGCTCCTTGAGCAGCCGGTTGTAGAGGTAGTCCTCGCGGAGCGTCGGGTCCACCGACGTCATGCGGGGGGTGATGTCCGTCATCACTGCTGCCTTCCTGTCGATACGGGGGACGGGAGCCTCCGCGCCGGCCCTCCCAAACGGGGGCGACGACGCGCGGGGGTTCCCGGATCGTGCTCGAGACTAGCCCGAGCGGGGGCACCCGGGCGCGGGCCGCCGCACCGTTTCGCTGTCGGCGTCGCCGTCGGACGGTTCAGCCCCATCCGCTCGGCGAGCGCTTGAGCACGGGCCCCTGGGGCGCGATCTCGGCGTGGTGCACGCCGGACAGGTCCAGGTGGGTGTCGATGACGTCGACGAGGTCCCCCGCGGAGGATGCCACCACGTTGGCGACCAGGGACGTCGGCCCGGACGTGGCGGCCACGAAGCGAACCTCGGGCAGGTCCGCGAGGATCCGCCCGACCCGCCGGATCGCCCCGGGTGCGGCGGTGATCCACACCAGGGCGTCCCCGTCCTCGCCCAGGGCCCGCACGTCCACGTCGGCCTCGAAGTACACCACCCCCTCCTCGACCAGCTGCGCCCGTCGGCGGCTGGCCGTCGAGGGGCTCAGTCCGGTGGCGTGCGCGAGCTGGGCGAGGCTGGCGCGCCCGTCCGCGGCGAGGGCGTCCAGCAGGGCGCGGTCGGCGGCGTCGAGGGGGCGGGGAGCACGGTCCACGGCCCTCGAGGACCCCCACACCCGGAGCAGCTCGACAACGCGCGTGCGCTCGGCTCCGCGCCGCCCGGTGAGCCCGGAGAGCACGACGTCCTCCCCGCGCCCGGAGGTCACCAGGCCGGCGGTCAGCTCGGTGCCGTCCGCGCTGAGGCGGACCCATCGGGAGTGGGGGAAGCCGGCGACGACGGCGCCGAGGCGGGCCATCGCCGTCGGCGTGCCCACGGTGCGGGTGAGCCAGGCCAGTCGACCGTCGAACCCGGGGACGGTGCGCCCGCGCACCCGCACGACGTCCCGGTCACGGAGGGCGAGGTAGCGCCGGGTGACGGTGCGGTCGCTGACCCCGAGCCGTTCGGCCCAGACGGTGTAGGGGGCGGCGGGGTCGGCCACCACCTCGGCGATCAGCCGCCGGTCGAGCCCGTCGAGGGCCGGGGCCCCCGGCCGTGATCGGGCGCTTCCCCGTGCGTCCTGCAAGACGACCCTCCTCTCCGTCGCTTCACCCCGGATTCTCGCCATGGTATGTCGGATTCTTGCACATGGCTTCGCATCCTTCCTCTGCCCTGGTGGCCTTCCGGCCATGACCACTGCTCCGATCTCCTCCCCCACCGCCCTGACCGCGGTGGGGGCCTTCGCCTGCCTCGTCGTCGCCCTGCAGCAGACCCTCGTGGTGCCGGCCGTGCCCGGCCTTCCGGCGGAGCTGGGCACCTCGGCGGCGGCCGTCTCCTGGCTGGTGACCGCCACGCTGCTCTCCGGCGCCGTCGCGACGCCGATCCTCGCCCAGCTCTCGGACCTCTTCGGCCGCCGGCGCATCATGCTCGTCGCCATGACGGCGGTGCTGGTCGGCTCCGTCATCGCCCCGTGGGGCGGACTCGGCACGCTGATCGCCGGCCGCGCCCTCCAGGGGCTGGGGACCGCCGTCGTGCCGGTGGCGATGTCCCAGATGCGCGACAGCCTGCCCCCGGACCGGATCCCCAGGGCGCTGGCGATCCTCTCGGCCGTGCTCGGCGTCGGCGGCGGCCTGGGCATCCCCCTCGGTGGCCTGATCACCACGACCCTCGGCTGGCCCTGGCTCTTCTGGGTCTCGGCCCTGCTCTCCGTCGCGTCCCTGGTGGCGATCGGCCGTGTGATCCCCCGCGGCTCCGGCTCCGCCCACGCCCCCTTCGACCTCACCGGGTCCGTGCTGCTGGCCCTCGGCCTGCTCGCACTGCTCACCGGGGTGTCCCAGGGCAACGCCTGGGGCTGGACCTCCCCGCTCACCCTGGCCCTGCTCGTCCTCGGCGTGCTCGTGCTGCTCGGATGGGGCGTGTTCGAGCTGCGCACCCCCGCCCCGCTGGTGGACCTGCGGGCCACGGCCGCCCGCCCGGTACTGCTGACGAACATCGCCTCCCTGCTGCTGGGCATGCTCATGTTCGCCAACCTGCTGCTCACCACCCAGCAGCTCCAGAACCCGACGGAGGCCGGCGGGTTCGGCTGGGACGCCACCGCGGCCGGGCTGGCCATGCTCCCCAACGCCGCCGCCATGCTCGTGGTCGCCCCGCTCACGGCGTGGCTGGCCCGGCGCCGCGGCCCGCGCGGGGTGCTGGCCGTCGGCGGCGTGGTGACTGCCCTGGGCTACCTGGGCCGGCTGCTGTTCACCGGGGACGCCCTCGGCGCCGTCGTCTGGGCCACCGTGATCGGCGTCGGCGTCGGCATCGGCTATGCGGCCCTGCCGATGCTGATCGCCGCCCACGCCGAACCGCGGCAGATCGGCGCCGCCAACGGCATCAACGCCCTGACCCGCGCGATCGGGACAGCCGTGGCCTCCGCGGGTGTCAGCGCCCTGGCCGTCCTGCTGTCCGTCCCGGTCGCCGGCCACCGGGTCCCCGGCCCGGCCTCCTTCGCGGTCTCCGGCGGGGCCGCCGTCCTCGTGGCCGTACTCGTGGCCCTCTGCGCCTCCGGCATCCGCGCGGTCCGGCGGCACTGACGTCCGCCCGCCCCGTCTGCGACGATCACCCCATGAGCGAACCACCCCTCGCCCCCGGAGCGATCGACACCCACGCCCACGTCTACCCGGACGCCTACCTCGATCTGCTCGAACGCGGCGGCCGGGACCCGGAGACCACGCGCATCGCCCGCGGGATGGGGGCCGGATCCGGCGAGGCCGAGATCGCCGCCCGGCTCGCCCTCATGGACCGAGCCGGGGTGGGGGTGCAGGTGCTGGCGGCCACCCCGCAGTCCCCCTCCCTGGCGGACCCGGAGGACGCGGCCCGAGCAGCCCGCTGGATCAACGACGAGTACCTGCGCCTGCAGGCGGCCCATCCGGACCGGTTCCTCATCTACCTCGCCCTTCCCCTGCCGCATGTGGCCGAGTCCCTCGCCGAGCTCACCCGGCTGCTGGACGGCCCCGAGCCCGCAGCCGGCGTCGTGGGGGTGAGCCTGCCCACCGTGCTCCCGGACGGCACCGTGCCCGCCGATCCGCGTCTCGATCCCGTCTGGGAGGACCTGGACCGCCGCGGGCTCGTGGTGAACCTCCATCCCACCGGCTCCGGGGCCGGCAGTCCGCTCATCGCGGACCACGGCCTGGCCTGGGTCAACGGCGCCCCGGTGGAGGACGCCACCGCGGTACTCCAGCTGATGGCCGCCGACCACCTCCGGCGGTTCCCGCGCGCCCGCCTGCATGTGGCGCATCTGGGCGGCGATCTGCCGTTCCTGGCCCAGCGTCTTGAGGACAACCACGAGGACTGGGGCCAGTTCCCGGCCTCCCCGCGCACCATGCTGCGGCAGATCCACTACGATGCGGCGAACTTCCACGAGCCGTCCCTGGCGATGACCGCCGAGACCGTGGGCGCCGAGCAGATCCTCGCCGGCTCCGACTTCCCCTATTTCCAGGACGCGAAATACGTCCGGGCGTTCGAGTACGTGCGCACCTCGCGTCTGTCCCCCACCGAGCGGGACGGGGTCCTGGGTGCCAACGCGCGGCGACTCTACGGTCTCTGAAGCGTCTCGGGACAGCCCCCGCCCCGGCAGGGGCACCATCCCCCGACGACGACGGCGCCCCTCACCTCGTTGCGGAGGTGAGGGGCGCCGTCGTGGTGCATGCGGCCTACGGCCGCGGCGGGATCAGGCCTCGTCGGTCTCGGCGGCCTTCTTCTTGGCGGGGACCTTCTTCTTGGCCGGAGCCTTCTTCGCGGGCTTCTCCTCGGCCGGGGCCTCCTCGGCGGACTCGGCCTCGGCGGCGTCCACGGCCTCCTGGCCGCCCGGGGTCACGAAGGCGCGCAGGTCCACGGTCTTGCCCTCAGTGTCGGTGACCTCGGCGTGCTCGAGGACCTTGGCCAGGGCCTTGCGGCGGCGAACCTCACCCATGACCATCGGGATCTGGCCGGCCTGGTCGAGCATCATGGCGAACTGGTTCGGGTCCATGCCGTACTCGGCGGAGGTGGCCATGATGTACTCGATGAGCTCGCCCTGGTCCACGGTCACGGACTCGGCCTCGGCGACCTCGTCGAGGATGATCTCGTTGGCGAACGCCTCACGGGTGTTCTTCTCGAGCTCAGCGCGGTGCTCGGCGGTGTCGTGCTCGTCGCCGGCGCCGCGGCCGGCGGAGAAGTGCTGGTCGACCTGCTCGGCGATGACGCCGTCCGGGACCGGCACCTCCACGAGCTTGCCGAGCTCCTCGAGCACCTTGTCGCGGGCCTCGACGCCCTGACGGTTCACGGCGGCCTCAGCGGCCTTCTTCTTCAGGTCCTCCTTGAGCTCGTCGATGGTGTCGAACTCGGAGGCCAGCTGAGCGAACTCGTCGTCGGCCTCGGGCAGCTCGCGCTCCTTGACGGCCTGCAGGACCAGCTTCACGGTGGCGGTCTCGCCGTCGTGCTCACCGCCGGCGAGGGTGGTCTCGAAGGTGGCGTCCTCACCGGCGGAGAGACCGTCGAGGGCCTCGTCGATGCCGTCCAGCATGGTGCCGGCACCCACCTGGTAGGACAGGCCCTGGGCCTGATCGACCTGCTCACCGTCCACGGTGGCGGTGAGGTCCATGGTCACGAAGTCGTCCTTCGCGGCCGGGCGCTCCACATCCTTGAGGGTGCCGAAGCGGGAGCGCAGGGCGTCCAGCTGGGCCTGCTCGTCCTCGGCGGTGGCCTCGGCGGGCTCCACGGTCACCTTGATGCCCTTGTAGTCGGGCAGCTCGATGGTGGGGCGCACGTCGAACTCGGCGGTGAAGGTCACCGGGCCCTCGGGGTTCTCGGCGTCCGGGGTGGCGGTCACGTCCACCTCGGGGCGGGAGATCGGGGTGGCCTCGGCCTCGGCGACGGCCTGGCCGAACCAGGTGTTCAGGCCCTCGTTCACGGCCTGGTCCACGACGACCTCGCGGCCGAAGCGCTGCTCGATCAGGCGCGCCGGGACCTTGCCGGCACGGAAGCCGGGGATCTGCACCTGCTTGGCGATGTCCTTGAAGGCCTTGTCCAGGACCGGCTTCACCTCCTCGAACGGCACCTCGACGGTCAGCTTGACGCGGGTCGGGCTGAGGTTCTCTGCGGTGGACTTGACCACGGACGGCTCCTGTTGAATCGGTATGGATCGGACGTCGAGTCGGGGTGACAGGATTTGAACCTGCGGCCTCACGCTCCCAAAGCGCGCGCTCTACCAAGCTGAGCTACACCCCGGCGGCGGGCTCCGGGCCGGGCAGTCCCGGCAACGGGGCGCCAGCACCCGAGACTCTGCCCGAGGGCAGACTGTGGAAGCCTACCGCGAGCCCCGCTTCCCCGTGAAAACCCGGCAGCACCCGGGCCCAAGACCACCGGATCGCATGCTAGGGTGGTCGCCGCTGGACCGCTTCCACGGCGGCCCGCGGGGATGTAGCTCAATGGTAGAGCCCCAGTCTTCCAAACTGGCTACGCGGGTTCGATTCCCGTCATCCCCTCCACTGGAAAACACCTGGTCAGGGCTCGGATTCGTCCGGGCCCTGACGTGCATTCGGGGTCGGGAAACGCGCCCGCGTGGCCCACTATGGCCGCCCGGACTCCCCCTGACCGACGGACCTCAGTACTGGCCGAGGTCGCCCAGGTAGGTCATGTCCGCGATCACGATGGACTGCACACCGCTGCCAGCCTGGTTGTCCAGGGCAATCGTGACGGAAGTGACGGGGCCGGGCACGACGACGCGCGCCGAGCCCGAGGCCTCACCATTCGGCACGGTCAGCGGCGAGGAGGCCGTGGCGTTCCCGACGGTCCCGGTGCGGGCCTCGATCACCGGGGAGGGCGTCACCACCACGGTGTCATGGAAGCCGTGGGAGCCGGCGTTGCCGTTGGTGTCGATGCCACGGAGGGTGAAGCGCACGTCCCGGACGGGCACGGGGAATGTGAGGGTCACTGTCTGCGGGGAACCACCGCCGTAGTTCGCGCTGCGGGCCCGGGAGGAGATGGTCAGCCCCGTGCCACCGCCGGTGGCGGAGAGATTGCCTGCCACGGGGGTTCGGCTCGGCCCCACAGAGGAGTTCACTCGAATCACGTCGGCGGGGGCACCCTCAGCCGGGACGGACCCGACCGCCGTCGTGGTGCCGGTGCTGTCCGCCCGGAAGGCGACGGTGTGGGTGACCCACGGGGAGGCGGCCGCCACGGGTGCGGCGGCCACGGCGGCGACAGCCGGCACCGACCACACCAGGCCCTTGAGGACGGTCGAGCGGGGCAGTTCGGATAGCGGACGGGCGGCATCGGTCACAGTGGACTCCTGACTGAGGGGCGCAAGCCACGATCCCGGGGCCCGCATGGTCTGTCACACCCAACCTACAAGCTCATGTCGAGAGATGCGCGACTGCGCCGCTCTACGACCACCCCCGTGCATGATGGTCTCCATGGGGAAGGACGAGAGGACAGGGGCGCACATGTCACCGTCGGACCGGCGCCCGTGGCGCCATCGGGTGCTGGAGGACGACGTCTCACGGACGACGGCGCTCGCGTTCGTCGCCGCCGCGGTCGCGGCGGGCGCGAGCCTCCTGATGGTCGCCACACCGCTGGGTGACGTCCTGGGCCTCGGCGAGGTGCGGCACTCCGTCTGGATCTCCGGGATCCTCACACTCGGCCTGCTGTGGGCGGTCCTCTCCCTGGCGGAGGCCGTCGTCCTGCACCGGTGGCTCGGCCGCCGCGGCTCCGAGGACCTCCACACACTGCTGCGGACCCGTTCCCGCGGCCCGAGGGAGTCGGTCAACCCGGTCGGCTGGCGGGCCCTGCTGCTGGGCGAGTCGAGCACGCTGGGCACCACCGTCACCTTCTCGGTCATGGCGATGCTCGTGGTGGTCGCGTCGATGTGGATGCCCGAGGTCCGCGGCATCCCTGCCATGCGGTTCCTGGCCGTCGTCACGGTCCTGGCCTGCTGGACGAGCATCGTCCTGGCACAGGCGCTGCGCTATGCCCGGCTGGCCGCCCATCACGACCCGCAGGCTCCACGGGCCGAGGGGGAGTCCGCCGCTCCCCCGCTGCGCTTCCGCGGCTCGGATGCCCCGGTGTTCTCCGACTACGTCTCGCTGTCCCTGACGCTCTCCACGATGATGGGCGCCCAGGACGTCGAGTTCTCCGGTCGATCCGCACGCACCGCGGTCCGCGAGCATGCGGTGGTCGCGTTCCTCTTCAACTCCATGATCATCGCGGCGCTGGCCTCGCTCCTGCTCACCGTCTCCTGACCACGCGCGGGAGCACGACGGCGGCCCCTCGGCCTGCCGGACGACCCGTCACCGCCGGCAACCCCGGCAGCTCATCATGTCTGGCAGACCGTGCAGCGGTAGAGCTTGCGGGCGGCCATCTCCTCCATCACGATCGCGTCCTGCCCGCACCCCCGGCACACCGTGCCTTGCCGGTGGTACACGTAGTTCGCGTACTCGGGCCAGGCGTCCTCGTCGGAGACGCCAGGCCGGTCCTCCGGGCGCACCGTGACGATCCGGCCCAGCCGCACGCCGTGGCGCATCAAGAGCCGGTTGTCCTCGTAGAGCGCGCGCAACGCCTCCGCGTCGAGGGAGGACGCGGGCGTCCACGGGTCGATCCCGGCCCGGAAGAGGGACTCGGCCCGGTAGATGTTCCCGATGCCGCCCACCCGGACCGCTTCCTGCTCTACCTCTCCCTCCCGCTGCCCCACGTCGATGAGACCCTCGCGGAGCTCGGCGACGCGGTCTCAGATGAGCTCCGACAGGGACGAGTGGGCGTGGGCGTTCATGGGTGCTCCTCCTGGTCTGGGACGGTGTGGGGGCGGTCGGCCGCGGTGGCGAGGCCGTCCGCCACGACGCGTTCGATGACGGACACGGCTCGGGCCGGGCCGTCGAGGCCGGCCATGCGCTCGCTCAGGCCGGAGGCGCTCCGGCGCAGGGCCCCGTCGGTCAGGAGCCGGCGGACGACGTCCGGCATACGTCCCCGGGTGACGTCCGAGCGACGCAGACGGAGTGCGTTGCCCAGGCGAACGCACTCGTCGACGTTCCAGCGCTGCTCGGCCTGCATGGGGTACCCCGCGAAGGGGACGCCGGCGAGGCAGGCCGCCTGCACCGTGCCCTCCCCTCCATGGATGACCGCGGCGTCGATCCGGCCGCGCAGCCGATGCTCCGAAACGACGCCGACGCGGTGCACGCGGTCGCTCAGACCGGCTGCGACGTCCGCCGGGATCTCCACACCCCCGCCGACGAGGAGGTCGATCCCCGTGGCGTCCAGCTGGGCCAGGACCCGTCCGAGCACCTCCGGCGAGCCCGAGGATCCGAAGCTGACGTAGACGAGCGGGTGCGGCGCGTCGCGCTCCTCGAGGAAGGCGGGCAACGGGGCGGGCGAACGGTAGTGGACGGGGCCGACCGCCACGTCATGGCAGTCGAGGGGTCGCCGGTCCAAGGCCGGGGGCAGCGATGCGATCAGGTCGACGTCGGACGTCATGGCCTCGACGAGCGGACCCGGGAGGCGCACCCCGTACTCGGCCGCCACCCGCGACAGGCTCTTCGGCTTCCAGGTGATCAGCCGGGCGGCCCACCGGAGCGGCCCCGGCGCGCGGTAGCCGTCGTCGACGTCGAGGAAGTACGACCTCGACATGTAGTACGGCCGCACGTAGAAGAGGGGCACGCCCCCGGCCCGGGCCGAGATGAACATGGTGGGATTCGACCCGATCACCGCGGCGTCGGCGTCGTGGATCGCCGCCAGCTCCCCCGAGACCCGCCGGCGGACCGTGTCCAGGTCGAAGGGGTGGGAGATCCCGCGGCCCTGGTCGAAGTCCATCACCTGGCGCGCCTGTTCCGGCGTCATCACCGGAGAGCCGAGTCGGACCGCATGGCCGGCCTCTTCGATCAGCCCCAGATATCGATCGGAGTAGACATGGAAGCTCGTCTCGTGACCGGCGGCGCGGGCGGCCCCCGCGACCTCGATGCAGCGAGTGGTCTCGCCCAGGTTGTAGCTCTCGGGTGAGAAGACGATGCGCATCAGTTCTCCTCTCCTGTTGGCGGGGCGAACGGTCGATCAAGGACGACGCTAACGGTACTCATCGCGCATGCCCCCGCGAATCCCACAGCTTTAATGATGGCTTCACCCTGGTGAGCCTCTGGTGAATCAGGCATCTCCGCACAGCTCCACGTCCATCACACGACTACCGTGGCCCCATGGACTCCGTCGTGGTGGTGGGCGCCTCGGGCTATCTCGGACGCCATGTGGTGGCGTCCGCGGCCGAGGCGGGCCGCGAGGTCCACGCGGTCGTGCGCGACCGGGGCCGGGCGGAGGCCCCCGGACCGTTCGGCGCCCCGCCCCTCGCCGGGTGCCCGAGCAGCTGGGTGATCGGCGACGTGACGGACCCCGACGTCGCGGCCCGGGCCGCCGCACGGGGCGACTGGGTGATCTCGGCGCTTGGCGCCACGGGCCCCGGTCCCGGGCCGTGGGCCGTCGACTTCCGGGGCAACCTGACCGTCCTCGACGCGGCCCTGCGTCAGGGCGTCCGCCGGTTCACCTACACGGGTGTGCTCGGACTCGACGAGGGCGACCCCCCGCTCGTGCGGGCGAAGGCAGCCTTCGCGGCCGTACTGCGTCGGTCCGCCGTCTGCGCGCAGGTGGTGAACCCCTCGGCCTTCTTCTCCGACCTCGGCCTCCTCCTCCGCTCCCCCCTCCCGCAGTGGGTGCCCGGGTCACCCCGCGACCCCCGGATGAATCCGATCCACGGAGCCGATCTGGCGGAGTTCATCCTCACCTCGCTCCCGGACGCCGCGGAGGGGACGTGGGACGTCGGGGGTCCGGAGACGCTCCGCTGGTCGGAGGTGGTGGCGCTGGCGGGGCGTGCACGAGGCGTCCGGGCGAGGCTCCTGCCCGTCCCCGCCCCCGTGGGCTCGGCCGCCTCCCGGCTGGTCCGCCTCGTCAGTCCCCCCGCGGCGGACGGCGTGGACTTCCTCCGCTGGACGCTGTCCCAAGATCAGGTGGGGTCGCCGACCGGGCGCCGTCGGCTGGCGGACTTCCTCGATCAGGAGCAGAGGGGCCGGCCGCGCCGCGGTCACCCCTGACAGACCGTGCAGCGGTAGAGCTTGCGCGCCGCCATCTCCTCGACCACGATCGCGTCCCGGCCGCACACCCGGCACGGCCTCCCCTGCCGGTGGTAGACGTAGTTCGCGTGCTCCGGCCAGGCCTGCTCGGCCGGCACGCCCGGCCGGTGCTCGGGGGCGGTGGTGACAATGCGGCCGAGCCGCACGCCCTCGCGCATGAGCGCCTGGTTGTCCGCGTAGAGCGCGCGCAGGGCCTCCTCCCCCACGTCCTTGGCAGGCCGCCACGGGTCGAGCCCGGCACGGAACAGCACCTCGGCCCGGTAGATGTTCCCGATCCCGCCCACCATGGACTGGTCCATCAGCACGACCCCGATCGGCCGCCGCGTGCGCGCGGCGCGGGA
This sequence comes from Micrococcus sp., assembly GCF_034179925.1. GTDB lineage: Bacteria > Actinomycetota > Actinomycetes > Actinomycetales > Micrococcaceae > Micrococcus. Next base: position 108,893 of record NZ_JAXFPG010000003.1, on the reverse strand, counting down.
GACGAAGAGGTCGGGGGCGTCGTCGTTCAGCGGGTCCGGGCCGAGCTTCGCGGTGACCTCCCCGACCTCCTCCGGTGTCAGCACCCGGCACGTGGTGGCGCCGATCAGGTCCGCCCAGCCGTGCTCGGCCTCGAGGCGCAGCCGCACGGTGGGGCGCGGCGCGGGCGGCTCGGCGGAGGCGGGGCCGGAGTGGTCCTCGGTCTCCCCGATCCGGCGCGGGGCGCCGATCGAGGAAGCCGCGGCGAACGTCTCGTCCCCGCCGAAGGTCCACGCCCCGTACATGCCCAGGTGCACGTTCAGGGTGAGCGCGTGCTCGAAGTCCAGGAAGAAGTGCTTGCCGTGGGCCCACGCCCGGACGGGAGTGTGCCCGTCGAGGAGCGCGGCGCCGTCGGCGAAGCGTCCCTGCGGGCTGGAGGCGCGCACCGGCGCGCCGACGAACACGTCCTGGAACTGCCGCGCCAGCCGGTGGATGGAATGGCCCTCAGGCACTCACATCAGCACCTCTCCGGTGGTCTCGTAGTGGGAGATCTTGCCGATGCGCCGCACGTGGCGCTCGTCCTCGGAGAACGGCTCGGCCAGGAACAGCTCGATCAGGGCCGTGGCCTCCTCGATGCTGTGCTGACGCCCACCCACGGCGACGACGTTCGCATCGTTGTGCTCGCGGGCCAGACGGGCGGTGGATTCGTTCCACACGAGCGCGGCACGGATGCCCTCCACCTTGTTCGCGGCCATCTGCTCGCCATTGCCGGAGCCGCCCAGCACGATGCCCAGCGAGTCCCGGCCCTCGGCGCGCTCGGCGGCGACGGCGCGGGCAGCGTTGATGCAGAAGCCCGGGTAGTCGTCCAGGGCGTCGTACTCGGCCGGGCCGTGGTCGACCATCTCGTAGCCGGCGTCCGTGAGATGGCGGACGAGGTGGGCGGACAGCTCCATTCCGGCGTGGTCGGTGGCGATGTGGACGCGCATGCGAGTGCTCCTGGGGTGTGGGGGCGGTGGATCCTGGCCAGTCTAGTGAGCCCTGCGGTGGCGGTGGCAGACTGGGCCCCGGTGCTCCGTGGGTGCCATCACAGCCGCGGTGCTGACCGTCCACGCCCGAACCGAGCTGAGGAGACCCGCTCCCGTGACCACCGCCGCAGCCATGAACATCACGCGCGAGGAGGCCGCCGCCCGTGCCGCGGCCCTGACCGTGGAGGCCTACGAGATCGCCCTCGACCTCACCCAGGGCGCCGAGCACTTCGGCTCCTCGACCACGGTCACCTTCACCGCCGCGCCGGAGGCGGTCGGCACTGAGACCTGGATCGACTTCGTGGCCTCCCAGGCCCCGGAGGTGACCCTCAACGGGGCCAGCGTGGATGTGACCGGCTTCGACGGTGCCCGTCTGCGCATCGGCCCGCTGGCGGCGGAGAACACCCTGACCGTCTCCGGCATGGCGGACTACACCACCACGGGCGAGGGCCTGCATCGCTTCGTGGACCCGGTGGACGAGCAGGTGTATCTCTACACCCAGTTCGAGGTGCCGGACTCCCGCCGCGTGTTCGCCGTGTTCGAGCAGCCGGACCTGAAGGCCTCGTTCACGTTCACGGTCACCGCCCCCGCCCACTGGGCCGTGGTGTCCAACCAGCCGGAGCGTCAGCGGCGGCCGCTGGGCGTCGTCGAGACCTCCGGGTGCCCGGAGGGCGTGGACGCGGCCGTGTGGGAGTTCTCCCCCACCCCGCGGATCTCCTCCTACATCACCGCCCTGGTGGCCGGCCCCTACCGTTCCGTGCACTCCCAGCTGACCAGCGCGGACGGGCGCACCATCGAGCTGGGCGTGTACTGCCGCGACTCCCTGTTCGAGCACCTGGACGCGGAGGAGATCTTCGATCTCACCCGCCGGGGCTTCGAGTTCTACGAGGCCCAGTACGGCCACCCGTACCCGTTCGAGAAGTACGACCAGCTGTTCGTGCCCGAGTTCAACGCCGGGGCTATGGAGAACGCCGGCTGCGTGACCTTCCTCGAGAACTACGTGTTCCGCGGCACCGTCACGGAGGCCGTGCGCGAGCGCCGGGCCATCACCGTGCTGCACGAGCTGGCGCACATGTGGTTCGGGGACCTGGTGACGATGCGCTGGTGGAACGACCTGTGGCTCAACGAGTCCTTCGCGGAGTTCATGTCCACGCTGGCGGCCGCGGAGAACACCCGGTATGAGGGGGCGTGGACCACGTTCTCCTCGATGGAGAAGAACTGGGCGTACCGGCAGGACCAGCTGACCTCCACGCATCCGATCAAGGCGGAGATCCGGGACCTGGACGACGTGCTCGTGAACTTCGACGGCATCACCTACGCGAAGGGTGCCTCGGTGCTGCGCCAGTTGGTGGCCTGGGTGGGGCAGGAGAACTTCATGGCCGGTGTGCGGGCGTACATCGCCAAGCACGCCTGGGGCAACACGGAGCTGCCGGACCTGATGGTGGAGCTGGAGGCCGCCTCGGGGCGGGACCTGTCCGAGTGGACCCGGCTGTGGCTGGAGACCTCCGGCGTGAACACGCTGCGGGTGGAGGTGGACACGGACGACGACGGCGTGATCGCCTCCCTGCGTCTGCGCCAGTCCGCCCCGGATGGCTCGGCGCTGGCCCCCGGGGACGATGTGCTGCGCCCGCATCGGGTGGCGGTGGGCTTCTACGACGTGGACGAGGCCACCGGGCGCCTGGTGCGCACGGAGCGCTTCGAGCTGGACGCCTCCGGTGAGGTGACCGAGGTGGCGGAGGCGGCGGGCCGGCGTCGTCCCGCGCTGATCCTGCCGAACGACGACGACCTCGCCTACGCGAAGATCCGCCTGGACGAGGCCTCATGGGAGGCGGCCGCCACCCGGCTGGCGGAGGTGGACTCCTCGCTGGCCCGGACCCTGCTGTGGGGTGCGGCCTGGGACACGGTGCGCGACGGCGAGGCCTCGGGCGTGTGGTTCGCGGACCTGGTACTGACGAACATCGGCGCGGAGCAGGACTCCACGGTGGTGCAGACGCTGCTGCGCCAGCTGGCGACGACCCTCTCCCAGTACCTGCCGGAGGAGGTCGCCGCGGGCGAGCGGGCCTCGGCGGCCACCCGGCTGTGGACGCTGATGGAGCAGGCGGCGCCCGGCTCGGACCAGCAGCTGCAGTTCCTCAAGGCGTTCGCCCTGAACGCCCGCCAGGACGCGCAGCTGACGGCCCTGGAGGACGTCGTCACGCGTGCCTCGGAGCTGCCGGGCCTGGACCTGACCACGGACCTGCGCTGGGAGCTGCTGACTGCGCTCGTGGCCGCGGGCCGGGCCGGGGAGGCTGAGATCGCCGCGATGGAGGCCGAGGACCCGACGGCCACGGGTGCGCTGGCCGCCGCCCAGGCCCGCGCGGCGGTGCCGACCCCGGAGGCCAAGCAGGCCGCCTGGGACCGGGTGATCTCCGGGGAGCTGTCCAACACGACGCAGCGCCAGGTGCTGCTGGGCTTCCAGCGGGCGCACGATCCGGCGCTGCTGGCGCCGTTCGCGGACCGGTACTTCGAGGTGATCGAGCAGGTGTGGGGTTCGCGGTCGCACGAGATGGCTGAGACGGCCGCGACGCTGGGCTTCCCGGCGTCCCAGGTGAGCCAGGAGACGGTGGACCGCGCCACGGAGCTCTCGGAGCGGGTGCGGGGGACGAACGCCGGCCTGGCCCGCACCGTGGCGGAGTCCCGCGATGAGACGGCCCGCGCCCTGAGGGCCCGTGCGGCCGTCTGAACGGCAGCCTGACCGGCCGACGACGCCGCCCACCTTCCGCTGACGACGGCCCGGCACGAGTGATCGTGCCGGGCCGTCGCCCACGGTCCGTGTCGGCTGTGGCGTGAGAGGACCGCGCTCACTCCGTGGGTGTGGCCTCACCCCCACCGTCGTCTGCGGGCACTAGCAGCAGGTCGGCACGCCCCTGAGGCGCGATGGTGACCACGTCAATGTTCGCCCTCCCCGCTTGGCCGGGCAGGAGGGCCGTATTTCGCATCTCCACCCCGCACGTGATATCTCCAGAAGTTGCTTCACGCCCATCTAGCATCACTCGATAGGAAACGTGCGAATCTCCCGAGCAAACCCCGATGACATCGTAACCAACCCCAGCGGCAGCTTTACCGCCCACAGTTACGTTCTCCCGAGAGTCGACACTGGTCCTAGCAATCGCGACGTCCAAAGCTGCTGCAGGTAGGCTTTGCTTCGACACAGACGCTCCAGAGTCAGTAGAGGATGAAGCCTGAGGGGATGAACTAAAGCCCTCATTTTGCGAAATCCCGCCAGTTCCGGTTTCATTTTTCTGAGGTACCTGGCACGCAGTTAGCGTCACGATCGCGACTGCAAGAAGGACGGGGACGCCTCGCCTCACGGCCTTGTCTCCCAGTAGTACCAACCCTCTGCGGACGTCGGATATTTGATGCGCCCTCTAGCAAGAACAGTCGATGAGCAGTCTGCGTTGATACGGTACTTCGTGTAAGAGATATCCTTACCATAGGTGACATACTGCGCATTTCCCATCTTTCCTCGGGAAATAGTCCTCTTATATGTATTCGTGGAGCCCGTTGAATTGGTTTTTGTCAGGCTTCCGCTGACGCTCACCTTCGCCTTGGCTAGAACTGCACCTACCTCACTTTCCGCCCCGGCAGTCACCTGAACACTTGCAGTTCCACCGTATGAACGATTTACCTCAAGGGCCCCTCCAGGACCGTTGCGGAACGTAGGAACTCCAGAGAATGGAATTCTCGTATCCCTACTACTCAAAGAATAATTCGTTGCAGTAACACAGCAGACACCCGACATGGGTGATTCCGATCGAATCGCGTCAGCTCCGGTCGGCGTGGAGACCATGCACGCTTGAGGCGCAGCGGATTCTTCTACCGCCAATGGGGAGATCGTCGTCGAGGCGGCGGGTAAAGTGGCAGCAGCAAATCGGAGGAGCATAACTCCCCCCCCCCCCTTTCTCCTAGGGGTCATTGGAGTATGACCCAACCAAATTCATCACCATGGGTGACTTTGACCATGGTAGCCCCAACCTGTGTTCACGTCAATGGCAGTTCGTAAGAGCGCGATGCTCAGTCCGAAGGCCTCGCTAAGCTGGACACCATGAAGCACACCTTCTCCCTGTGCACCGAGTGGACCGGCGACCGCGGCACGGGCACGTCCGGGCCGCGGGACTTCGACCGCTCCGTGGTGATCCACCATGCGGCCGTCGGGGAGATCCACGCCTCGGCCGCCCGTCCGTTCCGGGGCGACGCCTCCCGGTGGAACCCCGAGCTGCTGCTGCTGGGCGCCCTGGCCCAGTGCCATGTGCTCTCCTACCTGCACGCCGCCGTGGAGGCCGGGCTCGTGGTCACGGCCATGACCTGCGCCGCTGAGGGCACCCTCGAGGTGGACGACGACGGCGCCGGCCGCTTCGCCTCGATCACCCTGCGGCCCGAGGTGCGTCTGGCCGAGGAAGCCGAGCGTGAGCGCGCCGACCGGCTGCACGCCGAGGCGCACCGGATGTGCTTCATCGCGAACTCGGTCTCGGCGCCGATCATCGTGGAGCCCGTCCCCGCTGCGGCCGCCGCGGACACCGCGGACTCCTCCTCCGGCACCGCCCTGCCCGACCACTCGGCCCGGCTGGGTGCGCCGCTGGCGGTGCTGCGCCCGCGCGTCGCGAAGCCTCCGACGCAGGTGACGGGGCTGACGGATCGGCCGGCCGAGGTGGAGCCCGTGGCCATGGCCGGCGCCCCAGCCGAGACACAGGCCCAGGCCGCGAGCTTCTACGAGGCCGTCGGCGGGCGCGAGACCTTCGCCGCCCTCACCCGCGTGTTCTACGAGAACGTCCGGCAGGACCCCCTGCTGGCACCCATGTACCCGGACGACGACTGGGAGGGCGCTGAGGCGCGCCTGCGGATGTTCCTGGAGCAGTACTGGGGCGGCCCGCGCACCTACTCCGAGCAGCGCGGACACCCCCGCCTGCGGATGCGGCACATGCCCTTCCGGGTGGACCCGGCGGCCCGGGACGCCTGGCTGCGCCACATGCGCACCGCCGTCGAGTCCCTGGACCTGCCCCCGCTGCACGAGGCCGAGCTCTGGGACTACCTGGAGCGGGCCGCCCACTCCCTGGTGAACTCCGCCTGACCGGTCCCCTCCGCCTTCCGGAGCGACGCCGCCTGACCGGCCGCCCCGGCGTGCCGGGCCCGGCCCACCGGCTCAGACGCCGACGGCCGCCCGGCCGAGCACGAACCCGCCAGGGGTGTCCAGCCGGCGCCACGGACCGTTGACGGCCACCCGCGCCCGGCCGCCGGGCCGCAGGAACCCGAGGGCGTGGGCGCCGAAGGCCATGCCCGCGGGGAAGCTCACCTCCCCGCCGAGGGCCGGCGACCACACCTGTGCGCGCACCCGGCGCACGAGCGCCTCCCCCGGATCCTGTGGCAGCGCGTCCCGCACCGCCTCAGCGCCCAGGCGTGCGACCTCCAGCAGCTCGTCCTCGCCGACCTCCGCCCGCACCTGCCAGCCGGACCGGGGCGGGGTCAGGGCCGTCCATGCCACCTGCTCACGGGTCGGCGGCAGCGTGAACGCCCGCGCCTGCTCCCCCGCCGCCGAGCGCATCCGGGCGGTGCGCTCGCCCACCGCGGCCAGGGGAACCACCACGTCCAGGCCCTCGACCCCGGAGGCCGAGGCCAGCGGCACGGTGCGCAGGCCGAGGACCACGGGGACGGCGTCACCCAGGCCGGCCGGCTGCAGCACGGACACCCACTGGGCCAGCAACGGCGGACGGCCGGCGGTGGCCGGGGCGGCCACGGTCAGCCGCATGCCGGTGTCCGCCACGCGCCGGGCGCGGGAGGCGAACTCCTCGAGGTCACGCACGGAGCGCTCATCGGCCAGGTGCAGGACCTTGCCCCCCGCGCTCTCGGGGGCGGCGGAGCCCTCGGGGGCGTCGGAGTCGGAGGCCGGGGCGACGACGGCGGGCCCGGCCGGGGGGCCGGCGTCGGTGGCGGGGACGTCGGTGGCAGAGGCGTCGGAGGAGGTGGCGTCGGGCATGGAACGATTGTCCCAGGTCCGTGTCCCGGCCCCGAACCCCACCCAGGAGAGTCCATGAGCCCGACCCCCCAGCGCCCGCCGACGGCGCCGACCGACCCGACCGACCTGCTGCGCGGCATCCTCGACCTCACCCCGGCCGAACCGGATCCGGCCACCGGTGCTCCCCGGTTCACGGGCACCACTCCCCCGCAGGCCCTCGGCCGCGTGTTCGGCGGGCAGGTGCTGGCCCAGGCGCTCGCGGCTGCCGGACGCACCGCCCCCGCGGACCGGCCCGCGCACTCGCTGCACGCCTACTTCGTCCGTCCTGGGGACGCGCTGGCGCCGATCACCTTCACGGTGGACCCCCTGCGCGACGGCCGCTCCTTCTCCGTGCGGCAGGTCTCCGCGAGCCAGGAGGGCCGGACGATCCTCTCGCTGACCTGCTCGTTCCAGCAGGCCGCCGAGGGCGTGGACCACCACGAGCCGATGCCCGCGGACGTGCCCGGCCCGGAGGAGCTGCCCTCCGCCGCGGACCTGCTCGGCGGGATCGACCACCCGGTGGCCCAGGAGACCGCTTGGTCCCGTCCCTTCGACATCCGCCACGTGACCCCGGCCGTGTACGTGCGCCCGGACGAGCACCGCCGGAGCCGGAACATGGTGTGGATGCGTACCTTCTCACCCCTGGCGGACGACCCCCACCTGCACCGCTCCGCGCTGACCTACGCCTCGGACTACACGCTGCTGGAGCCGGTGCTGCGCCGCCACGGCCTCGCCTGGACCCACCCGGGGATGTCCGTGGCCTCGCTGGACCACGCGATGTGGTTCCACCGGCCCGCCCGGGCGGACGAGTGGCTGCTCTACGTGCAGGAGTCCCCGTCCGCGCAGGGTGCCCGCGGCCTCGGCCTCGGCCGCGTGTTCACCCGCGACGGGCACCTTGTGGCGACGGTGGCGCAGGAGGGCATGATCCGCACCGCGCCCGGCGTCTGAGAGCCGGGCACCGGGCCCCGCCTCCCGGCCCCGCACACGACGTCGGCCGCCCACCCCACGCGGGGTGAGCGGCCGGCGTCGTGCGTCCCGGGGCGTCCGTGGGGCGCCCGGGGGGATCAGTCGCGCGTGAGCTTGCGGTGCGTCACACGGTGCGGGCGGGCGGCCTCAGGGCCGAGGCGCTCGACCTTGTTGGCCTCGTAGGACTCGAAGTTGCCCTCGTACCAGTACCAGTTGGACGGGTTCTCCTCGGTGCCCTCGTAGGCCAGCATGTGCGTGGCGGTGCGGTCCAGGAACCAGCGGTCGTGGGAGACCACCACGGCGCAGCCGGGGAACTCGAGCAGCGCGTTCTCCAGGGAGGTGAGGGTCTCCACGTCGAGGTCGTTGGTGGGCTCGTCGAGCAGCAGCAGGTTGCCGCCCTCCTTGAGGGTCAGCGCCAGGTTGAGGCGGTTGCGCTCGCCACCGGAGAGCACCCCGGCCTTCTTCTGCTGGTCCGGGCCCTTGAAGCCGAACGCGGACACGTACGCGCGCGAGGGCATCTCCACGTTGCCGACCTTGATGTAGTCCAGGCCGTCGGAGACGACCTCCCACAGGGACTTCTCCGGGTCGATGTTAGTGCGGTTCTGGTCCACGTAGGAGATCTTCACGGTCTCGCCGACCTTGAGCTCGCCGCCGTCGAGGGGTTCCAGGCCCACGATGGTCTTGAACAGGGTGGTCTTGCCCACGCCGTTCGGGCCGATCACGCCGACGATGCCGTTGCGCGGCAGGGAGAAGGACAGCCCGTCGATCAGCGTGCGGTCCCCGAAGCCCTTCTTGAGGTCCTTGGCCTCGATCACCACGTTGCCCAGGCGCGGGCCCGGCGGGATCTGGATCTCCTCGAAGTCCAGCTTGCGGGTCTTCTCCGCCTCCGCGGCCATCTCCTCGTAGCGGGCCAGACGCGCCTTCGACTTGGCCTGGCGGCCCTTGGTGTTGGTGCGCACCCAGTCCAGCTCCTCGGCGAGGCGCTTGGCGAGCTTGGCGTCCTTCTTGCCCTGGATCTCCAGGCGCTGGCGCTTGGTCTCCAGGTAGGTCGTGTAGTTGCCTTCGTACGGGTAGAGGCGGCCGCGGTCGACCTCGCAGATCCAGCCGGCCACGTGGTCGAGGAAGTAGCGGTCGTGGGTCACGGCGACGACGGCACCCGGGTAGGAGGCCAGGTGCTGCTCGAGCCACTGCACGGACTCGGCGTCCAGGTGGTTGGTGGGCTCGTCCAGCAGCAGCAGGTCCGGCTTCTGCAGCAGCAGGGCGCACAGGGCCACACGGCGCTTCTCACCACCGGAGAGGTGCTCGACCTTCGCATCGCCGGGCGGGCAGCGCAGGGCATCCATGGCCTGCTCCAGCTGGGAGTCCAGGTCCCAGGCGTCGGCCGCGTCGATCTCGCCCTGCAGCTGGCCCATCTCCTCCATGAGGGCGTCGAAGTCCGCGTCCGGGTTCGCCATCTCCTCGGAGATCTCGTTGTAGCGGACGATCTTCCGGTAGATCTCACCGACCCCCTCCTGGACGTTCTCCAGGACGGTCTTGGACTCGTCGAGCTTCGGCTCCTGCATGAGGATGCCCACCGTATACCCGGGGGACAGCCGTGCCTCGCCGTTGGAGGGCTCGTCGAGCCCGGCCATGATCTTCAGGATCGTGGACTTGCCGGCACCGTTGGGGCCGACCATGCCGATCTTCGCCCCGGGGAAGAACGACATGGTGACGTCGTCCAGGATCAGTTTGTCGCCCACCTTCTTGCGGGCCTTGACCATCGTGTAGATGAATTCCGCCATGCGCTCCAGGCTAGTGGGTGGCCGGGCCGATCCCGGCATCGGCCCGGCCACCGGTGCGCATCAGTCCTCCGTCGCGTCCGTCCGCTCTGTCTCCGGGCTGTCGTCGTCGGCCGTCTCCGTGCCGGCCTGGGCGTCGCCGCCGCGCAGGGCCGGGGGCAGCGGCAAGCCGAATCCGTCGACGACGTCGGCCTCGGCCTGTGTGCCCTGCTCGCCCTCCTGCTCGTCCCGGCTGGGGCCAGCCTCCCGCCCGGGCTCGGACAGGCGAGCGGGAGCGGAGCGCTGGGAGCGGACGAACGCGGCCGAGCCGTAGCCCAGGTCCAGGCCGACGGAGTCGGCGAGCACGTCCACGGAGGTGCCCGAGCGCTCCTGCGTGGACCAGTCCCGCACGCGCAGCCGGCCGGTGACGATCACCGGGTTCCCCTTGCGCACGGACTGGGCCGTGTTGGCTCCGAGCTGCCCGAACGCGGAGACGTTGTACCAGTTGGTGTGCGCGTCCACCCAGGTGCCGGCGGACTTGTCGTACCGGCGTTCGGTGGAGGCCATCCGGAAGGCGGTGACCTCGGTGCCGCCGGAGGTCTGGCGGGTGGCCGGATCCGTGGCGACGAACCCGCGGAGGGTGAGCGTGTCCTGCATGGTGGGTGTCCCTTCTGACGTGTGGGGCGGCCGGGGCCCGCCCCGGTGCCGCGGCCGCGCCGGTTGGTGCGTCCTGTCTCCATCCCAGCCCCTGACGGCCCGGCGTGGGGTACTCGGGGCCGGATCTGGGGATGCAGGCCGGGCCCTGGAGCCCTGTGCAGGAGCAGCCCGGCTAGACTGGACCGGCCCAGCCCCAGTAGCTCAGCTGGACAGAGCAGCGGCCTTCTAATCCGCCGGTCGGGGGTTCGAATCCCTCCTGGGGCGCTCGTCCGGCCCGGCCCGCACGGCCCGTGCCGCCGGAGTCGTCGGAGGAGGACCCCCTGGACCGCGTGCGCCCACGGCCGCTGCCCCGCCTGCTCGCCCCCCTGGCCCGACCTCCCCTGCGGCGCGAGGTGGCAGGCCTGACCCTGCTGATGGTCGGCTTCACGGTGCTCGCCAGCGTGCACGCCGCCCTGCTCTACACCTCGTACCGGGTCAAGGGCTACGACCTCGGCATCTTCGATCAGGCCGTCCGCCAGTACGCCCTGTTCAACCCGCCGATCGTGTCTGTCAAGGGTGTGGGCTTCCACCTGCTCGGCGATCACTTCCACCCGATCCTGGCCCTGCTCGCCCCCGCCTACTGGATCTGGGACGACCCACGGATGCTCGGCATCGTGACCGGGCTCGCCCTGGCCGCCTCCGCCGTCCCCGTGCACCTGGTGCTGCGCGGCCGCCTCGGGCCCGGCTGGTCCCTCGCAGCGGTGGCGGGCCTGCTGTTCTCCTGGCCCTACCAGGCGATGGTCAACTGGGGCCTGCACGAGGTCACCCTGGCCGTGCCGGTGATCGCCTGGCTGCTGTGGGCCCTGGACCGTGGGCGCGCCTGGACGGCCGTGCTGCTGTGCCTGCCGCTGCTGGCGGCGCGGGAGGACCTGGGGGTGACGGTGGCCGCCGTGGCCGTGGTGCTGGCGGTGCGTCGCCGCTGGGCGCCGGCCGCCGTCGCCCTGGTGGCCGGTGTGGCCGGTTACTGGTTCGCCACCTCCGTGGCGATCCCTCACTTCTCCCCGGACGGAAGCTTCTTCTACTGGCAGTTCCAGGCGCTCGGACCGGACCTGGGCTCCTCGGTGACGGCGATCCTCACCCGCCCGTGGGAGGCGGCGGCGGCCCTCGTGGATCATCCGCTGAAGGTTGCGCTGCTGCTGCTGCACCTGGTGCCGCTGCTGTTCCTGCCGCTGCTGAGCCCGCTGACGATCATCGCCCTGCCGGTGCTGCTGTCCCGGCTGTGGAACGACCGCCTGACCGTGTGGGCACCGGTGTACCAGTACGACGCGATCCTGGCCCCGGTGATGCTGCTGGCAGCGGTGCAGGCGGCCGTCTCCCTGGCACGGCGGCGCCCGTGGGCCGCACGCCTGCCCCAGCGGGTGACGGCGGTGTTCCTGGGCACCGCGGTGGTGGGCACACTGTTCGTACCGGTCCTGTACCCGTTCCACCGCACACTCACCGGGCAGATCACGGTGACCGAGCGCGCCCGGGACCTCGACCACGCCGCCTCCCTGATCCCGGACGGGGTGTGCGTGGAGGCCCCGGACACGGTGATCCCGCATCTGACCCCGCGCACCCTGGTGACCCTGGCCGGGCAGATGGACCCGGAGCTGCCCACGTGGATGGTGGTGGACCTGCGCGAGCGCGAGCCCGGCGGCTGGGACTCGCTGCCTGCCGCTGATGCCCTGGGCCGGGCTGAGGATCTCGGGTTCGAGCGGGTGTGGGACGAGCGGGGTGTGGTGGTGCTGCACCGTCCGGACCACCCGGTGAACCCGGTCTGCTCGGAGTATCTGCGCCACCGCTGAGCCCGGCGTGCGAGGCCAGGCCGGGGGCGGCGGCCGTCAGTGGGCGCGGAGCGCCGGGTCGTCAGCGGGTGCGGAGCACCGGGTCGTCAGCGGGTGCGGAGCACCAGGCGGTCCTCGACTCCGGCGAACACCCCGGCGTTCGGGTCCTCACCCACGCCGGGAGCGACCTGTCCGCCGTGGGTGAGGGCCGTGCGTCGGACCGGGTCCCTGGAGGGGTCCAGGATGTCCCGGATGACGGTGACGCACACCCAGATCAGCGCGGCCATGTGCACAGCGATGCCGAGCACGTACCAGGCCTGCACCCACACCGGCCCGAAGCCCTCCCCGGCGGTGGCGCGGCTCAGGCTCACCCACAGCCCAGCCCAGTGCAGCACCTCGGCCGCCTGCCAGATCCAGAACTGGCGTGGGCGGGGGTTGGCGAGCACCACCAGCGGCACCAGCCACATGACGAACTGCGGGGAGTAGACCTTCCCGAGCAGCAGGAACGAGGCCACGATCAGCATGCAGAGCTGGGCCAGGCGCGGCCGCACCGGGGCGGCCAGGCCCAGCCAGAGCACGCCGGCGCAGCACAGGGCGAACAGCCCGTTGGACAGCAGGGAGAAGGTGGCCCCGGACCAACCCGTCCAGTGCAGGGCCAGCCACACCGAGGAGAAGGAGACCTCCCGCTCCCCCGAGAACGTGTAGAACCGGGACCACTGGTCGAAGGCCGTCAGCATGAATGGCACGTTCACCGCGGCCCATGCCACCGCCCCGGCCGCGAGCGCCCCGCCGAACTCCCGCCAGCGGCCGGTGCGCAGGGCGAGCACGAGCAGGGCGCCGAAGAAGAACAGCGGGTAGAGCTTGGTGGCGGTGCCGAGGCCGAGCAGGGCGCCGGCGAGCACGGGCCGCTCGGCGCTCCAGGCCCACAGGGCGAGGCCGGCGAGCATCACGGCCCACAGGTCCCAGTTGAGCATGGAGGTGAGGATGACGGTCGGGGCCAGGGCCACGAGGAGCGCGTCCCGGGCACGGGCCCGGGCGGTGTGGGCGGTGGCGACGACCAGCACAGCCCAGCAGAGCACCACCCCGAGGGCGTTGACGTCGAAGTACTGCACGGTGCGCTCGTGGAGGCTGCCGGTGTCTGGGACGAACCATGCGGTGACCCCGGCGACGACGGCCAGCAGCGCCGGGTACTCCATCCACTGCTCCTCGGGCAGGGGCGTGAAGAAGGGGAAGTGGCCGTCGGCGAGCCCGCGGGTGGGGAACAGCTGCGCGAAGTCCGAGTAGCACATGTGCACGTGCATGCCGGGTTCCACCCAGCCGTTCAGGCGGCACCACTGCTTGCTGAGCAGCGCTGCGAGCGCGGCGAGGGCGGTCACGGCCAGCAGCAGGCCGAGCAGGCGCCCGGAAGGGCGGAGGGTGGGTGGGGAAGGACTGCCAGGGCGGAGGGCGGGCGGGGCAGTGCGTTCGGGGCGGGCGGGCACGGTCACTCCTGGTCGAGGCGAGGGGCGGAGGCCGGCAGCGTGGTCCTGGCCGGTGCGGGGGCTGGGAGTGGCCGGCGGGGTTCGATGGTCTCGCGTGGCGGGCGGCCCCGTCCTCGGGGGAACAGCGGCGCGGTCGAGGCGTCCCGGCGGACAATCCACCAGATGCCCACGAGCACCACCACCGCGTTCACGCAACGGATCAGCGCCAGTGGAAGCCATTGGGCCACGGAGAGCTGGTCCACCACGCCGGCGCCGATGAGTGCGAGGGCCGCAGCCGCCGTCACCCAGCCGAGCCAGCGCGGGTGGTCAGCGGTGCCCGGCAGCGGGCGGGGCGCGCACGCCAGCAGCGGCATCACCCAGAGGAAGTACCAGGGCTGGATGATGGGGGCGGCGACCACGGCCACAAGCAGGCACAGCGCCGTGGCGTACACCGGGTGCCGGGGGGTCCGGCGCAGCGCCATCCACACGGTGAACCCGAGGGCTGCCACGATCATGAGTGTGTAGAACCCCGAGGCCACGGTGCGCGCCGGCACCGTGCTCACCGCGTCCACCGCCCAGCCCAGGCCCAAGCCCAGCAGTCCGACCGGCGCATAGGGGAAGGCTGCGGACCCGCTCGTGGCCATCGCCGGCACCCACCCGAACCACAGGCCCGTGCCCGCGCCGAGGATCGTCATCACGGCCAGGGCGACGGCCGCCGTCGTGATCCAGGGGCCGATGCGTTCGCGCCGGCGCATCCGCGTCTGCGTTCCGGGGCGGAAGTGGGCGTCGCCGGTGGGCAGGAGCATCGCCACGAACGGCAGAGCGAGCACGGTGAGCGGCTTGATCGCGACGGATAATGCCACCGCCACCAGCCCCCACAGGCGCAGCACGCGGCGGCGGCCGGCGCGCATCAGCAGCACCAGGCCCACGAGCATGAGGCCGGTCATGAGGGAGTCGTTGTGGACCCCGGCCACCATGTAGAGCAGGAACAGCGGGTTCACCAGGCACACCCACACCGCCCAGGAGGCCGACCGGCCCGATGCCTCAGCCAGGCGCGGCAGCGCCCACAGGCATAGAGCCAGCCCGGCCAGGGCCAGCAGACGGAACAGGGTGACGGACAGCTCCACCTGCCCGCCGGTAAGCCGCCACACCCCCGTGGCGAACACGAGGAACAGCGGCCCGTACGGGGACGGGGACTCCGCCCAGATGGAGTCCGCCCCGTGCATGAACCAGCCGCCCAGGGCAGAGACGCCATGCTGGTACGGGTCCAGCCCCAGGGAGAGCAGCCGGCCCTGCTGGAGGTAGGAGTACACGTCCCGGGAGAACACGGGGAAGGCCAGCAGGAACGGCAGGGACCACGCCCATGCAGCCCTGCGGACCACCGGCCCGGCGGCCTCCCAGCGGCCCTGCAGTGCCCGGCCCAGGCGCAGCCAGGCGCGCACCATCAGCAGCGAGCCCACAGCCAGCAGCACGGCGCACGCCGTGACGGGCACGAACCCCACGCGCAGCGGCGTGAGGATCGTGGTGCCGGAGAACACCGACGACGGCGTGGTCAGTGGCAGCCAGCCCACCCCCCAGGAGGCCACCACCACGGCCCACGCGGCCAGCGCGCCCTCCCGCAGTGCCTGCCGCGCTGTGGGGGCGGGGGCCGGGGGTGGGGTGAGGCCGTGCGCCGGAGAGGACGCGGAATCCGGCGCGGGCCTCACGGGGCGGACCGGTCGGTGCGTGCGTGGGCTTCCACGGCGGGGTCCGTCTGCCCCCGGGGCACGGGCGCACTCAGCGGCACCAGGGCACCCAGGAAGCCCCGGGTGCGCCTGTCCACCAGGAAGATCACTGCCAGGCACACAGCGGAGGTCAGCAGGGAGACCAGGCGGACGGTCTCCCCCAGGTGCAGGAAGTCCCACGTGAAGATCTGGTCCTGCGCGCCGAACGCCAGGAAGAAGCACACCGTGAACACCACCCAGCCCAGGTGCCAGGCGCGGCGGACCACCGCGGCCGCGAAGAACGGCAGCAGCCACAGCAGGTACCAGGCGTGGATCACCGGGGAGAGCACCACGACGGCGGCGAACGCCCACGCCATGCGCGGCAGCACACGGTCCTGCCGCCCCACGAACATGAGCACCAACACCAGCACGATCGAGGCCAGCCGGCCCACCACCTTGAGGGTGGCCAGCACGGCGTCCGCGTCCGCGGCCTCCTCCGCGCCCTGCAGCACGGCGGTGACCAGGGTGCTGGCGAGCCCCACCGGCGACCACGGGGAGCTGCCTGTGCCGGTGCCGGCGATCACGCGCAACCAGCCGAAGCCGACCCCCGTCGCCGCGCCCACGGCCGCGAGCGTGCCCAGGGACACCACGGCCGTGGCCGCCCAGAACACGAAGCGACGCAGCCACCCGGCCTGCGAGCCGGCCCACAGCAGACCCACGAAGGGCAGCAGCACGAGCGTGATCGGCTTGATCGCCACGGACAGGGCCAGCAGCATGGCCGCGAGCACACCCAGGCCATGGCGTACCGCCGCGCTGTCGGTGGGGGCGGCGCCGTCGTCGGTGGGGGCGGCGCCGTCGTCGGGGTGGGGTGCGCCGGAGGCGGGGGCCCCGGCGGACGGGCGGGGACGGGACCGGTCCACTCCCCCGGCGCGCATGGCGCACCAGGTGCCGGCCAGGGCCAGGCCCACCATGAGGGAGTCGTTGTGCCCGGAGGCCACGAAGTGGACGATCATCAGCGGGTTGAGCACTGTGAGCCACAGCGCGAACGCGGCTGGTAGGCCGGCACGGCGGGCGATCAGCGGCACGAACACCGCAGTGAGCACGAGCCCGGCCACCGCCACCAGGCGGAACACGCCGATCGCGAGCGCCGGCAGGTCCACACCCAGCGCCCGCACCACGACCTCCTCGATCCAGAGGAAGGCGGGGCCGTAGGGGGTGCCGTCGTAGGCCCACATGGAGTCCGCGCCGAGCTGCAGCCAGTTGGGCACGTCCGCGATGGCGTCCTCATAGGGGTTGCGCCCGGCGACCATCATGCGCCCCTGCGCGAGGTACGCGAACATGTCCCGGCTGAGAATCGGCAGCGCCAGCAGCTGGGGCAGCGCCCACCACACCGACGCGCGGGCCAGGGAGCCGACGGCGGCGTCCCCGCGCAGATCCACCCGGCGGTAGACGCGCAGCCAAGCCCAGAGCATCAGCCACAGGCCCACAGCCAGTCCGGCGACGGCGGCCAGGATCGCGGCCTCGTGGGTGCGCCAGGCAGCCAGCCACGGCCAGCGCTGCAGGGGTGAGGCCGGGGCGATCCAGCCCACCCCGTAGGAGCAGACGGTGACGAGCAGGGAGCCGAGCACGCCGGTCAGCACAAGGCGGAGCGGCAGCGTCCGGCGCCCGGGGGCGTCAGCGGGGGGCGGGGAGTCGATGGGCCGGGACCCGGCGGGGACGGCGGGGGCCGCCTCATCCTGGGGGCGGGTCGGCTCGGGGTGCGGCACGCTCATGCGGCGGGTCCTTCCGTGTGCGCGTCCGAACCCGCCCGGATGCGCGCCCGGCGGCGTTCCTGCTCGGGTTCAGGGGCTCGGAGGAATCTACCACCCGGTGCCGCGAGTAGCCTGGGCGGCATGAGTGAGACGAGCAGCGCCGCGCCCGAGCGCGCCCCCCTGGTCTGGATCGACTGTGAGATGACCGGCTTGGACCCGGACACGGACGAACTCGTGGAGGTGGCCGTGCTGATCACGGACTCCGAGCTGGAGATCCTCGACGAGGGCCTGGACCTGGTGATTCGCCCCTCCGAGGCTGCCCTGGCCGGCATGGACCCGTTCGTCCGGGACATGCACACCCGTTCGGGCCTGCTGGAGGAGCTGGGCACCGGCCTCAGCCTGGAGGGCGCCGCCGCGCGCGTGCTCGAGTACCTCGCCGAGCGGGTGCCCGCGGGCAAGGCGCTCCTGGCCGGCAACTCGGTGGGCCAGGACAAGCGGTTCCTGCAGCGCTACATGCCGGAGGTGGTCGAGCACCTGCACTACCGGATCGTGGACGTCTCCACGCTGAAGGAGCTGGCGCGCCGCTGGTACCCCCGCGCCTACTTCCAGTCCCCCGAGAAGACCGGTGGCCACCGCGCCCTCGGGGACATCCGCGACTCCATCACGGAGCTGCGCTACTACCGCGAGACCGTGATGGTGCCCGCCCCCGGCCCCACCTCCGAGGAGGCCGCCGCGGTGGCCCGGCGGATCAGTGGCGTGCCGGGTGCGGACCAGGCCGCTGCTCAGGGAGCCGCACAGGGCTGAGCGCTGCAGCCTCCCCACGGGAGGCGGTGTGCGGTGCCGGCTCTGGCTGGTGTATAGTCTTCTCCGTTGCTTCGAGCGGTGCGCCGTTGCGGAGAGCATGGTGGGCGTAGCTCAGTCGGCAGAGCGTCTGGTTGTGGTCCAGAAGGTCGCGGGTTCAATCCCCGTCGCTCACCCCATGCAGGCCCCCGGAATCATGCGGATTCCGGGGGCCTTATCTTGTCTTGGTAGCGCTCCATGGTAGTGCCGGTGCCCCTACGGGTTCCATGCATCAACCGGAGAGAGCAGGAGTGAGTCGTTGGCTACCATCCAGGCACGCACGAACAGGGCCGGTGTGACGACGTACAGGGTCGGCTACTACGAGGGCGGCAAGTTCCGTCAGATGCCCGCCATGCTCTCCGAGGCCGGAACAGCCGAGAGCCGGTAGAATCCACGCTTGACATGATCAAAGAGCCTGGATGGATAACGAGCAGGCGACATGGACCATCTTGACGCACTCATCGAGATGCTCGCTCGTGACGTCGTCCCGGCCCTGGACGAGAGCGCGAAGGCCCTCATCGGCAGCGCTCGGGATTCCGGTGACGACTGGATGGTCGTCGACGACATCCTCCAGTTCAGCCTTCGGCAGGGGGTGCGGATTGCTCCAGAGCTTCTGGACGCCGCCGACGACATCGTCGGTCGCGCCTGGGACCCTGGCCTCAAGGACCGCACTCACACCTGGATCACGCGGCATCGCGAGAAGACCCCCAGCGTCGCCGCCTGACCGCGATGCGCGCAGCGCAAAAGGTCCTCACCGGTTCGGTGGGGGCCTTCCTCGTCCGCGGGCGATTCCCCGCTTCCTCTTGCGGCGAGTCACGCTGACAGGCAACGGTCAATGTCTGCTCGAGGCGACAGCGAAGTTGAACAGGTTCAACCCGCATGGCGGTTTCAATCCCTATCGCTCACCCCACGCAGGCCCCCGGAATCATGCGGATTCCGGGGGCCTTGTCGTGTCCGTGGTTGCGTGCCTGGTTGCCGCTAGCACTGCGTGGACATGTCCACCTGATCGCCGATGCACATGAGCCCCGGCATGAGGCCCCCTCCAGGCAGTGCGGGTCCTCACCGGCACCGTCGTCGACACCGCCCGCCCGGTCGAGGGCGGCCCCGGCACGGCTCACCGGATCTTGTTGGACCATCCTCTGTCCCGCCGACGGACGCCCGGGCTGGGTCTCCGGCGGTTGTCGCAGCGCGGAGGACATCGGCACGGGTGCGCAAGTCGTTGGCCCTACCCACCACCTCAGCCTCCGCCCAACTCGCGGTCGTCCCCGGTGGCGTCGTCACCGCAGAGGGGGTGACCCCCGCGTGAACGAGAAACCGTAGTTCTGGGAGCGGCCCAACCGGGCCGTCCGCGCTACACGCCCCCGCAACATGAGCGCCCCCGTCCATGAAGGACGGGGGGCGCCGTGGTCGTCGAGCTGTGTTCAGCGGCTCAGTCCGGGCAGGTCGAGGAGGTGGAGCTGCGGTAGGTCAGCGTCCGGCCGTCGCTGAGGGTCACCGTCACGCGGTAGTCAGCAGTGACACAGGTGGCGGCACCCTGGGTGGTGCCGGTCACCCCGTAGTAGTTCACGCCGAAGCGGCCAGACGGAGTGGTCTTGAACGTGGTGCAACCAGTGGAATCTGTCGTCAGAGTGTAGGCGTTCGAAGACGTGGGGGACCAGGTCAGATTGACATCCCAGGCGGGGGCCACGGTGCCATTGCTGAAGGTGTGGTTCACGTTGTTCCGGGTGTTGGTCACG
This sequence comes from Micrococcus sp., assembly GCF_034179925.1. Lineage (GTDB taxonomy): Bacteria > Actinomycetota > Actinomycetes > Actinomycetales > Micrococcaceae > Micrococcus. The sequence continues at coordinate 89,191 of NZ_JAXFPG010000003.1, read as the reverse complement.
GTCTGCGACCAGCCGGCGTTGGGTCCCGTGGAGCGGTCGGGCATGCCGACGACGCCGCCGATGGGCCCGGTCCAGGGCACGGAGCATCCAACCGAGGTGCAATTGCGGGCCCTGTACCAGTTGGTGGAGACATTGCCCATGAAGAAGGCGCCGGGGCCGGGGGAGGTCTGACCCTGGCGGTTCATGACGAAGAACTGCTCGGTCACGGAGGTTACAGTGACGCCGGCGGGTAGGTTGTGCACAGTCACCTGGGCGCCCAGGGTGAGCTGCTGATCGGTGGTGGCGGCACCGAGGGAACCGAAGTTATAGGCCAGGCCGCCCCCCCGCTGTGACGTACGGGGCGCCGCAGGTGGAGGCGGCGAAGGCAGGAGCGGCGGCAGTGACGGCGACGGCAGGCGCGGCCCAGGCGAGGCCAGTGGCCACAGAACGGCGAGAGACGGGAGGCAGGTTTTTCATAGGGGAAACCTCTGCAATCGGGAATATGCGGGGGTAAGCGAAGGGGACGCAGGCGGTCTGACAGCGGCGCACAGGACCCCGAATCGCCCAAGCGGACGCTTTCAACCATACGGAAGGAGTGCGCAAGAGCCCAAGTCGCCCCACAGTCTGTACCATTGGCACCATTAGCGAGAAACGCGGCGCAGACGCTGTGCCACCGTGCCTCGGGTGACAGCGGGCGTTGCCCCCCCCCCCCCCGAGGAGCATCCCGTCCGGTCCGCGTCACGGCATTCCGCATCTTCTGCGCCGCCCGTCAGGTAGACACTACGCCGGAGAAGGACTGTCTCGTGCGTCGCGACAGCGCCGATACTCGCCGCAGGGACCCTTCATCGCCCCGGGCGCGGCGAGGCGCGCCCGAGTAGACTTCGGCGGGTCCCCCTCCCCCTGTGCGAAGGATCCGCCGTGCCCAGCATCCGGTCACGGTGGGGACGGGTGCAGATGTCACCCGTCCTGCTCGACGCTACGCCGCGGACTCAGGTCCCGGAAGGCGGGCGGGGCCAGCGCGCCGCCCGCCTTCACCGGCGGCTCCGTCCGCTGCCGCCCAGCAGCCGCATGGCGTTGACGATCACCGCCAGCACGGAGAGCTCGTGCACGAGCATCCCGATGGACATGGTCACTCCCCCGGCGAAGACGCCCGCAAGCAATGCCAGCACCGTCACGAGGGAGATGATGATGTTCTGCCGCATCACCGCCACGGTCCGGCGGGCCAGGCCGAGCGCCTGCGGGAGCCGCTCGAGCCGGTCCCCCATCAGGGCGATGTCCGCGGTCTCGATGGCCACGGCGGAACCGGCCGCGCCCATCGCGACGCCGATGTCCGCCGTCGCCAACGCGGGTGCGTCGTTGATGCCGTCGCCGACCATGGCCACGGTCCTGCCCCGACGCTGCATCTCCACGATGGCGTCCAGCTTGTCCTCGGGAAGCAGACCCGCCCGCACCTGGTCCACCCCGACCTCCCGCGCTACCGCGTGGGCCACCCCGGCCTGGTCTCCGGTGAGCATGATGACCTCGCGCACCCCGATCCGGTGGAGCGCACGGATCATCTCCTCGGCCTCCGGGCGGACGGTGTCGGCCACGGCGAGCACCCCCAGCGGCACGTCGTCCACGGCGACCGCCATCGGGGTGCGCCCCTGGCCGGCGAGATCGGCGGCGATCTGCTCGACCCGGTCTGTGCTGCGCGGGTCCGTCCCGCGTTCCCGCAGCAGGGCGAGGTTGCCCACGGCGACCGCCCGCCCATCCACCTGGCCGGTGAGACCTCGGCCGATCACCACGTCCACGTCCGTGGCCAGGCCGCCGTCGAGCAGCCCGCGTTCCCGTCCAGCCGCCACGATGGGTGCGGCCAACGGGTGATCCGAGGCGGCTTCCAGCCGGGCCGCCCAGGCCAGCACCTCATCCTCCGAGCCGGGTTCGAGGGCGACGACGTCGGTGAGCCGCGGGGTGCCGGCGGTGAGCGTGCCGGTTTTGTCCACAGCGACGGCGTCCACCCGAGCGGACCGCTCGAGGTATTCGCCGCCCTTGACCAGGACGCCGTCCTTGGCACCGCGGCCGATGCCGGCGACGATCGCCACGGGGATGGAGATCACGAGCGCGCCCGGGCAGCCGATCACCAGCAGTGTGAGCGCGAGCGGGACGTCGCGCGTGAGCAGACCGGTGACGACGGCCAGCACCATGATGGCCGGCGTGTACCAGCGGGAGAACCGGTCCATGAACTGCTGGGTCCTGGCCCGGGCCTCCTGAGCGGCCTCCACTCGGTGGATGATACGGGCGAGGGTCGTGTCCGCGCCGATGCCGCGGGCTTCCACGTGCAGCAGGCCCGCGGTGGCCACGGTGCCCGCGAAGACCTCATCCCCGTCGGCCTTCTCCGCGGGGATGGACTCGCCGGTGATGGAGGCCTCATCCACGGCGCCGGAACCGGTGAGCACCACGCCGTCGACCGGGACCCGCGCGCCCGCTTTGACGAGCACCGTGGCACCCGGGGTGACCGCATGCGCCGGGACAGTGCGCTGGGAGCCGTCCGCCTCCAGGACGACGGCGGTCTCGGGCGCCGTGGACACCAGGTCCGCGAGCGCGGACCTGGTCTTGGCGAGGGTGGCGTCTTCGAGTGCGTGCCCGAGGGAGAACAGGAACGTGACGGCGGCGGCCTCCCAGAAGTTGCCGAGCAGGGAGGCACCGATCGCCGCGATGGCCACGAGCAGGTCGATGCCGAGGGTCTTGACGCGCAGGGCGGCCACCGCGTTGCGGAGGATCGGCAGGCCGGCGACCAGTGTCGCGGCGAGCATGAGGCCCGCGGCCAGGGGGCCGGCGGTGGCGCCCGTGAGCTGGCCGGGATCGAGGACCAGCGAGACGGCGATCAGAGCACCGGCCAGGAGCGGCCGGCGCCAGCGTCGGGGCACCCGGAGGCCCGCGGCTCGAGGCCGCGGACGCGGGTCACCGGAGGTGGACATCGGGGGTTCCTTTCGAGGCGGGGTCCGGACGGGTCAGAAGGCGGACGCGCGGGCGGTGTATCCGACCCCGGCGACGGCGTCGATCAGGTCCTGGACGGTGCTGCGCTGCAGGTCGTGGTCGACCTCGATGCGCTGCGTCTCGAAGTGGACCTTCGCGGAGCTCACGCCGGGCAGGGCGTCGAGGGCCTTCTCGATCTTGCGGACGCACGAGGGGCAGCTGAAACCTTCGGCACGGAGCAGGGTGTGGGTGGTGGCGGTCATCGTCACTCCTGTGGGTCGTGGGTGGCACGGTGGCCTCCCGGGTGGTGGGAGCCCGAGCCGGTGGCCCGTGGCGGTCCCTGTGTTCCAGGGACGTCTCTGACCGTACGGACGTCCTCCGCGTGACGCCTTAACCTCGGTCAAGTCCGGTGTGAGAGACTGACGGGGTGCGTGTGGAGCTGTCTTTGACCCCGGTCGGCGAGCCGGAGCCGTGTGCGGCCCGGGTGCCCTTGTTCGCCGGCCTGGATCTGGCGCAGCTGCGCCGTGTCTCCGCGCTGGCCCGCCCCGTGAGCCTGGACGCCGGGGAAGCGTGGCTCCTGCCGGGAGAACGCACGGAGCGGTTCTGCGTGGTGCACAGAGGGACGCTCGCCCTGACCCGCGGCTCGGCCACGGGGCAGGAGCGGGTGGTGCGGATGGTGGAGGCGAGTGATTCGGTGGGTGAACACGAGTTCCTCACGGGTGAGCCGTCCCACTATGGCGCCCGTGCCCTCACCCCCACCCGACTGTGCACCTTTTCGCACGAGGAGGTCGCCCACTTCCTCGCCGAGTACCCGGGGATCGGGGCGCGCGTGATGCGTACCCTGGCGGTCCGGTTGGCAGAGGCCGAGCGTCGCCTGGCGCAGGAGAGACTGCCCGTGACCGCGCGGATCGCCGAGTACCTCGTGGGCCTGCCCGCCGTCCGGGACGGCGACGGCGTGGTGGTGTCTCTGACTGTTCCGAAGAAAGATGTCGCCTCCCTCCTGGGCACCACCCCCGAAGCCTTCAGTCGCGGGCTGCGGCGGCTCGCGGACGAGGGCCTGGTCCGCGTGGCCGGACCGCGGGTGACCCTGGTGGACCCGGAAGCGCTGGAGGCCTTGTCCGCCCGGTGACTGCACCGTCATCGTGCCCGGCCCGGCGGTAGGCTGGGGTTTCCCCGTCCCCACCCACGCAGGCCCGCCCCGGGCCGGGAAGCGCAGTGTCATGGCCACCATCCGCCCCATCACCGTGTACGGCGAGCCCGTGCTCCACACCCGCGCGGCGGAGGTCGAGGTGATCGACCACTCGGTGCGCGAGCTCATCGAGGACATGTACGTCACCCAGGACGCCGCACACGGGGTGGGTCTGGCCGCCCCCCAGGTGGGCGTGGGACTGCGGATCTTCACCTGGACCTACCCGGACACAGGTGATGCCCCCAACGTGGGGCACGTGATCAACCCGGTGCTCACCCTGCTGTCCAAGCCGGTGCAGGCCGACCCAGACCCGGACGCGGACGCGGAGGGCTGCCTGTCTGTGCCCGGCCTGGGCTTCCCGGTGATCCGTTCCTCCCATGTGCGCCTCACCGGCCAGCGGATGGACGGCTCCCCCCTGGACTTCGAGGCCACCGGCTGGTTCGCCCGGATCCTCCAGCACGAGTACGACCACCTCAACGGGACGCTCTACGTCAACCGCCTGGAGGGCAAGTGGGCCCGCCGGTGGAAGCGCTCCCAGCGCTCCTTGCGCATGAACCAGCCGGGCGTGACCTGGCTGCCCGGCGTGGATCCGGACCCCTTTGGCCACGGTGAGGACGACGCGCACGAGCACGACGGCGGCGATCACGACCACACGGAGGGACACGCGTGAGTGTGCGCCTCACCCCGGCCGCGGAGGCGCTCGGGGCCGAGCACGTACCCGGTCTTCGCCGTGCGGCCGGCCTGTTCCGCACCGTCCCGGACTTCCCCGCCCCCGGCGTCGTGTTCCAGGACATGGGCCCGCTGCTGGCCGACGCGGACGCCCTGCGCGCCGGGGTCCGCGGCATGCTCGCCCCGTTCGAGGGCCGGTTCGACGTGGTCGCCGGCCTCGACGCCCGCGGCTTTCTGCTGGCCGGGTACGCCGCGGCGCTGGCCGGCGTCGGGATGGTCCCGCTGCGGAAGGCGGGCAAGCTGCCCGCCCCCGTGGGCGAGGTGACCTACGACCTCGAGTACGGGCAGGCGAGCATCGAGGCCGCCGCCGAGCTGGCCGTCCCGGGGCTGCGGGTGCTGGTCGTTGACGACGTGCTCGCCACGGGCGGGACGCTCGCGGCCGCGCACGAGCTCGTCCGACAGGCCGGTGCCGCGACGGTCGGGGCGGCCGTCCTGCTGGAGATCCCCGCGCTGGGCGGCCGGCGCCGCACCCCGGACGTGCACGCCCTGTTCACGGCCTGATCCGGCCCCGCACGTTCCGTCCCGATGCGGGGGACCCGCGTGGCAGCGACCCGCGGATCCTCCCGGGAGCGAGCCGCGGAGCGCCGCCACACAGGACGCACGGGCCGAGCCGGCGTCGGGAGGTGACGGCGTCAGGCCTTCGGGAAGGCGGGGCGCTCGTCCCCGGCCATCTTCTCGACGACGCGGATCACCTGGTGGGAGTAGCCGTACTCGTTGTCGTACCAGACGTAGAGGATGGCGTTCTTGCCCTCGTTGTTCACGAGGGTGGCCAGGCCGTCCACGATGCCGGCACGGTCCGAGCCCACGAAGTCCGTGGAGACGACCTCGGGCGAGGCGATGTAGTCGATCTGGGAGCGCAGCTCACCGGTGAGGGACTCCTGCTTGAGGCGCTCGTTGAGCTCCTCCACCGTGGTGGGCGTGGCCAGGGCGAGATTGAGGATCGCCATGGACACGTCCGGGGTAGGGACGCGGATCGCGTTGCCGGAGAGCTTGCCCTTGAGCTCAGGCAGGGCCTTGGCCACAGCCTTCGCGGCGCCGGTCTCGGTGAGCACCATGTTCATGCCTGCGGAGCGGCCACGGCGGGAGCCCTTGTGGAAGTTGTCCACGAGGTTCTGGTCGTTCGTGTAGGCATGGACGGTCTCCACGTGCCCGTGCTCGACGCCCCACTCCTCGTTGACGACCTTGAGCACCGGGGTGATGCCGTTGGTGGTGCAGGAGGCGGCGGAGAGGATGGTGTCCTCGGCGGTGATGTCCTCGGAGTTCACACCGAAGACGATGTTCTTCATCTCGCCCTTGCCCGGGGCGGTGAGCAGGACCTTCGCGGTGCCCTTGGCCTTCAGATGCAGGCCCAGACCCTCGGCGTCGCGCCACTTGCCGGTGTTGTCCACCACGATGGCGTCCTTGATGCCGTACTGGGTGTAGTCCACCTCGTCCGGGGCGTTGGAGTAGATCACCTGGATCTCGACGCCGTTGGCGGTGATGACGTTGCGGTCCTCGTCGACGGTGATAGTGCCGTCGAACGGGCCGTGAATGGAGTCGCGGCGCAGCAGGGAGGCACGCTTGACGAGGTCGTCCTCGGAGTTCTTCCGCACGACGACGGCCCTCAGGCGCAGGCCGGAGCCTCCGCCGGCATGGGAGATGAGGATGCGGGCCAGGAGGCGACCAATGCGCCCGAAGCCGTACAGGACGACGTCGGTGGGCTCGGCGAGGCCCTGACCGCTCTGACCGGCGACGTCGGCCAGCTCAGCCGTGACGAACTCGGCGGCGTCCCCGCCGGTGGCCTTGTGCTTGGCGGCCAGCGTGCCGAGGTCGATGGATGCGGCACCCGGGTTGAGGGCGGCGACGGCCTCGAGCAGCGGGAAGGTGTCCTCCAGGGCCAGCTCGGTCTCGGCGATGCGGCGGGCGAAGCGGTGCGCCTTGATAATGTCGATGACGCTCTCGTGCACCAGCGAGCGCCCGTAGAGGCTGGTGACCACGTTGTTCTCACGGTACAGCTGGCCGATGAGCGGCACCATGCGCTCGGCGAGCTCTTCCTGAGTGGTCCATCGGGCGGCGGAGTTCTCTGCCACGGGAGTCCTTCCTAGAAACCGTTCCGGCCGAGCTCGGCCGGCCGCGGACTCCGTCGTCCGCGGTCGGAGCCAGTCTATGCGGATCCGACGGCCAGTGTGTCGCACGCCGACGCATGGGCGACGCGTAGACTGGTGCGTCGGGACGGATCGGTGGACGGTCGCGTGCCCGCCTGCGGGCGGGCGCGAGGAAAGTCCGGGCACCACAGAGCAGGATGGTGGGTAACGCCCACCCGGGGTGACCCGCGGGCCAGTGCAACAGAGAGCAGACCGCCTCCGCGCCATGGGCGCGGCGGTAAGGGTGAAACGGTGGTGTAAGAGACCACCAGCGGCCTCGGTGACGGGGCCGGCTCGGTAAACCCCATCCGGTGCAAGGCCGAACAGGACGTGCCATGAGGGCTGCTCGCCCCAGCGTCCGGGTTGGCCGCTCGAGCCCGTCAGCAATGGCGGGCCCAGATGGATGACCGTCACCCCACGAGGGGCAACGCTCGTGGGGGACAGAACCCGGCTTACAGCCGATCCGTCCCGCCCCTCTGCCCCGGGACACCCTCGGAATCACGCCGAATCGGCATGGCCATGCCGATTCCGGGCGGTCCTCACACGCCAGGCAGGTCAGTCACTTACAGCCTGAAACAGCCGCCTACAGTGAGCCAACCGGCACAGAACCGGCACGGGCTCACCTCACGGCGCCGTCGGAGAGACGGGCTAGGGCGACGTCATCCGAAGGCAGAACGTGCGCGTAGGTCTGCAGCAGCTCGGTGGCGTCCTTGTGGCCGAGCCGCCGCGCCACCGCCACCACGGATGCCCCCTGCGACAGCAGATGCGAGGCGTGATGATGGCGCAGCAGATGCCACCCCCCAGCGCCCATCCAGTCCAGCCGACGCCGCACCCGCACCCACGCCCCGTTGACCCGCTTCCGGGACCACGCCTTGCCCTCGTGGTGATGCAGGTGACCAAGCGGGCCGGCGGCGGCCACGAGCCTCTCAAGCACCTCGAGCGTCGCCGGGCCCACGGTGATGGTGCGTCGGGACCACACGGTCTTCAGTGGCGCCCACGACGTCAGCACCTCCCCCGCCTGCCGGTCCACGAGAATCGTCCCCGCACCCAGGTCCACCCGGTCCACGGTCAGGCCCCGCCACTCTCCCGGGCGCATGCCGGTCGCCGCGGCCAGGATCACCGCATCGCGCGCCCACGGGTCCACGCGGTCGGCGATCTGCTGCACCTGCTCCACGGTGAGCACCGGCACCGGCTCGGCCGCCGACCGCGGCAGTCGGATCTGCTTGGCCGGAGACGCCGGGATCAGGCCCTCGAGCGCCGCGTCCCGCAGCATGGACGACAGGTAGCTGTAGGACAAGCGGATCGTGCTCGGTGCCAGGCCCCGGTCCTGCCAGGCCAGGACTGCAGCCTGGACGTCGGCACGGGTGACCGCCCCGAGCCGGAGAGCCCCGAGCGTCGGCACGACGTCCCCGGTCACGCGCATGCGGATCACCCCCCGGGACGAGGGCCGCTGATGCACCTGCCGGCGCTGCCACTCCTCGGCCCACTCGGCCACAGTGACCGGGGCGTGCGCGGCCGGGGCGTCGGCGGCGTGCGCCCACGCCGTCGCGGCGTCCTTGGTGGGGAACGTCTTTGACGCTTCCGCGCCGCTCCCGTCCGTGCGGATCGCCCGCCACCGGTTGCCCTTCCCATACCGGGAGGTTCGGGTGCGGTCGCGGCGGTGCCAGAGGTCCTGGACACGGGACATGGGGGTCTCCTCGGAAGACGGGTCAGGCGGGGCGCTCGCTGGCGCGGGTGCACGCGGCGGCTTCATCGGGGGTGAGGGCCAGGAGGCGGTCGGCAGCGACGAGCGGGGTTACCCAGAGCTCGTCGGCGAGCTCCTCGAGGCTCAGGGCCCAGGGCAGGGCGGCGAGCAGGTCCTCGGCGGTCACGAGCAGCCGCGCGGTCTCCGCGCGCACGCGGTTCTCGACGGCGGGCGGCTGGCAGCCGCGGTGGCCGTGCTCGAGGTGCACGAGCTCGTGGGCGAGGACACAGCGCCGCTCGACCTGGGACATGCGGGGGTCGAGCCAGATCCGTGTGGCGCCGTCCGTGGCTCCGGGCGCCGCGGGGTGCGGGCGGGCCCATACGACGACGACGTGCGTCATCGCGCGCAGGGACCGCCAGGGGTGGAACATGGGGCCATGGTGTCCATGGCCGCGGACACGTTAGGCGGGCTCGTCGCCGGGGTCCTGGTTCTCCTCGCCGGCGGCGTCCATGTCGCGGTCGATGCGGTCGGCGGTCAGCTCGAAGTGGGGGTGCGCGGCGAGGTCGTAGGCGTCGGGGTTGGTGACCGTGGTGACCGACTTCTCGTTAGTTCCGCTACGCGCGCGCGTAGGGGATAGATCGAAAGTTCGGTCACCTCGGTCACCCGGGGTGCCGGGATCGGCTTGTTTCTGCGGTTCGGGGTTCATGGGGGCCGTGTTGCCACGGTGACCAGCTCCTTCGGTCAGCCGGCGGCGCAGCTCGTGGAGGAGTGCGTCGTCGGGGATGTCCTCGAGGCGGGCCGTCGTGGCGGTGAGGGGTAGTCCCATGGCCTGGGCGACGGCTGCCAGCACGGTGTCCGAGCTGATGCCGAGCCCCTTGGCCAGCGCATTGACGGTGCGCTGGGTGGGGCGCTCGGTGAGCTCGGGGCGGGCGTCGTTCAGGATCTTGGACAGGGCCTGCCGGGAGATGCCGCCGCGCTTGGCGACGTCGGTCTGGCGGAGGCCCTTCTGGTCCATCGTGTCCTGGACGAGCTTGCGGAGTTCGTGCATGGGTCCAGTCTCCGGAGGGGTGGTGTGGCGGTGCCAGCGGGCGGCTGACGGGCTGTCAACCGATGGCGGCGGACGCGCCGCGATTGCGTGTCAACCAGACTACCGGGCCGCGTGTGCTCTAGGCCGCGCCGTTGCTGGGGAAGCGGGCGCGCCGTCCGCTTGACACGGCGTCAAGCGGCGGGGGATGCTAGTCCCACACCGTTTGACAACCACGACGTAGGGGGGACAGGATGAAGGCCACCACCGCACGACGACGCAAGGCGAAGGGACGTTGGATGCAAATACGAGACCACGAGCTGCTGGTCCGGTACATGGAGGACCGCGGTATGAGCCAGGCCCGCCTCGGCCGGTACGCCGAGACGAGCCGCCAGTTCATCCACCAGCTCACGACCGGCGAGAAGCGCACCTGCACCCCGCAGGTCGCCGACCGCATCGAGGAGGCCCTCGGCCTGCTCAAGGGCACCCTCTTCGTGCCCCACGAGTCCCCCACCAAGGGACAGTCCACCCCCACCGGGGGACGCTCGAAGGCGGCGGCCTGATGCCCACTCGCCTGCTCACCATCCCCCAGGCCGCAGGCCTGCTCGCTGAGCACCCCGAGACCCTCCGCCAGCGGCTGCGCCGCGGCGAGCTCACCGGGGTGAAGAAGGGCGACGGTCCCCGCGCCCGCTGGTTCGTCACCGAGAAGGCCATCGACGCCTACATCACCCGCAGGAGCACCCGGTGAAGCACGCCCACACCATCCAGGACCAGCTCGGCCTCCGCCCCGTGGAGGCCGCCCCGTGGTGGGCGCCGGCCCCGGGTACCCCGGCCGCCGCTGTCCAGGCCGTGGTCCGCGGCACGGTCGCCACGATCGCCGCCGCCGGCCTCCTGTTCGGCCCGGACCTCGCCGGGCAGCTGATCTTCCCCTACTGACCCACCCACCCCACCGAAGGAGACCCCGTGACCAAGCTCAATCCCGATCACGCCAGCTACGCCTGCGGCATCCCCATCGAGTACTGCGACGTCGTCACGCGCGGCAAGTCCACGACCCTCTGGGAGGTCGTGGAGACCGAGTACCCCGACAAGCTGCGCCTGTCCAAGCTCGGTTCCTACGGAGAGACCAACCAGTGGGTCCGCGTCGCAGGCGTGCACTTCGTTCACCGCCGGCGCTTCACCGGCGGCAACACCTGCCAGCTGCTCCTGGACCTGCAGGAGCGCATCCGGGTGGAAGCCGAGGACGTTCATGACGGCGTCCGGTACGTCCGCCGCTTCGACCAGGACCACGAGGCCTCCGCCGAGAGGCTGCGCCGTCTGGCCCTCCGGCTCCGCCGCGCGGTCCGCGCGCACCGCGCCGTGCTCGAGTCTCTCTACGGCATCACCGACTGACCCGCCCACCCCGTCACCGAAGGAGACCCTGCATGTCCGCCCAGCCCTCCCCCCAGGCCGTTGACGCCGCCACCGAGCTCGCCTCCATCCGCGCCGACATCGACCGGCTCACCGCCCGCCGCACGGACCTCGAGAAGGTCCTCATCCACGAACTCGGCAACGGCACCCACACCGTCGCCGGCCTCAAGGTCCAGATCAGCACCCCCCGACAGCTCGACAAGAAGCTGTTCGCCGACACCTTCCCGCCGGCCACCCGACCCGACCTCTACGTGTTCGAGCCCACCCTGAACATGGACGCCGTCAAGGACCAGTTCGCCCCGGCGCAGCTGGACGAGTTCAAGACCGACGGCACCACACGGCTCACCCTCCGCTGACCATGGCCGTCCTGCAGCACACCTCAGACCCCCAGGCCCGGCACCCCTCCCGGTACTGGGCCGACCTGGACGACCCCACCACCGCGGACAAGACCGCCGCCGTCGCCGACGCCTACATGGACGTCGTCATCGAGGCCATCGTCAACCACCCCCGCTCCCTGCAGACCGCCATCGGCCCGTCCGAGCTCGGCATCACCTGCACCGTCGCCCTGCTGCACAAGCTCAACGGCGACCCCGAGCCGCCCCGCAACGACGTCCCCTGGCGGCCCACCGTCGGCACCGGCGTCCACGCCTGGCTCGAGGATGCCTTCGACGCGGAGGGCACCCGCCGCGGCGGGGACCCGCTCCGGTACCTCACCGAGCGGCGGCTCACGATCGGCACGATCGCCGGGACCTCGGTCACCGGGTCCTGCGACCTGTTCGACCTGCAGGAGCAAGTCGTCATCGACCACAAGGTCGTGTCCCCGAACAGCCTGCGGAAGTACCGGTCCCAGGGCCCCTCCCAGCAGTACCGGATCCAGGCCCACCTGTATGGCAAGGGCTGGCAGGACGCCGGCATCAAGCCTCACCTCGTGGCCATCTGCTTCCTGCCCGCCGCCGGGGACCTCACGGACGCCTACCTGTGGTCCGAGCCCTACCGGCGGGGCATCGCCGAGCACGCCCTCGAGCGGGCCAACCAGCTGGCCATGGAGATCGCCGTGCACGGCATCGACCAGGCCCTCGCCCAGCACATCAACGACCCCTGCGAGGACTCGTTCTGCGCCTGGCACAACCACGGCTACCGCAACGCGGGCGCCGCCAAGACCCCGACGGCCCCTGCGCCGCCGGCCGGATCTCCGTGGGCGCAGTTCGCCTCCTGAGACCCAACCCACCACCCGAACCCAACCCAGCTCAAGGAGCACTCACCATGTCGTTCGACTGGAACCAGCACGCCGTCGCCGCGGACTTCTTCAAGTTCGAGAACCCCGGGGACAACATCGCCGGCACCATCACCGCCATCACCACCCAGTCCTGGCCGGACGGGAAGGTCGACCCGCAGCTGCACCTGCACACCGACGACGGGCACGAGATCGCCGTGACCTGCGGGCAGATCCAGCTCAAGACCAAGCTCGTCTCCGCCGCCCCGAACGTCGGGGACCACGTGTCCCTGACGCACACGCACTCGGAGAACCGGGCCGGGGGCAAGACCCTCAAGCACTTCGACGTGCAGGTCACCCCCGCCGGCGGCGCCGTGCAGCCCCAGGCGGCCCCCGCCCCGGCCCCGGCCGCCCCGCCGACCCCGGCTCCGGCGTCGGCCGCGCAGCCCGCCGCCCAGCAGGACCCCTGGGCCGGTCAGCCAGCCGCCCCCGCAGCCCCCGCCGCCCCGGCTGACGGGCTCGCCGAGCAGGTCCGCAAGCTCGCCGGATCCGGGTTCTCCGACCAGCAGATCGCCGACTTCCTCAAGATCGACGTCGCCCAGGTCGCCGCCGCCAAGGCCTGACCTCCCCCACCCCGTCACCGCCGGGCGGGGACACCATCAGCCACACGCCGTGGTGTCCCCGCCCGGCCCCCACCGAAGGAGACCCCTCATGGCCACCCAGACCATGAACCCCGACGCCCGGACCCTGACCGGCGGCCGCACCCTCACCGTCTACACCAAGCCCCGCTGCGTCCAGTGCGACGCCACCAAGCGGGATCTGAACCGCCGCAGCGTCCGCTACGACTATGTCGACGTCACCCTCGACAAGGACGCCCTCGACAGGGTCACCAGCCTTGGCTACAAGGCGGTCCCCGTCGTCACGGTGACCGGGGCAGACGGCGCCCACCTGCAGGACTGGAACGGGTACCGGCCCGACTTGATCGCCGCCCTCTACCCGCCGCAGGTGGTGTGAGCCGTGGAGACGATCTTGGAGGCGCCAGCCCGCCGCCAGCCGGCCATACCCCGCACCACCGGGGGCCGCCGATGACCATCACCACCCCCGCCCCGACCATCATCTCGCCCCGCGAGTGGGAGCGGGCCACCACCACCGGGTACACCGGCGAACGGCTCATCCCCCTCGGCGCACCCCTGCACCGACAGGACCTCGCCGAAGGGTGGGCCGTGTCCCACGCCGTCGCCCACGCACGCCGCGCCGGATTCCACCCCACCCGCGAGGACGTGCACGTCGTCGGGGCACCGATCGAAGCCGGGGACGTCTGGTGGTGGAAGATCACCGCCACCTGGAAGCCCCGCGTCCCCGCCACCGCAGTCATCGCCTGCATCGGCGGTCCCGCCGCTGGCGCGCACACCACCCGCCTCCACTCCCAACTGCCGGCCACCCTGCTCGCCCACCGGTCCAAGGGCGCCACCCGGTTCGTGTTCGACCCCGCGTTCATCCCGATCGGCGGCCCCCAGCACTGGAAGCTGCACCCCTACCGGCTGGCCGGGTACACCCCAGACGGCCTCGAAGCGCACTACACCCACGACCTACAGGAGGACCAGCCATGAGCACCAGCACCGACCAGCGCCCCCTCGTCCTCGATCTGCTCCCTGCCACCCACGGGGCCGCCATCACCGACGTAGCCGTCCACGACCCCGCCACGGACCGGACCACCATTCACCCTGCCGCCTGGCTCAGCGCGGACGGCCGGTGGCGGACCATCACCGCCGGGGAAACCGTGATCCTCGACCCCCACACGATCATCGGCTTCACGGTCTGCATCGGGGCGGACACCACCACCTGGACCGAGGGGGCCGACGAGACACAGTGGGTCGCCCTCGTCCGGCGGGACGTCACCCCCATGACCGCCACCGACCCGACGCTCGACCCGGACGAGGGGGCCGACTGTGGCTGACCGCCCCACCATCCGCCACCGCGCCGAGGACGGGGGCCTCCTGCAGATCAACCCCGCCTACACGGCCTGGGCCGCCCACCGCGGCCGCACATCCGTCGTCTACCTCGCCCACGTCGACCTGTGGATCGTCACCGACCACCACACCGGCCGCCACTACCCGGCGTCCACCCTCCCCGAAGCCCACACCACCGCCACCCACGTCGCCGACGCCGGCGCCTGGAACCGGGCCCTCACCCAGGCAGGAGGCCGACCATGACCGGCCAGCAGCACACCCAGGGCACCGCCACCGTCCACGGCCAGACCATCCCCCTCACCCCCATCGACGACGGCGAGATCGTCACCGACGTCATCGTCATCGTCCGCACCCTCAAGTTCGACGAGAACGACCGCGCCCACGACTTCGTGTACGTCGACCAGACCCGGTCCACCACCGAGATCGTCACGACGGGCATGCTCACCGCCGCCGAGCAGGTGGCCATGGGGTATTGGGAACCCGAAGACGAGGACGAGGACTGACCATGACTCGCCTGTTCTACACGCCCATCGGCCCCTGGCACGCCTGGTTCGCCTGGCACCCAGTGGACACCGTGACGCACGGCTGGCGGTGGCTCACCACCATCGAGCGGCGCCGCATCCAGAGCAAGCTCTCACTCCCGGGCCCCATTGACCAGTGCTGGGAATACCGCCCGAAGGAGTCCGGCGAATGAGCCTCTCCACCGCCTGGCCCGCCCCGGGCCCCAGACCGAGGGTCATCAAGCTGGCCCGCGCCACCTGGGCGGCCGTCCTCCCCACCGGCCGGCTGCACATCCACCCCACCCACACTCGCGCCCTCGCCGCCGCCCTGGCCTGGACCCACACGAAGGAGCCCCGCCCGTGACCGCCACCGAGCACCCCATGACCGAGACCGCCGCCGCCACACTGTGGGACGCGAGCCGAGACCCCAGGCGTTCCATGGCGGATCGCCACGAGGAGATGCACCAGGACGACCGGGCCACCGCCGTGACCGCCCTGCGTGCCGCGTTCGACGCGGGCCGCGACTACGAGCGCACCACCCCCGCCGAGGTCACCGAGGAGATGGTGGAGGCGGCGAGCGATGTTCTGTGCCGATCCGTCGAGCGTGAGGTGGTCCGCGCCGCCCTGGAGGCCGCTCTCGCCGCCCCCACCCCGCCCGCCGAGGAAGTCGAACTGGCGACCAAGCACCCCGCGCACCTGCTCGACGTGCAGAACGACGACGGCGACACGTGCGCGCACATGGCCCTGTGCGGCGCCGGCTACTGGCATGGCGTGGACCAGGACGGCGACATCCGCGCATGGGGACCATGGAGGCTCACCGCCTTCACCCTCCCGGACGGCACCCGCGCCCACCGCGACGGGGAGCGCGAGGACGGGAAGCCCCGGTTCGTGAAGGAGGACGGGAAGTGAACACCGACCCTGTTGAGCTCGCCCGCGAGGTGCTGGACGCCCACGCCGCTTGGGGCAAGACCGGACCCGGGACCGACGAGTGCGAACAGGCCAGCCACGCCTTCACAAGCGCAGTACGACGCCACGGGTACGACCTCGCCCGTGCTGTGCTCGCCGTCTCGGAACTGCACCGGCCCATCCGCGCCTACGACGAGTGCCACGACCCTGAGTGCCGGAACGAGCACATCGAGCTCGAGGACTACTGGGGGTGCGACAGCACGGTCATCGGCTGGGCCTGCGACGAGTGCTGCTACGACAACGGCAACCCGCTGGAGTGCAAGAAGCACGGCGGCGATCACACCGGCGTCACTGCGGACCAGGCGTGCTCCACCCGCGCCGCCCTCACCAAGGACGGGCAAGCCCATAGCTGACCGCCCCACACCCGGCAAGGACAAGCCCAACCCTGGCCCCGAACCACGGGCCGCCCACCTGCCGCCGGCCGCCCTACCGGATCGATCCCAACCCCCGCCGCATCCACTGACCCCCACCAACCCGAAGGAGAACCACATGGACGGCCTGCACCCCCTCCACCACACCGCCATCGAGCTCACCCTCCACGGGTGCACCGTCATCCCCGTCCGCGCCGACGGCACCAAAGCCCCCGCCCTCCGCGCCTGGCAGACCCGCGGCCCCGCCACCCCAGCCGAGCTCACCACCTGGTTCGGCGGCGACCACCCCCAGCACGGCGCCCTCGGCATCGTCTGCGGCCCCGCTTCCGGCGGCCTCGAGCTCACCGAAATCGAAGGCGCCCACATCGACGCCCTCACCACGTTGGACGAGACCGCCCGCGCCGAAGACGAACCCCTCTGGGAGCTGCTCAACCACGGGTGGGTGGAACGCTCCCCCTCCGGCGGCATCCACTGGATCTACCGGGTCGCCGGCGAAGACACCGTCGCCGGGAACACCAAGCTCGCCAACGCCGCCGACCGCACCGTCATCGCCGAGACCCGCGGCACCGGCGGCCAGTTCGTCGCCGCCCCCACCCCCGGGACCGCCCACCACTCGGGCCGCCCCTGGGAACGCCTCACCGGCGGCCCCGCCACCGTCCCCACCCTCACCGTGGCGCAGCGGGACCGGTTCCACGCCTGGTGCCGCATCCTCGACCAGACCCCCACCCCCACCACGGTCCCGCGGCAGGCCGCCCCCACCCCGGCTCCCGCCCTGCACACCGACGGCACCAGCCCCGGTGACGCCTTCGAGAACGAACCCTGGGAGGCCATCCTCGAACCCCACGGCTGGACGAAGGCCGGCACCCGCGGCACCGAGACCCTCTGGGTCCGCCCCGGCAAGAACCCAGCCGAGGGCATCTCCGCCACCACCGGGCACGCCGACGACCGCGACCGGCTCTACGTGTTCACCACCTCCACCGACTTCCAGGCCGAGGTGCCCTACACCAAGCTCGGCGCGTTCGCCGTCCTCAACGCCGGCGGCGACCACCACAAGGCCGCGCAGATGCTCCGCAACGGCCAGCACACCCCCGACGGCCGCCGCTACGGCACCGAACCGACCATCCCCGCCGACCAGCTCCAGGCCCGACAGGACGCCTGGGTCCGCGCCCAGCAGCCCACCCCCGCCACCCAGGAGCAGGGCACCGGCACCCACGGCACCCCCACCCCTGCCCCCCGTGTCGCACCAGACGAGACGCCAGTCGTCCCCCTGGCGACCGTCACCCCCATCCGCGACGACATCCCCCACCCCCACACCATCACCCTCCGCTCCGACGACGGCAACGCCGCCACCCTCGCCCACCGGTACGGCGACCGCCTCCGCTACTGCCCCGACCGCGGCCGCTGGCTCCACTGGAACGGCCACACCTGGGACTGGCAACCAACCGGCGGCGGCCTCGCCCGCGAGGCCGCCAAGAAGATCGGCCGCGCCATGCCCGACGACCAGGAATGGCAGAACCACAAGCGCCGCACCCTCTCCGCAAAGGGCACCACCGACCTCCTCACCCAGGCCGCCACCGACCCCCGCCTCACCGTCCGCGCCGACCAGCTCGACGCCCACCCCTGGGAGCTCAACACCCCCGCCGGGATCCTCGACCTCCGCACCGGCCGTCTTGGCCCCTCCGACCCCGACAAGCTGCACACCCGCACCACCAGGTGGGCCCCCGACTTCACCGCCGACACCACCCGCTGGGACGGGTTCCTCGCCCAGACGTTCAAGGACCCCGACCTCATCGACTACATGCAGCGCCTCATCGGGTACTCCGCGGTCGGCGTCGTCCGGGAACACGTCCTCCCCTTCGCCCACGGATCCGGCGGCAACGGCAAGGGCGTTTTCCTCGAGGCCCTCATGAAGGTCCTCGGCGACTACGCCACCACCTCCCCCAACGGGTTCCTCATGGCCTCCAGCTACGCCGCGCACTCCACCGAAATCGCCCGCCTCGCCGGCGCCCGCATGGTCCTCTGCTCCGAGGTCAACGAGGACGACCGCTTCGACGAAGCCAAGGTCAAGCTCCTCACCGGCGGCGACACCCTCACCGCCCGGTTCATGCGCCAGGACGACTTCACCTTCACCCCCACCCACCAGCTCTGGCTCATGGGCAACCACAAGCCCGGCGTCACCAGCGGCGGCCGGTCCTTCTGGCGGCGCCTCCGCCTCGTCCCCTTCGAACACGAAGTCCCCGAGCACGCCCGCATCGACGGACTCCAGGACCTGTTCGCCGACAACGAGCACGGCCCCGCCCTCCTGGCCTGGATCGCCAAGGGCGCCGCCGCCTACCACCGGCACGGACTCACCGCCCCCGCCACCGTGTCCGCAGCCACCGCCCAGTACGCGCAGGACGTCGACACCGTCGGCCGGTTCCTCGCCGAGGACACCGAGCTGCACCCCCGCACCGCCACCCGCATCGAGTTCGCCACCCCCGCCGCCAAGCTCCGCGCCGCCTACGAAGCCTGGTGCATGCACAACGGCGAGACCCCCATCCGAGGCCGGGCCTTCACCTCCCAGCTGTCCCGACACGGGATCCTCACCGGCGCCGACGCACCCAGGGACAAGCACTCCAAGTACTACGGCGGCGTCACCCTCCTCCACGAGCACACCGACACCCATGACGGAGACAGGGGCGGCTGGTGACCGAACTCCGAACACACCCGGTGACCGAGGTGACCGAACTTTCGATCTATCCCCTACGCGCGCGCACGCGTAGAGAACCTGACGAATCTCCGGTCACCACGGTCACCAACACCGGCCCCGGGTGACCGAGGTGACCGAACTTTCGATCTATCCCCTACGCGCGCGCGTAGCGGAACTAACGAGAAGTCGGTCACCACGGTCACCACCACCCCCACCCACGGAAGGAACCCCGTGTCGCAGCCGCCCCTGTTCCACACCCCCGGCGCCCCACCCCGGAACCGCACCGCCGGCTCCCCCCAATGGCTGCAGGACGCACTCCAAGCCCGCCGCCCCCACCCCCGCAACACCTGGTGGAACCACTGCCGCCACTGCGGCCGCCTCATCCTCACCGGAGACGACGCCGACCACATGGCCCTCGTCGTCCGCGTCGACCCCAACCCCCTCACCCACCAGCAGCACATGCAAGCCGTCCTCGACCGCACCCTCATCTACCTCGCCGCCCCCACACCCACTCCCCACACGTGGAGGCTCTACCGGCTCGGTCCCGGCCACCTCTGGCACCAACTCGCCAACCCCCTCCTCCTACCACCCCACGACTGCCACCACCCACCCCGCGGCCCATCCCTCGCCGACACCCCAGACCCCACCCCACCCGACCCCAACGCCACCCTCCCCTTCTGACAGGAGCACCACCATGACCACCCACCACGGCCACTACGAGCGCAAGGTCACCGCGGCCATCCAGGCGCTCACGACCACCACACGCGCCGGCTACACCCTTGCCGGCCCCGCTAATGGAGGTGCCCGCTGATGCCCCGATCCCACAAGGCCGCCAAGGCCGCCGGCGCCCGCTTCGAGCGCCAGACCGCCGATTACCTCGCCGCCCACGTCGACGACCGCATCGACCGCCGCGTCAAGACCGGCGCCCTCGACAAGGGCGACATCGGCGGGCTCCGCGCCCACGGACAGCGCGTCGTCATCGAGTGCAAGAACACCAGCCGCATCAACCTCGGCCCCTGGGCCAAGGAGGCCGAGTCCGAACGCACCAACGACAACGCGCTCGCCGGCGTCATCGTCCACAAGCGCCACGGCGTCGGCGACCCCGCCCACCAGTGGGTCACCATGACCCTCGCCGACTTCGCCGCGCTCCTCACCGGCACCCGCCCCATCCCCGGCCAGCCATGACCGGCCACCCCCACCCCGAAGGAGGCACCATGCGCACCCTCAAGGAACTCGTTGACCGGCTCACCACCCACACCCCCCAGATCATCCACCACGCCACCGGGCCCCTCCTCATCCAGGCCCACCCCCTCCTCGACCAGCTCCAGGAGGCCCAGCACGACCACGGCACCACCGACGGCCGCTCCACCGGCTCCTCCGGATCCGGCGCCCCCCTCAACGTCGACGCCCTCAAGCTCGCCTGCCGCATCACCGACGAGCTCACCCACCTCCGGTGGCTCCACCGCTCCGCCCCCACACCACCCGCCCCCGCGCTCCAGGCAGCCGCCGACCTCTACGGCGTCCCCGCCACCCACGTCATCGGCCCACCCCGACCCGGGTTCGCCGGCCTCACCATCGCCGAACGCCTCCGCTGGGTCGCCATTCGCGCCACCGCCGCCGGCGCCGAGGCCGCCGTCATCGAGGTCGTCACCGGGTGGGTGCAGGACATCGAACGGCTCCTCAACCCACCCGTCACCGTTCGGCTCCGCGGAGCCGAATGCCCCGCTTGCGGCGTCACCCGCACCCCCATCTGGGATGCCGACCAGGATGCCTACGTCGACACCCCAGCCCTGACCATCACCATGGGCATCCAGCCCCACGCCCGTTGCGCCGAATGCGGGGCCACCTGGACCGGGCCAGAAGTCGTCGACCTCGCCGGCCAGTGCGGAGGCTCCACCGCAGCCGCCGCACACGCCCTCGGCGGGTGACGAATGTCCACTGGTGCACGTCTCCGACGTCGTGTATCCTCGGAGATGCCGGACACAGGTGTGTCCGGAGTCAGACTCCCGGAGGCCCCGCACCCCACCAGGTGCGGGGCCTCCGTCGTACCACCGGTCACACTGCATCCCCAGATGTGGACGAGCTGCTTGCCCGTGCCCCTCGGCAATGACCCACTCGACCACACGAAGGGGGGGCATGCCTCGAGCTCGACGCATCTGCCCCAAGCCCGGATGCCCTCGGCCGGCACACGGTCGGTACTGCCCAGAGCACAACCGCGAGTACGAGACCAAGCGTGGCAACGCCAACGCCCGCGGCTACGGGTCCGCGCACCAGCGACGCCGAGCCGCCTGGGCAGAGCGTATAGCTGCAGGCGGCGTGACCTGCTGGCGTTGCGGGCGCACCATCACCGCGACCGACGAGTGGGACCTCGGGCACGACGATCACGATCGGACGATCACACGCGGCCCCGAGCACGCACGCACATGCAACCGCTCCGCGGCCGGGCGCCGAGCGCACAAGCTCGACGGCCCCTGACCCCAGGGGGAGGGGGCGAGGGGACGGGCGCTTCAGACCGCCGGTGAGGTCTCTAAAGGGTGCGGACAGTTCAGAAAGTCCCGGTGAGTGCGATGCCGTCGGGCTGTCAAGAGGTGGCGCGACGCCACAGGAGGCAATTTCATGGCACGTGGAGGTGCTCGCAATCGTTCCGGCCCGGCGCCGGATCCGAATTCGGCCCGGTCTGACGCCCGAGGGCTGCGTTTCGACGCGCTGCCGGCGGAGGGCTTCCAGGGTGAGGCTCCGGAGTTCCCCTTCGGGGACATGTCTGGCCGTGAGTCGATGAAGTGGGCTTCGCTGTGGCGCACCCCGCAGGCTGCGGCATGGGCGCGTGAACCGTGGCGTTGGGACACGGTGGCGATGTACTGCCGCTGGGCGGTGGTCTGCGAGTCCCCTGACGCGCCGGCGTCTGTTCTGGCGCAGGTGCATCGCCTGGGCGACCAGATCGGCATGACCCCGGCTGGTCTGAGGGAGAATGGGTGGTCGATTGCCCGCGACGAGGTGGCGCAGCGCCGTGAGGTGAAGGCTGAGGCTGTTGCTGCGGAGGCCCCGCGGCGTCGTTTGAGGGCTGTCGGTGACCAGTGAGGGCCCCGAGTTCGTCGTCGATTTCCCGACGCTGGGCGACCTGCTGGATCAGTGGATCGAGCAGCACTGCCGTGTGCCGGATGGCTTCAATCGTGGCGCAGCGTTCCGGCAGTCGGACTGGCAGTTCTGGTGCACGGCGAACCACTGGCGGGTCCGTGAGGACGCGGTGTGGCGGCCGGAAGCTCCGCTGCTGAATCAGGCGTTCGTGTACCGCCGCTCGCAGGTGGTGGCGCCGCAGAAGACGGGCAAGGGCCCGTGGGCGGCGGCGGTGACGGCTGCTGAGGCCGTCGGCCCGGTGGTCTTCGGCGGCTGGGCTGAGGCTGGCGAGCTGTACCGGTGCGAGGACCACGGTTGCTCGTGCGGCTGGGTGTACGAGTACCTGGCCGGCGAGCCGAAGGGCATTCGGCACCCGTCCCCGCTGATCCAGCTGACGGCGACCTCGGAGGACCAGGTCGCGAATGTGTACCGGCCGCTGAAGGCGATGATCCGCCTTGGTCCGCTCGGTGAGCTGTTGAAGGTCCGTGAGGGTTTCATCCGCATTGTCGGCTCGTCGTCGGATGATGATTTCGACCGGATCGACGTGGTGACGGCGAACGCGCAGTCCCGCCTGGGCAACCCGATCTCGTTCGCGATTCAGGACGAGACTGGCCTGTACACGCGGACGAATAAGATGGTCCAGGTTGCGGAGACCCAGCGCCGTGGCGCCGCCGGCATGGGTGGCCGGACGATCGAGACGACGAACGCGTGGGATCCGTCGATGAACTCGACGGCGCAGCGCACGTTCGAGAGCCGATCCCCCGACGTGTTCAAGTTCTTCCGCCAGCCGGACGCCTCCCTGTCGTACCGGAACAAGCGGGACCGGGCGCGGATCCACCAGCAGGTGTACGCGGGCTCCCCGTGGGTCGACCTGAACTCGATCGAGGCGGAGGCCGCGGAGTTGCTCGAGGACGACCCGGCGCAGGCGGAACGGTTCTTCGGGAACCGGCTCGTGTCCGGCACTGGATCGTGGCTGAAGGACGGGGTGTGGGATGCGGCTTACGCCGGTGACGTGGCTTCCGAGCCCGCCTGACGGGACGCAGATCGCGCTCGGCTTCGATGGGTCCGAGTCGAACGACTGGACGGCCCTGCAGGCCGAGACGATCGACGGGATGACGTTCACGCCTCGGTACGGGCCCGATCGGCGGCCGACTGTCTGGAACCCAACCGAGTGGGGCGGCCAGATCCCGCGTGGCGAGGTGTCCGCGGCGGTCGATGAGCTGTTCGACCGGTTCGACGTGGCCCGAATGTACTGCGACCCGCATGACTGGTACTCGGAGATCGGCGAGTGGGCGCTGAAGCACGGCGAGGAGCACGTGTTCGAGTGGAACACGTCCCGCGTCACGAAGATGTTCGAGGAGATCCGCCGGTTCGAGGTGGACCTCCGTGAGGGGCGGGTCACCCACGACGGGTGCCCGATCGCGACACTGCACGCGGCGAACGCGCGGAAGGTCGCGAAGCCGGGTCAGAAGTACATCCTCGGCAAGCCGGCCATGCACCAGAAGATCGACGCGATCATGGCCCGGGTCCTGGCTCACACGGCGGCGTCTGACGCTCGTGTGGAGGGCTGGGCAGAGACGACTGACAACCGAATGTGGTGCTTCTGAAAGGAGGACGCATGGACTTCCTGCCTTCCGATCAGGCCGATCTCGTGGATAAGTTGGTGCGCCGCCTGGCGGACACTCTGAGCGTGGACGGGAAGCATGACCGGTACTACGAGGGCCTGCAGCGCCTGGAGCACATCGGTCTGGCTGTCCCGCCGGAGCTGCGCCGCTTCGAGACGGTCGTGAACTGGTGCCGCCTCGTTGTGGACTCGGTAGCCGACCGCATGCGGATGAAAGCGTTCTACCTGCCTGGCGAGGACCGGGCCTCGGAGGCGCTCCGCGAGTCGTGGGACTACAACAACTTGGATTCGGAGTCGATCGCGCATCACCAGGAGATGCTGGTGCTGGGTCGCGGCTTCGTGTCGGTGGGGGCGAACGAGGAGGACCCGGAGCGCCCGCTGATCCGTGTGGAGAACCCGCGTGAGATCGCCGTAGAGATCGACTACCGGCATCGGCGACTCGAGGCGGCGGTGCGGACCTGTCACTTCGAGGTTGATCCGGTGACGTTCCAGGCGCGGTGCGATGAGGCTGTCCTGTACTTGCCGGACGAGACGCTGTGGCTGTCCCGAGCCAAGGGCCGCTGGGCGATCGAGGACAGAGATGCTCACCGGCTTGGCCGCGTGCCTCTGGTGATGTTCTTGAACCGGCGCCGTGTGGGCAAGTGGTCGGGCGTGTCCGAGATGGTCGATGCGATCCCGCTGGTGGACTCTGCGGCCCGCGCGCTGACGAACCTGCAGCTGGCGGGCGAGACGCACTCGGTGCCGCAGAAGTACGTGCTGGGCATGTCGAAGGGCGACTTCGTGGACAAATCGGGGCACCCAATCCCGGCGTGGGAGGCGTACTTCAACGCGATCTGGGCGAACTCGAACAAGGACGCGAAGGTCGGTCAGTTCTCCGCCTCGGACCTGTCGAATTTTCACAAGACGATCGAGCACTACGGGTCTCTGCTGACGGGCGTGTACGGCCTCCCTCCGCGGTACGTGGGCCTGTCATCGGTGAACCCGGCAGCGGAAGGCGCGATCCGGGCCGAGGAGGCCCGTCTGATCCTGAACGTGGAGAAGAAGTCCGCGCTGGCCGGCGACGGCTGGGGCTGGGTCATGGGCCTGTCTGAGCGGTTCCGCACGGGCGATTGGGTGACCGGCTCCCGGATCAAGACGGACTGGCACGACCCGGGCACCCCGACCTACGCGCAGCGGGCCGACGCGCTCACGAAGATGTACGCCAACGGGCAGGGCATCCTCTCCCGTGAGGGCGTGTGGGAGGAGCTCGG
This sequence comes from Micrococcus sp., assembly GCF_034179925.1. Taxonomy (GTDB): domain Bacteria; phylum Actinomycetota; class Actinomycetes; order Actinomycetales; family Micrococcaceae; genus Micrococcus. The sequence goes on along the minus strand of NZ_JAXFPG010000003.1, from coordinate 64,404 downwards.
CTGGTCCGAGGCGCGTATGGAGCGGGAGAGGCAAAGGTTCGACCGTGAGGCCCGCGAGTCCCTGGTCGCTCTCGAGAAGATCGTGGACGGCGACGAGGCATGAGAGTCCCGGCGCCGGCGGTGGAGCAGTACGAGCGGTCGGTGCGCCTGCAGCGGTCGGCGCGGGCCGCGGTGGATGCGGTGTGGCGTCAGTTGGACTCGCGGTTCCTGTCGGAGTCGTGGGACGAGGCGGCGCCGACGCTGACGGCCGCGGTGACGCGACTGCAGGGGCAGGCCGCGACTGGTGGCGCCCGGTACGGGGCGCCGACGCTGGCCGCGCAGGGCGTGTATGTGGCGCCGGGCGCGTGGGTGGACCCGGGTGGTATCGCTGGGTGGTCCTCGCGCGGTGTGCCGGTGGAGCGGGCCTTATACAGCGGGGTACCGCACACGAAGCGGCTGATTGCCGGGGGCATGGAGCCTCGAGCGGCGATGCGTCAAGGCCGCGAGATGGTGCGCATGTCGGCGGCCACGCAGGTCGCGGACGCGGGCCGCACAGCGGCGTCGGTGGACACGTTCACCCGCCGCGGCATCGCCTATGTGCGGATGCTGACCCCGCCGTCGTGCGGCCGGTGTGCCGTCCTGGCGGGCCGGGTCTACATGAACAACGAGGGCTTCCGGCGTCACCCGCGGTGTGACTGCATCCATGTCCCGACGAGCCGTGCCGCGGCCGAGCGGGAGGGTCTGGTCACGGACCCGTACGAGTACTTCGAGTCCCTATCGGAGGCCGAGCAGGCGAAGGCGTTCGGCGTGAATGGGGCTCAGGCGATCCGTGACGGCGCGGACCTGTTCCAGGTCGTGAACGCCGGCCGCGGCCTGTCCTACGGGGGCGAGTCCCGGGACGGCACCCTCCGCGGCCAGAAGGTGGCGTCTCCGTACACCCGCGAGAGCACCTCGAGGCGCGGCCTGTGGGGCGGCACACGGGGCATCGGGCGGCAGCGCCTGTCTGTGGATGCGATCTACAAGCAGAAGCTGGACAGGGAGACGACTCTCCGTCTGCTCGAGCGGAACGGGTACTTGCTCCCCCAGGGCCAGGTGCCGGAGGGCGCGATCCGCGGCCAGTACTCGCTGATCCCGAAGTCGGACATGACGGCGGCGGAGAAGCGTGTGCAGACCGCAACCCTGCGGTGGCAGGCGGTCCTGGAGGGCCGGAACCCGTACGGGGACGGCCCGCTCGCCCCGGGCGTTGCGGCGCGTGCGGAGGCTGAGTACCGCCGCTGGGTCGCCTCGGGCGGCCATATCTTTACCCGCTGAGTCGGGTTCACGTTCTCCCCTGTCGGCGCGATGCAGGCGGGGCACACCTACCGCGATGGAGGACGTCATGTCGGACGCAGAGACGACGCAGGCCGAGCAGATTGCTTCGGCCGACCAGGAGGCCCCCGAGGGCGCCCGCGAGGGCGTGCAGGAGGCCCACGAGCAGGAGCTCGGCGAGGGCGGCAAGCGTGCCCTGTCTGCGGAGCGCGAAGCGCGCCGTGCGGCAGAGCGCGAGCTGTCTGAGGCCCGCGCCGCGCTCAAGGAGATTGAGGACGCGAACCTCTCGGAGCTCGAGCGCGCTCAGCGCGACGCGCAGGAGGCCCGTGAGGAGCTGACCGCCCTGCGTGTGGAGAACGCTCGCTACCGGGTCGTCCAGGCCAAGGGGGTGCCCGGCGAGCTCGCCGAGTTCATCACCGGGGACACCGAGGAGGAGATGGCCGCGAAGGCCGACCTGCTCCTGGCTCGGATCCCGTCGTCCCCGTCCACTCCGAAGCCGGATCGCACACAGGGTGCGTCTGCCGGCAACGTCCGACCCGTGTCGAATGCTGAGGCGTTCGCCACGGCGCTGGGCGACTTCTGATACCTCAAGCTGAAAGGAAATGCCCATGGCCGGCATCGACATCAACCGTCTCTCTGACGGCATCAACCTGACCCCCGAGCAGTCCAACGAGATCTGGTCGGCCGCCGAGTACTCCTCCGCTGTCATGCAGCTCGCGACCCGCGTGAACCTGCCCGGCGCCGGCGTGTCCGTGCCGATCATCACCGGCGAGCCCGAGGCTGACTGGGCGAACGAGACCGACGAGAAGCCGGTCTCTCGCCCGGCCTTCGGTGACAAGCTGATGACCGGCTACACGGCCGCCGTCATCGTGCCGTTCTCGAATCAGTTCCGCCGCGACAAGCCGGCCCTCTACCGCGAGATCGTCCGCAAGCTCCCGCAGGCCCTGGCTCGCAAGTTCGACGCTACCGTGCTCGGTGCCGCCGAAGGAGCCCCTGGCCCGAACTTCGACACCCTGGGCGGCGCGGCCGCGGTTGACATCGCCACCGACCCGTGGCGGGGTCTGGTGGCCGCCGACCAGGCAGTTGCTGTGGGTGGCGGCGTCCTGAACGGCTGGGCCCTGTCCCCGCAGGCCCGAGGACTGCTGCTGGGCTCGGTCGACCAGATGGGGCGCCCGCTGTTCATCAACTCGGTGGGCGAGGGGTCCGTCCCGAACCTGCTGGGAGCTCCGGTTCACCTCACCAAGGCGCTGGGCGGCGAACCGCTGGGCTTCGCAGGCGACTGGTCCTCGGCGCACTACGGCGTCGTGGAGAACATCCAGCTGTCCATCTCGGACCAGGCGACCATCAACGACGGCGGCACCCAGCTGAACCTGTGGCAGCGCAACATGTTCGCCGTCCGCGCCGAGTTCGAGGTCGGGTTCCGCGTCCGCGACGTGGCGCACTTCGCGAAGCTGACCGGCGCCGAGGCGGGATCCTGATGCCGGTGAAGCTCAACCCGCCTTCGTCGACCGTCGTCGTGACGGTGGCTGACGATGCTGCGGACAAGTACCTGGCGGCCGGGTGGAGGAAGGTGGCTCCGGCTCCTGAGCCCACCGTGGAGAAGGAGAAGGCCTCGGAGGCTCCGGCGCGACGCCGCGCCGCTCGAGGCGACTGACGAGGGAGGTCGGGACGTGTCCGCTGTGACGATCCAGGATGTGGAGGCGCGCCTCGGGCGCGTCCTGACCGACTCCGAGTCCGGGCAGGTCGAGGCGTGGATCCAGGATCTCGACGCCCTGGTGGCGTCGAGGATCCCGGACCTGGTGACCAGGGGCGTGTCTAGTAAGTGCGACCGCGGGGTTCTGCGGTTCGTGTACGCGCAGGCGATCCGGCGGCTCCTGCTGAACCCTGAAGGGCTTCGCCAGTACACGGAGTCAATCGACGACTACTCGCTGACGAAGACCGTCGACTCGTCGGTATCGTCGTCGGCTCTGTATCTGACGGACGACGAATGGGCGCTCCTGTCCCCGGCGATCGCTGATGGGGCTTTTTCGATCCGTGCCGTCGGTGCCCCGGATGCTGGCGAGTACCGGCAGTGGCAGACCACGACCAGGTGGGAGGTGCCGCCGGCATGACCGCAAGCTCGATCACCCTGCTGGGCCGGGCCGCGGCGGAGCGGCTCATGAGCGAGCACGTGGTCATCACGCGCCGATCGGATGAGCCGGTCACGGACCCGGACACCGCGGTGGTGTCGTACCCGACCGTGACGATCTACGAGGGCCGCGGCCGCCTTCAGTACCGGGGAGCGCTGCCGTCCCCGGATTTCGACGCCGGCCAACGGTACACGGTGACCCCGTTCCTGCTGCAGGTGCCGGTGGGCGTGGATCTTCGGATCGACGACGAGGCGCTGGTCGCGTCCTCGCAGCTGGACCCGCTGAGCGTCGACCGTCGCTTCCGCGTGACCGCGCTCCCCCGCAAGACACACGCCACGGCAATCCGGGCCTCGGTGACCGAGGTGCAGCAGTGAAGGGCGCACATGAGCTGGACGCCCTCGCTCGTGACCTCGGGAAGATGCCTGCCGAGGTGGCCCGCAAGGTCGGGCCGATCGCACGCAAGACCGCCCTGGAGATCAAGCGGGGAATGCAGGCGGACCTGGCGAAGTCGAGGCACTTCGGGCAGGTCGCCCGGTCGGTGGACTACGACGTGCACGAGTCCGGCGCGTTCGGCTCCCAGACGGTCCTGGTCGAGGTCGGCCCGAACGCTGACCGGCACCCTGCTGCGGCGCTCGCGGGCCTCGCGTACTTCGGTGGCGCGAACGGCGGTGGCGGCACGGTCCGCGATCCCGTATACCACCTCGAGGAGCAGGCCGCCCTCATGGAGAAGTGCATCGGAGATCTGACCGGGGAGGGCCTGTGATCGACCTGCTTCGCGCCGCCGCGGCGCGTGTCCCGTTCACCACGCATCTGCTTCGCGCCGACCTGCCAGACCCGGGAGACCCGGCGGCGTACCCGTACGTGGTGCTCTGGGCGGACCTCGGCGTCCCGTTCTCCGGTGACGGCCGGGACAGCGGCTCCCTCGGAGACCGGGCCGCTGGCCTGCATCTGACGATCCGAGCCACGTACGTAGGGCTCTCCCCCGCCGCGGTCGCGATCGTGGCGAGCAAGACCCGCGCCGCACTGGACCGGCAGGCGCTCGCCTCGGAAGGGTGGCACTGCGACCGGCTCCGTGTGTTCCCCGTGCTGGGGATCGACTCGGATGAGTCCGTGCAGCTGCAGCACGGGCATCCCTACTATGCGGTCGACGAGTACCGCGTGATCGCGACGAAAGTGGACCCCGCATGAGCAAGAGGATCGCCGTCTACGACCAGCTGACGGGCCGCAAGACGTTCGTCCCGGAGTTCTGGCTTGGCCGGGACCACCCCCAGTTCTCCCGTTTCCGACGTACCCCGTCCCGCCGAAAGCGGGCGCAGAATCCGGCCCCGGAGCCGGTGATCAGCGAGGTCGACACCGACGTGGTGGCGGCCTCTTCCCATTCCGACCAGGAAAGGCAGTGACCATCTATGGCACGCACTCTTGCTGAGGGCCGTCTGAAGTGGACCGTCCTCACCGCAGCTCCGGCCGACCCGGCCGCTCCGACCGCCGCCGAGCTCAACGCTGGTTTCGATCTGTCCTGCGACGTGCTCGCGGCGGACTTCAGCTGGACCAACACGGCGTCGGACACCGTCGACGAGAAGGCGCTGTGCACGGTCGGCAACTCGACCGTGTTCGGTGCGTCGAACTACGACCTGGGTGCCACCCTGTGGCGCCAGTTCGACCCGGAGACCGGCGCCGCCGCCCAGGTGGAGTCCGAGGAAGCGTGGCTGGCGCTGCGCGAGAAGGGCACCACCGTGTGGGCGTACGCCCGCGAGACCTCGAAGCTTTCCACCGAGGACTGGGCCGCCACCGACGAAATCTATCTGGGTGGCGAGGTCATCACCGACGCGGCTCAGCGCATCGACGGCACCGGCTTCATCAAGCGGCGCATCGCGCTCGGCGCGCAGCGCATGTACGAGAACATCCAGGTCGCGGCTGCCTGATCCCAGACCCGCGGCGGGGGTGCGGCTCCTCGCCCCCGCCGCGGTTTCACCTCTAGGAGTCGCCAGAACGTGAGGAGTCACTATGTCTGAGCCCAGCACCGAGATCGCGTCCGCGCAGGACTTCGACCTGGACGCCTGGCTGGCCGGCGCGACCCGCCCGACCCGTGAGGTCGTCGTGTACCGGGATGGGCATTTGCTCGCCGAGCTCGACGCGCTTGCCCGGCAGATCGGGCACCTCGAGAAGGTCGGCGTCGACGCGGAGCCGTCCCTGGCCGAGAAGGGCGAGGTCGCGAAGCTGCGCGACGAGTACGAGGCCCTGGCGGGTAAGTACGTGGCCGGCCAGCTGGTCCTGCGTGTCCAGTCCGGGACGGTCGAGGAAGAGCGCAAGATCCGCGGCGACCGCGACGTGAAGACCCATGCCGAGGAGATCGGCCGCGACTACGTGTATGCCGCCCTGGTGCAGCCGCGTATGAGCCGTGACCAGTTCGATCAGCTGGTCCACGCGATCGGCTGGCACCAGTGGTCGAAGTTGCAGCAGGCGTATCAGCGTGCGTCGCTGGGTGATGTGGAGCCGAGCGCGGATTTTTTGCCGCGGTCCTCCACTCGGGACGCTGGGGACTGATTCTCTCCGCTCTTCGTGCGTGTGAGAAGTGGGGGCGGCCGCCGTCGTCCCTGCTCGGCGGTGCCGAGTGGGGCGAGCGGGACCACCTGCTGATCCTCGCGTACCAGCGGTATCTGGACACGACTTGCCCCGAATGCGGGGGGTACGTGCTTGAGTGCCGGGATCCCGCGAACGCGGGGGTGTACGAGGTGCGACAGGACCTGTGGTGCTACCGGAAGCAGGCGCTGGATGAGCTCACCGGCAAGGACGGGTGGAAGGCGGAGCCGGGGCAGGTGCTGACGGTCGGCGAGATCGACGAGTCAGTGGTGACCCGTCCCACCCTGGCGCGCTTTGCGGCGACCGAGCATGACGAGCGCGGCACCGATGCTTCCCCAGCCGAGCAGGATCACCGGTGAGGCAGACCCGTCAAGTGCGAACACGATGATGAACACGACGATGCCGAGAACGATCGCGGCGATACCGAGGCCCGTGAGGGTGTCGCCGGGCTTGCGCGTGGAAGCAGACATAACAACAGCATAGGGGTGTGGCATGGCTGATCGCCGCGTGAAGGTCATCGTGGAGGCCGAGGTCGCCGGGTACCGGCGGGCCATGGATGAGGCGGCGCAGTCCACCCGAAAAGTCAAGAACGAAGCGGACATGGCGGCAAAGGGGGTGGAGGGGGCCGCAAGCCGCTCGGCGAAGGCCTCGGAGAAGGTCGCGGCTGCGCAGAAGGCCTCGGCTGACGCTTGGAAGCGGCACAGCGCCGCGGCGGCCGACGTCGCGGCTGCACAGAAGAAGCTGGACCAGGCCCTGGCGTCGAAGAACGCTGAGGCCGCGGCGTCGGCAGCGAAGGACCTCTCGGACGCTCAGGCGAAGCTCAAGGTGTCCGCCGCTGACGCGACCGCAGCGCAGAAGGCCCTGGATGACGCCATGTCGAAGCAGGGGGCGTCCCTGTCTCGGGCGGTGGGATTCGCTCGCGAGTACTCCGCGGAGTTGGAGCGGGTCGGCGGGGTGCTGACCGGGGCCGGTGCGGGCTTGCTCGGCCTCGCGGTGGCGTCTGGCAAGGCCGCCATGGACTGGGAATCCGCATGGGCTGGCGTCGCCAAGACCAACGACGGCACCACGGAGCAGCTCACCGCACTGGAGCAGGGACTCCGGGACATGACCGGGGTGCTCCCTGCCTCGCACGCGGAGATCGCTGCGGTAGCGGAGGCCGCCGGGCAGCTCGGCGTCGGGATCGAGGACGTGCAGTCCTTCACGAAGGTCATGATCGACCTCGGCGAGTCCACGAACTTGTCTGCCGAGGAGGCGGCTACCGCGCTCGCGCGCTTCGCCAACATCATGGGCACGTCCTTGAGCGACGTGGACCGTCTCGGGTCCGTCATCGTGGGCCTGGGCAATTCCTTCGCCACCACCGAGTCCGAGATCGTGGGCATGTCCATGCGGCTGGCCGGCGTCGGTCAGCAGATGGGTATGACCGAGGGCGACGTGATGGGCCTGGCTGCGGCCATGTCATCGGTGGGCATCGAGGCGGAGGCCGGTGGTACCGCCATGTCCACGGTCATGAAGAAGATCGACGCCGATGTGCGCGCCGGCGGCAAGAACCTGCAGGGGTGGGCGAACGCCGCGGGCGTGTCCGCTGCCGAGTTCGCGGAGGCCTGGAAGGGCAGCCCGGCGCAGGCGATCGACATGCTCGTGAGTGGCCTCGGCGAGGCTGGAGCCGCGGGCGAGGACATGAATGCGACCCTCGCCGACCTCGGGGTGAAGGGCATCAGGGAATCCGACACCCTGATCCGTCTCGCTGGCGCCTCTGGGCTCGTCGGCGAGGCTGTGGCCGCCGGCAACGAGGCGTGGGAAGCTAACTCCGCCCTGATCGCGGAGGCATCGAAGCGGTATGAGACCGCGGAGTCGAAGATCCGGATCGCGTGGAACCGGATCAAGGACACTGCGATCACCGCCGGCGGAGCGATCCTCCCTGCCGTGGCCGGGATCGCCGGAGCGGTCGCTGACACCGCGGATTTCTTCGCGCAGCTCCCCGCCCCGGTGCAGAAGGCCATGGGCCTGATCTCCGGGGTCGGCGGTGCCGCGGCGGTCGCCGCCGGCAGCTTCCTCATGCTCGCGCCCCGCGTGGTCGACACATGGGACGCGGCCCGACGCTTGTCCGGAAGCGTCCCCGCCCTGAGCCGCGGCATGGACGCGTTCGCGGCCGGGGCGGAGAAAGCGGCAGGCAAAGTCGGCGGCCTGGGCAAGGCGCTCGGTGGCATCGCCACCGCCGGCGCCGTGGGCATCGGCATCGGCTCCCTCGTGTCGACGGGTGAGCTCGCCGAGGTTGACTCGGTCACCGCGGCGCTGATCAACCTCTCCGGAGAGGCGGAGGCTGCCGCGCTCGGCATCGAGCAGCTGGATTCCGCGTTCATGGGCAAGGGCAACTGGTTCGACGGGCTGGACGTCAGCGGAATCGAAGAAGCCTTCCGGATCATCGGGAACCCCGACGTCGGTGACAACGTCGACCAGATCACCTCGAAGATCTTGACCTTCGGCACTCGAGGCTCCACGAACATGGAGTTCGTCCGGAAGAACTTCGAGCAGCTGGACGACCAGCTGGCCACGATGGCCAACGGCGGCAGCGCGGCCGCGGCCGCCCAGTCCTTCGAGCTGATCGCACAGAAGGCGGAGGCCGCGGGGGTGCCCTCCGAGCGGCTCGCCGAGATCTTCCCCAGCTACACCGCGGCCATGACGAAGGCCGCCGCTGAGGGCAGGGACCTGGCTATGAGCGTCGAGGACCTGGGTGAGGCGGCTGACGACGCGACGGGCGGCATGGATGCCGTGGCGGAGGCATCCGGGCGCATGTCCCGTGTGGACGAGTCGTCAATGGCGGGCATCACGGCGGCCATGGGTGCCCTGGCGGACGAGTCTCTGGAGGCGTCGGAGAAGCTGGACGCGGTGCTTGACAGCCTCATGGCTATGGGCATCGTGGAGCAGACCGCGATCCAGGCGACGATGGGCTACAAGGAGGCCCTGGACGGGCTGTCCGGCGCGTACGAGGAGAACGGGCGGACCCTGGACATCAACACCGAAGCTGGGCGCGCCAACATGAACGCGATCCTCGGTGTCGCGGCGGCTGGCCGTGAGCTGGTGGACGCGAACGCCCGGGCGGGCGAGTCGCAGGGTGTGCTCCGCGAGAACCTGCTGGGCACCTACCAGGACCTCGTGCGTGCTGCGGAAGGCTTCGGTGCGACGGCCGGTGAGGCCGACCGGCTGGCCCGGCAGCTCCTCGGCATCCCGGAAGGTGTGGACATCCACACTGCGATGGACGACGCAGCATACCTGGTGGCGTCGGCCACAGGCGAGGCCGTGGAGGCCCTCCCGAACCATGTAGGTGTGACGGTGGCCGTCTCGGAGGAAGGCACGGCCGGGTCCGTGCAGGAGCGCATCAACGGCGTGACCGGGAAGACCGAGACGATCTTCGTCACGGACGACGGGTCCATCGTGGATGTGCAGCAGCGAATCGTGAACGTGGCCGGCATCGAACGCACCGTGTGGGTGGATGACGCCGGGACGATCTACGGCACTCAGCAGGAGATCGACGCGATCCGGGACACGGACGTGCTGGCTGAGGTGAAGGCCGTGACGGGGCGGGCCGAGACGGACATCACCCACACAGCGCGGGACAGGGTGACGTCGGTGTCTGCGCTGGCGGATGTCTGGGCGGCGGAGGAGAAGCTGGGAAAGCTGGCCAGGCCGCGGTCGATGTCGATCACCGCGAACGTGGTGGCCGGAATCGGCGGGCGCCTGCTGAAGACGGCCCTGGCCGCGGGTGGCCGTGTCCCGGCCCTCGCTTCCGGTGGCCGGCTCCCGCACACGGGGCTGGGCACGGATCAGATTCTCGGGATCAGCTCGAAGGGGGTGCCGACGGCGTGGGTGGATGACCGGGAGTGGGTCATCAACCGCAAGAGCTCGGACCGGTACGACCGGGTCCTCGGCCTCATCAACCGGGACGACCCGAGCATCCATCACCTGCGGGGGCTCGCAGACGGTGGCAGGCAGGGCCGTGAGTGGTCGGCCGCCTCCCTAGCCCCCCGGGTCACGGTGCAGCCTCCTGCCTCGGTCCAGGTGATCGATTACGAGCGGCTCGGGCAGGTCGCGGCGCGTGCGGCGGCGTCACTGCCGGTGCACGTGGTCCTTGATGGCCGGAAGGTCGGTGCCGGGGTCCGCATGGCGGACTGGACATGAGCGAGATAGGAGGCCCCGGGTGGGTGCATGGATCGGCGACGTCGGTGGTCTCGTGGAGGTGCGGTGTGCCTCGGACGTGGCGATGTCCAGGCCTGACCAGTGGGTAACCACTGAGGCCCTGGACGGGACGGTGGCGGCGCAGCTGCTGCCGCGTCGCCGCCGATCCTGGCAGGTCGGGATCGGGACGGCACGCCCGGAACAGCTGGGCACGCTGGCAATGGTCCCAGCGCGCACGGGGGCCGGGTTGTGGTTCTACGACGAGCTCGCGCTGGTGTCGAACATGCTCACCCCGGAGGCGTCGCTCACGGAGCCGGGGCAGTTCAGTGCCGGGTCTGTGCAAGGACCGGAGGCTGGGGTCTTCGACGGCGCGGACGGGCACCGGCCGCTCTCGCGTGTGGTGCACACCTCCCCGACGGCGGCGGTGATTGCCCCGGTGGGGGTGACCCACCCGGTGCTGGGCGTGGTGACGTGTGCGGTCCCGCAGGACCGGCCGGTCACCGTGTCGGTCTATCTGACCCCATGGGAGGGGCGCGCGGGCGTGCTCCGTGTCGAGGAGCTGGACATGCGCGGGACCGTCATCGCCACATGGGGTTCCCAGACGGCGGGCGCCACGGCCCTGCAGCGGGTGCACCGGACGATCCGTACGGGCATGACGACGGTGGCCCTGCGGGTCTCCGTGCGGGAAGCGCTTGCGTGGGCGTCGCCGGCGGTCACGATGACGGACACCCTCATGCCGTGGGCTGAGGGGCGTGGGGCACGACAGGTGGTGATCCACCGGCCGTCAGATCAGGTGCAGAGAGCGGCGACAAGCCTGTGGGACCGCCGTTCGACGGCGGACTACATGGTCCAGGAGGTGGGTTGACGTGCTGACCAGCATCCCCGGGTACGTGCCGGCCCCGGTCCTGACCCGGCCGTCGGCGTGGATCGTGTGGCGCCGCCGTGTCGTACAGGCGGTGTCGTTCACGGTGTCCCGTGCTGGGTCGTCTGGTGGTGTGGCGGAGGACGGCGGATGGGCAGACGTGGCGCAGGCGTCCGCCACGCTGCAGTTCCAGGCGACGGATCGGCCTGTAATCTCTGGTGCCCTGTCCATGCCGACAGCGGGCCGGGACATCCCGACGCTGGGCGACCCGTGCGACGTGTATCTCGGGGACGACCGGGGCACCCGCCGAGTGCTCAGCGGCGTGATTGGCATGGTCCGTGGTGACGCGGCGTCCCCGGTGATCGAGGTGACGGTCACGGACCGTGCGAAGCGCCTGACCCGGCGCATCACGGTCCCCCCGATGATCCACCGGCACCCGGTGCCGCTGGCCGGGCACGCCCCCGCCCTGCAGGGCGCCCATCAGGTGCATGTGCTGGACCGTGTGGCGCGCTGGTGCGGCTGGTGGGCGACCCCGCAGCGTGAGGCGGACGCGGTGTTGTCGGTGCCGGGTGTGGGGTCTCTCGCCCCGGAGACGGGGGTGCTGGTGCACGGGTCCACCTCTACCGGGGACGGCGCGGTCGCACACTCTGCGGCCCCCTGGGGTGCCGCGGTCATGCGGGCGAATGCGTCGTTCGAGCCGGTGGTAGGCGCGAACCTCGGGCGCGCCCTGTACGTGCGGTTGCTGGTCGCCGGGGAGCAGACCAGCGCCTCGGTCACCGTCCCCCTGCGGTTCTCGGGCGGGGAGACGATCACGATCCGTGTGGGCGAGTCCTCCCTGACCGTGGCCTACGACAACGGGGCCGGTGTCACCGCACAGGTCCCGTGGCCCCTCCCGCCCCCCGCCGGGGCGCAGGGCGAGCGGGACGTGGCTGTCTGGATCGACTCGACCGGCGAGGTCTGGGCGCAGGCAGACGGGCGCCAGGCACGCCTGATCCAGTGGACAAACCTCGTGCCCCGCGTATCCTCCCTGACCAGTGTGGGCCTTGTGACCGGCGACCGCGGCGCACTCATGGCTGGCGGCCTGCAGGTCGGCCACGCGACCGCGCCCCGCCAGCTCACCGGGGACTTCAAGCGCACCCATCTGATCCAGACCTCCGCCTCGGAGGGCGCCCTCCTCGCGGTCCCCTCACTGGTCGGCACCACGGGCCTGGAGCTGCTCAAGGACTGGGCACGGTGCACCCGGTCCGCGGTGTGGATCGACGAGGACGGGCGTCTGCGATGCCGTCACCGGTCCCGTTTGCTCGTGCAGGGATCGAGCACCCGCGTGGTGGGTGCCCGGCATGTGACCGGGGTGCAGTGGGGCACTGGATGGGCGACGGTCGCGGACCGTGTGGAAGTCGCGTGGCGGCGGCCCACGGTGCAGGCAACCGCACACCCCACGATTCTGGTGCATGCCGAGTCCGTGCGTCTGGAGCCTCGGCAGGTGACCGAGGAGCTCCTGTCCCCGCCGGACGGTGAGGACTGGGTGCGCGTGGACACGGCGATCAAGGTGTTGTCCTACGTCGACAGCGCCTCTGGTGCCGCGGACCGTAGCCAGTTCAACAGCCGCCGTGACTCGTGGGTGGCCGGCGTCGTGGACAATGCTGCGGCCGCGGTCACGGAGAACTGGATCGCCGGCGCCTCGAACGTGGCCGCGACGGTGGAGCAGCTCGACCCGGACACGTGGAAGATCGCCCTCACCGCCGGGAGCCTGACCTCGACGCAGGCCCTCGACCTGCATGTCCCGGCTGAGGGCGACTTCACCGCTGGGTCGTCCCGGTGGAACGCCGCCCGGATGGTCAACGCTGCAATCCGTGGCACGGACGGGGTGCTGATCCGGGCGAAGGGCCGCACCCAGTGGGCTGACCAGACCGCGACGGCCGGCCCGGCGGTGGCGAAGCTCGCCGAGCATCAGCACGAGGCGGGCTGGTGGGTGCAGTCGCAGGCGGATGCGGACCGTCTGGCCGCCGACCTGTTGGCCTTCATGTCCCAGCAGGCCCCTGTGATCTACGACCTGCGCATGGTCGTCCCCGACGTGCGCCTGGAGCGGTACGACGTGCTCACCGTGCAGATCGGCGGCTGGGAGGCCCGCGCCTTGGTCCTGGAGATCACGGATGAGGGCACCCTGGACGCCCCGTGGGTGCAGACGCTCTCCCTGCAGATCATCCCCTGATTGATTGGAGGCCCTTGTGGCTACTACCCCTGGCGGCATCCCCCACTCGAAGACCGGCGCGATGATGGGCCTGGTGTCCGCGCGTGCGGTGGACGCCCTACGACCGTACGGAGTGGCCGCATGACGACCCTGATTCTCGACTGGTCGGCTCTGCTGGATCGCCCGGAGACGGGCACGGTCACGGTGGTCCGGAAGGGCTACGAGGCCGCCCCGGAGACTCTGCGGACCCCGTGGAGTACGTGTCTGCGCGTGGACGGAAGGGCCACCCTCGACGTGGACGGCGGAAGCGTAGTGGACGTGACGTGGACCCCGGATGGGGCCACGAGATCTTACCAGCGGACGGTCTTGGTCCCCGCCGAGGGTGAGCACCTGGCGCACCTGCTGGAGCGGGTGGACAAGGCCACCCTGGACCCGCTCCCCGAGGCGGATGCGGTGTCGGCGGCGGAGGCTCTGGCCCGGGCCGAGGGGGCGGCTGCGCGGGCGGGACGGTCCGCTGATGTGGCTGTGGTGTCGGCGGGGCTGGCGGAAGCGGCGGCGGATGCCGCTGTGGTGTCTGCCGGGTCCGCCGAGGATGCGGCGTCCCGTGCGGAGGCTGCCGCACGCCCTGGCCTGATTGTGACCCAGGATCTGGACCTGAACTTGAGGCTGTCCCCTAACCGCGGGGCAGCTGTTTCTCTTGACGCCGAGGCTGGTGTCGTGGTGATGGAGGTGTCCCTGTGACAGAGGCGTATCGTGCAGCAGCAGTGGACGAGCAGGGCCGGATCCTGTCGGCCCGGACTCGGGCTGATGTGGAGGCGCTGGCCCGTGGTGCAGTGGAGGGCCCGGTAGGTGAGGCCGTGTCGGCGGCGGAGGCGGCGATGGTGGCCCGTGATGGGGCGGTGTCGGCGGCGTCGTCGGCGGCGGACTCGGCTGTTGAGGCGGGGTCGGCGGCTGATCGTGCTGTGGGTGCGGCGGACCGGCTGAATGCGGACGCCCGCACCTTTGGTGATGCTGTGCGGTCCGGTGAGTTCAAGGGCGAGAAGGGCGACGTCGGCCCGGCCCCGGACGTCTCCTGGGCGGGGGACCGTCTCACGGTGGGCGGCCAGACCGGCCCGGCCCTGACCGGCCCCCAGGGTGACCGAGGCCCCCAGGGCCTCCAGGGCATCCAGGGTCCCCAGGGCGACCGGGGGCCGCAGGGCCTCAAGGGCGACACGGGCGCGCCCGGCCCGGCGAACACGCTGACCATCGGCACGGTCACGAGCGGGACGACGGCGGGGGCGACGCTCACGGGGGAGGCCCCCGCACAGACGCTCTCCCTGGTGCTCCCGCAGGGCCCGCAGGGCGACCGGGGGCCGCAGGGCCCGCCCGGCGTCGTGTCCAGCGCGTCGGCCTACCTCCTCGTCGGCCCGGGCCGCCCGGACCAGCCGTCCACCACGGCCGGCGTCATCACCGGCGGCGAGCCCGTGGGTGCGGAGTACCGCTCCACGGACGGCGCGGGCGTCGGCGCTGACGTGTGGATCAAGACCTCACGCGGGTGGGTGGTATCTCTCGGCGATACCGGGTGGCGCGGGATGATCGCGGCCACCACGGGAATGTTCCTTAACGTCCGACGCACGCCGGACGGCGTGCGAGTCCACGGCGGATTTCTGTTCTCCGGCGGTGGCACTAAGCCCGCGATCAACACGAAGACGGTGTTGCTGGACGGCATCTACACAGGCGGGCTACTCCCCAACGGATTCCGGCCCGATACCCCGACGCAGGCGAGTACCCGCTCTATCGCATCCCTGTCCGCCGTCGTCCGATCCCGCTCCGACACGGACCCGGCATCAAGCCTGGGGGTGCTGTACGTCGATACGGACAACGGCGACGCCCGCGCCAACGGCAGGGTGGTGATGAAGACCATCGGGGGGGGGTTCGGCGGGGCCATCGTCGAATACCCGACCGCCGAGCCGTGGCCCACCACGCTCCCCGGCACCCCCGCCTGACCCCGACCCCGAGAGGAGGGCCACCATGCCCGCCACCCTGCCAGACCTGACCGACACCGAGACCTGGATGGACGATGACCTCGACGCGCTCCGCGTCGCCGTCCTCGCCGAGCAAGAGCGCCGCCACCGCGCCGCCCAGGCCCCCGCCCAGGCCCCCGCCCAGGTCGCCGACCTGGTGCGCTCCGCCGTCGCCGCCGGGGCAGACCCCGACGCACTCGTCACCGCCGCCCAAGACGCCGCCACCACCTGACCCAACCGCCACACGGCCCCCGCCACCACCGGCGGGGGCCGTCGTCGTCCCCAGCTCGCCCCGTCCACGCCCATGAAGGAGCCCCCTGTGCCTCAACGACTCCTCGACGCGATCTCCCGCGCCTCTTCCCCTGGCCGGCGCCGGCTGGGCCACCGCGGTTCCGCGCTGCTCTCGCTCGGCACCCTCTGGATCGGAATGGGCGTCCTGACGATCCTCGCCCCGGCCCCGCCGGGCATCCACATGCTCGCCCTGGCCCCCACCGTGCGCGGCACCGTGTGGATCCTCACCGGGGCCGCCGCGATCATCATGGCCACCCGCCGCCAAGGCCACGACGCCTGGGGCTTCCTCGCGCTCATGGCCATGGCCGCCTACAGGGCCACCGCCCACATCGCCGCCGTCCTCACCGAGCTCCTCGCCCCCACTCCCGACGGCGACCTCCCCCGCGCGGTCTTCGGTGCCATCGTCTGGGCCACGATCGCCCGTCTCATCGTGCTCATCGCTGGCTGGCCCGAGCCCGTCCGCGCCATCACCCGCGCCGATGTGGAAGCCGCCCTCACCGGCGAGATCCCCACCACGCCCAACCCCGAGGAGGCGCCACCCCGTGGATGACCTCATCCTCGAGCATCTCCCCGAGCCCCTCCGCGTCGCCGTCGCCATCGCCGTCGCTGCCCTCACCCTCACCGGCCTCGGCATCGGCGCACTCCGCTCCTGGGCCGAAGCCCGCAGCCTCAAGACGCCGTCCCCTGCCACGGACACGCCCCCCGCTGACGCGTCCGCCCTCGAGGCCATGGCCAAGGCATTCCAGGCTATGGCATCCCGCGCCGACGACCTCGAGGCCCGCGTCATCACCGCAGAGAAGGCCGCCACCGAGGCGCGACACGCCGCCGAGGGTGCTCAAGCTCGCGCCGAGGCCGCGCAGGCCCAGGTTGAGACCATCCGCGCCCGCCTCGCCGTGCTCGTCGTTGTGTTCACCGATCAGGTCGCTCACATCATCGACTGGATCGACCGCGGGGCCCGCCCGCCTCGGCCGGACGACGTCATCGACTCCCTGCGTGCCCACATCGTCGAGGTCGCCCGCTGGGACGACGACGGCGGCCACTCCTGACCACTACCCCCCCCATCCCACGTCCCGAGGAGGACACCATGGCCTACGAGTACATCACCGCTCACGACTCCCCGAACGTCACGCCCGCTGCGCGGTCGCGCGCGGTGTTCGGCCGGGACCGCAAGGTCGAGTCCATCACCCTCCATCACTGGGGCGTCCTCGGTCAGCGCTTCGAGAGTGTCGTCGGCTGGCTCACGAACCCCGCGGCCGGCACGTCCGCGCACTACGTCGTCCAGGGCGGCCGCGTGGCCTGCATCGTGGACCCCGACGACGTCGCCTGGCACGCCGGCAACGCCCGCGGCAACGCGACCAGTATCGGGATCGAGTGCCGGCCGGAGGCCACGGACGCCGACTACGCCACCGTGGCCGAGCTGATCCGTGACCTCCGCGCGACCTACGGCGACCTGCCCCTGGTCCCGCACTCTCAGTGGCGGGCGACCGCGTGTCCGGGCCGCTGGGATCTGGCCCGCCTGGACCGGCTCGCCCGCGGGCAGGCCCAGCCCCGGCCGGCTCCCGCTGCAGCGGCCGGCACCTACGCGGCCGTCCTCGGGGACTCCCTGTGGTCGGTGTGGTCGAAGCGGGCGAAGGGACGGCTGACGTTCTCTCAGTTCCTCGGCCTGAACGGGAGGGACACCACGAGCGTGCTGCGGGTGGGCGAGACCCTGAAGCTGGGTGGGGTGCCGGCATCGACTCCGGCGCCGGTCGCCCCGGCCCCGGGTGGGCCGCGGTCGGCGGCCGCCACGCACAACGGCCAGCGGATCGCCTACCACGTGTGGGCGCCGTCGTCGCCGCGGGGCTCGTGGTGTACCTCCACGGGGACAACAAACCGTCCGAGACGTCTACGCCCGGCGGCACGCAGGTGGCCGCCATGGCCAAGGCCGCCACGGCGGCCGGGTACGCGTTCGCCCTGGCCGTGTCCCCGACGTCGACCTGGTGGATGCGCGGCACCGCGGACCAGTCCGTGCGCACGGTCGCCCCGCAGACCGCCGCGCTGCGGTCCTTCCTGCCGGCGCTGGCAGCGGAGGTCGGGGTGCGTGCCTCGGAGCTCGTGATCGTCGGGCACTCCGGTGGGGCGGAGGCGATCACCCTGCACCTGGCGCGCACCGGCGTCGCGTGGGCGGGCGGCCGGGCCCGGTTCGTGGCCATCGGGGGCGGCACCCCGAACGCGTCGCACATCATCGACACCCCGGCCGCGTTCCGGGCGGCCTCGCCCATCCTCTTCGCGGGCTCCTCCACCGGGGACGGTGTCGGGGCGACCACGGCCGCCGGCGGCGCGTGGTCTGCGTGGCGCTCTGCGCAGCGGGGCGTGGCCGCCTACCGGCGCGCCGGCCACAAGGCCCGCCTCTGGGACACCGGCGCCCCGAGCCACAACAGCTACGACTTCGCCGGAATCATCGCCCAGGCCCTGAAGGAGATGCCGTGACCCAGACCCCTGCCCCCCTGCGCCGCACGGTCGGGCCCGTCACGGGGGCCGCGACCGCCGGCGGTGTGATCGGCGTGGCCATCGCGCAGATCATCACGCACATCTGGCCCGAGCTGGACCCGATCCAGGACCCGATCGCGGTGCTGCTGACCGCGGCTCTCGCCCTCGTTGGCGGGTGGCTGGTGCCCCCACAGCGCCCGGGCCTCGTCCAGCCGACCCCGGACCCCGACGTCTGGGCCGGGCACGGCCCGGAGGCCCCCGGCGAGACCGTGGCCGTCCCTTCACCGCCGGCTGCTGGTCAGCCCGGCTGACCTCCTCCCCGACGCGAACGCCCCCCTTCCCGGCTCACGCTGGGAGGGGGGCGTTTCGTCGTGTCCGGAGTCAGCGGGCAGCGCCCGCGTCCTCGACCCGGACCGGCACAGGACCGGCACGGACCCTCTGTGCCCCGCATGATCACTAGGGGTAGGACAGAACCCGGCTTACAGCCGATCCGTCCCGCCCCTCTGCCCCGCTCAGAACCCTTCGGCCTCGCTCATGCGCTCGAAGCGCAGCTCCACCACATGCTCGCGGTCGATGCGGTCCGTGAGCCGGTAGCCATAGCTCTCCCCAAGGGACACCACATGGGCCAGAGTGGGGCGGCGGCGGTCACGCGGCCACTCCAGGACGGCGGTGTCCTGCCCCGTGAACGTCCGCTCCCGCAGGCGCAGCTCCACGGCCGAGGCGCGCGTGCGCTGCCGGCCGCTGGAGCGCACCCCCACCACCACGGCCACCACCAGCAGGGCCAGGACGAACGGGAACACGACGCCGAAGACGTTCATGGTGCTCAAGGGCGGCTCCTCACAGGCGGACGGAACAGGGTGGTCCGGGCGTGCCCCAGGCCGCACGGCGCCCAGGGCACGATCCTCTCTGCCACCACTGTGCCAGGTCCGCGCGCGCCGGGGTGCAGGCCAGGTTCCCGGGCCGGCGTCGTGAGCCTCGGCCCCGCAGGTAGCTACGCTGGCCCGGTGCTGATCCTGCTCCCGCCCTCCGAGGGCAAGACCGCCCCGCGCTCGGGCCGTACCCTCGACCTCGACTCCCTCGCCCTGGCCGAGGACGGCGCCATCACCGCCGCCCGCCGCGACCTGATCGACCGCCTCGCCGCGCTCTCCGCCGGCCCCGACGCCCTGGACCTGCTCGGCGTGGGCCCCTCCCTCGCCGGCGAGGTCACCGCCAACACGGCGCTCACCACCGCCCCCACCGCACCGGGCCACCGGGTGTTCACGGGCGTGCTCTTCGAGGCCCTGGACCACGCGAGCCTCTCGGCGGCCGCCAAGCGCCGCGCCCGCTCCCACGCCCTCGTGTTCTCGGCCCTGTTCGGGGTCACCACGCTCGCGGACCGGATCCCCGCGCACCGGCTGTCTGTCGGGGCCACGGTGCCGGGGCTGCCCGGGCTCGCCGCGCACTGGCGGCCCCTGCTCGGCCCCGGCCTGGACGCGCTCGCCGAGGACTGCGCCGGCCCCGTCGTCGACTGCCGATCCGGCGGGTACGCGGCCCTGTGGAAGGCCCCGGCCGAGCGAACGCTCACCGTGGACGTCGTCCAGCTGCGCGCCGGCCGGCGCACCGTGGTCTCCCACTTCGCCAAGCACACCCGTGGCCTCGTGGCACGGGTGCTGCTGGAGGCCGGGTCCCGGGCCACGAACACCCTCGAGCGGACCGCGCAGACCGTCGCTCAGGCCGGTGACGGCTCCGACGACGGCGGGCCGCGGTGGGAGGTCGAACTCATCCCGCCGGCCGGGCGGCAGCCCGGATCCCTGCAGATCATCCTGCCGGAGAAGGGCTGAACCGCACCCCGCCTTCGCCCCAGACAGCCAGGACCGCACGGCTAGCGTTGCGCGGCCAGGACCGTGCCTGCAGGCTCAGGCAGTCAGGCCGGGGCCGCGACCAGCTCCACCTCGAACCCGGCGGCATCCTCGAGGTAGGCGGCGTAGTGGTCCCGGCCGCCGGCGAACGGGTGCCGGTCCGCGAACATCAGCGTGAACCCGTGCGAGACGGCCTCACGGGCGATCCGGTCCACCTCGGCCCGGGAGGGCAGGCGGAAGGCCAGGTGGTTGAGGCCGGGCCGGGTGCGCTCGTGGGAGCCCTCGGCGACGTCCCGGCCGGATTCCAATACGAGGTACTCCCCCGCACCCTGGTAGGTCTGCCCGTCGGCCCACGCATCGCCGGGCACGTAGCCGACCTGTTCGAACAGCCAGCCCAGTCCGGCACGGGCCGCGTCCAGGTCCGCCACCCACAGCTCCACATGGTGCAGCCGCCCGGTCGGCTGGGGAGCGCGCTCCTGCGTCTGCGTCCGAGGCGCTTCCTCCACCTGGGCCTTCTGCGCTTGAGCCTGCGGGGTCGACGTCGTCCCCGACGCAGACGCAGACGAGGACGACGCGACAGCCTGCTCGACCGAGGCCGTCACGGGCACCTCGGAGGCTCCGGCGTCCCACTGGCCGCCACGGGCCCCGGCGTCCATGGCCTCGTTGGAGAGGCGGTCGGCGTCCTTGTTCCGGTTCCGGGGGATCCACTCGTAGGTGACACGGTCGGCCGGGAGCACCTCGCGGGCCTGTGCGGCCAGCCGACGCATGTCCTCATGCTTGATCTTCCACCGCCCGGACATCTGCTCCACCACGAGCTTGGAGTCCATGAGCACGTGCACACGGGCCTCGGGGTCGAGGTCCCGGGCCATGCGCAGGCCCGCGATCAGCCCGGAGTACTCGGCCACATTGTTGGAGGCCCGGCCCAGCGGGGCGGCGTCCGTGAGGAGGATGTCCCCGGTGGCGGGGTCACGCACGAGCGCGCCGTAGCCGGCCACCCCAGGGTTGCCCCGCGAGCCGCCGTCGGCCTCCACCTGCAGCACCCGTCCGCCCATCGCCTGCGCTCCTTCGTCGTCCGACTCGTCACTGCCGGCCCTGGCCGTGCCGGCGGGCCCCCACTGTACCGAGCAGCGCCGGTGCCAGGCCGAGACAGGACGGGCCGAGCCGGGACCTGCTGCCGTCCAGCCCGTCGGCGTCCCCTCAGCCCCGGATCAGGATCAGGCCGGTCTCCGGGTCCTGAGCCACGGCCTCCGGGGGCAGGGCGGTCAGATGGGCGACGTCGGCCGGGGACAGCTCGGTGCCGGCCGCCCCGGCGCGGCGCCCCTGGAGTCGGGCGACGCCGAGGCCCCCGTTGCCGGCGCGGACGGCGTCGTAGAGCTCCACGAGGTCGGCGGGCAGCTGCGCGGTCAGGGCTCCGCGGCGAGCGGTGAGCTCGCGGCCCTCCACGGTGACGGCCTGCCCCTGCGCGCGCAGGGCCTCCGCTTGGGCCCGTGCCGCCTCCTCGGCCTCGGCGGCCGCCGCATGGGCGGAGGCGACCTGCGCTTCGGCGGCGTCGGCGGCGGCCATGGCCTCGAGGGCGGCGTCCTCGTGCTCGGAGAGCAGAGCTTCAAGGGTGCCGAGCTCGTGCTGCAGGGCGGTGAGCTCCTTGGGGCCGCCCTCGCCGGCGTCGAGACGGGAACGGGTGCGGTCTCGCCGGGCACGGGTGGTGGCGGCACGCTCGGAGGCCACGGTGGCGGCGGCGTCGGCGTCCTGCTCGGCGGCCCGGGCCTGCTCCTCGGCCTCGTGGGCCCGGCGCACGGCGGTCTGAGCCTCGGCCAGGGCCGGGTCCTCACGAAGGCGCTGCAGGGTGGTGCGGGCGCGGGCGATGCGGGTGTCCAGCTCCTGCAGCTCAAGCAGGCGTGCCTGCGTGGCAGGGGGCGCGGTCACGGTGCTCATGGGGCGGTCCTCTCGGAGCGGGCGGGCAAGGGTCAGGAGGTGGGGCCGGGAAGGTGCAGGTCCCAGGGGTCGGTGACCTGTGTGGACACGCTCATGCGCACCCGGTGGCCGGCCCGGACGAGCTCGGCGGCCAGGGCTGCGGCACCGTCCTCGAGCCACAGGGACTCGGAAGCCCAGTGGGCGACGTCCACGAGGGCGGGCCGGCCATCCCCCAGCAGGGCGGTCTCCCGTGCCTCGGAGGCCGGGTGGTGCCGCAGGTCCGAGGTCAGGTAGACGTCCGCGTCGGCGCGGCGGACGGCGTCGAACAGGGAGTCCCCGGCCCCTCCGCAGACCGCCACGCGCCGCACCGGCTGCCCCGGATCCCCGGCGGCCCGCACCCCCGCGGCCGTACGGGGCACGGTGTCCGCCACGGTGCGGGCGAACTCGGCCAGGGTCACGGGATCGGCCAGCTCGCCGACCCGGCCGATCCCGGTGTCCGCGCCCTCCTCGGTGGGGGCCAGGGGCCGCAGGTCCTGCAGGCCCAGACGCCGGGCGATCGCATCCGAGACCCCGTCCACGGCAGAGTCCGCATTGGTGTGCGCGGCCACGAGCGCCACACCGTGCTCGATCAGCGTGTGCAGCAGCGCACCCTTGGCGGCACCGGCATGCCCGACGGCGGCCACGGACGAGACCCCGCGCAGCAGCAGCGGGTGGTGAGTCACCAGCAGGTCCGCGCCGACCTCGACGGCCTCCTCCACGACGGCCTGCACCGGGTCCACCGCCCAGAGGATGTGGCGCACCTCGGCACCGGGACGTCCGGCCACCGGACCGACCGCATCCCAGGACTCTGCCAGTCCGCGCGGCCACAGCCGCTCCATGGCCTCCAGCACCTCGGCAAGGGTGGGAGCCGGCCCCGCTGCGGGGGCGTCCTCGGGGGTGTCCGGGCGAGGGTCGACGTCGGTCATGGGCCCATCATGCCTCCCCCGGGCCCGGGATGCACCGCCGGGCGGGGAATGAACCTGCTCACCCCGTTGCTGACCCGGTCATGGCCGAGACCGACCCCACCGCCCGTGTGCGCCCAGATGCCGCCACCGACGTGCGCGAGCTGACCGTCGCCGGCGGCTGCTTCTGGTGCCTGGACGCCGTCTACCGCCGGGTGCGCGGAGTGCTGGAGGTCGAGTCCGGCTACACCGGGGGCACCACCGCGGACCCCGACTACGCCTCCGTGTGCTCCGGCACCACCGGGCACGCCGAGGCCGTGCGCGTGCGGTACGACGCCGCCGTCGTGCCCACCGAGGTGCTGCTGGACCTGTTCTTCACCGGCCACGACCCCACCACCCTCAACCGTCAGGGCCACGACGTCGGCACCCAGTACCGCTCCGCGCTGTTCGCCCGGGACGAAGCCGAGGCCGCCGAGTTCACCGAGGCCATCGCACGGGCCCAGCAGTTCTGGGACCGGCCGATCGTGACCGCCGTGGAGCCAGCCGCCCCCTGGCACCCGGCCGAGCCCGAACACCAGGGCTTCTACGAGCGCCAGCCGCACGCCGGCTACTGCCGTGTGATCATCGACCCGAAGCTCGCGGCCGTACGCCGCCGGCACGCGCACTGGCTGACGCAGTAAGTCCTCCCGCCATCCACCGTGCCCGCCCGCTGGCTAAGCTGTGCCGGGCCCACCCCATCCCCCATCCCGCCCCAGGAGGCCCCCATGGCGACAATCCTCGACAACATCACCCAGGCCGTCGGCAACACCCCGCTGGTGCGCCTGAACCGCCTCGCCGAGGGCCTGCCGGGCTCCGTGGCCGTGAAGGTGGAGTTCTACAACCCCGCGAACTCCGTGAAGGACCGTATCGGTGCGGCCATTGTGGACGCCGCCGAGGCCTCCGGCACCCTGACCCCCGGCGGGACCATCGTGGAGGGCACCTCCGGCAACACCGGCATCGCCCTGGCCATGGTGGGCGCGGCCCGCGGCTACCGCGTGATCCTCACCATGCCGGAGACCATGTCCACCGAGCGCCGAGTGATGCTCAAGGCCTACGGGGCGGAGATCGTCCTGACCCCCGGTGCCGACGGCATGCGCGGTGCTGTGGAGCGTGCCCAGGAGATCGTGCGCACCACCCCCAACTCGATCTGGGCGCAGCAGTTCGCCAACCAGGCCAATGTGCAGGCCCACTACAGCACCACCGGCCCGGAGATCTGGGACGCCACGGACGGCGCGGTGGACGTGTTCGTCGCCGGCATCGGCACTGGCGGCACGATCACGGGTGTGGGCCGCTACCTGCGCGAGCAGAAGCCCGATGTGCGCCTCGTGGCCGTCGAGCCGGCCGACTCCCCCATCCTCACCGGCGGCCAGGCCGGCCCCCACAAGATCCAGGGCATCGGCGCTAACTTCGTCCCGGAGATCCTCGACACCGAGCTCTACGACGACGTCTACGACGCCTCGTTCGAGGAGGCCCTGACCACCGCCCGCGCCCTGGGCACACAGGAGGGCATCCTCGGCGGCATCTCCACGGGCGCGATCGTGGCCGCCGCCTTGAAGGAGGCCGCGAAGCCGGAGGCCGAGGGCAAGCTCATCGTGGCCGTCGTGTGCGACTTCGGCGAGCGCTACATCTCCACCGCCCTCTTCGAGGACATCCGCGGCTGACCCGCCCTGCCGCCCCACGACGGCGCGGCGCACCCCGCCGGTGCGCCGCGCCGTCCACGTCTGACCACCGAAAGGCCTCACCCGTGGGTTTCCTCTCCCGCCTGCAGGAAGACATCTCCACCGTCCGCACGCACGACCCTGCCGCCCGCGGCTCCGTCGAGGTGGCGCTGGTCTACTCGGGCCTGCACGCCGTGTGGGCCCACCGGGTGGCGCACCGGATGTGGCGACACGACCGGCTGCGCACACCGGCCCGTGTGCTCTCGCAGGTGGCCCGCGCCATGACGGGCGTGGAGATCCACCCGGGGGCGACCATCGGCCGCCGCTTCTTCATCGACCACGGCATGGGCGTGGTGATCGGCGAGACCGCGGAGATCGGCGACGACGTCATGCTCTACCACGGGGTGACGCTCGGCGGACGCTCGTTGGAGAAGACCAAGCGCCACCCCACCCTGCGCGACGGCGTGGTGGTAGGGGCCGGCGCGAAGATCCTCGGCCCGGTGGAGATCGGCGAGGGCACGGCCGTGGGCGCGAACGCCGTGGTGGTGAAGGACACGCCCGCGAATGCGATCGCCACGGGCATCCCCGCCACCTACCGGCTGCGCCACTCCGAGCAGGAGAACAAGCCGCTCGTGGACCCGGCGGAGTACGTGGACCCGGCCCTCTGGATCTGAGGGCGCCGCCTCGACGTGAGCACAGACGCTACGTGAGCACAGACACCACGGGGGCGGTGCGGACGCTGTGACGGCGTCTGCACCGCCCCCGTGGGGAGACGGGCTCAGCGTACGGTGCGCTCGGTGGGGTCGCCCTCGGCCGGCTGCGGCATGACGACGGGCGCGCCGTCACCGTCCACCTCGGTGCGGTCCCCGGACCACAGGATGTGGAATGCGCCGTCGCGGTCCGTGCGGCGGTAGGTGTGGGCCCCGAAGAAGTCCCGCTGGCCCTGGATGAGGGCGGCCGGGAGGCGGTCGGCGCGCAGGCCGTCGTAGTAGGCCAGGGCCGAGGAGAACACCGGCACAGGCACCCCGGCGGCGACGGCGGCCGAGACCACCCGGCGCCAGGCCGGCAGCGCCTGGCCGATCGCCTGGGCGAACTCGGGGGCGAAGAGCAGGTTGATCGGCTGCCCCTCGGCGCGTGTGCCCGGGGCGGGGTGGCGGGTGACGTCGCGGCCGCCGAAGGCCTTCATGATCACGTCCAGCAGGTCCGCGCGGATGATGCAGCCGGAGCGCCACAGGGAGGCGATCGTGCCCAGGTCCAGGGACCAGCCGTACTCCTGCGCCGCCGCGGAGAGCATGTCCAGCCCCTGCGCGTAGGCCACGAGCTTGGAGGCGAACAGGGCCTGCCGGACGTCCTCCACGAACGCCTCGCGCTCCTCGGCGGAGAGGGTCGGGGCGTCCTGCACGCCGGCGGCGAGGCTCTGGCGGGCCTGCTCGCGCACGGCGGTCTGGGAAGAGAGGGAGCGGGCGAACACGGACTCGGCGATGGCCGCGACCGGGGATCCGACGTCCAGGCCGGAGATGGCCGTCCACCGACCGGTGCCCTTCTGCCCGGCCTCGTCCACGATCACGTCCACGAGCGGGCCACCGGTGGCGGTGTCCTGCTGGCGCAGCACCTCGGCGGTGATCTCGATCAGGTAGGAGGCCAGGTCCGTGCGGTTCCAGGCGCTGAAGATCTCGGCCTGCTCGGCCGGCTCGATCCCGCCGACCCGACGCAGCAGGTCGAAGGCCTCGCCGATCACCTGCATGTCCGCGTACTCGATGCCGTTGTGCACCATCTTCACGTAGTGGCCGGCGCCGTCGGTGCCGATCCAGGCGCAGCACGGCTCGCCCTCATAGTGGGCGGAGATGCGCTCGAGCATCGGGCCGAGCGCAGCGTAGGAGGCCTCGGGGCCGCCGGGCATGATGGCCGGGCCGTTGAGCGCGCCCTCCTCACCGCCGGAGACGCCCACCCCCACGAAGTGCAGGCCTTTCTCGGCCAGGGCCGCCTCGCGCCGGCGGGTGTCCTCGTAGTGGGAGTTGCCGGCGTCGATCACGATGTCGCCCTCGTCCAGGAGCGGGACGAGCTGGTCGATCACGGCGTCCACAGGGGCACCGGCCTTGACCATGATCAGCACCCGGCGCGGCACGGCCAGGGAGTCCACCAGCTCGGCGAGGGTCTCGGTGGCGATGAACGCACCCTCGTCCCCGTGCTCGGCCACCAGCTGGTCGGTGCGGGCCCGGCTGCGGTTGTGCAGGGCCACGGTGTAGCCGTTGCGCGCGAAGTTGCGGGCGAGGTTGGCGCCCATCACCGCCAGGCCGGTGACGCCGATGTCGGCCTTCCGGTCCTGGGGGGCCGCGGCGGGGGTGGTCTCGGTCATGGGTGGGCGTCTCCTCGTTGCACTCTGGTCTCGCCGCAGGGTCGCGGCGCTCTGCCTGGCGTCCAGCCTAATCTCGCCGGAGGCGCGGGGCCGTTCAGTCCCCGACGGCGTCCCGGCCACGGCGGACGATCAACGGGTCCGGGGTGCCGACGACCTCATGGTCCTTGCCCTCGTACTCGAACTGGGACAGGAAGTAGCGCATGGCGTTCAGGCGGGCGCGCTTCTTGTCGTTGGAGCGGATGGAGATCCACGGGGCGTGGTCGGTGTCCGTGTGCAGGAACATGGCCTCCTTGGCCTCGGTGTAGGCCTCCCAGCGGTCCAGGGACTCGAGGTCCATCGGGGAGAGCTTCCACTGGCGCACGGGGTCGATCTGCCGGATGGCGAAGCGGGTGCGCTGCTCGGTCTGGGTCACGGAGAACCAGAACTTGGTCAGGTGGATGCCGTCGTCCACGAGCATCTTCTCGAACAGCGGCACCTGACGCATGAAGCGCTGGTACTGCTCGTCCGTGGAGAAGCCCATCACCCGCTCCACACCGGAGCGGTTGTACCAGGAGCGGTCGAACAGCACGATCTCCCCGGCCGTGGGGAAATGCTGGATGTAGCGCTGGAAGTACCACTGGCCCATCTCGCGCTCGGTGGGCTTGTTCAGCGCCACCGTGCGGGCGGTGCGCGGGTTCAGGTGCTCGGTGAAGCGCTTGATGGTGCCGCCCTTGCCCGCGGCGTCGCGCCCCTCGAACACGATGATGTGGCGCTGGCCGGTGTCCTCGCCCCAGTACTGCAGCTTGAGCAGCTCGATCTGCAGGCGGTACTTCTCGAGCTCGTACTCCTCACGGGACAGGCGCCTCTCGTAGGGGTAGTCCTCCTTCCACGTCTCCACGGCCCGGCCCTTGGGGTCGATCAGGTCGGGGTCGTTGGTGTGACCGTCCGTGACGGTGTAGCCGCCGTCGCGGAGCTTGTCGATGAACTCGCGCAGGTTCTCTCGGGGGGCGTCGGGCTGCAGCAGCTCCATGGCGTTCTCCTTCACTGACGGGGTCGGCGCGGCGGTGTCGGTGGCCGACGGCACGTCCGCGTTCTCACCCTCCATTATGGTCGTCCCGCCGACGCGGTACGGGGGGTCGGGGTGCCGTCGCAGGTGAACAGCGGGTGAAGAACGAGGCCGGCCGGGGCCGGTCAGCCCAGCCAGGACAGCAGCAGGATGTAGGCGAAGGTGCCGGCCCCGATGGACAGCAGCGTCCGGCGCCCGCACAGCAGGTGGACCGCCACGGTCACCGCGGCCGCGAGCGCCGCGCAGACCAGCCGATGCGCGTTCACGGTGCTGCCGGGGGCCAGGGAGGCC
Source organism: Micrococcus sp. (assembly GCF_034179925.1). Classification (GTDB taxonomy): domain Bacteria; phylum Actinomycetota; class Actinomycetes; order Actinomycetales; family Micrococcaceae; genus Micrococcus. Next base: position 36,340 of record NZ_JAXFPG010000003.1, on the reverse strand, counting down.
GAGTCCAAGAACATCACGAGGGCGAGGACGGTGAGCACACCGGCGGGCATCCACACGGCGAGCCGACCGACGAGGGCGGATTCGCGCAGGGGGCGCAGGAGGGCGAAGGGCAGGGCGCGCAGGGTGAAGGTGACGAGGCCGGCGACGACGGCCACCGCCACGATGTACCCAGGCTCGACGGCGTTCACGGCCCCACCTCCGGGCTGGTCTCGACGGCGGGGCGAGGACCGTGCTCGCCCCGCCCCAGGGCCAGGTGGGCGGCCACGAGCACCACGAGATAGCAGACGAAGGCCGTCACCAGCACGGCGGAGGGGGCGATGAACAGCCCCACACCCACCGAGGCGGCCGCCGCGAGCACGAGCGGCACCTGCCGGCGGGAGCGTGCCGCGTCCAGGGCCAGCACGATGAACAGGGCGGTGAGGGCGAACTCGAGCCCCTCGACGGGGGCGGGGAGCAGCCCGGCGAGCACGACGCCGGCCACACCTCCGAGCACCCAGTACGCCTGCAGGCTGGCCTGCATGGCCAGCAGGCGGGGCGCGGTCCAGCCCTGCGGGTGGGCGGCGGCGATCGCGTAGGCCTCGTCGATGAGGGCACCCATCGAGTAGATGCGGGCCAGGGGGTGGCGCACCACGTGCAGGGGGAAGGAGAACGCGTAGAAGACGTGCCGGAAGTTCACCAGCAGCACCGTCACCGCGATGGACACCAGGGGCAGGCCGGCGGTGATCAGGCCGATGAGCAGCAGCTCCACGGAGCCGGCGAACACCACTGAGGACAGCAGCGGGGCTGCCCAGCCGGGCAGGCCAGCCTGAAGGACGAGCATGCCGAAGGCCAGTCCCAACGGGAACAGGCCGAGGCCGGCCGGGCCGGAGAGGCGGATGCCCTCGGCGATTTCGGCGCGGAGGGTCGCGGCAGGCTCCGGGGCGGACGGTGAGGGGTGCGGGGGTGGGGCCGGAGTGCTCATGGTGGGGCCAGCGTGCCACAGGGCGGGCCCGCGTTTAGTGTGCGCCGCCGCCGTCTCACTCGGTGGATGCCCTGCCTAGTGAATAATGCTCCACGCCCCGCCGCGTCTTCCCGGCCAGGCCCTGCCCGCCCACCCCGTCCAGGAATGAGTCCCGCCGTGCCCGCAGCCCTGCCGTCCGACGCCTCGCCCGCCAGCTCTCTCTCTCGGCGCCACACCCTCCTGGGGCTGAGCGCGCTGGGCGCCGCCAGTGCCACTGCACTCGCCGGGGCGCCCGGGGCCGCTGCGGCCGCCCTGCCGCTGGTGGCAGGGCAGCCGGCGGTGGCAGGGCAGCCGGCGGTGGTGCGTTCCAGTCTGACCACGGCCTGGCTTCAGCCGGGGCTGGCCCGCCCGGGCGTGGACGATCCGGTGACGGGTGCCGCACCGTCCCCGCAGGCGTGGGTCTCCCGCATGTCCTACGCCCAGCAGGCCTGGCTGGTCGGGCGGGTGGACACCCAGGCTTGGATGGGCTCACGGGTGATCGTCCGGCGCATCTCCGGGGCATGGGCGCTGGTGAGCTTCGCAGATCAGCCGGCGCTGACGCCCTCGCGCCGTCAGACCAGCTGGGTGCCGACCGCCCAGCTCGTGAGGGACACCACCTACATGGCCGCGCAGACCACCCGTCGCCCGGTCCAGGTGGTCCGCCCCAGCGCCCCGCTCTACGCCGATGCGGGCCTCACGCGGGTGCGCGCCCACCTGCCGTTCTCCACGCGTCTGCCGATCCAGGCCTACGACATCGTCCGTGGCCGGGTCTGGGTCCCCGGGGTGGGGGTGGGGTGGCTGCGCCGTCGCGACTTCTCCTACCTGCCGACGACGCCGCCCACCGCCGCACGCGTAATCGCCACCGCCAAGCGCTTCCTCGGCGTCCCCTCCCTGTGGGGAGGCACCAGCCCCTATGGCTTCGACTGCTCCGGATTCACCCACACGGTGTTCCGCTCCCACGCTGTGATGCTCCCGCGAGACTCCGGCCCCCAGTTCTATGCCTCGGGGCTGCCCCGCATCTCCGCGGGGTCCCTGCGTGCCGGTGATCTCGTGTTCTGGTCGCATGTGCCCGGCGGCTCCACCATCCGGCATGTCGCCCTGCACCTCGGTGCCGGGATGGTCATCCACGCTCCCACGGTGGGGGCCGCGGTGGAGATCGCCCCGTTCGCTGCCGTCAATGCGCGCGGCGACTACGCCGGCGCCGTGCGTCCGCAGTACGCGGCCGCCTGATCGAGGCCCACCCTGAACCCACCGAAGGGCCCGGAGGCTCAAGGATTGCTGAGCAGGTCCGCGAGTACCTCATACCCGTGCCCGGTCAGGTGCACGCCGTCCTGGCGCACCAGACCGGGGCCGGACAGGGCGACGGTAGGGTTCACCCACTGGGCACCCGCCGCCGTGGCGGCCTCGCGCAGGGCCTCGTTCGCCTCCGCCGCCTCACGCTCCAGACCGACCAGCGGAGGCACCCCCACGGCGACCACATGGCCAGGCAGGGACCGGTACAGGGTCTCCGCGTCAACGCGCAGGGTATCGGGGCTCCGGCCCTGGAGGACGTCGTTCGAGCCGACGAGCACGAGCGTGCGCCCCGTGCTGCCGGGGACGTCACCTGCCCATCCGGTGACCTCCGCTGTCGTCGCGCCTGCCTGGCCTCGCACCGCCACGGGCTCGTCCAGGAGTTCGGACCACGGCCCGTACTCGGCGTGCGAGTCCCCGATCACCACGGTGTCCGCACCGGGGAGACCGTCGAACTGTTCGCCCGCATACACCTCGTACGCCGGGCGGCGAGGCTCCACCACGCCCATCTGCTCCGCCAGTGACCGCGCACCGACCTGCGACACCAGCCACACACCCCCGATCAGCGCGAGCACGGCCAACAACAGGGACACGGCCAAGACGGCCTTGCCCCGCCTCGACATGCTCCTCACCCTCATGGCCCTCGTCGCCCCTCTTCCACGCCCAGCTCCTGATCACGCCGAAGGGCCCGGAATCTCCACGATTCCGGGCCCTTCGGGGCGGTGGACCCAGAGGGACTCGAACCCCCGACCCTCTCGGTGTAAACGAGATGCTCTAGCCGACTGAGCTATGGGTCCGTGCCGAGGCGGAGACCGCCTCACATGCCACCCTACCGGTAGGCCCGGCTCAGCCGCCTCGCGAGACCAGGCGCACGGCGGACCAGTCCTCAGACACCCCGGCCCGGGTGGTCACGGTGAGCCCGGCGGTGACGGCGGCCTCCTCCACATCCGCCGGCCGGACGTGCCCGGCGCGGCCGGTGCGCGGGGTCAGCAGCCACACCGGGCCGCCGTCGAGCGAGCGCTGGACGTCCACCAGCAGGTCCGCCAGGTCCGTGGCGTCGCCGTCCTCGTGGCGCCACCAGGCCAGCACGGCATCTGCGGGCTCCTGGTCTTCCTCGGCGAGCAGTTCCTCGCCGAGCGCCGCGGCGAGGTCGCCCCGCAGGGTGTGGTCGACGTCGTCGTCCTCGCCCCACTCCTGCACCAGGGCCCCCGGTTCCAGGCCCAACTCCTCCAGCAGCTCCCGGTGCTCCGGGCCCGGCTGCCGCGCCTGCTCCATGTCGTCCGTCCTCCCTGTGGTCCTGCCTCGGGTGCCGACGGGGTCCACACCGACACCGAGTGGTGATACGCGCCACCCTACGTGGTGGCGCTCAGGACATCATGACCTCATGACCTCCACGAGGGCCCCGAGGCCGCTAGGCTGGTGCACGACGCGCGACTGGGCGGCACCCGCTCGGCGCGCAGCGGCGTGCCGGAGCGCTCCGGGCGCCGCAGCACATCGCGGAGCAACCCTCCGCACTGACCCTAGGAGGCACCGTGAGCGCTGCTGAAGAGAGCTCCCAGATCCAGAGCGGCCTGACCAGCCAGCTCCCCGACAAGGACCCGCAGGAGACCGCTGAGTGGGTCGAGTCCTTCGACGGACTCGTCGAGGATCGCGGCACCGAGCGTGCGCAGTACGTCATGCGCACCCTGATGCAGCGCGCCGGCGCGAAGTCCGTCGCTCTGCCGCACGTGACGACCACCGACTACGTGAACACCATCCCGGCCGACCAGGAGCCCGAGTACCCGGGCGACGAGGAGATGGAGCGCCGCTACCGCAGCTACATGCGCTGGAACGCCATGGCCATGGTGCAGCGCGCCCAGCGTCAGGGCATCGGCGTGGGTGGCCACATCTCGTCCTACGCCGGCCAGGCGACCCTCTACGAGGTGGGCTTCAACCACTTCTTCCGTGGCCAGGACCACCCCGGCGGCGGCGACCAGATCTTCTTCCAGGGCCACTCCGCCCCGGGCAACTACGCGCGCGCCTTCCTCGAGGGCCGCCTCTCCGAGGAGGACCTGGACGGCTTCCGCCAGGAGAAGTCCAAGAAGGGCCACGCCCTCTCCTCGTACCCGCACCCGCGCATGATGCCGGACTTCTGGCAGTTCCCGACGGTGTCCATGGGCCTGGGCCCGATGAACGCCATCTTCCAGGCGCAGACCAACCGCTACCTGCACAACAACGGCATCAAGGACACGTCCGACCAGCACGTGTGGGCGTTCCTCGGCGACGGCGAGATGGACGAGCCGGAGTCGCGCGGCCAGCTGCACGTCGCGGCCAACGACAAGCTCGACAACCTGACCTTCGTGGTGAACTGCAACCTGCAGCGCCTCGACGGCCCGGTGCGCGGCAACGGCAAGATCGTCCAGGAGCTCGAGGCGTACTTCCGCGGTGCCGGCTGGAACGTCATCAAGGTCCTGTGGGGCCGCGAGTGGGATCCGCTGCTCGCCGCCGACGACGAGGGCGAGCTCGTTCGCATCATGAACGAGACCCTCGACGGCGACTTCCAGACCTACAAGGCCGAGTCCGGCGCCTTCGTGCGCGAGCACTTCTTCGGCCGGTCCTCGGTGACCAAGGAGCTCGTCGCGGACATGACCGACGACGAGATCTGGGGTCTCAAGCGCGGTGGCCACGACTACAAGAAGGTCTACGCCGCCTACAAGGCCGCCATGGAGCACAAGGGCCAGCCCACCGTCATCCTGGCGCACACCATCAAGGGCTACGGCCTCGGCAAGTCCTTCGAGGGCCGCAACGCGACCCACCAGATGAAGAAGCTCACCGTGGACGACCTCAAGACGTTCCGCGACCGTCACCGGATCCCCGTGACGGACGAGCAGATCGAGAAGAACCCGTACGAGATCCCGTTCTACCACCCCGGCAAGGACGCTCCGGAGATCAAGTACATGATGGAGCGTCGTCGCGAGCTGGGCGGCTTCCTGCCCGAGCGTCGTGACAAGCCGCACGGCATCCCGCTGCCCCCGGAGTCCTCCTACAAGCAGGCCCGCAAGGGTTCGGGCAAGCAGAAGGCCGCCACGACCATGGCGTTCGTCCGCCTGTTCAAGGACCTGATGCGGGACAAGAACATGGGTTCGCGCATCGTGCCGATCATCCCGGACGAGGCCCGCACCTTCGGTATGGACTCGTTCTTCCCGACGGCGAAGATCTACAACCCCAAGGGCCAGAACTACCTCCCCGTGGACCGGGACCTGTTCCTGTCCTACAAGGAGTCCCCGCAGGGCAAGATCTACCACGTGGGCATCAACGAGGGCGGCGCCAGCGCGGCCTTCAACGCCCTTGCCACCGCGTACGCCACGCACGGCGAGCCGATGATCCCGTTCTACATCTTCTACTCGATGTTCGGGTTCCAGCGGACCGCCGACAACATCTGGGCCGCCGCCGACCAGCTCGCGCGCGGCTTCATGATCGGCGCCACCGCCGGCCGCACCACGCTGGCCGGTGAGGGCACCCAGCACATGGACGGCCACTCGCCGCTCATCGCCGCCACCAACCCCGCGGTGAAGCACTACGACCCGGCCTTCTCCTACGAGATCGCCCACATCGTGCGTGCCGGCCTCGAGGACATGTACGGCGACCACCAGGACGGCGATGACCGCCGCAACGTCATCTACTACCTGACGGTCTACAACGAGCCGATCAACCACCTCGACGAGCCGGAGGACCTGGACGTCGACGGTCTGCTCAAGGGCATCTACCGCCTCTCGAAGGGCGAGGGCTCTGGCCCGAAGGTCCAGCTCTTCGGCTCCGGCGCGGGCCTGCCCTGGGCCATCAACGCCCAGAAGAAGCTCGCCGAGGAGTGGGGCGTGTCCGCCGACGTGTGGTCCGTGCCCTCCTACAACGAGCTCTACCGCGACGCCATCGCGGCCGAGAAGGAGGCCCTGGCGGATCCGTCCGCCCCGGCCCGCACCCCCTACATCACTCAGGTGCTGAGCGATGCCGAGGGTCCGATCGTGGCGACCTCCGACTTCTCCACGTCGTGGGCCAACCAGATCCGTCCGTTCGTGCCGGAGCCTCACCGCTTCGCCGTGCTGGGCGCCGACGAGTTCGGCTTCTCGGACACTCGCGCCGCCGCCCGTCGCCACTTCCACATCGACACCGAGTCGATGGTCGTCCGCGCCCTCCAGCTGCTGGAGCAGGACGGCTCCGTGGAGAAGGGCACCGCCGCCAAGGCCTTCAAGAAGTACCGCCTTGACGACGTGAACGCCGGTTCCACCGGCAGCGCCGGCGGCGACGCCTGATCAGCGTCCCGCACCCCACAGCGGCCGGCCGTCTCCTTCGGGAGGCGGCCGGCCGCCGTCGTCTGCGGGACCACCACGTGGCAACCCACCACGACGACGGCGCGCACCGACATGCCCTCTAGGATGCACTGCATGGCCGACCCCCGCACCGCTGCGCCCCGACCGCTGAGCCCCGAGGCCCACGCACGGCTGCGCAGCCACCTCGGGGCGGTGAACACCGCCGTGCTGCAACGGCTGGACGCGACCCTGCCCTGGTACCGCCAGCTCACCCCGGACGAGCGCAGCGCCCTCGGCCTCGTCGCCCAGCGGGCCCTCCAGGGCTTCGTGGCCTCCTTCGAACGGCCCACCACAACCACCGGCCATGTGCTGCGCGACGTGTTCGGCCAGTCCCCCACCGAACTCACCCGAGCCATCTCCCTGCAGCGGGCCCTGCAGCTGATCCGCACCATGGTGGACGTGGTGGAGTCCACCGTGCCGGACCTCGTGCCCGACCGTGACCAGAACAGCCTGCGCGAGCACATCCTGCACTACTCCCGTGAGATCGCATTCGCCCTCGCCGACGTCTACGCCCGCGCCGCCGAGATCCGCGGCGCCATGGACTCCCGCCTCGAGGCCGTGCTGCTCGACGCCGTGCTGCGCGGCCACGACGCCGACGAGATCCGCCACCGCGCCACCGCCCTGGGCTGGCGAGGCGACCACGGGGTGGTCGTGATGGCCGGGGCTGCCCCTGGCGAGGACGGCCCCGGCTTCGTGCGCGGTCTGCGCCGGGCCGCCGCTCGGCTCGAGTGCGACCTGCTCGTCGGCGTGCAGGCCGAACGACTCGTGCTCGTGGCCGGCTCGGTCACCGACCCGAGCGGCGTCGCCGAGGCCCTGACCCCGTGGTTCGGCGAGGGGCCGGTGATCGTCGGGCCCGTGGTCGAGTCCCTCGTGGACGCACACGTCTCCGCCCGGCACGCCCTGGCCGCCCTCAGCGCGGCCCCGGCCCACCCACGCGCAGCCCGCCCCACCCCCTCAGCCGACCTGCTGCCCGAGCGGGCCCTGGCCGGGGATCCCTCCGCCCGCGAAGCCCTCGTGGAGGACGTCTACACCCCGTTGGCGGAGGCCGGGACCGCCCTGCTGGAGACCGTCGACGCCTTCTGCTGCCGCGGCCACTCCCTCGAGGGCACCGCCCGCGAGCTGTTCATCCACGCCAATACGGTGCGCTACCGGCTGCGGCGTGTCGCGGAGATCACCGGCTGGGATCCCCTGCAGCCGCGCGAGGCCTACGTGCTGCAGACCGCTGTGGCCCTGGGCCGGCTGTCCGCGGCCCGCACCCCCGGCTGAGCTGGCCACCCACCCGCCCGCTCCGCCACCAGGTGGACGCAGATTGTAGGAACCCCACAAGGTCGGTCCGGGGCCTTGGTCCCCGTCGCCGGGCACGGCACGGCCCCGCGCCTGGAACGATGGTGGACATGCTTGCGATCGTGTGCCCCGGACAGGGCTCCCAGACCCCCGGCCTGCTCACTCCCTGGCTCGAGACGGAGGGCGCCCGCGAGCTGCTCGCCAGCCTCTCCGCCGCCGCCGGCACGGACCTGGAGCAGCACGGCACCGTCTCCGACCAGCAGACCATCACCGACACCGCCGTCGCCCAGCCCCTGATCGTCGCCTGCGGGATCCTCTCGGCCACCGCACTCGGCCTCGACGGGCTCACCCCCGAGACCACCGTCCTGGCTGGCCACTCAGTCGGCGAGATCACCGCGGCCGCCCTGGCCGGCGTCCTGACCCCGGAGCAGGCCATGGCCCTGGTGAGGGTGCGCGCCGCGGGCATGGCCGAGGCGGCGGGCCTGACACCCACCGGCATGGCCGCCGTCGTGGGAGGGGACCAGGAGGAGGTGCTGGCCGCGATCGAGGCCGCCGGACTCACCCCCGCCAACGTCAACGGTGCCGGGCAGATCGTGGCCGCCGGCTCCCGCGAGGCCCTGCAGGCCCTGGCTGCCGAGCCTCCCGCGCGCGCCCGCGTGATCCCCCTCAAGGTGGCCGGCGCCTTCCACACCGAGCACATGCGCCCGGCCGTCGACGCCCTCACCGCGCACGTGGCTGATCTCACCCCCGCAGACCCCCGTCTGCCCCTGCTCTCCAACCGGGACGGCCAGACCGTGTCCACCGGCGCCGAGGCCCTGAGCCGGATCGTGGACCAGGTCACCCGCCCCGTCCGCTGGGACCTGTGCATGCAGGCTCTCGCCGACCGCGGCGTCACGGGCGTCCTCGAGCTGCTGCCCGGGGGTACGCTGACCGGGCTCGCCAAGCGCGGGCTCCGGGGCACCGCCGTGCTCGCCGTCAAGGGACCGGAGGACCTCGACGCCGCCCGCGCCTTCATGGCCGAGCACACCGCCTGACACCACCGGTCTCCACCGTTGAGAGAAGAGCTCATGACCGTCACCCTGAACCAGCTCGACCGCCCCGCAGCCAGCCGGATCTCCGCCGTGGGCGCCTACCGTCCCTCCCGTATCGTGCCGAATGAGGAGATCATCGGCCCGATCGACTCCTCCGACGAGTGGATCCGCCAGCGCACCGGCATCGTCACCCGCCAGCGCGCAACCGCTGAGGAGACCGTCCTCGTGATGGCCGCCGGCGCCGCCCGCGACGCCCTCGAACGTGCCGGGCTGACCGGGGCTGACCTGGGCGCGGTGATCGTGTCCACCGTGTCCTTCCCGCACGCCACCCCCTCGGCCGCAGCCGCCCTGGCCCACGAGATCGGTGCCACCCCCGCCCCCGCCTATGACGTCTCCGCCGCCTGCGCCGGCTACTGCTACGGCGTGGCCCAGGCGGACGCCCTCGTGCGCTCCGGCATGGCCGAGCACGTGCTCGTGGTGGGTGTGGAACGCCTCTCCGACGTGATCGACCCCACCGACCGGTCCATCTCCTTCCTGCTGGGCGACGGCGCCGGCGCCGTGATCGTCTCCGCCTCCGACGAGCCGGGCATCTCCCCCTCCGTGTGGGGCTCCGACGGCGAGCGCTGGGAGACCATCTCCATGACCCGCTCCCAGCTCGCACTGCGCGACCTGATCGAGCACGCCCGCACCACCGGCGACGCCTCCGCGATCACCGGCGCCGAGGAGATGCTCTGGCCCACCTTGCGCCAGGACGGCCCCTCCGTGTTCCGCTGGGCTGTGTGGTCCATGGCCAAGGTGGCCCGGCAGGCCCTCGAGAAGGCCGGGGTGCGTGCCGAGGACCTCGCCGCGTTCATCCCCCACCAGGCGAACATGCGGATCATCGACGAGTTCGCCAAGCAGTTGAAGCTCCCGGACACCGTGGTGGTGGCCCGGGACATCGCGGAGGCGGGCAACACGTCCGCTGCCTCGATCCCCCTCGCCATGCACCGGCTGCTCCAGGAGAGCCCCGAGCTCTCCGGCGGCCTGGCGCTGCAGATCGGCTTCGGCGCCGGTCTGGTCTACGGCGCCCAGGTGGTGCGCCTCCCCTGAGGCGCCGCCCGTCTGGTTCACTGGCCTCGTACGTCCGTACACCCCCATCGAGAGAAGGAGACGCCCCCATGGCTTCCAAGGAAGAGATCCTGACCGGCCTCGCCGGCATCGTGAACGAGGAGACTGGCCTGGAGACCTCTGAGGTCCAGCCCGAGAAGTCCTTCACCGACGACCTGGACATCGACTCGATCTCCATGATGACCATCGTGGTGAACGCCGAGGAGCAGTTCGGCGTGAAGATCCCGGACGAGGAGGTCAAGAACCTCAAGACCGTCCAGGACGCCGTCGACTTCATCCACGACGCCCAGGCCTGACCGGCCGACGTCGCCGCCCACGCCGGCGGCGACCCCACGGACGGCCTGGGGCGCGTACCACGCGCCCCCGGCCTGCCCCACTGACTCACCTCACCCCACGTCGCCCCGCGCCCGCGAGGCCCGAGCACCACCACGAGGCCCCCCATGACCCGCACCGCAGTGATCACCGGACTCGGCGTCACCACGCCGATCGGCGGCGACGTCCCCACCTTCTGGGCCAACGCCCAGAAGGGCGTCTCCGGCGCAGCCACCCTCGAGCACGACTGGGTGGAGCGCTACGAGATCCCCGTGACCTTCGCCGCCGAGCTCACGGTTCCCACCGCCGAGGTGCTCACCAAGGTTGAGACCAAGCGCCAGGACCCCTCCACCCAGATGGCCACGGTGGCCGCCCGTGAGGCCTGGAAGGACGCCGGCCTGGACGAGGCCGAGCTCGACCACGACCGCCTGGCCGTGGCCTTCGGCACCGGTATCGGCGGCGTGTGGACCCTCCTGGACGGCTGGGACACCCTGCGCGAACGCGGCCCGCGCCGTGTGCTGCCCATGACCGTGCCCATGCTCATGCCCAATGGTGCCGCCGGCGCCCTGTCCCTCGAGTACGGTGCCCGCGCCGGGGCCCGCACCGTGGTCTCCGCCTGTGCGGCCGGCACCGAGGCCCTCGACATGGCGCTCATGCTCATCCGCTCCGGCCAGGCCGACGTCGTGCTTTGCGGCGGGGCCGAGGCCGCGGTGCACCCGCTGCCGATGGCCGCGTTCGCCGCCATGCAGGCGCTGTCCAAGCGCAACGACGACCCCCAGGCCGCTTCCCGCCCCTACGACGTCGACCGCGACGGCTTCGTGCTCGGTGAGGGCGCCGGCGTGCTCGTGGTCGAGTCCGCCGAGCACGCCGCGGCCCGAGGGGCCCGCGTGTACGCCGAGCTCGCCGGCACCGGCGTGACCGCTGACTCCCACCACATCACCGCCCCCGAGCCGGAGGGCCTGGGCGCCACCCGGGCGATGCGCCGCGCCCTCGCCGACGCCGGCCTCGAGCCCGGGGATGTGGCCCACGTGAACGCCCACGCCACCTCCACCCCCAAGGGTGACGCCCCCGAGTACCTGGCCATGCGCTCCGTGTTCGGTGACCACCTCGACGACGTCCTGGTCTCCGCCACGAAGTCCCAGACCGGTCACCTGCTCGGGGCCTCCGGGGCGATCGAGTCCGTGCTCTCCGTGCTCGCCGTGCACCACGGCCGCACCCCCGTGACCATCAACCTGGACCACCAGGACCCGCAGATCCCGCTCAACGTGGTCACCGGCGCCCCCGCCGAGCTGCCTGCCGACCGGCGCGTGGCGCTGAAGAACTCCTTCGGCTTCGGCGGCCACAACGCGGTGGCGGTCTTCAAGGGCGTCTGATTTCACGGGCGTCTGAGCGCCTCCGCACTCCGCCGCACCGGGCGGTCGGCCGGCCCCTCGAGGGCACGGGCGGCCGCCCGGCGTCGTTCCGGGGGCCGGGGTGGCAAGCGCGGGCGGGGGGCCCGGTGAGGCTGTGGGAGGGTCAGCCCGCCCGGTGAAGCCAGCGGATGGGGGCCCCGGCCGCGGCCAGGCGGAACGGCTCGAGCTCTTCGTCCCAGGCCTCCCCCAGGGCGAGGGAGAGCTCGTGGAACACGACGCTGGGGTCACCGCGTCCGGCCTCGTAGGCGTGGCGGATCCGGTCCTCGGAGACCATGATGTTCCCGGAGACGTCCGTGGTGGCGTGGAAGATGCCCAGGTCCGGGGTGTGCGACCAGCGTGAGCCGTCGGCTCCGGCGGAGGGCTCCTCGGTGATCTCGAACCGCAGCCGCGGCCAACCCCGGAGGGCGGAGGCCAGGCGAGCACCGGTGCCCTGCGGGGCGGTCCAGCGCAGCTCCGTGCGGTGTTCGCCGGGCGCGGCCGACTGGCGCTGCCACTCCACGGGGGTGTCGAGGCCGAGCACGGAGCCCAGCGCCCACTCGACGTGGGGGCACAGCGCGGTCGGCGCGGACAGGATGTGGACCGTGCCGCGCGTGAGCGTGGTGGACATGCGGACCTCCGGAGGCGATGCGGTGCGTCTTCCCCTACGACCGCGCCGTGCCCGAGGGGTCGGTCCCAGTCTGGCCGAGCAGGACGCCGGGGGCAACGATGCGCGGCTGCGACACGCCGTGGGCGTCCTCCCGATCCGCCGCAGGTGCCGGCGGGCGCGGGAAAGGGCCCGGAGGTCAGGCCCGGGGGTGGGCCTGCCGGTAGCCCTCGCGCAGACGGTCGATGGACACATGGGTGTACACCTGAGTGGTCCGCAGGGAGGCGTGGCCGAGCAGCTCCTGGACGCTGCGCAGGTCCGCGCCGCCGTCGAGCAGATGGGTGGCCGAGGTGTGGCGCAGGGCATGCGGTCCGCTGGCGGCGGTGTCCCCGAGGGCCTGCAGGCCGCGGTCCACGACCTCGCGCAGCTGGCGCACCCCGATCCGGCCGCCCCTGACCCCGAGGAACAGGGCGGGCCCGCTGTCCGGGCGGGCCAGCAGCGGCCGGGCCACGCGCACCCACCGGTCCACGGCCTCGGCGGCGGGGGCGCCGAAGGGCACGGTGCGCTGCCGGTCTCCCTTGCCGGTCAGGCGTGCCGTGCGGCGGGCGAGGTCGACGTCGTCCACGTCCAGGGCGGCGATCTCGGCGACCCTCGCCCCCGTGGCGTAGAGGAGTTCGAGGACGGCGACGTCGCGGGCGGCTGCGGCGGCACCGGGCAGGTCCTCGGCCCGGCGGCGCTCCTGCACCCGCTCCTCAGCCCAGTCCAGCAGCCGTTCGGCCTGCCCGCGGTGGAGAACGGCGGGCAGGGTGGCATCTGGGGCGGGCCCGCGCAGGCGCAGGGAGGGGTCCTCCGGGCGCAGGCCCTCCCGGTGGGCCCAGGCGAAGAAGGTCCGGGCTGCGGCGACCCTGCGCGCGAGCGTGGCCCGGGAGAGTCCGCCGGAGCGCATGCGGGCCAGCCAGGAGCGCAGGTCCTCGACGTCGAGTTCAGCGAAGGCGTCCCGGGCCGTCACGGACCCGCCCTGCGGCACCGCTGAGGCGGACAGGTGGGCAGCCAGGGCCCGCAGGTCGGTCACGTACGCCCTGACGGTCTGGGGGCTGCGGTTGCGCTCGTGGGTCAGGTGGACGGCGAACTGCTCGAGCCAGGCTTCGTCCCGCAGCGAGGCGTGCGGGGTGGGCCGGCCCACGGTCGGCTGTTCGGAGGAGGCCATGGCCCCACTCTGCCACCCTCGGTGCCCGGCCCAGACAGGCACTCCCGGCTCAGCTCTCCAAGGCAGTCCGGGCCCTCCCGACCCGGACCTGGGCCGGACCCGAGTCAAGCCAAGGTCAGGCCCGCGCCCGGCGCCAGCGATCGTCGATGCGTTCGGCCAACCCACGCCGCTGCAGCCGGGTGAGGGCGGCGAGCACGCTGGGCGGGGCCAGTCCGGCACTCACGGTGAGCCGGTCCACGGTGGTGGCCTGCCGCAGCGGCAGGGCCTCGTGCACCAACAGCTCCTCCATGCTCAGCCCGTCCACGGCCCGGGCCCGACTGTCGGTCTCCTCGGCCGCAGGCTCCGGTGCGGGGGCGGAGGTTGCCGTCCCCGCCGCCCGGTCCGAGCCCTGGGCCGGAGCCGGCAGCAGGGCCAGTGCCTGGGCGGGGTCGGTCAGCAGCCGGGCGGGGGTCTCCTGCAGCAGACGGTGGCAGCCGGCGGAGGAGGCCGAGGTGATCGGCCCGGGGACCACCCCCAGCTCCCGGCCGAGCCCGAGGGCGTGCCCGGCGGTGTTCTGGGCCCCGGAACGCCACCGTGCCTCCACCACCACGACCGCCCCGCACAGGGCCGCGATCACCCGGTTCCGGTGCAGGAATCGGTGCCGGGTGGGGCTGGCTCCCGGCGGCATCTCCGAGACCAGCAGGCCGTGGGCCATCACCTCCCGCAGCAGTTCCTCGTGCCCGGCCGGGTAGAGCCGGTCCAGGCCGCCGGCGAGCACCGCCACGGTGGGCACCGGCGACGTGCCCGTCTGTGCCCCGGCCCTCAGCGCGGCACGGTGGGCGGCCCCATCGATCCCGTAGGCACCACCGGAGACCACGCATACCCCGGCGTGCACGGCGGCCTCGGCGACGGCGGCGGTCACCGTGCGGCCGTAGGCGGTGGCCTCCCGACTGCCCACCACCGCGAGCGCCCTCGCCGTGGTGGGCAGAGCCCCGGTGCCGCGGAACCAGAGGCCCAACGGGGCGGCGGGGCCGAGATCGTCGAGGCCGGTGGGCCAGGCCTCGTCCTCGGGAATCAGCAGCCCCCCGCCGAGCCGGTGCAGGGACACGAGGTCCCGTTCGGGGTGCAGCTGCGCGGCTCGGGGCGCCCAGCGGGCCAGTCCGGCGTGCCAGCGGCGGGCGATGGCCGGGGCGGATCCGAGGGTGTCGGCGAGCAGGTCCTGCTCGGCGGGCTGGAGGCGGTCGGCGCCGGTGAGCACGGCCAGGGCCCGTTCAGGGCCGAGGGCGGCGACGGTGCCGACGGCGAGGTCGTCGCCAGGTTCCACGAGCCGGGTGAGAGCCGCCCGTGCCAGGCGGGGCCCGTCGGGCCGGGCGGAGGCCAAGTGGGCCCCCTCCGGCGGGGAGTCGCAGGCACCCTCGGGGGGCACGGGGCCGGGTCCGGTGGTGTTGCTCATGATTCCTCCTCTTGGCGGCGCCGCAGGGCCAGGGCGGCGTCGACGTCGTCGGCCTCGGGGCGTTCGGCCCCGCGCAGGTCCGCGAGGGTCCAGGCCAGGCGGAGCACCCGGGCGTGCCCGCGGGCGCTGAGCTCGGCGTGGTCCACGGCGAGGTCGGCGGGGCGCCGGGCCGCGGGCGGCACCTCGGCCGGGCCACGCCGCAGGGCGGGGGCCGGGGCGTGGGCGTTGCGCCGGACCTGCTCCCCCACGAGTCCGGCCTGCCGGGCCTCGGCCCACCGGGCGTCCTGGCGGGCGACGGCGGCGGCCACCCGGGCGGCCACGCGCGCCGAGTCCTCGGCGGCCACCGCTCCGGTGAGGTGACGGGCCTCGACCGGCCGGACGGTCACCTGCATGTCCACGCGGTCCAGCAGGGGCCCGGAGAGGCGTTCGGCGTAACGGCGGCGCTGCAACGAGGTGCACCGGCAGCGGCTTCCGGTGCCGCCGCCAAGTCCGCAGGGGCAGGGGTTGGCGGCGAGCACGAGCTGGAAGCGGGCCGGGTAGGTGACCGCGCCGTGGCCCCGGTGCAGGACCACCTCCCCCGACTCCAGGGGCTGGCGCAGGGCCTCCAGGGAACGGCGGTCGAACTCGGGGGCCTCGTCCAGGAAGAGCACGCCGCCGTGGGCGAGGGACACCGCCCCGGGGCGGGCGAGCCCGGTGCCGCCGCCCACGAGGGCCGTCATGGACGCCGAGTGGTGGGGTGCCTCGAAGGGCGGGGTGCGGTCCAGGCCGCGGTGCTCGACCCCGAGGGCCCGCAGCGAGCGCAGGGCGGCGGTCTCCAGGGCGGTGCGGTCGTCCATGGGCGGCAGGATCCCCGGGAGCCGTTCGGCGAGCATCGTCTTGCCCGCCCCGGGAGGTCCGCTCAGCAGCAGGTGGTGGCCTCCGGCGGCGGCGACCTCCAGGGCGAACCGGGCCTCGGCCTGGCCGGCGACGTCGGCGAGGTCCGGCACCGTCCGGGCGGCGGGCTCAGCGGCCCGGGCACCCGCCCGCGGGGTCGCCGGAGGTGCCGGCGGCGGGCCCTCGGGCTCACCGCCGAAGGCGCGGATCACCTCGTACAGGTGGGTGAACCCGCGCACCTGTGCCCCGGGGACCAGCCGTGCGTCCGGCACGGCGGCTGCGGCGACGACCACCTCGGGCAGCCCGGCGTCCACGGCGGCCATCACCATGGCGACAGTCTCGGGGGCCCGGTGCAGGGCTCCATCCAGGCCCAGCCCGGCCAGGAACACCGGCCGGTCCACCCCGCGCACCTTGCCGTCGGCGGCGTAGGCGGCCAGGACGATGGCCAGATCGTGGGCGGCGCCGCGCTTGTGCAGGCCCGCCGGCAGCAGGTTCACCGTGAGGTGGCGGCGTGTCAGGGGCAGGCCGGCGTTGCGGGCGGCCGAGCGGATGCGGTCCCGGCTCTCCTGCAGGGCGGCGTCCGGCAGGCCCAGGAGGGTGAACCCGGGCAGGGACTGGGCGATGTCCGCCTCGACGTCCACGACCTCCCCGCGCAGACCGGCCAGGGACACCGAGCGGGTGCGTCCGATGCCGCTCACGGCCGCACGTCCTGCACGTGGTCCACCCGCACTCCCCCACCGCGGGGCACGAGCACGGCGACGGCGTCCACCCGCCACGGGTCCCGGGCGCGGACGCCGAGCCCGATCGGGGAGGCGTGCTCGTGCATCCAGGCGGCCATGAGCCGGTGTAGCCGGCGCAGTTTGGCCGGGGTCACGGCCTCGAGCGGATCCCCGAACCCGGTGCCGGAGCGGGTCTTCACCTCCACGGCCACCCACCAGCCGGCGTGGCGGGTCACCAGGTCCAGTTCCCCGGCAGGCCCCCGCCAGTTGCGGGCCACCACCTCGTGCCCGCGGGCCTGGAGCCAGCGTGCGGCGACGTCCTCCCCGTAGCGGCCGAGCGCGGTGTGCGCCCGGCTGCCGCCCCGGCGTCCTGCCGGAGCTGTGTCCATCTGTCTGGTGCCGGTCATGGCGACCACCTCCTGGGCCCAGACTGGCCCACCGGGGGCCGGGGCCGTCGGGCCGGGACCCGACTGTGAGGGGGCGGAGGCCTGTGCAGGAGTGGACGGCGACGGACTCAGCGCCCGCGCTCGAGCTCCCCGTCCTGGGGCACCTGGAGGTCGTCCTGGGGCAGCTCCTCGATGTTCACGTCCTTGAACGTGAGCACCCGGACGCGCCGGATGAACCGGGCAGTGCGGTACACATCCCACACCCAGGCGTCCTCGAGGACCAGTTCGAAGAACACCTCCCCGTCGGTCTGGTGCGGGGTCAGGGTGACCTCGTTGGCCAGGTAGAAGCGCCGCTCGGTCTCCACCACGTAGCGGAAGAGCCCGACCACGTCGCGGTACTCCCGGTACAGCAGCAGCTCCGCCTCGGCCTCGAAGTCCTCGACGTCGTCCGCGCTCATGCCCGGTCCTCCTGTCCGCATCGGTCTGCTCTGCCCGGTGCGTGCGGCACCGGCCCGGTCCATCCTGCCCCTCCGGCCCCGAGGAGTCGAATGGGCGACCCCGCTCAGCCGAACAGGGTGGGGGTCTGCACGGGGGCGGCGGGCACCCCCAGATTCCACGAGAGGCGGTGGTGCGGGGAGGGGCCCACCCGGGCGATGGCCTCGCGGTGCACCGCCGCCCCGTAGCCCTTGTTCCGGTCCCAGCCGTAGGCGGGGTGCTGCGCGTGCAGGGCGATCATCAGGTCGTCGCGGTGGACCTTGGCCACAATCGAGGCCGCCGCCACCGTGGCGCAGCGGTCCTCGGCCTTGACCACCATGGTGGGTACCGGCGGCACCGGCCCCGGGCCCTCGGCCACCGCCCCGCCGCGGCGGGCATGACGGGTCCAGTCGTCCGAGCCGTCCAGCACGAGCGCCACCGGCTCCCGGGGCAGGAGGGAGCACAACTGCTCCCAGGCGCGGCGGCCGGCCAACGCGAGCGCCGCCGTCACCCCCCAGCGGTCCACCTCGGCGGCGGTGGCCTCACCGATGCACGCGGCCGCGGCCCAGGCATGGATCTGCGGCACCAGGGCGCGGCGCCGCGCGTCGGAGAGCGCCTTGGAGTCCCGCACCGGCGGGATCTCGCCCTCGGCGGGCAGGCGGGCGGCCGCCACCCCGACGACGACGGGCCCGGCCAGCGCGCCCCGGCCCACCTCGTCCATGCCGGCCACGAACACGTCCTGCTCCCCGGGCGCGCGGGCCTCGGCAAGCGAGCGTTCGAGGTCGAGGCCCGGCCGGGGCGGGGCCGGCCGGGCGGTTCCGGTGCGCACGGTTCCGGTGCGCACGGTGCCGGCGCGACCTGCGGCGGCCCGTGCCCGCGTGGTGCGGGCCGGCGTCATGATGCCGCTCCATCAGCGGTGAGGAGGCCCACACGGTCGAGGGGCCACACGACGGCCACCGCGCGCCCGAGCACGTCTTCCTCAGCCACGAAGCCGCCGCCGGGGCCCTCGCGGTGCTGGCGGGAGTCCTGCGAGACGGCCCGGTGATCGCCCAACACCCACAGCCGCCCCTCCGGGACGGTCACATCGAAGCCGGGCCCCTCACCGGCCAGACCATTCGCGAGGTAGGGCTCGTCCAGGTCGGCCCCGTTGACCTGCAGGTGCTCCCAGCCCGGCTGCCAGCGCACCGTGTCCCCTGGAAGGCCCACCACACGCTTGACCACGTGCCGCCGGCCCTGGTCGGCGCCCACGAGGGACGCTGCCACCCGCAGCGGGTCCGCCCAGCGGGCGTCGTCGCCGGTGAGCCAGCCCTTGGTGTCTGTGAAGACCACCACGTCGCCGCGGTGCAGGCCCCCCGGGGCGGGGGGCAGCAGGCTCACGGCGATCCGGTCGCCGGGCTCGAGCGTGGGCTCCATCGAGGCCGAGGGCACCAGGAACATCCGCACCACGAACGCCTGCAGCAGGGCGAGCACGGCCAGGGTGGTCAGGGCCGCCACAAGCACCGCACGCCACGGCCGGCGCCGCCGGCGGGGGGTGCCGGCACCCTGTACGCCACCGGCGTCCGTGCCTGTGACCCTCACGTCAGCGTCCTGCATGGGCCTCTCCTGCGGTGTCGGCGGCACCGGCCGGGACCGGGCCGCGCCGGTCCAGGGGCCAGACGACGGCGTCCACGCTCCCGAGCACGGAGTCCACCGGCACGAGCCCTCCCCCGGGAGCGCCGAGCAGGTCCCGTGAGTCCCGGGACGCGGCCCGGTTGTCCCCCAGCAGGACCATCCGACCCTCGGGCACCGCGAACTCCCAGCGGCCGGCGGAGGCCGGGGCTGCAGCGGTGACCGCCCGCCCCAGCCAGGGCTCGTCCAGGGGGCGGCCGTCCAGCAGGAGCCGGCCGTCGTCGGCGCAGCAGGCCAGGGTGTCCCCAGGCAGGGCGAGGACCCGCTTGACGAACACGTCCTCGCGCCCGCCCAGCCCCCAGGAGGCGGCGACGTCCTCGAGGGCGGCGGTCAGCTCGCTGCGGGGGCGGTAGGGGGCCAGCGAGCCGGAACCGTCCACCACCACGACGTCCCCGCGGGCCAGGCCCGCCCCACCGGCGGCGGAGGTGTCCACATGCACGCGGTCCCCGGGCAGCAGGGTGGGCTCCATGGAGCCGGAGGGGATCAGGTAGACGGGCCCGGTGAGCACGCGCAGCAGCGCGGCGGCGACGACGGCGGCCGCCACGGTCAGCCCGGCCGCCGCCCACCAGCGCCGGGGCCCGGGCGCGACGGAGCCCCGCGACCGACGGGGGTCACGGGGCTCCGAGGCGTGCATGGCGACGTCAGCGGGCCGCGACGGGGCGGCCCGTGAGGATCACTTGGCGTCGGCGCGCTTCTCGCGGATGCGGGCGGCCTTGCCGTGGCGGTCGCGCATGTAGTACAGCTTCGCGCGGCGGACGTCACCCTTGGTGACGACCTCGATCTTGTCGATCACCGGGGAGTGCACCGGGAAGATGCGCTCCACGCCCACGCCGAAGGACACCTTGCGGACGCGGAAGGTCTCGCGGACGCCGTCGCCCTGGCGGCCGACGACGTAGCCCTGGAACACCTGGACGCGGGCGGTCTTGCCCTCGACGATGTTCACGTGCACCTTCACGGTGTCGCCGGGGGCGAACTCCGGGATGTCGGTGCGCAGGGTGGCCTTGTCGAAGGAATCGAGGATGTGCATGCTCTGATCTCCTGGCGGACGCCACAGGTCATCCGCGTGATCGGCGGGGTGGGGGTCGGCCGATGCCGTGACCCGTCCCCGAAGCGGTGGGCCGGGCCGTCCGCCTGTGCGGGGCCCGGGGTCCTGCCGTCGACGTCCGCCCCCTGTGGCAGGTCGGGCGTCCGGCGGACACGAGGAACGATTATGCCATATGCCGGGCCCACAGGTCGGGGCGGCGCTCCTGAGTCCGCTCCTCCTGCTGGGCCCGCCGCCAGGCGGCGATCCGGCCGTGGTCGCCGGAGAGCAGCACCTCGGGCACCTCGCGGCCACGCCACTGCGCGGGCTTGGTGTACACGGGGTACTCGAGCAGCCCGTCCTCATGGGACTCCTCCACGAGGGAGGCGGGGTTGCCCACCACGCCCGGCACCAGGCGTCCGACGGCCTCGATGACCGCCAGCGCGGCCACCTCCCCGCCGTTGAGCACGTAGTCCCCGAGGGAGAACAGGCGCACGTCGTAGAGCTCCTCGGCCCAGCCGAACACGCGCTCGTCGATGCCCTCGTAGCGACCGCACGCGAACACCACGTGCCCCGCGCCGGCCAGCTCGCGGGCCGTGGCCTGCGTGAAGGGGGTGCCGGAGGGAGTGGGGACCATGAGCACGGGGCGGGCCGGCGGGGCCAGCGGGGTGGCCGCGGCCACTTCCTCCAGGGCCAGGGCCCACGGCTCGGGCTTCATCACCATCCCGGCGCCGCCGCCGTAGGGGGTGTCGTCCACCGTGCGGTGGCGGTCCGAGGTGTGCTCGCGCAGGTCGTGCACGTGGACGTCCACGAGGCCCTCGCGCCGAGCACGGCCCAGCAGGGAGACGTCCAGCACGGACAGGTACTCGGGGAAGATCGTCACCACGTCGAAGCGCACAGGCTCAGCCCTCCTGCTCGGCGGACGGGCGGCCCGCAGGCGCGGAGGCGTCCTCGTCGGCGAGCTCCAGCAGCCCCGGCGGCGGGGTGAGGGTCACGACGCCGGCCTCGACGTCCACCTCGGGGACGATCTCCTCCACGAAGGGCACCAGGGCCTCGGCGCCGCCGTCGTCCAGACGGACCTGCAGGCGGTCCTGCACGTCCCCGGTGACCAGGCCCGTCACGACGCCCACCCGGGCGCCGTCCACGTGGACCTCGAGGTCGAGCAGGTCGTCCTCGTACCATTCGTCGTCCTCGACCTCCTCGAGCGGGGCGGCGAAGAGCTGGGCCCCGCGCAGGGTCTCGGCGGTGTTCCGGTCCGGGGACTCGGCGAACGCGACCACGAGGATCTGCTTGTTCCAGCGGGCCCGCGACACCGTGAGGGCGGCGGGGGCTCCGGCCGGGCCACCGCGCAGGACGAGCGAGGCGCCGGGGGCGAAGCGGGTCTCAGGGTCGTCCGTGAAAACCTGGACGGTCACCTCCCCGCGGATGCCGTGGGGCTTGCCGATGCGGGCGACGCGGACGAGGTCCGCGGCGTCGGTGTGCGGGGCGGGGGTCATGGGCTCTCCTGGGAGGACGGGCGGGACGGGGGACGGCGACGGCCCGCGCCCGTCCCGAAGCGGGAGGGGGCGGGCCGTCGTCAGGCGCAGGGCGGCGTCAGCGCACGCGGTCGGTCTCCACCACGTCCACGCGGACGGGGTGGCCGGCCAGGCCGTCGAGGACGGTGCGCAGCGCGGACGCGGTGCGTCCCTGCCGACCGATCACACGACCGAGGTCCTCGGGGGCCACACGGACCTCCAGCATCTCGCCGCGCCGCTGGGCGCGGGCGTCCACACGGACGGCGTCCGGGTGGTCGACGATGCCGCGCACCAGGTGCTCGAGGGCCTCGGTCAGCATGGTCACTCGGACTTCTCGGCGTCCTCGGCGGGAGCCTCGGCCTCAGCGGTCTCGCCCTCGGCCTCAGCCTCGGCGGCCTCGGACTCGGCCGGGGCCTCCTCCTTCTTCGGCTCCTCGGGGAGGATGACCGAGCCCTTCTCGGGGGCCACGAAGGCCTCCTTCTCGGCCTTGGCCTTGAGGGTGCCCTCGGCACCGGCCTCGCCCTTGAACTTCTGCCAGTCGCCGGTGATCTTCAGCAGGGCGGCGACCTGCTCGGTGGGCTGGGCACCCACGGAGAGCCAGTACTGGGCCCGCTCCGAGTCGATCTCGATGAACGAGGGCTCCTCGGTGGGGTGGTACTTGCCGATCTCCTCGATGGCACGGCCATCGCGGCGGGTGCGCGAGTCGGCGACGACGACGCGGTAGTACGGGGCGCGGATCTTGCCGAAACGCTTCAGACGGATCTTGACAGCCACGGGTGTGGTTCTCCTTCAGGGGGTCTGGGGTCCGGCCGGCGGCGCCGCGTGGGGGCAGGGCACCGGACGTCCGGGAGACGGAACGGAGCGCGCGGAGGATAGAGGGTCGTCCGGGCTCACGCTCAGTACCGGGCCATTCTGCCAGATCGGCCGGCACCCCGCACCTCGCGGCGCGCCGGCCCTCTGGGAGACGGGCTCAGCGGCCGCCGTTGAGGTACTTCTCGAAGCCCGCCGGCAGGTTCAGCTGCGAGGGGTCGATGCCCGAGAGGTCCGGCATGCCGCCCTGACCGAACGCGGCCCCCTGGCCCGAGCGCGCCTGGCGCTCCTCCAGGGCCCGACGCTCGGCGGCCGCCTTGGCGGGGTTGCCGGACTTCACCTTCTTCTTGGCGGCCTTGCCCTTGGCCTTGCGGGACTGGCCGCCAGGCGTCCCGGGCATGCCCGGCATCCCCGGGAAGCCGCCGCCGGCGGAGAGCTTCTTCATCATCTTCTGGGCCTCGGCGAAGCGTGTGAGCAGGTCGTTCACCTGGGACACGCTCGAGCCGGAGCCCTTGGCGATGCGGGCCCGGCGGGTGCCGTTGATGATCTTCGGGGCGGCCCGCTCATGGGGGGTCATCGACTGGATGATCGCCTCCACCCGGCCCAGCGAGGACTCGTCGAACTGCTCGAGCTGCTGACGCATGCCCTGGGCTCCGGGCATCATCATGAGCATCTTCTTGAGCGAGCCCATCTTCTTGAGCTGGTTCATCTGGACGAGGAAGTCGTCCAGGGTGAAGTCCTCCTGGTCGGCGAACTTCTGGGCCATCTTCTCGGCCTCGGCCCGGTCCCAGTTCTGCTCGGCCTGCTCGATGAGCGAGAGCACATCGCCCATGTCCAGGATGCGGGAGGCCATGCGGTCCGGGTGGAAGACCTCGAAGTCCTTCAGGCCCTCACCGGTGGAGGCGAACATGATGGGCTTGCCGGTGACGTGGCGGACGGACAGGGCCGCACCGCCGCGGGCGTCGCCGTCGAGCTTGGTGAGCACCACGCCGGTGAAGCCCACACCCTCGTTGAAGGCCTGGGCGGTGGCGACGGCGTCCTGGCCGATCATCGAGTCGATGACGAACAGGACCTCATCCGGGTTCACGGCGGCGCGGATGTCCGCGGCCTGCTGCATGAGCTCGGCGTCCACACCGAGGCGGCCGGCGGTGTCGATGATGACGACGTCGTGGTAGCGGGCGTTGGCCTCGGCGACGCCGTCGCGGGCCACCTGCACCGGGTCCCCCGTGGGGGCCTCGAACTCGGAGGCGACGCCCGGGTGCGGGGCGAACACGGGCACGCCGGCGCGCTGGCCGGTGACCTGGAGCTGGGTGACCGCATTGGGGCGCTGCAGGTCTGCGGCCACGAGCAGCGGGGTGTGCCCCTGGGTCTTGAGCAGGTGGGCGAGCTTGCCGGCCAGGGTGGTCTTGCCCGCACCCTGCAGACCCACGAGCATCATCACGGTGGTGCCGGTCTTAGCGTGCCGGATGTGGCGGGTCTGCCCGCCGAGGATCGTCACGAGCTCCTCGTTGACGATCTTGACGATCTGCTGGCCCGGGTTCAGGGCCTGGGAGACCTCCGCGCCGAGGGCGCGTTCCTTGACCTGCGCGATGAACTGGCGGACGACGGGCACGGCGACGTCGGCGTCCAGCAGAGCGCGGCGGATCTCCCGCGCGGTGGCGTCGATGTCCGCCTCGGTGAGCCGCCCCTTGCCCTTGAGGCTGCGGAACGTGGCTGTGAGGCGGTCGGACAGGGAGGTGAACACGGCGGCTGGGATCCTTCGCGGAGGGGGAGATCGCTGGGACGATGCCCGGGCTCGGCGGGCCCCGTGCGGGGCCCGCCGGCGCCGGCGTCGGTCCAGCCTAGCAACCGGGCCGCAGACGGTCCGACTCCGGACTCAGCGCACAGCGGACGCGGTGCCGGCCGAGGGCTGCTCGGGCAGGCGGTCCTCCGGGTCGGTCTCGTAGGCGGTGCCCAGGCCGTAGTCGTACGCGGACTCCGAGTGCAGGGCCTGGTCCACGCCGCGCAGCTCGTCCTCCGTGGAGACGCGCAGGCCCATCGCGGCCCGCAGCCCGAGGGCGATCAGGGCGGTCACGACGCCGGTGAACACCACGGTGAACACGGTGGCCACGGACTGGCTCAGCAGCAGGGCTCCCCCGCCGCCGTGGAACAGGCCGGCCCGGCCCTCCTCGGCGAGCAGCTCGGGGCGGCCGAACAGGCCGATCATGAGCGTGCCGACGATGCCGGCCACCAGGTGCACGCCCACCACGTCCAGGGAGTCGTCGAAGCCGAGCTTGAACTTCAGGTTCACGGCCAGGGCCGCGGCGACGCCGGCGACCGCACCGATCACCAGGGCGCCGACCGGGTCCACGAACGCGCAGGCCGGGGTGATGGCCACCAGGCCGGAGACCACGCCGGAGGCGGTGCCGATGGAGGTCGGGCGGCCGTGACGGGCCAGCTCCACCATGATCCAGCCGAGCATGGCCGCTGCGGGTGCGACGAGGGTGTTGACCCAGATCAGGCCGGCGGTCTCGATGTCCGTGGCGGCGCCGCCGTTGAAGCCGAACCAGCCGACCCACAGGACGGTCATGCCGAGCATGACGAACGGGATGTTGTGCGGCCGGTGCCGGGGGTCGGCGTCGAAGCCGTGGCGCTTGCCCATCATGATCGCCAGAACCAGGGCCGCGGTGCCGGCCGCCGTGTGGACCACGAGCCCGCCGGCGAAGTCCACGGCCTCGCCCACGGCCGCGCCGATCGCGCCTTCCGCGGTGAGCAGGCCGCCGCCCCAGACCATGAAGGCCATCGGGCAGTAGACGAGGGTGGTCCAGACCGGCACGAAGAGGCACCAGGTGCTGAAGCGGGCACGGTCGGCGACCGCACCGGAGATCAGGGCCACGGAGATGATGGCGAAGGTGGCGCTGAAGCCGATGCCGGCCATGTCCGCGGTGCCCACCGCGCCGTACAGGCCCGGGTCGGCGAACGGGTTGCCCACGACGCCGAGGACGCCGTCGCCGCCGGTCATCGCGAAGCCCCACAGGACCCAGACGACCGCGACCAGGCCCATGGCCACGAAGGACATCATCATCATGTTCACGGAGGCCTTCGCGCGGGTCATGCCTCCGTAGAAGAAGGCCAGGCCCGGGGTCATGAACAGCACGAGGCCGGCGCAGACCATCGTCCACACCGCCCCGGCGTCCAGAGGTGTGAGTTCAGCTGGCATGGTGGCCCATCCTCTCGCTCGGCGCGTCCCGCCTCGGCGCGGCGGGGCGTCGGCCCCGAGTCTGCCGAGGCGATGTTTCCTCACGCGCGCCCGGGTGTTTCCGCTGTGTGAACGCCCCGGTCGGCGCCGGCGGCGACCACGGGGCAGACGACGACGGACCCCCGCCTCCGGAGCGGAGACGGGGGCCGTGGGGGTCGGCCCGGGGCCGTGGGGGCCGGATCGACCGGCCGGGGGCTCACTCGGCCAGGAGTGCGTCCACGAAGCCCTCGGCGGAGAAGGGGGCGAGGTCGTCGGGGCCCTCGCCGAGGCCGATGAGCTTGACCGGCACGCCGAGCTGGCGCTGGATGGCCACCACGATGCCGCCCTTGGCGGTGCCGTCGAGCTTGGTCAGCACGATGCCGGTGACGTCCACGACCTCCGCGAAGACCTTGGCCTGGGTCAGGCCGTTCTGGCCGGTGGTGGCGTCCAGGACCAGCAGGACCTCGTCCACGGCGGCCTGCTTCTCGATGACGCGCTTGATCTTGCCCAGCTCGTCCATCAGGTTGGCCTTGTTCTGCAGGCGGCCGGCGGTGTCCACGAGGACGACGTCGGCCTCTTTCTCGATGCCGACCTTGACGGCCTCGAACGCCACGGAGGCCGGGTCTGCACCCTCGGCCTGGGAGCGGACCGTCTCCACCCCCACCCGGGCGCCCCACGTGGCCAGCTGCTCGGAGGCGGCGGCGCGGAAGGTGTCCGCGGCGCCGAGCACCACGGTGCGGTCCTCGGCCACGAGCACGCGGGCCAGCTTGCCCACGGTGGTGGTCTTGCCCACCCCGTTGACGCCCACGACCATCGTGACGGCGGGCAGCTCTCCCTTGCGGGTGGCGGCCAGGCGGCGGTCCATCGAGGGGTCCACCATGGCCAGCAGCTCCTCGCGCAGGAGTGCGCGGACCTGCTGCGGGTCTCGGGTGCCGTCCACGGTCACGCGGGCCTTGAGGCGGTCCACCAGCTCCATGGTCGGCTCGGTCCCGAGGTCCGCCAGCAGCAGCGTCTCCTCGATCTCGTCCCACACGTCCTCGTCGATGCGGTCCTGCGAGAGCAGGGACAGCAGCGCGTTGCCGAAGACGTTGTTGGACTTCAGCAGGCGGGCGCGCAGGCGCTGCAGCCGGGTGCCGGCCGCCTCCGGGCGCTCGAGCTCGGGGCGGGTCTGCACGGGCTGCGCCGGCTCCTCGACCGGCTCGACCTGCTCGACCGGCGCGGGGGCGGCGTGGCGCGGGGCGGGCGCCTCCTCCCGCTCGGGCGCCAGGGCGTGGGACCCCCCGGAGTCGGTGCCGGCCGGCACGGCGCCCGGCGCCGGGTCGTCGGCGTCGCGCAGATCGGTGTACGTGCCCTTCGGCGGACCGGCCGGGCGGTCCAGCAGACCGACCAGGACGGCACCCACCAGCAGGGCGAGGGCAACGGCGATGATCAGGGTGATATCCACGGGGTCCAGTCTCGCACAGGGGGTGGACGCCGCACGGGCGCGGACGCGGGCCGACGGCGCCCACCGGGCCCCGGTGGGAGGATGGGGCCATGTCCGCCGCGTCCCGCCGTCGTCGTCCCCCGCTCCCCCGCGACATCCGCGTGCTGGTGGCCGCGGCGTTCGTGATCGCGATGGGCTTCGGGATCATCGCACCCCTGCTGCCCCAGTACGCCACCACGTTCAACGCCTCGGCGACGGCGGTGGCCGCCGTCGTCTCCGCGTTCGGCCTGACCCGACTGCTGTTCGCCCCGCTGTCCGGGCGGTTGACCAACCGGCTCGGGGAGACCCCCGTGTACATGACCGGCGTGCTGATCGTGGCGACCTCCATGTTCCTGATCGCCTTCGCGCAGTCCTACGGGCAACTGTTGGCCTTCCGCGCCCTCGGCGGGATCGGGTCCACCCTCTTCACGGTCTCCGCGATGGCCTTCCTCGCCCGCAAGTCGCCGCCGACCATGCGGGGCAGGGTCTCGGGCGCCTACGCCTCCGCGTTCCTGATCGGCAACATCGCCGGCCCGATCGTGGGCTCGGCGCTGTCCGTGTTCGGCTTCCGGGTGCCGTTCCTGATCTACGGCTCCTCGCTGGTCCTGGCCGCGCTGATGGTGTTCGTACTGCTGCGGGAGACCCGCCGGGCAGACCGCGCCTCGACCGACCCGCGGCCGAGCATGCCGCTGCGCGAGGCCTGGGACCACCGCGCCTACCGGGCGGCACTGGTCTCCTTCGCCGCCAACGGCTGGGCCACGATCGGCGTCCGCAACTCCGTGACCCCCCTGTTCGCCGCGAGCGCGTTCGGCGGCACCGTGGTGCTGGGCTGGACACTGGAGGGCCCGCTCATGGCGGGGCTGGCGCTGTCCCTGTTCGCCGCAGGCAACGTGGTGGCGGTGACCTTCAGCTCGCGGCTGTCGGACGTGCACGGGCGCAAGCCGCTGATCCTCACCGGGCTGACAGTCACAGCCCTGGCCACGGGGGTGCTCGGCGTGCTGGGCCACCCGGTGCCGTTCCTGCTGGCCTGCATGCTGGCCGGGGCGGGCACCGGCACGCTGAACGCCCCGCAGCAGGCCTCGATCGCGGACCTGGTGGGCCCGGGCCGCAGCGCCGGCCCGGTGATGTCCACCGCACAGATGGCCGGGGACCTCGGGGCGATCGCCGGGCCCCTGCTGGTGGGGCTGGTGGTCGACGCCGGCGGCTACGGCTGGGCGTTCGCGCTCACCGGTGCGGTGCTCGCCGTCGGGGCCCTGGCCTGGTGCCGGGCCCCGGAGACGAACCTGCCGATCGCTCCGGGCGGGCCTCGGACCGGCTCGCTGCCGCGGATCCAGGCCCCGGAGGAGGTCGGTCAGCCGCACCGCACGGTCGAGTGACGCCTGTGCCTGCGCCGGCGCAGACGGGGCGGAGGCGCAGGCGGGCTCAGGGGGCGTCGGCCGCCGTCGCCGGGACGATCTCGCGCGGATGGTACGAGGCGCGGGTGGCCTCGAGGAGCTCCTCGGCGGCCTCGATCCGCTGCTCGCCCAGCAGGGCGGTGAACCGGCCGTAGCGCTCCATCACACGGGCCGTGGGCCCCTCCATGACGGGGCGCCCGTGGTCCAGCCAGAGCACCTTGTTGGCGGAGTCGCGGATGGTGCGGTCGTCATGGCTGACGAGCACCACGGCACCGGCGTTGCGCTTGAGCTCCTGCATGCGCTCGCGTGCCCGCGCCCGGAACTGGGCGTCGCCCACGTTGAGGGCCTCGTCGATGACGAGCACCTCCGGGTCCCGGCTCGTGGCGATCGCGAAGCGCAGCCGGGCGCTCATGCCCGAGGAGTACGTCTCGATCGGCAGGTCCACGGCGTCACCGAGCCCGGTGGCCTCGGCGATCTCGGGCAGCCGGCGGCGGACCTCCTCACGCTGCATGCCCAAGGCCAGGCAGCCCAGCACGATGTTCTGCCGGCCCGACATCGCCGGCACGAGGGCGGCGTTCACGCCCAGCAGCATGGGGCTGCCGGCAGTCAGCACCCGGCCGGCAGTGGGCATCAGGGTGCCGGCGATGATCTTCGAGAGCGTGGACTTGCCCGAGCCGTTGCGGCCCACGAGCCCGAGCGTGCGGCCGCGCTCGACCACGAGGGACACCTCGTCCAGGGCGTGCACATCCACCCGGGGCGGGCGGCGCAGGGCCCGGGCGAGCATCCGGCGGCCCCGGGGGAGGTCGGCGAGGGCGCGGTCCCCCGTGGAGGGGACCTGGTAGGTCATCGAGACGCGGTCGACGACGATGGCGTAGGCGGCGGGATCCTGGTTCATCGGTGCAGGTTCCGTCCGTAGCGCTCCTCGCCCTGCCAGATCACGAGGATCCCTACGACGAACGAGCCCACCGCCCAGGCCGTGAGCGAGGCCCACGTGCCCAGCGCGGGAGTGTGCCCGTACAGCAGCAGGCTGCGGGAGAGGTCCAGGACCTGGTACATCGGGTTCGCCTCCAGCACGGCGAGCACCCGCGGGTGGTGCACGAACCTGTCGAACGAGTAGAACACCGCGGACCCGTACATCCACAGGCGCAGCAGGAAGCCCACGAGCTGGCCGATGTCCCGGACCCGGGAGACCATGCGGGCCAGTACCAGGCCCACGCCCGTGACCAGCAGGACCTGCAGCAGCACCACGGCCGGGAACAGCAGCCACCGCCACGTCAGCTCCGCATGCGGGGGGATCACGAGGATCACGAACAGCATGGCCGCCAGCGTGAACCCGTACATCAGGGTCTCGCGCAGCAATGCCCCGATGGGCAGCACGGCGTGCGGCAGCTGGAAGGCATCGGCCACATTGCGCCGGGCCGTCAGGGCCCGGGACATCGCGGTGACCACCCGCGAGGTGAACGTGAACATGAACACCCCGATGGTCAGGTAGCCCAAGAAGTTCGGCACGCCCCGGGAGGTCTGCAGCAGGACACCGAAGATCAGGAAGTACGTGGCCCCGTTCAGCAGGGGTGTCAGCACCAGCCACACATTGCCGAGGCGGTGGCCCCGGTTCATGGCCTGGACGCCGGCGCCGGCGTCGTAGGCCAGATAGTGGCGGCAGCGCCACAGGCGCTGCAGGTACTCCCCGAGCGAGGGGCGCCGCCCCACGCGCTGCAGGCGCGAGACGTCCACGGGGATGCGCTGGCTCGCGGCCGACTCAGTTGGGTGGGGCATCGGGATGCTGGCCTCCGTCGACGGGTGCTCTGGTGCTGCCGACGTCGCTGCGGGCGGACCCGGGGGCTCACGCCGATTGCCCACAAGTATACGAAGACCGCGGACCGGCCAAGACCGTCACACCGGCCCGCCCCTCCCGCCGCCCCCGACTAGGCTGACAGCGGCGAGGCACCAGCGCCCGCCCCCTCGATCCCCAGGAGCTCGCATGCCGAAGAAAGTGATGCCGGTCTACGGCACCCGCCCGGAGGCCATCAAGGTCGCCCCGATCGTCAAGGCCCTCGCCGCCGATGAGCGCTTCGAGTGCGTCGTGGCCGTCACCGGACAGCACCGGGAGATGCTGGACCAGGTCAACGAGCTCTTCGGGATCGTCCCGGACCACGACCTGAACATCATCCGGCCACGCCAGACCCTCAACGGCGTGTTCGCCCGCACCCTGGACGGGCTCGACGAGATCCTCGAGCGCGAGGCCCCGGACGCCGTCGTGGTCCAGGGCGACACCACCACCTCCACCGCGGCGGCCGTGGCCGCCTTCAACCGCGGGGTGCCCGTGGTGCACGCCGAGGCCGGCCTGCGCTCGTTCGACATCCACTCCCCCTTCCCGGAGGAGGCCAACCGCAAGATCACCAGCCAGCTGGCCGCCCTGCACCTGGCCCCCACCTCCGTCAGCCGGGACAACCTGCTGCGCGAGGCCGTCACCGAGGCCGACGTCTACGTGACCGGCAACACCGTGATCGACGCCCTCCTGGAGGCCGTCCGCGCGCAGGTGCCCTTCGAGGACCCGCGCCTGGCCGAGCTCGCCTCCTCCGGGCGCCGGATCGTGCTGGTGACCACCCACCGGCGCGAGAACCAGGGCGACGCGATGCGCGGCGTCGGCCGGGCCCTGGCCCGACTGGCCCGCGCCCAGCAGGACGTGACCTTCGTGCTGCCGGCCCACCGCAACCCCGTGGTGCGCGAGGCCGTGCTGCCCGCCCTCGAGGGCCTGGAGAACGTGCTCGTCACCGAGCCGCTGGCCTACGGCGAGTTCACCCACCTGCTCTCCCTGGCCGAGGTCGTGCTCACCGACTCCGGCGGCGTCCAGGAGGAGGCCCCCTCCCTCGGCAAGCCGGTGCTCGTGATGCGCGAGAACACCGAGCGCCCCGAGGCGGTCTCCGCCGGCACCGTGCGCCTGATCGGCACCGACGAGGACCGTGTGGTCGAGGAGGTCACCCGCCTGCTCGACGACGCCGACGCCCACGCCGCCATGGCCAACGCGGTGAACCCCTACGGCGACGGCCGTGCCGCCGAGCGCACCGTCTCCGGCATCGCGCAGCTGCTCGGCGTCGGCGAGCGTCTGCCCGAGTTCCGCGGCGCCTGATCTCGGAGGACACCGAGCCTCGACCACGGGGCTCCCCCACGACGACGGGGCGGGCCAGGGATCTCCCGGCCCGCCCCCCGTCGTCGTACGGTCCCGCGATGCGGGCTCAGCCCTCCGAGACCGGACCGGGGGTCGGCTCCGGTGTGGGCTCAGGCGGGGCCACCTCGCGCACGAGCGCCGACCAGCGGTCCAGGACCGCCGCGCCGTCGAAGCGCTCGGCCACCTCCGCTGCGGCCTGCGCGGAGCGGGCCGCGAACACCTCCGGGTCCGCCAGAGCGAGGACGTCCTCGGCGATCGCCTCCGTGGAGGCGTGCAGCCAGGTGTCCGGGAAGAGCCGGTCCGCGCCGGGCCAGGCGAGCACGGCCGGGACCGCGCCGTTCATGGCCCCGTCCGCCACAGTGAAGTGGAAGGACTCGAAGTCCGACACGGACAGGGCGACGCCGATCGAGGCGTACCAGCGCTCGAGCTCGGCCCGATCAGAGGAGAAGCCGTCCAGGTGCACGGCACCCTCCAGGTGCGGGTCCTCAGCGATCCGGCGCCACTGCTCCTCATAGAAGGCCATCTCCTCAGCCCTGGCGAGCATCCACGGGTAGTCCGCGGGCATGCGCCCCTTGACGCGCAGGGTGAAGCGCTCGTCCCGGGCACGCAGGCGGGCGAGCACGTCCAGGGCGCGGTCGAGGCGCTTGCCGCGGGGCACCACACCCACAAGACCGAGCACAAACCGGGACTCCGGGTCCCGGGGCAGGCCGGCACCGGGGCGGACGATGTTCGGGATGACCTCATCCGGGCGGGCCCCGACGCCGCGGAACCGGCGGGCTGCGTCGCGGATGTGCGGAGCCACGTACACGAACCGGTCCACGGCGGCCAGGCGCATGCGGCTGAGCCAGGGGCGGAAGAGCTCCTGCGAGTGGACCCGCACGATCAGCCCCTGCTCCGGGCGCACATGCGTGGAGTACCAGACCGCGTTGCCCAGACCCCACTCACACACGACCACCTCAGCCCACTCGAGCAGGGCGGTGCTGGCCTCCTCGTCGTGGTCCTGGTGGGAGGCCCACTGGTCCACCCGCACCTCGTGGCCATCGGCGCGCAGCCGGTCCATGAGCTCACCGGCGAACTTGAGGTCGTGCCCGGCGACCACTACGCGCAGCGGCCGGGGCGCCGTCTCGACGGCGGCCACGGCGGACCCGTGGATGCGCTCGGCCAGCAGGCCGCGGCGCAGCACCGCATGGGGGCCGTCCGCACCGGTGCGGCGGGCCCGCACCAGCGGGGCCTCCGGTTCGGGGGCGCCCGTGCTGACCAGGGGGGTGCCCAGGTCCGTCACGGCGGCGGTGTCCAGGCTGACGGAGCCGAGGCCGGCGTCGACCAGGACCTCCACGACGTCCTCCACGACGACGCGGTCCAACGCCTGCCCCGTCCACTCGATCTCGACGTCCGCGCTCGAGGACGCGGCCTCGGCCGCGGAGAGCACGCGGATTCCGCTGCCCTGCAGGGCCTCGACGGCGGACCCCTCGGCGACGACCTCCGCCACAGGCAGGGTCTGGGCGGCCAGACCGGTCCAGTCCGCGCCGGCGGCGTCCCCGGTCAGGCGCACGCGCACGCACGGGTCCCCGGTCGCCCTCACCGGCACGCCCAGCCGCCGCAGCACCGGCAACAGACGGTGTTCGAGGGTGTGGGAGCGGCGGATCATGCGCCGCAGGTTCCAGCCCTGCACATTGCGCAGCTCCGGGTCCGCCAGGACGGCGTCGAACGCCCGCCCCGCGGCGTCCTTGCGGCCGATGGTCGGCACAAGCCCGCGGAACATGTGGTTGACCGCAGCCGAGGGGCCGGAGGCCACCACACCGCCGGAGCAGCCGATCTCCACCACGCGCCGGGAGAACATCGTCTCGGACTCGGTGACCGAGTTGACGTTCACGTGCACCGGGTAGCGCCGGTAGGCCCGCACCATCTCCGAGTACGGCAGGCCGCCCTCGACGAACGGCTGCAGCGCCTCCGGGAACCGGTACGGCGAATCCGGCAGGTCCGCCTGGCGGTCGAAGATCGTCACCCCGTGCGGGCGGGCCGCGTCCAGGAGCATCTCCAGCACCGCCGAGCGGTCCTTGTAGCGGTCCCCGTAGTAGGAGCCGGCGTACATCACGGGCCGGTCCGTGACGGCCGGGGCCTCGGTGACGGGGTGATGCAGGGCCGGATGCGCGAAGAACGGCAAGGAGGCCACCTGCTGCCGGCCCCGCTCGGTGCGGGCCAGGTAGCGCGGGATGGACCGGTTGTCCGTGGTGAGCACGAGGTCGAACAGTGCCGCGTTGTCGATGAACCGGGCGAAGTGGACCGGGTCCTCCTTGTTCCAGAAGACCGTCGGCACGCCGCGCTCGCGGCAGGACGCCACCAGCGCGCGCAGGTCCGCGGACTCCTCGTCCGAGTAGTGGCCGACGCCGCGGGTCCACTGGCCGTCGTTGCCGGACCAGGCCGACTCCACGAACACGAGGTCCAGGGGCTCGGCGTCCAGCTGCTCGCGCCAGCGGGTACGGTCCAGCACGGTCACCCGGGTCTGCAGGGCCAGGGTGGAGGTGGTGAAGGTGTCCGCGATCAGGCCCACGCGGATCTGATCGAGCGGGCGGGCCTGCGGGGTGTCCGCCGCGTCCACGTCCGCCCCGGCGGCCAGCACGGCCTCGGCCAGCTGCGCCCCGAGCACGTCCCAGCGACGCCGTTGCACGGCCCAGGCGCGGCCGGCCCGGCCCAGCTCGCCGCGGCGCTCCGGATCGTCCAGCAGGTCGCCGAGCACACCGGCGAGGGCGGCCACGTCACCGGCGGGGAAGGTCACCGCTCCCCCGCACTCCTCGCGCAGGCTCGTGAGGACGGGCAGGTCGGAGAGCACCACGGGGATGCCGGAGGCCAGTGCCTCCAGGGGCTTGAGCGGGCTCACCAGGCGGGTCACGGGCGTGGACACGCGTGGGCAGGCCACGATGTCCACCTCGGCCAGCAGGGCGGGGATGTCGTCCGCGGGGATCCGGCCGAGCACGCGGTGCTCGAGGTCCTGGCCGCGCTCGCGCAGAGTCTCCTGGATCCGCGGCAGCGCGGGCCCGTCCCCGGCGAGCACCAGCTGGAAGTCCTCGCGCTCGTCGGCCAGGCGCAGGCAGGCCTCGACGAGATCGTCCAGGCCCTCGTAGTCCACGAAGGAGCCCACGTAGCCGACGACGGCCCGGTCCGGGTCCAGCCCGAGCCGGCGGTGCACCTCGCCCACGGCCGGCAGCGGCTGGAACTGCTCCGGGTCCACGCCGTTGGGGGTCACGGTGAGCCGCTCGGCGGGCACCCCGCGCGTGACGAGCTCGTCACGCATCTCGGCGGTCAGCACGCACACGTGGTCCGCCTCGGCCATCACGAGATCCTCGAGGACGGTGGCCAGGGCCCTGCGCTCCTGCACACCTTCCTGGCCCTCGGCCAGCCCGTACTCCCAGAACCCACGCACCTCGTAGGTGAAGGGCACCCCGGCCAGGCGTGCCGCGATCAGCGCCGGGAGGGCGGTGATGTGGTTGGAGGCGGCGTGCACCCGCTCGGGGCGCTGCCGGGCGATCACCGCGCTGTACGCGTCCACCGCCGTCTCCAGGTAGGAGGCCAGCGCCTGCATCTTCAGGGACGGCCCGTAGGAGAAGACGTGCTCGATCCCGTCCACGAGCTGGGCGAAGGAGTGCTTCTTCGGGGCCCGACGGATGGACGCCGCGTCCCAGGGGAAGCCGGGGCGTGCCGCGACGACGACGTCGTGGCCGGCGTCGCGCAGGCCCCCCACGATCCCGCGCGTGCGGATCGCGTAGCCATTGGACTGGTAGGGGTGCACGCCGTGGGCGCAGTAGAGGATCCTGCCCCGCTCCGGGCGGTGGGCCGGGCCAGCACCGCGGGCGGGCACCGCCGGCGGGGCGTCCAGCAGGCGAGCCTGCTCCACAATCGACGCCGCGAGCCGACGCTGGCCGGCGCTGCCCTCGGCCACCAGCTCGGGGTGCGCGAGG
This sequence comes from Micrococcus sp., assembly GCF_034179925.1. GTDB lineage: Bacteria > Actinomycetota > Actinomycetes > Actinomycetales > Micrococcaceae > Micrococcus. Next base: position 694 of record NZ_JAXFPG010000003.1, on the reverse strand, counting down.
ATCAGGTCCCGCGGCTCCCTGAGGGCGCCGTCGTCATAGAGGGCCTTGATCAGGGGCAGCAGGGCTGCCGCGTCCGCCTGCTCGGCCCAGGCGGCACGCCGCTCAGCCAGGGAGGGGGCGCCGGCGGCGGGGCCGGACGGACGCGCCACCGCGGGCTCGGACTCCACCGGGGTCGAGGCCCGGCGGTCCTGCGCCGAGGTCAGCAGGGAGCGGACCCGGTCCCGGGTCCGTGCGGTCCAGCGACCGGAGGAGGTCACGGCCGAGGCCAGGCGGGCGCGCACCTGACGCGCCGGGGCACGGCGGGCGTGGTAGAGCCGGCGGCGCACCTCCCGCAGCAGGCCCGAGTTCAGGTGGCGCAGCCGCCAGGAGCCCTCCGGGGCGGGGGCTGCGTCCACATCGGGGGCGGGCTGCTCGTCGACGATGGACGGCTGCTCGGCCCCATCGGGGTCCGCCGGGCAGGCCGGGGCCAGGCCGTGGACCGTGACCGTCCCGTCCCGGTGCCGGACGATCAGGCTGGTGGCCCGGCTCGTCCAGAGGGCCGTCTCATCAAGGTGTCGCACTCATGCTCCTCATGCTGGTCCGCGGGGGTCGGTGGGTCCGCGGCGGAAGGGTGGGCAGACGGCGGCGAACGCCGGGGCGGCGGCCCCCCCCCGCCCCCGGCGACGGGGGGGGACCGGGACCGCCCCCGGCCCCC
>NZ_JAXFPG010000031.1:0-64420 GCF_034179925.1 Micrococcus sp. | reverse complement strand
CCCCCCCGGCCCCGCGCGCGGCCGGGGGGCCCCCCCCCCCCCCGGGGGGGGGTGGCCCCCCCCCCCCCTCCCCCCCCCCCCCGGCCCCCGCCCCGCGTCCGGCCCCGACCCCTGCAGGAAGGCCCCCATGAAGCTCGAGCTGCGCGGCATCACGAAGCGCTTCGGCTCCTTCGCCGCCAACGAGGACGTGCATCTCACCGTCGAGTCCGGCCGCGTGCACACGCTGCTGGGCGAGAACGGTGCGGGCAAGTCCACCCTCATGAACGTCCTGTTCGGCCTCTACGAGCCCACCGAGGGCGAGATCCTGCTGGACGGGGAGCCGATGCGCTTCTCCGGGCCCGGCGAGGCCATGCGCGCCGGGATCGGCATGGTGCACCAGCACTTCATGCTCGTCCCCGTGTTCACCGTGGCCGAGAACGTCGCCCTCGGCGACGAGCACACCCGCGCCCTCGGCACCCTGGACCTCGAGGCCACCCGCCGCCGGATCCGGGAGATCTCGGAGCAGTTCGGCTTCCATGTGGACCCGGACGCCGTCGTCGAGGACCTGCCGGTCGGCGTGCAGCAGCGTGTGGAGATCATCAAGGCCCTCGTGCGCGACGCCCGGATCCTCATCCTCGACGAGCCCACCGCCGTGCTCACCCCCCAGGAGACCGACGAGCTGCTCGGGATCATCCGCCGGCTGCGGGACGAGGGCACCGCCGTCGTGTTCATCTCCCACAAGCTGCGCGAGGTGAGGGCCGTCTCGGACGAGATCACCGTGCTGCGCCGCGGCCGCGTGGTCGGCACCGCGGACCCGAGCGCCTCGGCCGCCGAGCTGGCCGCGCTCATGGTGGGCCGCGACGTCGTGCTCCAGCGCCAGAAGACGCCCCCGCAGCTGGGGGAGGAGACCTTCCGTGTGGAGCACCTCACCGTGGCCTCACCCACCGGGCAGCTGCTCGTGGACGACGTCAGCTTCGGCATCCGCCAGGGCGAGGTCCTGGCCGTGGCCGGTGTGCAGGGCAACGGCCAGACCGAGCTGACGGAGGCCATCCTGGGCCTGCACCGGGCCACCGGGTCGATCACCCTGGACGGGCACGAGCTGCTCGGCCGCTCCACCCGGCAGATCATCCGCGCCGGCGTGGGCTACGTGCCCGAGGACCGCTCCACCGACGGGCTGGTCGGCTCCTTCTCCGTGGCCGAGAACATGGTCCTCAACCGCTTCGACACCCCGCCGGCCGGGTCCGCCGTGCAGCTGCACCCCGGGGCGATCCGCTCGCTCGCGCAGCGGCGCGTGGAGGAGTTCGACGTGCGCACCCAGGGTGTGGACATCCCCGTCTCCGCGCTCTCCGGCGGCAACCAGCAGAAGGTCGTCATGGCTCGGGAGCTCGTGGACGGGCTGCGCCTGTTCATCGCCTCCCAGCCCACCCGCGGCGTGGACGTCGGCTCCATCGAGTTCCTCCACGACCGCATCATCGCCGAGCGCGACTCCGGCACCCCGGTGCTGATCGTCTCCACCGAGCTCGACGAGGTCATGGAGCTCGCCGACCGCATCGCCGTGATGTACCACGGCCGGATCGTCGGCATCGAGCCCGGCGACGCCTCCCGGGACCGCCTCGGCCTGCTCATGGCCGGCCAGGACCCCGACGCCGCCCCCGCCGCCGTCGTCCCCGACCACCAGGAAGGACCCCGCGCATGAGCACCGCCCTGTCCGAGCGCCCCGCCGGGACGCCCCCCACCGAGGGCGGGGCCGCGCTGCGGCGCGTCCTCGCCGGCAACGGGGTGGTCACCGCACTGGCCGTACTGCTGTCCCTGGCGATCTCCGCCGTGCTGATCGCCCTCACCGACGAGGACGTCCAGACCGCCTCCGGGTACCTGTTCGCCCGGCCCGGGGACGCCCTCTCCGCGGCCTGGACGGCCGTGACCGACGCCTACGCCGCCCTGTTCCGCGGTGCCGTGTTCAACTACCGGGCCGACGGCTTCGCGGACATGATCCGCCCGTTCACCGAGACCCTCACGATGGCCACCCCGCTGATCATCGTCTCCCTCGGCGTGGCCGTGGCCTTCCGTGCGGGCCTGTTCAACATCGGCGCCCAGGGTCAGTTCATCTTCGGCGCCATGTTCGCCACCTGGTTCGGAGTGAACGCGGGCCTGCCGTTCGGCCTGCACCTGCTGCTCGTGCTCGTCATGGGCGTGCTCGGCGGCGTGCTGTGGGGCGGCCTGGTGGGTGTGCTCAAGGCCTGGACCGGCGCACACGAGGTGATCCTCACGATCATGCTCAACTACGTGGCCGCGAACCTGCTGGCCTACCTGCTGACCACCCCGATCCTGCGCGGCTCCGCCACCATCAACCCGGTCTCGGACGACCTGCTGGACACCGCCATGTTCCCGCTGCTGCTCGGGGACGGCTTCCGCCTGCACTGGGGCTTCGTGCTGGCCCTGGCCGTCACAGCCCTGACCTGGTGGGTCATGGAGCGCAGCACCCTCGGCTTCCGCCTGCGCGCGGTGGGCGCCAACCCCGCCGCCGCCCGCACCGCGGGCATGTCCGTCAAGGGCGCCTACGTCTCGGCGATGGCCCTCTCCGGCGGCCTGGCCGGTCTGGCCGGCATGACGCACGTCTCCGGCACCGAGAACGCGCTGGCCGGCTCGGTGGCCGGCTCCTTCGGGTTCGACGCGATCACCGTGGCCCTGCTCGGCCGCTCCAACCCCGTGGGGGTGCTCTTCGCCGGCCTGCTCTTCGGCGCCCTGCGCGCCGGCGGTGTGACCATGCAGTCCGAGACGGGCGTGCCGATCGACGTCGTGCTGGTGGTGCAGTCCATGATCGTGCTGTTCATCGCGGCCCCGCCCCTGGTGCGTGCGATCTTCCGCCTGCCGGCCCCGGGCGCCGTCCGGGCCCGCCGCACTGCGGACCCGGTGACCCGCCCGGCCGTCGCCGGGGACGCCCCCGCTCCGGCGGCCGAGGCCGCCCTCACCTCCGAGACCCCGACCGAGAAGGGACAGGCCCGATGAGCGCCACCGCCTCGACGCAGACCGTGGTGGTCCGGCACTGGTCCACCCCGATCCTCCTGACCGTCTTCACCCTCGTCTCCCTCGGGCTGTTCGCCCTGCGCGCGCCCGCGGAGACCGCCGTGTTCCGCCTCGCCCAGTCCGGTGACATCGTCACCCTGCCGGACGTTCCCGTGACGGCCGGCCCCGCCGCCTGGGCCCTCACCCTCGTGCTCGCGGCGATCACCGCGGCCGCCTGGCTGCTGACCCTGCGCGGCCGGCGTCTGCCGGGCTGGGCGGCGGGCCTGTTCGCACTCGTGTTCGTCGTCGCGTTCCTGGTGTGGGTGGTGGCCTCCGCGGACAACACCTCCGTGCTGCTGCCGGGCCTGATCGCCGGCTCCTTCGCCCTGGCCGTGCCGCTGATCTTCGGCTCCATGGCCGGCATCCTCTCCGAGCGCTCGGGCGTGGTGAACATCGCCATCGAGGGCCAGCTGCTGGCGGGCGCGTTCCTGGCCGCCGTCGTCGGCTCCGTCACCGGCTCCCCGTGGGCGGGCCTGCTGGCGGCGGTGGTGGCCGGGGCCCTGGTGTCCTGGCTGCTGGCGGCCTTCTCCATCAAGTACCTCGTGAACCAGGTGATCGTGGGCGTCGTGCTGAACGTGCTCGTGGCCGGCCTGACGAGCTTCCTGTTCTCCACGGTGCTCTCCAACGACTCCTCCCTGAACTCCCCGCCGCACTTCGCCCCGATCCGCATCCCCGTGCTCGCGGACCTGCCGGTGGTCGGGCAGATCCTGTTCGGGCAGACGATCCTCGGCTACGCCATGTACGCGATCGTGATCCTGCTCTGGTTCGCCCTGTTCCGCACCCGGTGGGGCCTGCGGGTGCGCGCGGTGAGCGAGCATCCCAAGGCCGCGGACACCGTGGGCATCGACGTCAACCGCACCCGGTACGTCTCGGTGATACTCGGCGGTGCGGTGGCCGGCATGGGCGGGGCGTTCTTCACGCTGGTCTCCGCGTCCTCCTTCTCAAAGGAGATGACGGCGGGCCAGGGCTTCATCGCTCTCGCCGCGGTGATCTTCGGCCGGTGGAACCCGATCGGGGCGTTCTTCGCCGCCCTGCTGTTCGGCTTCGCTACGAATATGCAGTATGTGTTCGCGATCCTCGGCACCCCCGTGCCCAGCCAGTTCATGGCGATGCTCCCGTACCTGGTGACGGTCTTCGCCGTGGCCGGGCTTGTGGGCCGCTCGCGCGGGCCGGCCGCCGCGGGCGTGCCCTACGTGAAGGAGTGAGCGTGGCGCCCCGGTCCGCGGACGATTCCGGGCTCCCTGCCCGGCCGTGCACGACACCGGCCCCGCACCCCGTGCCGGAGGCGGACTGGGCGCGTCTGCGCCGGGCCGCCACGGAGGCGCTTGAGCACGCCTACGCGCCGTACTCGGGGTTCCGGGTGGGGGCGGCCGCGCTCACGGAGGACGGCCGTCTGGTGAGTGGCTGCAATGTGGAGAACGCCTCCTACGGGGTGACCCTGTGTGCGGAGTGCTCGTTGGTGTCCGCTCTGCAGATGAGTGGCGGGGGCCGGCTCATCGCCTTCGTGTGTGTGGGCGGGGACGGGGAACCGATCATGCCGTGCGGCCGCTGCCGCCAGCTGCTGTGGGAGTTCCACACCCCCGGGATGGCGCTGTTGACCCCGGTGGGGATCCTGGCGATCGAGGAGGTCCTCCCTCTGGCCTTCGGGCCCGGGGACTTGGAGCCCAGACCTGGCCCGGCCTGAGCCCGGCGGGCCGGGCCCCGCCTGATCACCGGTCCTCTGCCCACAGCCCCCTGAGCCCGGGGGCGGAGTTCAGTAGTCTGGGGATCCCGGCCGCTACGGCCGTGCACCGACGTCGAAGGGATCCTCCGCCCATGGCCTCCGCCCCCGATCGCACCGCCTCCGCGAGCACCGGCCCCGCGCCCGAGGCGTTCGACGCGATCGAGGTCATCCGCCTCAAGCGGGACGGGCACCGCCTCGACGACGCCCGGATCGACTGGGTGGTGGATGCCTTCACCCGCGGGGTTGTGGCCGCCGAGCAGATGTCCGCGCTGGCCATGGCGATCCTGCTCAACGGCATGGACCGCGCGGAGATCTCCCGGTGGACGGCCGCCATGATCGCCTCGGGCGAGCGCATGGACTTCGCGGGGCTGACCGCCCCGGACGGCCGCCGCCTGGCCACCGCGGACAAGCACTCCACCGGCGGCGTGGGGGACAAGATCACCCTGCCGCTGGCTCCCCTGGTGGCCTCCTACGGGGTGGCGGTGCCGCAGCTGTCCGGGCGGGGCCTGGGCCACACCGGCGGCACCCTGGACAAGCTCGAGTCGATCCCGGGCTGGCGTGCGGATCTGAGCAATGCGCAGATGATGCTTCAGCTCTCCGAGGTGGGCGCCGTGATCTGCGCGGCCGGCTCCGGTCTGGCCCCCGCGGACAAGAAGCTGTACGCCCTGCGGGACGTCACCGGCACGGTGGAGGCGATCCCGCTGATCGCCTCCTCGATCATGTCCAAGAAGATCGCCGAGGGCACCGGGGCGCTCGTGCTGGATGTGAAGGTCGGCTCGGGCGCGTTCATGAAGCGGGAGGACGACGCGCGGGAGCTGGCCCGCACCATGGTGGACCTCGGCCGGGACGCCAGGGTGGACACTGTCGCCCTGCTCACGGACATGTCCGTGCCGCTGGGGCGCACCGCGGGCAACGCCCTGGAGGTGCGCGAGTCCGTGGAGGTGCTCGCCGGCGGCGGCCCGGCCGACGTCGTGGAGCTGACCGTGGCCCTGGCCCGCGAGATGCTCGCCGGGGCCGGCGTGACCGGCGTGGACCCTGCGGAGAACCTCGCCAACGGACGGGCCATGGATGTGTGGAACCGCATGATCGCCGCCCAGGGAGGGGACCCGGCCGCACCGCTGCCGACGGCGGCCCACACGGAGGATGTCCTGGCTGAGCGCGATGGTGTGCTCACCGAGCTGGACGCCATGGCGGTGGGCTTGGCGGCCTGGCGTCTGGGGGCGGGGCGCGAGCGCCAGGGCGAGCCCGTGCAGGCCGGGGCCGGCGTCGAGCTGCATGTGCGGCCCGGCGAGGCCGTGCGCCGGGGCCAGCCGATCATGACCCTCCACACGGACACCCCCGCCCGCTTCGCCCGCGCGGCCGCCGCCCTGGAAGGCGGCTGGTCCGTGGGGGATGCGGACGACGCCGCGGCCGCCGCCCTGCGCGGCCGCTCCGTGGTGCTGGACCGGATCGCCTGAGGCCGGCGTCGTGCTGCAGTGGCTCGAGGATCTCATCCTGGCGGCGGCCGGGCACCCGTGGGCGCTGCCGCTGACCGCGTTGCTGTGCCTGCTGGACGGGCTCATCCCCGTGTTCCCGTCCGAGTCGGTGCTGGTGGCGCTGGGCTCGATCGTCCGGGACGGGGAGCCGTTCCCGCTGTGGGCGCTGTGGCTGGCCGGGTTCGTGGGCGCGTTCCTGGGGGATGTGACCGCTTACTGCGTGGGCCGTGTGGTCGGCACGGAGCGGTTCCGGTGGATGCGCTGCGGCCGGGTGCGGGGCACGGTGGAGGTGGCCCGGCGCCACCTGCGCTCCCACGGCGCGCTGCTGCTGTTCACCGCCCGGTTCATCCCGGGTGGTCGGGTGGCCGTGAACCTCACGGCGGGGGCGGTACGGTACCCGCCGGGCCGGTTCGTGGCGCTGGACCTCGTGGCCACGATGCTCTGGTCCGCGTACTCGATCGCCATCGCCCGCCTCACCGCCGGCTGGCTGCACAACCCGGTGCTGCAGATCGCCCTGGCTGTGACGGGGGCCGCCCTGGTGGGGCTGGTGCTGGACCGTGTGCTCAAGGCTGTGTTGCGGCGCAGGCTGGCCCGCGACCCTGGCGGTCTGGCCCCCGAAGAGGAGGCGGCGCTGCGCTGAGCCCGGGTGCGTCGGCGGGCCGTCGTCGGGCGCGGACGCTCCCGTAGAGTGGCCCTGTGAGCACCCAGCAGACCCCCGCCGCCCTCTCCTCCTCTGACGCCCCCTCGCCCCTGAGCATCGATCTCGCCGCTCTGCCGAAGGTCTCCCTGCACGACCACCTGGACGGAGGCCTGCGCGTAGGCACTGTCCTGGAACTGGCCCGTGAGGCCGGGATCACCCCGCCGGCGGAGACCGTCGAGGAGCTGGCCGCCTGGTTCGCCGAGCACGCCAACGGCGAGTCCCTGGAGAAGTACCTCGAGACGTTCGCCCTGACCACCTCCGTGATGCAGACCCGCGAGCAGCTGCGCCGGGTGGCGCGCGAGTTCGTGGAGGACCTCGTGGCCGACGGCGTCGTGTACGGGGAGATCCGTTGGGCGCCCGAGCAGCACCTGGCCGGCGGGCTGAGTCTGGACGAGGTGGTCGAGGCCGTGCAGGAGGGCCTGGACGAGGCCGTGGAGACCGCTGAGGAGCAGGGCCGACTCATCCGTGTGGGGCAGCTCATCACCGCGATGCGCCATGCCGACCGCGCCCAGGAGATCGCCGAGCTGGCTGTGCGCCACCGGGACCGCGGGGTCGTGGGCTTCGACATCGCCGGCGCCGAGGCCGGGTTCCCGCCCTCGCGCTTCGCGGACACCTTCACATGGCTGGCCGCCCAGCATCTGCCGGTCACCGTGCATGCCGGTGAGGGCGACGGTCTGGCCTCCATCCAGGACGCCCTGGTGGCCGGCCGTGCGCTGCGCCTGGGCCATGGTGTGCGCATCGCCGACGACATCCGGGTGGAGTTCGGCGGCCTGGACGAGGACGGCGTGCCCGTGGACGAGGACACCGGCATCGTGGACCTCGGCGAGACGGCCGCGTGGGTGAGGGACCGGCAGATCGCCCTGGAGGTGTGCCCGTCCTCGAACCTGCAGACCGGCGCGGTGGATGCCGCCGCGGGCATCGGCGGGCATCCGATCGACCTGCTCGTGCAGCTGGGCTTCCGCGTCACCGTGAACACGGACAACCGGCTCGTCTCCGATGTGTCCCTCACCGATGAGCTCTACCTGCTCGCCGAGACCTTCGGCTACTCCCTCACCGAGCTGCTGGACCTGCAGCTCAACGCGGCCGAGGCCGCCTTCCTGCCCGTGGACGAGCGCGAGGACCTCGCGGAGATCCTGGTGGCCGGCTGGGGCGAGGCCATCTCCGGTGGCGCTGCCGAGCTCGCCCCGATCGACGACGAGGACGACGCCCCGGGCGCCGGCGCCTGATGCGCGGGCGGGGTCGGCGTCGGGAGGTCGCGGCTCGGCGTCGGAAGGGCACGGCCGCATGAGTCAGGCGGTCGACCGGCTGGTGGCGGTGGTGGACGCCCTGCGCGACCACTGCCCGTGGACGGCCGCGCTCACCCACGCAGACCTGGGGGAGTACCTCGTGGAGGAGTCCTACGAGGCCCTCGAACAGGTGGAGGCCCATGACGCCGAGGGCTGGCGTGACGCCGAGTCCCGCCGTGCGGACGGGTCCACCGCCGCCCTGGCCGCAGAGCTGGGAGACGTGCTGTTCCAGGTGGTGCTGCACGCGGCCGTGTCCCGGCCTGCCGGTGCCCCGGCCTCTGCCGCCGGGTTCGACCTGGACGCGGTGGCGGAGGCGCTCACCGCCAAGATGATCCGGCGCAACCCCCTGGTGTTCACCCCGCAGGGGCATCTGCGCCCAGCCGAGGAGCTGGCCGGGATCACCCCCGAGGACGTCGAGCGCGCCTGGCAGCGGGCCAAGCAGGCCGAGCAGCGCGCCGCGGCGGAGGGCGGCACGGAGGACGGACCGGACGACGCCGGCGCCGGCGGGTCCGCAGGGGACGGGCCCTCCGCGGGTCCGGGTCCGGACCCGGACCCCTACGGCGGCATCCCGGCGCGCCTGCCCGCCCTGGCTGCGGCCGCGCTCATGGTGGACCGGGCCGGACGGCAGGGTGGGGGCGCTCCTTCCCGGGACTGTGACGCACCGGCCTGGGCGGACGAGGCGGCGCTGGGTGCGGAGCTGTTCGCGCTGGTGGGCCGGGCGCGGGCGGCCGGCCTCGACCCGGAGCGTGCCCTGCGCGGGGAGATCGCCCGTCGGCGGCGCCGCTGACGGCGGTTAGGCTGGGAGTGTGCGCCGCAACGACGCGGCACGCCCAGACTCGATTGAAGGAGACCCCCTCCATGGCCCTGATCGATGCCATCCACGCCCGCGAGATCCTCGACTCGCGCGGCAATCCCACGGTCGAGGTGGAGGTGCTGCTCACCGACGGCTCGCTCGGCCGCGCGGCCGTCCCCTCCGGTGCCTCCACCGGCGAGTTCGAGGCGGTCGAGCGCCGCGACGGTGAGAAGGGCCGCTACCTCGGCAAGGGCGTGCAGGACGCCGTGGCCGCCGTGGACGAGATCGCCGAGGAGCTCGAGGACGAGTTCGCCGCGGACCAGCGTGCCGTGGACCGCCTCATGCTGGACCTCGACGGCACCGAGAACAAGGGCAAGCTGGGCGCCAACGCGATCCTCGGCGTCTCCATGGCGGTGGCCGTGGCCGCCGCGCAGTCCGCGGACCTGCCCCTGTACAAGTACCTCGGCGGCCCGAACGCCCATGTTCTCCCGGTGCCGATGATGAACATCCTCAACGGCGGCGCCCACGCGGACTCCAACGTGGACATCCAGGAGTTCATGATCGCCCCCGTCGGCGCCCCCTCCTTCAAGGAGGCTCTGCGCTGGGGCGCGGAGGTCTACCACAGCCTCAAGAAGGTGCTCCAGGAGAAGGGTCTGTCTACCGGCCTGGGCGACGAGGGCGGCTTCGCCCCCTCGCTCGAGTCCAACCGTGCCGCCCTGGACCTGATCGCGGAGGCCGTGAAGAAGGCCGGCTACACCCTCGGTCAGGACATCGCCCTCGCCCTGGATGTGGCCTCCTCCGAGTTCTTCGAGAAGGGCCACTACGTGTTCGAGGGTCAGAAGCGCTCCTCCGAGGAGATGGCCGCGTACTACACGGAGCTCGTGGACAACTACCCGATCGTCTCCATCGAGGATCCGCTCGATGAGAACGACTGGGCTGGCTGGCAGCACCTGACCGAGCAGCTCGGTGACCGTGTGCAGCTGGTGGGCGACGACCTGTTCGTCACGAACGTCTCGCGCCTGCGCCGCGGCATCGAGGAGCGCTCCGGCAACGCCCTGCTGGTGAAGGTGAACCAGATCGGCTCGCTCACCGAGACGCTCGACGCCATCGCCCTGGCCCAGCGCAGCACCTTCGCGTGCATGATCTCCCACCGCTCCGGAGAGACCGAGGACACGTTCATCGCGGACCTGGCTGTGGCCACCAACGCCGGCCAGATCAAGACCGGCGCCCCGGCCCGCTCGGACCGGGTGGCCAAGTACAACCAGCTGCTGCGCATCGAGGAGGACCTCGCCGACGCCGCCGTGTACGCCGGCCGCTCCGCCTTCCCGCGCTTCCGCGGCTGATCCGCCCTGCGCCCTGCGGCCCCGCCCGTCGTGGACCACGACGCGCGGGGCCGCGGGTGTGCGTGCGGGGCCACTAGGCTGGTGGTGGACAGCCGGGGCCAGTGCGCCCCGCGCCACCGACCATCCCACCTCCTCGAAGGGAGCCCGCGCATGAGCCCTCGCCGTCCCCGTGTGCCGCAGGTGCCGCGCTCCGAGGCCCCCGCGCCCACCGTCGTCTCCCAGGAGGACGTGCCCACCGGGCCGCTGCCGACGGTGCCTTCGGCCTCAGCCCCCCGGATCCCCCCTCGCGCCGTGCCGCGCCGTGCCGCAGAGCTGATTCGTGAGGCTGGGCCGGCCCGTGAGGCGGGGTCGGTCCGTGAGCCTGGGCCTGCCCAGGTGGCTGCGCCTCGCCGTGCCGCGCCCGCGCGTCGTGCCTCCGCCCGGCGCACGGCCGGGTCCCGCCCGGCCCCGGCAGGCCGGCGTCGCCCCGCCCTGCCCGAGCCCGTGCCGGCCCGTCAGGTCACCGGGCGTTCGCTGATCGTGCTCGTGGCCATGCTGCTGGTGGCCATGGCCGTGGCCCCCACGCTGCGGAACTACCTCAACCAGCAGCTGGAGATGGCGGCTGTGCGGGAGGACATCGTGGCCCAGCAGGCCCTCCAGCAGGACTACGAGGACCAGCTGCGCCGCTGGGATGATCCGAGCTATGTGGCCCAGCAGGCCCGTGACCGGCTGGACCTCGTGATGCCCGGTGAGACCCTGTACTCGGTGGCCAACCTGCCCCCGGCGGAGCAGAGCGCTCCCGCCGAGGAGTCCCCGGTGGCGCCGGTGAACGACCGCCTGCCGTGGGCGGAGGGCCTGTGGGACTCTGTGGTCCGCGCCGGCGCCGAGTGACCCCACCCCGCATGACCGCCCCCGCCCCGACGCCTCCCAGGACGGAGACCCCGTGACCGACCAGCCCGCCACGCACCCCGAGGACCCTCGCGCCGTCACCGCTGAGGACCTCGACACCCTCTCCCGCCAGCTGGGCCGCCCGGTGCGCGACGTCGTCGAGATCGGCGCCCGCTGCGTGTGCGGGAATCCGCTGGTGGCCACCACTGCGCCGCGCCTGTCGAACGGGATCCCGTTCCCCACGACCTTCTACCTCACCCACCCGGTGCTCACGGCGGCCGTGTCCCGGCTCGAGGCGGATGGCGAGATGAACCGCATGAACGAGCGGCTCGCCCAGGACCCGGAGCTCGCGGCCGCCCACCGGCGCGCCCATGAGGCCTACCTCGACGAGCGCGCCCGGGTGGCCCGGGCCGCCGGCACGGGGGAGGTCCCGGAGATCGCGCACGTCTCGGCCGGCGGCCTGCCCGAACGGGTCAAGTGCCTGCATGCGCTGGTCGGGCACGCCCTGGCCGCCGGGCCGGGGGTGGACCCGATCGGCGATGAGGCCCTTGAACTCGTGCGCCCCTGGTGGACCGCCGAGGTGTGTGCGTGTGCGGGCGCCTGGGACGAGTCCGCGGATGTGCCCACTCGGGACCTGTCCCGGCATGTGCGCCACCTCGAGCGCGTCGCCCGCTTCGAGGCCGTCACCCTCGCCGGGGTGGACTGTGGCACCAACTCGATCCGCCTGCTCGTGGCCCGGCCCGCGGACATCGGTGAGGACGGCCGGCCCGCCGGGGAGGCCGCGGACCCGGCGGCCCCGCTGGTGGATGTCGTGCGCGAGATGCGCGTGGTGCGCCTGGGCGAGGGGGTGGACGCCACCGGGGCGTTCTCCTCGCAGGCCCTCGAACGCACCTTCGCCGCGGTGGACGAGTACGCGCGCCTGGTGCGCCGCCACCATGCCGGCCGGGTGCGGTTCGTGGCGACCTCCGCGAGCCGGGACGCGGCCAACCGGGACGTGTTCGTGGCCGGCGTCGCCGAGCGTCTGGGTGTGGAGCCCGAGGTGATCACCGGTGAGGAGGAGGCGCGCCTGTCCTTCGCCGGGGCGGTCTCCGCGGTGGACGTGGCGGGCCTGGACCCCGAGGACCTGATCCTCGTGGTGGACCTCGGCGGCGGGTCCACCGAGTTCGTGGTGGGCACCGCGGCCGGGCAGGTGGTGGACGCCGTCAGCCTGAACATGGGGTGCGTGCGCTTCACCGAGCGCTTCGCGTTCTCGGACCCGCCCACCCGGGAGCAGACTGCGGCGGCGCGTGCGGCCGCGGACGCCCTCCTCGACGACGCCGCCGCCCGCCTCCCGCTCGAGCGCGTGCGGCGCGTGGTGGGCGTGGCCGGGACCGTGACCACCGTGACCGCCGAGGCGCTGGGCCTGGCCGAGTACGACTCGGCCGCGATCCACGGGACGGTGCTTCCACTGGCCCGGGTGGAGGAGGCTGCCGCAGGCCTGCTCTCCGCGTCCCGCCGGGAGCGCGCCGAGCGGGGGTTCATGCACCCGGGGCGGGTGGACGTGATCGGTGCCGGGGCGCTGCTGTGGTCCGCGATCCTGGAGCGGGTCGCGGCGGTGAGCGGGGTGGACGAGGCGGTGACCAGCGAGCACGACATCCTCGACGGCATCGTGCTCTCCCTGCGCCCGGACGCGCCCTGATCGGGGTGGGGTCCGGGCCGGAGCCGGTCTGGAACGGGTCAGGATTCCCGGCCTGCCGGGCGTGGCGGCGGGGGCGGGGTGGGGGCTTAGTATGTCGCCATGTCTCTCACTCCTGATCTGTCCCCTCAGCCGCGTCTGCTGATCGTCGGCGGCGGCTACGCTGGCTTCGCGATCGCCAAGACCCTCCAGAAGAAGGTCAAGGACCGCGGCGGCGTCGTCACGGTGGTCGACCCCCGGCCGTACATGACCTACCAGCCCTTCCTGCCGGAGGTCGTCGGCGGGCATATCGAGGGCCGCCACGTGATCGTGGACCACCAGACCCACCTGAAGGACGCCGAGGTCGTCCGCGGTGCCGTGACCTCCGTGGACCACGGCCGCAAGACCGCCACCGTGCGCGGCGAGGACGGCGCCGAGTTCGAGATTCCCTACCAGGACATCGTCGTGACCGCCGGTGCCACCACCCGCGTCTTCCCGATCCCGGGCCTGGCCGAGCACGGCATCGGCCTGAAGACCGTCGAGGAGGCCGTGGCCCTGCGCAACCGCATCCTCGAGCGCCTGGACGCCGCCTCGCTGATGACCGACGCCGAGCAGCGCCGTGCCGCCCTGACCTTCGTGGTCGTCGGCGGCGGCTTCGCCGGCATCGAGGCGATCGCGGAGATGGAGAACATCATCCGCACCGCCGTGGCCCGCAACGAGCACCTGTCCCAGGGCGAGGTGCGCCTCGTGCTGGTCGAGGCCGCCGGCCGGATCATGCCCGAGGTCTCCGCGGACCAGGCCGAGGAGGTCGTCGAGCACCTGCGCGGCCGCGGCATCGAGGTGCTGCTGAACACCTCCCTCGGCGATGCGACCGACGGCGTCCTCACGCTCACGGACATGAAGGACAAGTCCGAGGCCGGCTCCTTCCGTGCCGACACCCTCCTGTGGGCCGCGGGTGTGGCTGCCAACGCGGTGGCCAAGGAGACCGGCTTCCCCGTGGAGGAGCGCGGCCGCATCGAGGTGCTGCCGACCCTGCAGGTCAAGGACGGCGAGAACGGTGCCCTCGAGGGCGCCTGGGCCTGCGGCGACGTCGCCGCCGTGCCGGACCTCACCGGTGCCGGCCCGGGCGGGTTCTGCGTGCCCAACGCCCAGCACGCCGGCCGCCAGGCCGACCGTCTGGCCAAGAACTACATGGCCGTGCGCCACGGTGAGGGCGAGGTGCAGGAGTACGTGCACAAGTCCCTGGGCGCCGTCGCCGGCCTGGGCTTCTTCAAGGGTGTCGGCAACCCGATGGGCGTCAAGCTGTTCGGTGTGCCGGCCTGGCTGGCTCACCGCGGCTACCACGCTTATGCCATGCCGGCTGCGGAGCGCCGCTTCCGCATTGTCTCCGGCTGGATCGCGGAGACCCTGTTCGGCCGGGACTCCACCGAGGTGGAGGGCCAGGACACCCCGTACAACGCGTTCCGCATCGCCGCGGGGGTGGACCCGGAGCCGGGCCGCCAGGAGAAGCTGGACCTCCAGCTGACCGACGCGAAGTGACCTCCCCGGCGCCCTGACGCGCCGGAGCACCGCTCCTGCGGTGCAGCAGCACGGGCTGCCGCCCTTCAGCGGGGCGGCGGCCCGTCGCGCCCCCGTGGCCCAATCGGTAGAGGCATCCGACTTAAAATCGGCGTGGTGCGGGTTCGAGTCCCGCCGGGGGTACCACAGGGCGGCCGGTTCCGCCCGGGAACATGCAGGCGGCTGCCGCCGTTAGACTGGTCGGACCCCTCGAAGCGTCTGCTGGTCGCCGATCGGCACCGGGCGGCGCGTTCGGGCCGAGACCGACCCAGAGGAGAACGCCGTGGCCAACCCGGTGATGAATTCCCAGAACTTCCAGAAGCAGATGCGCGCGGGCGACGCCCAGCCCGGCTGGTACCAGGGCACGCAGCAGGACACCCGTTCGCCCTTCGGTGGCCAGGACCCCTACGGACGCGCCCAGGCCTTCGGCGCGGGCCAGGCCGCACAGCAGGCCGGGCACCAGCAGTCCATGGAGGACGCCTTCCGCGCCCCGGCCGCCGGCGCCGAGCAGACCGGCCGCATGACCTACAACGACATCGTGGGCAAGACCGCCCTGATGCTCGGCCTCGTGGTGGCCGGCGCCGTCGTCGGGTGGATCATGCCGGGCCTCATGTTCATCGGCGCCATCGTCGGCCTCGTGCTGGGCCTGGTCAACGCCTTCAAGCGTGAGCCCTCGCCGCTGCTGATCAGCCTCTACGCCATCGCCCAGGGCCTGTTC
The DNA here is from genome assembly GCF_034179925.1 of Micrococcus sp. Taxonomy (GTDB): domain Bacteria; phylum Actinomycetota; class Actinomycetes; order Actinomycetales; family Micrococcaceae; genus Micrococcus. The sequence continues at coordinate 49,262 of NZ_JAXFPG010000031.1, read as the reverse complement.
CTCGGTGGGATCTCGCTTTACTTCGAGGGCGCGTACAGCGGCATCGTGATGCAGGCCGTGCTCGGCACGTTCTCCGTGTTCGCCGTGATGCTCGCCCTGTACACCTCGGGCCGGTTCCGCCCCACCCCGCGCATGACCAAGATCGTCATGGGCGCCATGCTCGGCTACATGCTGTTCATGCTGCTGAACCTGGTGCTGAGCTTCACTGGTGTGGGCAACCTGCGTGAGGGCGGGCTCGGCCTGGTCATCGGTGCCATCGCCGTGTGCCTGGCCGCCTACTCGCTCACCCTGGACTTCGAGCAGGGCGCTCAGGGCGTGCGTGCCGGCGTCCCGCAGAAGTACTCGTGGTCGGTGGCCTTCGGCCTGACCGTCACCCTGATCTGGCTGTACATCGAGATCCTGCGGATCATCTCGATCCTGCGCAGCAACGACTGACCCGCACCACTCCGACGACGCCCCCGCCCCCGGCGGGGGCGTCGCCGTGTCATCCCGTCCCGCTTCCGCTCCCAGGAGGAACCGTGCCCTCGCACCTCACCCCCGGACCGCCCCCGGAGAACCACCCCACGGTGGCCGCCGCCGACCCCCTGGCCGGGCTGGTCGGCGGCCCCGAGGCCACCGGCACCCAGCACCGCCTCGTCCGCGGGGCAGCCGAGGCCGTGGTGGTCGGCCTGGCCGCCGCGCTGCGCACCTACCGGGTGGACGGCGTCGACCTGGTGGAGCCCTACGGGCCGGATCAGATCCCTCCGGCCGGCAACGGGATCCAGATGAGCCCGTGGCCCAACCGGGTGGCCGGCGGGCGGTGGACCCTCGACGGCGCCGAGCAGCAGCTGGACATCACCGAGCCCGCGCGCGGCAACGCCAGCCACGGCCTGCTGCGCAACACCCACCTCGTGGCCGAGGAGCGGCAGGAGCACGCCGTGACCCTGCGCGGGGAGATCCACCCACAGCACGGCTGGCCGTTCCGCATGACCCACCGGGTCCGGTACGAGCTCGCCGAGGACGGCGGACTCACGGTGACCATGTCCCTGACGAACCTCACCGACCGCCCCGCCCCGGCCGCGTTCGGCGCCCACCCGTTCCTGCGGCTGGGGCAGGTGCCCTCGGACCAGCTGCGCCTGCGCGTGGACGCCGCCGAGCGGGTGCTCACGGGGGAGGACCTCATCCCCACCGGCACCGGTCCCGTGGAGGGCACCGAGGACGACTTCCGTTCCGGCCGAGTCCTGGGTGCCGGGGCTCGTGACGTCGCCCTGACCGGGCTCGTCCCGGACGCAGACGGGCTGCACCGAGCGCATCTGGTGGCCCCCGACGGCCGATCCGTGACACTCTGGTCCGAGCCGGCGTTCGCCTGGACACACGTGTTCGTGACCGACCGTCTGCCGCAGCGGCCGACGGCGGTCGCTGTGGAGCCGCTCACCGCCCCGGCCAACGCCCTCAACACGGGAGAGGGCCTGGCCTGGCTGGAGCCCGGCCACACCCTGACGGCGCGGTGGGGGATCACCGCGCACCTGACCACCCATTCCACGAAGGAGACCGGGGCATGAGCTCCACGCTCGCCGCGCAGACCAAGATCAACAAGGACGTCCCCTACGGGCTCACCGTCGCCGCCGCCTGGTCGTGGCGGTTCGTGGCCATCGTCGTGATGGTCGGGGTGGTGTGGTGGCTGGCGAGCTTCGTCAGTCTGATCGTCGTGCCCGTCATCGTCGCGATGCTGCTGGCGGTGCTGCTCTCCCCGATCTACCGGATGCTGCGGCGCGGCCGCGTGCCGGCGGTCCTGGCGGCACTGTCCTGTGTGCTGCTGCTGATCTCCGTGGTGGTGGGCCTGTTCTGGGTGGCCGGCCACGAGCTGGTCAACGGCTTCGCCGCGCTCGGCGACCAGCTGGTCTCCAGTGCCCAGCAGTTCGCCGAGTGGCTGTCCCGGGTGCTCGCTGAGCAGGGCTTCCAGTTCCAGCTGGACGCCTCCTCCCTGGACGCGGTGTGGAACACGGCCCGGCAGAACTCCTCCACCATCGTGGACGGCGCCCTGTCCTTCGGGTCCACCGCCGCGAACATCGTGACGGGCACGTTCATCGCCCTGTTCACCCTGGTTTTCTTCCTCTTCGACGGCGACCGCGTGTGGCGCTTCGCCCTGCTGTTCGTGCCCAAGGCCAATCGTGCCCGCGTGGATGTGGCCGGCCGCTCGGGCTGGGAGGCCCTGGGCTCCTACGTGCGGGTGCAGATCTTCGTGGCGTTCATCGACGCCGTCGGCATCGGTGTCGGTGCCTGGCTGTTGGGCGTGCCCCTGGCCCTGCCGATCGCCGTGCTCGTGTTCCTGGCCTCGTTCATCCCGATGGTGGGTGCTGTGCTCACCGGTGCGCTTGCCGTGGTGGTGGCGCTGGTGTCCAACGGTCTGCTGAACGCGGTGCTCATGCTCGTGGTGGTGCTGCTCGTGCAGCAGCTGGAGTCCAATGTCCTGCAGCCGCTGGTGATGGGCAAGGCCGTCTCGCTCCATCCGCTGGCGGTGTTCCTGGCCGTGGCCGCCGGCTCCGTGGTGATGGGCATCGTCGGCGCGGTGTTCGCGGTGCCGCTGCTCGCCTTCCTCAACGCGTTCATCCGGGCCCTGGATGTCAAAGATGAGGATGAGCCGGTCGAGGCCGGCGAGGAGGTGTTCCGCCCCGTGGAGGAGGCTGTGGAGGGTGCCCGTGAGGACGCCCAGCTGGACCCGGACATGGACCCGGATGACCTCCCCGGCATCCCGCCGCGCGGCGAGGGCGAGCACGGCTCGGCCCGGGCCCGCGTGGTGCCGTGACCTGCTGAGTCGGCGTGCCCGGCTGAGCCGCCGTGCCGGGCCTCAGCCGGCGGGTCAGGCGGCGCCGTCGTGCCCGGCCCCTCAGCCGCGCACGACGGTGACGCCCGGCCCGACGGGGCGCTCAGTGCTCAGCGGGGCTGCGGCGGCGGTGGCCGCCGTGGTGCTCACGCTGCGGCGCACCGCCTGGGCCAGGACGTCCTCCCGGCTGAGGGCTTCGAGGCGCCGAGTCAGGTCCCGGCGGGACTGATCGCCCTGGGCCTCGGGCAGCAGACGCCGCAGCACGTTCAGGTGGTGCAGCAGGCCCAGCAGCAGCAGGTCCTGCTCGGAGCCCTCGCGCTCGCCCCGGACAACGGCGGTCAGCTCCGTGACGAGCTCGGCGCGGGTGGTGGGGGAGGCCGGCACGTGGCGGGTGTCCAGGAAGGCCGGGCGCGTGCGCAGCACACCGGTCTCCACCAGGTGCGCGATCACGGGCTTGGTTGCCCGGGGACGGCCCTTGCCGACGGCGGCGGCCACCGGGGTGCCTGCGAGCGCGTCCGCCTGGGGCAGCAGCGCGTCCAGCACGGGGTGCCCGGCGGTGCCGCCGGCCACCACGCGGATCCGGGCCTCGGCGGCCGGGCGGGCGTCCTCGAAGTCCACCACGCCGGCCGCGCGCAGGTCCGCGAGGGCTGCGGCGGCCAGGGCCACACCGTGGAGGCGGCGGGCCTCGGAGCGGCCGTCCGGGCGGGTCAGCAGGAGGTGGAGCTTCTCGGCGGTGAGCATGGCCACAGCCTAGCAACGCGAACGGCGACGGCCCCGTGCGGAGCCGCCGCCGTTCGCGGATGCGGGGTGGATCAGCCGTTGTACGGCTTGACGTCCACGATCTCCACGGAGATGTCCTTGCCGTTGGGGGCCGTGTAGGAGACGGTCTGGCCCTTGGCGGCGCCGTTGATGGCTTCGCCCAGCGGGGAGCGCTCGGAGTAGACCTCGAGGTCCTCGTCGTCCGCGGCGATCTCACGGTTGCCGAAGAGGAAGGTCATCTCGTCCCCGGCGACGACGGCGGTCACCACGGCACCCGGGTGCACGGCGCCGTCGTTCTCGGCGGCCTCGCCCACGCGGGCGGTCTCGAGCAGGTGCTTGAGCTCGGCGATGCGGCCCTCGTTCTTGGACTGCTCCTCGCGGGCGGCGTGGTAGCCGCCGTTCTCCTTGAGGTCGCCCTCCTCACGGGCGGCCTCGATGCGGTCGATGATCTCCTGGCGGCCGGGGCCGGAGATGTGCTCGAGCTCCTTGCTGAGGCGGTCGTACGCCTCCTGCGTGAGCCACGGGGCGTCGGACTGGTGGGTCGCCATGATCTGGCCGCCTTTCTTCTGTCGGGGACGGGCGTGGACGCGGGGGCCGGGACAACCGTGGAGGACCGCCCGCCCCTGCGCATGCGACGAACCCCGCCGTCCGGGCCGTCCGAGGGCTGTGGGCCCTGCGGTGCCTGCCCTGTCGGCGGGGCGGAAACTCGGTCCATCCTATCCGTGCCCCGTCAGGAGGGGAACCGCCCGGAGGCGGGGGCGGCGACGGGAGGAGGCCAGGCCAGAGGCGGGCCGCCGCTCAGCTCAGGCGGGGCGGCACACGTCCACGAGCCCGCTGACCCCTCTCACCACGGTGCGCACGTGCGCGGTGTACCGCTGCTCGGCGTCCGAGGGCAGTGCGCGGTCCTGCTCGGCCACGGCTCCCAGGCGCACCGTGCGGAAGCCCACCGGGGCGGCCTGCGCGTCGAGGACCACGAGGTCGCACTCCACGGCTGTGCCGGCGGGGACCGTCGCGGTGAAGGTGACCTGAGCGTCGTCGTCGCCGAGGATCTCGTAGCCGACCGTCTTGGCCTGGATCCGGCCCACCGAGTGGTCGAGGGCGATCACCACGGCGAGGATCACGGCCGCCGCCAGGGCCACCCCGGCCAGGACACGGCGGCCGGTGCGGCCCAGCAGGTGCCGCCGGGGGCGCCCGTAGCGGTTGGCTAAGGTGGACTCCTGCGCGTGCACGGCGGGATCGGCGGGGGTGGACATCGCCTTCAGCCTAGCCTCCCGGTGCAACTGCGCCCCACCGCAGCCGGCCCCAGCTCCGGGGCTGCCGCCGCCCCTCCGGAAGGACCCCCGTGACCGAGCCCTTCTCCACCTCCCGCGCCACCGCCGAGCCGGGGACGCCCCGGCCCCTGCCGGACTCCTCCGGGCTGCGCTTGATGGCCGTCCACGCCCACCCGGACGACGAGTCCTCCAAGGGTGCCGGCATGATGGCCGCCTACACCGCTGCGGGCGCGGAGGTCATGGTGGTCACCTGCACCGGCGGGGAGGCCGGCTCCCTGCTCAACCCCTCCTACGGGGACTCGGTCCGCGCGGACCGGGACATCGCCGGGGTGCGCCGCGAGGAGATGGCCGAGGCGGCCGACGTCCTGGGGGTGCAGCATGCGTGGCTGGGCTTCCTGGACTCCGGCCTGCCCGCCGGGGACCCCCTGCCCCCGCTGCCGGACCACTGCTTCGCCCTCACCCCGTTGCGCACCGCCGCGGCCCCGCTCGTGGCGCTCGTGCGGCGCTTCCGCCCCCACGTGCTCGTCTCCTACGACGAGGTGGGCGGCTACCCGCACCCGGACCATGTGCAGGCCCACCATGTGGCCGTGGAGGCCTACCGGGCCGCCGGCCTGGCGGACGAGTACCCGGAGGCCGGACCGGCCTGGGAGGTCGGCAAGCTCTACTACGACCGCGGCTTCCACGCGGAGAAGTTCCGCGCGCTCGACGCCGCGCTGCGCCAGGCGGGGGCGGCCTCCCCGTTCACCGAGCGCCTGGGCATGTACGACGCGATGGACCGGCTGCGCGAGGTGCGCCGCCGTCGGGCCGCCGGTGAGGACCTCCCGGACCCGGAGGATGCCCCGGGGTGGCTGTCGGCCGACCATCCCGTGACCACTCAGGTGGACGTGTCCGCATTCCTGGAGCAGCGGGACCGGGCTTTGCTCGCTCACCGCACCCAGGTGGATCCCCGGGGGCTGTTCTTCGCCGCGGACAACGCGCTGCTGCGCCGAGCCTGGCCGTGGGAGGATTACGTGCTCATCGACTCCCGTGTGGCAACGGAACCCCCGGAGGACGACCTGTTCGCCGGGCTGCGCTGAGGCTCTGGCCGGTAGAGTGCGGTGTTGTGATCAGCCTCTCCGCGCCCTCCCTCTTCCTCGCCTCGGCGGCCGCCGCGACGCCGCTGCCGGCCGTGCCGGAGCCCACTCTCCGCCCGGGTCTGAGTGAGCAGGACGTGACTCCCGGCATCGAGGGCTTCCTGTTCACCGCGCTCATGGTGGCGATGGCGCTGCTCGTGTTCCGCCTGATGGTGCGGTCCGTGCGCCGGGTGCAGCAGCGCTCCCCGGACGCCGAACAGATGCTGGTGGAGCGCCACCAGGCCCACCTCCCCGCCGAGGCGCGCACGGCGGGGGACCCGCTCGACGCCGACGCCGACCAGCGCCTTGAACGCCTGCGCCGCACCTACCCGGGCTACCTGCAGGACCCGACCCCGGAGCCGCAGGCCCCCGACTCCGGCCGCTGAATCGGCGCCGCGCTGGCCGCTGAACCGGCGCCGCGCCGGCCGCCGAGGAGGCTCTGCGCGCCGGCCGGGTGCCCTTAACGGCTGAGCACGGCGATCGCCACCGCCACGTAGTGGCACACGAACCCGCCCACCGTGAACACGTGGAAGAGCTCATGGAACCCGAACCACTCCCGGTGGAATGTGGGGGCCTTGGCCGCGTAGAACACCGCGCCCACGATGTACGCCGCACCGCCGGCGCAGATCAGCACGGCCGCAGGCACACTGGCGGCGAAGAACTCGCCCAGGTACAGCAGGGCCGCCAGGCCGAGGGCCACGTACACCGGGGTGTAGAGCCAGCGCGGGGCGTCGGTCCAGAGCAGACGGAAGGCCACCCCGGCCGCGGCTCCGGCCCACACGAGTGTCAGCAGCGTGCGGGCCTGGTCCGGGGCCAGCAGCGCCAGCGACAGTGGCGTGTAGGTGCCCGCGATCACGAGCATGATGTTGGTGTGGTCCAGGCGTTTGAGCACCCGGGCCACGGACGCATTCCACTGCACCAGGTGATAGGTGGCCGAAACCCCGAACAGCAGCACCCCCGTGACCGCGTACACCGTGGACGCCGCTCGCAGCCCCGGGGTGGGGGAGAGCACGATCAGCACGATCCCGGCCACCAGGGCCAGCGGGGCCATCACCGCGTGGATCCATCCGCGCAGGCGCGGCTTGAACAGCGGGTGGTCGGGGTCGCGGATCCGGTCCAGGCGCCACCGCCGGGCGGTGGGGGTGGGGGCCGTCTCCGCGGCCGGGGGCCGAGGGGCGGGGGTCTGACGGGCCATGGGCCCATCCTCCCGCATCGGGGCACGGCCTCGGACCGGGATCGGCCCGGTGACGGGGCGGGCCGCTGCCGCGCGCTGCGGTGACTGCGCGGGCGCGCCCGGGCCGCGTATCCTGAAGTCTCTCGGCACTATCACCGGAGGAAGGGGAGCGCCGTGCGTCGTCCGGATGCGTTCTACCGCCTGTATGAGCGCCGCCTCGCCTCCCGTTTGGACCCGCAGCGCCTGCCCCGCCATGTGGGCGTGCTCGTGGACGGCAACCGCCGCTGGGCGCGGGCCTTCGGAGCCACCACCCAGGAAGGGCATCAGGCGGGCGCGGAGCGCATCCTGGACTTCATCGGCTGGTGCGAGGACGTCGGCGTGCCCGTGGTGACCCTCTACATGCTCTCCACGGAGAACCTCAGCCGCCCCGCCGAGGAGCTCGCCCCCCTGCTGGAGATCATCATGACGACGGCCGAGCGCTTGGCACAGCCCCACGAGGGCCGGGCTCCCGTGCGGGTCCAGCCGGTGGGCGCCGTCGACCTGCTGCCCGAGCGCATGGCCCGGTGCCTGGCCGAGGTGGCCGAGCGCACCGCGGACAACGAGGGCGTGCATGTGAACGTGGCGGTCGGGTACGGGGGGCGCCTGGAGATCGTCGACGCCGTCCGGGAGCTGCTCCGCGAGGCCGACGACGCCGGCCGCACCGCCGGGCAGGTGGCCGCCGAGCTCACCGTGGACCAGATCTCCGCACGCCTCTACACGCGCGGCCAGCCAGACCCGGACCTCGTGATCCGCACCTCCGGGGAGCAGCGGCTCTCCGGGTTCCTCACATGGCAGTCGGCATACTCCGAGTTCTACTTCTGCGAGGCCATGTGGCCGGACTTCCGGCGCACCGACTTCCTGCGCGCCCTGCGCGACTACGGCCAGCGCCAGCGCCGCTTCGGGGCCTGAGAACCGGTCGGTCTAGCGGGCCGCCTCAGGCCGGCTGAGCACACCGTGCCGGCTGAACACACCGTGCCGACCGAGGGCGCCGGGCCGCCGGGCGGCGCGGTCCTGCCGGCCCCACAACAGGGCCAGCCCGACCCCGGTGAGCGCCCCGGCCAGGTGCCCCGTCCAGGACACCCCCGGCTGCGGCAGCAGGCCCACCAGCGAGGAGCCCAGGTACAGGAACGCCACCCCGAGCGAGACCGCCACCGCCAGCACCCGCCGGGCCACGAGGCCGTACACCAGCAGGAACGCGATCAGGGCGTACACGATCCCCGAGGCGCCCACATGCACGCCAGGGCTGCCCATCGCCCAGGTCAGCAGGCCGGAGCCGAGCCACGCACCGGCCATCAGCGCCAGCGGGCGGCCGGACACGAGCGCGGCCACCGGCCCCAGCACCAGCAGTGCCGAGGTGTTCCCGATCAGGTGCCGCCAGCCGGTGTGCAGCAGCGGGGAGAACAGCACTCCGTCCAGGCCGTCGAGGCGGCGGGGGATCAGCCCCAGCCCCGGCAGGAGCCAGCGCCCGGCCACCACGCTCACCAGGAACAGCACCCACATGGCTACGAGCAGCACGGCCGTGGGTGTCACGGCGCGCAGCAGGCCTCGGCCGGCACGGTCCACGAGGCGCAGGCGCGGTGCAGGCCCGGGGGCACCTGCGGGCAGCCCGTCGGCGGTCCCGTGGGCGACGGCGTCGTTCGGCGGGGTCGGGGTCACGGCGGTCCTCCTGAGCGCGGGCCGGATCGGTCCGCGCCAGCCTAGCGGCCGCCCGCCCGTACGGTGCCCACGGGGCGGGCCATGCGGTGCCCACGACGAGCCGCCACCAGCTCTTCACGCCGCGTTCACGCCCCCTCCCGCCGCGCGTCGACGGCGCCTGCCTAGCGTGGGGGCACCGGGCCCCGCCCGCGGGCCCCGACCCCAGGAGGCCGCCATGCCGGAGCACACCCCCACCCCGACCGACGTCGTCGCAGCGGACGCACGGGACGCACAGGACGGGGCGACCGGTGCACCTGCGGCCCCCCAGGGCCGGCGCACCTACGTGGTGGACACCTCCGTCCTGCTCTCCGACCCCCGTGCCATGCTCCGCTTCGCCGAACATGAGGTGGTGCTGCCGCTCGTCGTCGTCTCCGAACTGGAGCGCAAGCGCGCGGACCCGGACCTCGGCTACTTCGCCCGCACCGCCCTTCGCCTGCTCGATGACCTCCGTCTGCGCCATGGTGCCCTCGACCGGCCCCTGCCGCTCACCCCCGAGGGCGGCACCTTGCAGGTGGAGCTCAACCACGCCTCCCCGGAGGTGCTGCCCACCGGGATCCGCGGCACGGACGCGGATTCACGGATCCTCGCCGTCGCCAAGGCGCTTGCGGACGAAGGCCGGCAGGTGACCGTGGTGTCCAAGGACCTGCCTATGCGCGTGAAGGCCGCGGCAATGGGCCTGAGCGCGGACGAGTACCGCCACGAGCTCGTGCGCGACTCGGGGTGGCGTGGAGTGGTGAGCCTGCAGGTCGCCGACGCCCAGCTGGACGCCCTCTACGACGACGGCGGCCTCGACCTCTCTCGGGTCCCCCTGACGGACCTGTCCGGCACCGGAGTGGACGTCCGCCCGGGAGAGCCGGCCCCGACAGCGGCGGATCTGCCCGTGAACACGGGGATCGTGCTCGCCGGGACCCGCGCCTCCGGCCTGGCCCGGGTGCGGCAGGGTGGGACGGCGCAAGCGGTGCGCGGGGACCGTGAGGTGTTCGGCCTGCACGGGCGCTCGGCCGAGCAGCGCCTGGCGATCGACCTGCTCGGGGACCCGTCCGTGGGGATCGTCTCCCTGGGTGGCCGGGCCGGCACGGGCAAGTCTGCCCTCGCCCTGTGCGCCGGGCTGGAGGCGGTGATGGAGCGCCGGGACCACCGGCGGATCGTGGTCTTCCGGCCGCTGCACGCGGTGGGCGGGCAGGACCTCGGGTACCTGCCGGGCACGGAGGGGGAGAAGATGCTCCCGTGGGCGCAGGCGGTGTTCGACACGCTCGGCTCGTTGGTGTCCCCCTCGGTGATCGACGAGGTGGTGGACCGCGGGATGCTGGAGGTGCTGCCGCTCACGCACATCCGGGGCCGGTCCCTGCACGACGCCTGGGTGATTGTGGACGAGGCGCAGTCCCTCGAACGGAATGTGCTGCTGACGGTGCTGTCCCGGATCGGGCAGGACTCGAAGGTGGTGCTCACCCATGACGTCGCCCAGCGGGACAACCTGCGCGTGGGACGGCAGGACGGTGTGGCAGCGGTGGTGGAACGGCTCAAGGGGCATCCGCTGTTCGGGCATGTGACCCTGAGGCGGTCCGAGCGCTCGGCGATCGCGGCGCTCGTCACGGACTTGCTCGAGGATGAGGGCCTGGGCTGAGGCCTGACGGGGCGGGGCGTGGGCGGTTCCGGCGGGAGACCCGGGAAAGAAGTGGGGGGCCGCTGCATGGCAGCGGCCCCCGGCGGGGGTGCTCGGCCCCAGCGGAGGGGGGGTGTGGGGACCGAGGAAGCCCGCGTCCATGGCCCCTTGAAACGGGATCGAGGCCATGGGTCTCAGGGTCATCCTCGACCCGGTCAGGGGAGGACGACTTGTTCACCGTAGCACCGATTCGGGATTGCTGCAATGGCACCATTGGCCACCCCGGGCACGACCTTCGGATGGCCCGGCGGCACCATCGGACAGCCCGCAGGAAGGGAGGGGCGGGGGTGGGAGGCCCCATGGCCTGTGGACGGTGCTGCAGGGCGCCGACCGCGCCGCCTACGGTGGAGGCATGAGCTGGTGGGGATGGGCCGTGGCAGAGCAGGCGTGGGCGAGTCTGGCGATGTGGGGGGTCGGCCTGGTCTGGGCGGTGGTCTGCCTGGCCGTGCTGGTGCGGACCGACCTGCGCGAGCACCGTCTGCCGAACCGGTGGACGGGCCGGCTGGCGCTGGCCGGGGTGGTGCTGATGGCCGGCGGCGCTGCTGCAGCGGGCCGCTGGGATCTGACTGTCTCCAGCCTGCTCGGCGGGGCGGGGTATGCGGCGGCGATGCTCGGCCTGCACCTGGTCAGCCAGGGCGGCCTCGGGATGGGGGACGTCAAGCTCGCCATCGGCCTGGGGCTCTACTGCGGGCTGGGCGGGCCCGCCGCGGTGGTGCTGGCCGGCCTGGCCGCCGTGCTGCTCGGCGGGGCCGCCTCGCTCGTGCTCGTGCTGCTGCGCCGGGCCGGCCGTCGCACCGCGATCCCCTTCGGCCCCGCGATGGCGGCGGGGGCCGCCGTCGGGATGCTGGTCTAGGTGGACGCCGGGTAGCGCCCCTGCGCGGGGCGCTTCCCGGCGAGCGGTAGCTCAGATCCCGGAGGGGCCGGTCGTCCTGGAGTACAGGTGCTGACCGTTGGCATCCGACCAGTAGACCTGACGGGTGGTGGTGACCTTGAGGGCTCCGGAGAGGTAGCACCCGCTGGTGGCGTGGAAGGGGATGAAGTACCCCGTGCAGAAGCCGCTGCCCACGGCCGAGGTGGAGACGTCCACGGCGCCGCTGCCCGAGTAGACCAGGGTGATCGAGGTGCTGGTGGTGGACTCGATGGACCACCCCGGCTGGAGCATGTTGCCGCCCGACCACACGGTGGTGCCTCGGAAGTAGCTCGTCCCTGCCGTGCCCACGGAGGCGTTGTCGAAGCTCACCGGGTAGTTGAACGAGTAGGTGATGCGGGCCGAGTCGATGCTCGCCTGGCCACCCGTGCCGCCCTCCACCCAGATCCCGATGGAGGAGGCGGGATCCTGCCTGCAGTCCGAGTCGTTGCGGTTGCCCATCGCGGTGTCCCGTGCGGGCGAGTTGCAGCACAGGGTGTTGATGTAGCCCACCTGGGGGTTCGACCCCGCGCTACACGATGTCGGGGTCTTCGTGTACACCTTCTGGTACATCTGCAGCGTCGTGTTCTGTGCGGTGAGCTGACTGCGCGAGGCGGCGAGGGCTGGGGAGGCTGCCACGAAGGCCGCGGCGGGGGCGGCCCAGGCAAGGCCGGTGGCGACGGCACGGCGGGAGACGGTGTGCGCCGCGTGAGGGGAGGTGGTCGGGCGCTGATACATGGTCGGAGCCTGTTCTTCCTGGGATGGGGCGCCGGGCGGATCCTCGCTCCGTGCCCTCGCGGGATGCGAGCGTCGGGGGGATGTGCGAGGAGTTCGTACGGCGCGCTGACCAGGCGACTCTTCCACCGCCGCGTGGGTTACCTGCCGGTTCTCCGTATGCGTTCGATGTGAGCCGGGAGCGGATATCTTCCCAGGTCAGACCGTCAATTCAGGCGAATCGTCCACCGATGGACGACGGCGGCCCCACCGGTGCGCCGGCGGGGTCTCGGGGCTCGCGTCGGGTGTTCACATGAAGGAACGGCGGGAGACGCTCCGGGTGAAGACGACGCCGTTCGGATCGGTGGCCGTCGCGTACGTCATGGTGTGCCGGGCTCACGGTTCTGGGCGAGGCGGACGAGGCCATCGCGGAACTCTTGGGGGTAGGGGGCGGGCATGGTGAATATCTTTCCCTGCGGTGTGGGAACACCACAGATCGTATGTCACCTATACGTGCATCAGTCTCGAGGTGGTTGTAGCCCCTGTCGGGCAGGGTGCCGCTGAGCGTCCCATGAAGGTGGATGTACGCGTCGACGGCCTTGAGGCTGCTCTCTCCCTTGTTGCTTCCCGCAGGCGCGATCGAGGCCCCGAAGACCAACGGGGGAACAGCCTCCCACTCAGTCTGTGCGGATGATGCACCAGCACTCACTGAACCGTCGTTCACGCAGATCGTCCCGCCGCATCCAGACTTCAAGACTGGAGGCGTCACCGAACCAGCCATTGAGGGTGGTCCACGATTCAATCTCAGCGAGGAGAACGTAATCGTCGCCCCGCGACGACAATGGCAATGCAGCGGGCAGGATCTCTTCGCGTGGCCCCACGTTGCCGGTGGAACTATGGCCCAGCAGACGAGTAGACGGAATGGGGTGAGGTGCCCGCTGCTCAAGGCAACGTTGCGCGACCCATGCAGAGTCCAACTCATGGATGGCCGCGTCAGCCGCCGCGAAGGCCCCCTCCGTGAGACCTCCAAGGTCGAGAGGCGAGGGGATCGTCCAGCCTGGATAGAACAACCCGAGCTGGGCTGTTGAGTCGGGCGCATTGGCGTTCTCGCATTCAACGAGAGGCGGACGAGCCTGACTGGTGTCGTCCATATGCCACGTCACCTGCCAGCCTCTTGCTTCCATGTCGTCCGGCTCATATCCATAGGTCTCCAAATCGTGGAAAACCTGGATGTACCCGTGATCCGGCAATGATTCCGCGGCTTCATCGGGCCAACCGCGCTCCTTCGGGTCCCCGAGCGCAGCGTGGGCGTCACTCAGGTGGAAGGTCGCGACATGGGCCATGGCCACCCCTGCAGCATTCCGGGGCCATGCTCCGATAGAGACAGCCGGGCCGCCCAGCCAGTTGATATGTGCGCCCGTACTCCACAGGTCATCCAGCTCGTCACGGCCCGCGGAGAATGAATTCTCGCTGAACACCGGAATCTGTTGCGGTGTAAACACCGCCGGATCCACTCCTGACTCAGCCAACCAAGCCACAGCCGCGCTGCGCGCTCCGTGAATCGGTACCGAACCCGCCATGAAGAACTCCATTCAAACGGCTTCCTGCCCCCGCCGGTATGTGAGGTCAAGCTGGAATTAAAACTCAAGCAATCAGATGCTCAGGCATCAGTCCCGAGGTCGATGAAGCCAACCCCAGCCGCACAGCCTTCAGGGGAGTAGACGATAGTATCGGTAGACCCACATGGTGACACGCACGTTCGACGCTGTCAGCTGGGACGGGGAAGCGGCGTAGGCCGTCGCACCGCGATCCCCTTCGGCCCCGCGATGGTGGTAGGGGCCGCCGGCGGGCCGCTCGTGTAAGTGGATGCGGGGGAGTGTCAGATGAGGCGTCGAGCGGAAGTGGACCGGGTGTAGACGACGCCGTTCGGATCAGTGGCCGTCGCGTACGTCATGGAGTGTCGGGTGGAGACCGTTGTGAGGCGGGCGATGCACGGATCTGCGGTGTGGTAGTTGATGAAGTAGCCGGGCAGGTAGTCGCCGCTGCCGGGGAGGTCTGTGGAGGTGTTGACCAGGGTCGGGATCGAATACTGCAGGGTCAGCGTCTTCCCGTCTGGGGAGAGGGTGAGGGTCCAGCCGTTGAGCGTGGTGCACTCCGTCCACTGCCAGGTGGCAGTGGTGTCCTGATTGTAGGTCCCATTGGGGCAAGGGTCGATCACGATCGGGTTGCTGAAGGTGTATGTGGCGGTGATGGAGTCGACCCGTGCGACGCCCGAGGTGGAGTTACTGGTCTCCAGCCAGTAGCCGGTGGACGCGTTCGGGTCTCGCAGGCAGTCGCTGACAGTGCTGGTGGCGTTGGCAGGTCCGCTGGCGGAAGTGCACCCCTGGAGGTCGATGAAGCCACCCCCAGTCGCACAGCCTTCAGGGGGCAGACGATAGTAGCGGTAGACCCACATGTTGACACGCACGTCTGACGCTGTCAGCTGGGACTGGGAAGCGGCGTAGGCCGGCGCGGCGGCCACGGCGGCGGCGGCCGGAGCGGCCCAGGCCAGCCCGGTGGCGACGGTGCGGCGGGAGATCATGCGCGAGGGCGTGGTCATGGTGGTCATTCCTTGTCGAACGGGGCATGAGGGGCGTCGGCCGCATCACTCTTCGTGCGCGGGACGGGGCGGTGGTCCGGGCTCGGGCCGCGTCTACTGACGGCCCCCTGACTGACTGTCTACGTCGATGGAGCACGAGGAGGCGTCGAAGGTATAGAAGGAGGGGAGCGCGCCGCTGTACGCGCTTTCTTCCACGATGGTCATCTCCTCGAGGTTGCGCAGCGCATGGGTGTCGCCGTCGAGGGGGAGGTCCACGGAGCCCTCCGTGGGGGTGCCGTCGCTTCCTGCCGGGCCCAGGGTGAGCGGTGGTGCTGTTACGGAGGTACCGTCGGTGAAGGTGAGGATGAGCGTCGTGGTGAGGCTGGTGCCGGGGTCGATGTTGGCCACGGGGAGGGACCACGCTCCCGTTGAGGAGGTGAACGAGATGCCGGCGTCGGAGAAGAAGTCCGTCCAGGCGCCCGCCTGATCGCAGGGAATGGGGCTGGCGGCCTGGGCGGGAGCCGCGGCGATCGCCACGGCGACGGGGGCGGCCCAGGCCAGCCCGGTGGCGACGGTGCGGCGGGAGACGGTACGGGCCTGCGCAACCGTGCCGGAGGGGTGCTGATCGTTCACAGTCGGAGCCTCTTCGTGAGACGTGGCGTCCGCGCGGGTTCGGCACCGTGCCCGCGCGGGAGGCGTGGGTGGGGATGGGCGACTCTGCCGCGCGACGTGATGACCGGCTCAGTATTCCGAAACTGCATGTCGCCTGGTGATGCGGAATGTACGTGAATCCTGTATTACATGTGTCCCGGTGCCCTTCTCGATGAGGGTCATCGGCCTGAAATATGCACTTCTTCAGACCTGGTCCGCTCTTCATGCTGTGCATCCAGGGAGATACCTGTCAGTAGGACATCACTCCTGGGAGGGTGATATCCGGCACGCCTGCGGATGTCCCGGCCCTCACCATGGACGAGGGCCCCTCCCCGGTGGGGGAGGGGCCCTCAGCGGTGCCAGAGGCTCAGGTGAGCCGGCGGAGCGTCACTCGCCCGGATGCGTCATGGACATGGTGTCCAGGGCCTTGTCCAGCTGCTCCTCGGTCACCTCACCGCGCTCCACGTAGCCGAGGTCCACCACAGCCTCGCGCACCGTCATCTTGTTCTTCACGGCGTGCTTGGCGATCGTGGCGGCGGCCTCGTAGCCGATCACCTTGTTCAGCGGGGTCACGATCGAGGGGGAGGCCCCGGCCAGGAAGGCGCAGCGCTCCTCGTTGGCCTCGATGCCGTCGACCATCTTCTCCGCCATCACGCGGGAGGTGTTGGCGAGCAGGCGGATGGACTCCAGCAGGTTGGCGGCCATCACCGGGATGCCGACGTTCAGCTCGAAGGCGCCGTTGGTGGAGGACAGCGAGATCGTGGTGTCGTTGCCGATCACCTGCGCGGCCACCATGATCGCGGCCTCACAGATCACCGGGTTCACCTTGCCCGGCATGATCGACGAGCCCGGCTGCAGGTCCGGCAGAGCGATCTCGCCGAGGCCGGTGTTCGGTCCCGAGCCCATCCAGCGCAGGTCGTTGTTGATCTTCATGAATGCGTAGGCGATGGTGCGCAGCTGGCCGGAGGCCTCGATGAGCCCGTCGCGGTTGGCCTGGGCCTCGAAGTGGTCACGGGCCTCGGTGATCGGCAGGCCGGTCTCCTCGGCGAGCAGCTCGATCACGCGGGCAGAGAAGCCCTTCGGGGTGTTGATGCCGGTGCCCACGGCGGTGCCGCCCAGGGGGACCTCCGCCACGCGCGGCAGGGAGGCCTCGATCCGCTCGACGCCGTAGCGCACCTGCGCCGCGTACCCGCCGAATTCCTGGCCCAGGGTCACCGGGGTGGCATCCATCAGGTGGGTGCGTCCGGCCTTCACGATGCCCGAGAACTGTTCGGCCTTGCGCTCGAGGGACTGCGCCAGGTGCTCCAGAGCGGGGATGAGGTCGTTCACCAGCGCCCCCGTGACGGCCACATGCACGGAGGTCGGGAACACGTCGTTCGAGGACTGGGAGGCGTTGACGTGGTCGTTGGGGTGCACCTCCTCCTGCGAGCCGGCCTCCTGCAGGCGCCGGGTGGCGAGGGTCGCGAGCACCTCGTTGGTGTTCATGTTGGAGGAGGTGCCGGAGCCGGTCTGGAACACGTCGATGGGGAACTCGCCGTCGTGCTGGCCTGCGATGACCTCGTCCGCGGCGGCGACGATCGCGTCCGCCCTCTCCTGGGAGATCACGCCGAGCTCGGCGTTCGCCTTGGCGGCCGCCTTCTTCACCTGCGCGAGGGCGTGGATGTGCGCGGGCTCCAGGGTCTTGCCGGAGATCGGGAAGTTCTCCACGGCACGCTGGGTCTGGGCGCGGTAGAGGGCGTCCACCGGGACCTTCACCTCGCCCATCGTGTCGTGTTCGATGCGGAAGGTCTGCTCAGGGTTCTGTGCGGTCATGGGGTCATCCTAGGAGGACACCATGGCGGACGTCACACCTTCAGGTCGCCGCGCACCCGCCCCGCACGTGCGGTGCCCTCGGAGAGCGAGTAGGTGAGCCCGACGACGGCGGTCCTCCCCTCCTCCACGGCGGACCGCACCGACTGCGAGGTCTCCATGAGGCGGTCGCAGGTCTGGTCCACGTGCTCGGCTACGAAGTCGTCGATCTCCTCCAGTCCGCGACGGCGGCCGGCCAGCACGGAGGGGGTGATGCGCTCCACGAGGGAGCGGATGAAGCCCGGGGGCATGTCCCCGGAGATGTAGGACTCCACGGTGGAGGTGACGGCGCCGCAGGAGTCGTGGCCGAGCACGATCACCAGAGGGATCCTCAGGGCGTCCACCGCGTACTCGAGCGAGCCGAGCACGGCGTCGTCGATCACGTGGCCGGCGGTGCGGACCACGAACACGTCGCCCAGGCCCACGTCGAAGATGATCTCCGCGGCCAGCCGGGAGTCGGCGCAGCCGAAGATCGCCGCCATGGGCTCCTGCCCGGCGGTGAGCCCGTACCGGTGCTCGGCGTCCTGGTTGGGGTGCCCGGGGGCCCCGGACACGAAGCGCCGGTTGCCCTCCGCGAGGACCTCCCAGGCCTCCTGGGGGGTGGGGCGGCGGGTGCTGTCGGTCTTCATTGGGTCTCCTTGGCGACGGCGCGGGCGAGGTCCTCGAGCACCGGCAGGCCGCCGTTGCTCGTCAGCACCACCGTGGTGCCGTCCACCTCCGCGACGAGGTGCTGGTCCCGGGAGTCCCGGGGGGCGTGGTGGCTCCAGACGATCCCGTCGACCTCCCGCGTGCCCACCGCAGGGGCGGTGCCCACGCGCAGGCCCACCCAGGTGGGGTCGGCGTCGTCGGCCTGGTGGAGCCCGGCGAACACGGACGGGGTCACGACCCACCCGACGTCCCAGGTCTGCACGCCGTCGAGCGGGACGAGCCGCGCATAGCTGGAGGTCCAGCCCTCGGGGACGTCCGGGGCCAGGGCCGGCAGTCCCGCCCCCCGCGGCACGGTGCCGGCGGCGTCGGCGACGTCCACGCGGTCCTCGAGGGGCGGCTGCGCCGGGGAGGGGTGCAGCACCCCGAGCGCCAGGACGACGCCCATCACGGCCAGGGCCGAGAGCACCATGGCGATCCACGGCTGGCGGGCGCGCATCGACTGCTTCGCGGTCAGCACCGGCCGGGGCGCGGGGGCCAGGGGCCGTGCGGCGTGGCCGTCGGCCTCGGGGGCGGGAGTACTCACCTGAGCATTGTGCCATTCGGTGCCGAACTCCCGGACTAGGATGGCGCCGTGGGCAGAGTGGCCCCGGCGCAGGCCAGAGTGCGGCGCACCGCGATCGAAGGAACCGGAGACACGATGACGACGACGTCCTCGGAGAAGACCGACTACGAGTCCCATGTGCCGGACCGCAACCTCGCCATGGAGCTGGTGCGTGTCACGGAGGCCGCGGCCATCGCCGCCGCACCGTGGGTCGGCGGCGGTGACAAGAACGCCGCGGACGGCGCCGCCGTGGACGCGATGCGCGCGTTCATGGACACCGTCGCGATGGACGGCGTCGTCGTCATCGGCGAGGGCGAGAAGGACGAGGCCCCGATGCTCTTCAACGGGGAGCACGTGGGCGACGGCACCGGGGCGACCGTGGACGTCGCCGTGGACCCGATCGACGGCACCCGCCTGACCGCCATGGGCTACAACAACGCCCTGTCCGTGTTCGCGGTGGCCGAGCGCGGCACCATGTTCGACCCCTCCGCCGTGTTCTACATGGACAAGCTCGTGGTGGGTCCCGCAGCCGCGGGCCTCGTGGACCTGCGCCTGCCCGTGAAGCAGAACGTGGCCCTGGTGGCCAAGGCCCTGGACAAGCCGGTCTCCCAGGTGACCGTGTGCGTGCTCGATCGCCCCCGCCACGAGGGCCTCGTGCGCCAGATCCGCGAGGCCGGGGCGCGGGTGAAGTTCATCCTCGACGGCGATGTCGCCGGCGCCATCGCCGCGGCCCGCCCGGACACCGGCGTGGACATGATGATGGGCATCGGTGGCACCCCCGAGGGCATCGTCACCGCGTGCGCCATCAAGGCCACCGGCGGTGTGATCCAGGGGCGTCTGGCCCCCACGGACGAGGCGGAGCGCCAGAAGGCCCTCGACGCCGGCCTCGACCTCGACGCCGTCCTCGCCACCGACGACCTGGTCACCTCGGACCACTGCTACTTCGCCGCCACCGGCATCACCGACGGCGACCTGCTGCGCGGGGTCCGCTTCGGTGGGGGCCGGGTGCACACCCAGTCCATCGTGATGCGCTCCCACTCGGGCACCGTGCGCACCGTGGACGCCGAGCACCACGCCGAGAAGTGGAGCAAGTGGCTGCCCTCAGGCCGCTGAGCCACTTGGCCCGCTGAGCCCCGCAGTCCGCTGAGCCCGCCCCGGGGCCGACGCGCCCCGGGTCCGACGACGCCGGCGCCGTCGGACCCGGGGCGGTCGCGTCAGCGCACGCTCGGCAGCGAGGCGGCGTAGACCACGGCCTCCTCGGACCCCTCCGCAGTGAGTCGCAGCGGGGCTCCGGCGGTCTCGGCGGCGGGCACGAACACGGCCTGGCCCGGACGCAGCCGCACGGTGCGGCCGCCGCAGCCGAGCACCGCCCGGCCGGCCACCGCGACGGCCACCGCCGGGCCGTTCACCCGGTGCAGGGCCTCGGCGGGGCTGGCATCAGCGGCACTGAGCCGGGCGAGCTCGAACTCCTCGAAGGGCGGGCGGTAGCACAGGACGCCCGGACCTTCCTCCTCCGGGCCCGTGTACGGCACCGGCAGCGGCTCGAACGCGACCACCCTCTGCAGCTCCGGCACGTCCACGTGCTTGGGCGTCAGCCCGCCGCGCAGCACGTTGTCCGAGGCCGCCATCACCTCCACGCCGAGGCCTTCGAGGTAGGCATGCACGTTGCCGGCCGGCAGGTGGATGGCCTGGCCGGGCATGAGGTCCACCCGGTTGAGCAGCAGCGTGACCAACACACCCGGGTCCCCGGGGAAGTGCTCGGCGGCTTCGAGCGCGGTGGCCAGCGCCTCGTCCTGGGCCACGAGCTCGGGCATCGCCCGCAGCGCCTCGACGAGCTCGTCCACCCCGCCCTCGGCCGTCCACACCGACGCCGGATCGAGCACCGCGGTGAAGGCCCCCTCCACGTCCTCGTCCTGCAGCAGCACGGCCAGGCGCCGGGCCGCCACGGCCACGGCGGTGGCATCGCCGTCGCTGTACTCCGTGAGGGCCTGGGCGAGGCGCTCGAAGGTGGCGCGGGCCTCCTCGGGGCGCCGGAATCCGCACAGGGCGGAGAAGGGCGTGAGCGCCACGATCATCTCCGGCTTGTGGTTGTCATCCTTGTAGTTGCGGTGGGGGGCGTCGGCGGGCACACCCGCGGCCTCCTCGGCGGCGAACCCGGCCCGGGCCTGCTCGAGCGTGGGGTGGGCCTGGATGGACAGCGGCCGGGCCGCGGCCAGCAGCTTCATCAGGTAGGGCAGGCGGCCCGCCCCGGCGGCAGGGCCGAGCATGCGCTCGGGGTTCTCGGCGATCAGCTCGTCCAGGCCGCGGCGAGTGCCGTCCTCGGCGACGACGGCGCACGGGGCCCCCGGGTGCGCCCCCAGCCACATCTCGGCCTCGGGGGCGCCCGTGGGCTCGCGCCCCTCGAGCTCGGCCAGGAGGATGGGGGAGCCCCAGGCGTAGTCACGGACGATGGGGGAGAGCACGAACATGGGCACCACCCTAGGGCAGGCCGGAGGGGATCTGTGCTGTGCTCAGCGGGCGGGGGCGCAGAGGTCGTTCGTGGAGGAGGCGTGGATCAGCACGTCCTCCTGGCCGGCGTCCTCGGCGTGCATGAGATCCTCCAGGGTGAACGGCTGGCCGTCCGGGCGGGTCGGCGGGTCCGGCCACGTGGAGGGCCCCCCCGTCGAGGCGCTCGGGGAGGGGGTCGCCGCCGTCAGCAGCGGCAGTGCGGAGAACCCGGTGCCCGGCCCGGCCAGAGCCGTGTCCGCGCCGATCCCGGCGGCCTGGGGACTTGGCTCCTGGTCCAGCAGCTCCTGCACCCGGGCGTGGACGAGGTCGAAGTCCGGGTGCGTGCTGAACTTGTCCGCGGCGGTGCCGAAGTCCGGGGCACCGATGGTCAGGCGCCGCATCTCGTACCCGCGGGAGCGCTCGGCGAGGTCCACGAAGGTGCCCAGTTGGCTCTGCGGCATGTTGGTGGTGACGATCTGCGTGCCCGCCTGCAGGATCTCCTCGAAGCGGGTGAGCACGGTCGCCGGCGTGAACTGGCGCAGCATCGCGGCCTGCATGCACTGCTGGCGACGGATCCGGGAGTAGTCCGTGGCCCAGTGCCGCGAGCGGGCGAAGGCGAGGGCGTCGGCACCGTCGAAGTGGTGGCGACCGGGCGCCCACCAGGCGTTGCCCCAGGTGCCGTCCGGGCGGGTGCCGCGGTGGGTCACATACCCGCCGGAGATGATGTCCACCCCGCCCATGGCGTCGATGAGCTGCTCGAAGCCGCCCATGTCCATGAGCGCGTAGCCGGTGACGTCCAGCCCGAGGATACCGCCGGCGGCGTCCATCATGGCCTCCGCCCCGGGGTGCTCGGCACCGGGGTAGAGATCCGGGTGGTTCTCCTCCACGTCCACGTAGAGGGCGTTGAGGATGCACTCGTCGCCGCAGTCGAAACCGGTGGGGTACACCGTCCACAGCGGGGAGTCCTCGGTGAACTGCGCGTTCTGGATGTTGCGGGGCAGCGAGAACATCGTGATCGCTCCGGTGCGGGCGTCCACGGAGGCCACATGGATGGAGTCCGGGCGCAGGCCGGCGCGGCCTTCGCCGGCGTCGCCACCCATCACCAGGATGTTGTACCGACCCTCGGCGACCTCCAGGGCCGGGCCGTCCCCGAACACGTCCCCGAGCGAGCCGCGCCCCACATGGGCGGCCCAGCCGCCGTAGAGCAGACCGCCGGTGGTGAGCACGAGCACCAGCACAGTGGCAGCCGAGGTGATCAGGCGTGCCCCGGGGGCCAGCAGGTGCAGGCGGATCAGCCGGAAGGTGTCCACCCACACGACGGCCCAGCCGACCGCGAGCGCGACCAGCACCCCGGAGAGCACCGCGAGTGCGCCGTCGGAGGCGAGCATGTTCAGCAGCGAGCCCCGGGAGAACGCCGCCCACAGCAGTGCCACGAGGATGGCGGCCCACACGGTGAGCGTGACGCGCAGGATCAGCCGGCCCCAACGGCGGTTTCCGGCCACCACCTGGGCGCCGCCGGGCACCAGGGCGGTGAGCAGCAGGAGGATCGCCGCACGCCGGGTGCGCTCGGGCGCGCTGGCGCAGCGCGGGTCCCGGACCGGGTCGCGCAGCGGGTCGGGGCGGGCCATCTCAGGCCTCGTCGGTCAGGCGGTCCCGCAGGCGGGCGCCCTTGGCGCGCGCCTGGGCGTTGAGGTCCTCGGCGAACGCTGCGAGGCGGCCCCGCAGGTGCTCGGCCTCGGGGGTGTCCCCGGCGGCGAGGATGCGGGCGGCCAGCAGGCCGGCGTTGCGGGCGCCGTCGATGGACACCGTGGCCACGGGCACGCCTGCGGGCATCTGCACGATGGACAGGAGGGAGTCCATGCCGTCCAGGCTCTTGAGCTTCACGGGCACGCCGATCACCGGCAGGGGGGTGACGGCCGCGAGCATGCCCGGCAGGTGGGCGGCGCCGCCGGCACCGGCCACGATCACCCGGATGCCGCGCTCGTGGGCGTCCCGGCCGAAGGCGACCATCTCGTGGGGCATGCGGTGGGCGGACACCACACCGGCCTCCACCGGCACGCCCAGCTCGCGCAGGGCCAGGGCGGCCTGCTGCATCACGGGCCAGTCGGAGTCGGAGCCCATCACCACGGAGACCAGGGGGGTCTGGTCCTGGAGGGGCTGGACGAGGGGGGCGGGGGTGCTCACGGGCGGGGCTCCTGGGTGGGGTCGGAGGGGGTGGCGCCGTCGCGCAGGACGGCGGCGGCGGACTCGGCGGCGGACGCCGCGTCTGCGAGAGTGCGCTCACCCAGGGCCACGACGTTCACGTGCCCGACCTTTCGGCCCGGGCGCACGCCCTTGCCGTAGGTGTGCACCTTCGCCTCGGGGTGGGCGGCCAGGGCCTCGGCGAAACCGGTGTGGAGGTCCTTGCGGGTGCCGCCGAGCAGGTTCTTCATCACGGTGCCCCGGCCGAGGGCGGTGACGTCCCCGAGGGGCAGGTCCAGTACGGCCCGCACATGCTGCTCGAACTGGCCGGTCACGGCGCCGTCCATGGACCAGTGGCCGGAGTTGTGCGGGCGCATCGCCAGCTCGTTCACCTGGAAGCCCGGGCCCACACCGGGGGTCTCGAACAGCTCGACGGCGAGCATGCCGGTCACGTCGAGGGCCTCGGCCAGGCGCACGGCGGCGGCGCTGGCGGCCTCGGCCACGGCGGGGTCGAGGTCCGGCGCGGGGGCGGTGACGACATCGCACACCCCGTCGGTCTGCACGGACTCGACCACCGGGTAGGCGGCGACCTGCCCCGAGGGGGTGCGGGCGACCTGCGCGGACAGCTCGCGGGTGAAGGGCACGTGGGCCTCGGCGAGCAGCGGGGCCACGCCGGCGGCCAGCCACTGCCCGAGGGTGCCCTCCTCGGCGGAGGTACGGGCGGCGTCGGCGTCGGCGAGCACGAGCACGCCCTTGCCGTCGTAGCCGCCGCGGGCGGTCTTGAGCACCATCGGCCAGCCGTGGGCCTGGCCGAAGGCGAGCACGTCCTCGAGGTCGGAGGCCGGGGCCCAGGCCGGGTTCGGCAGGCCCAGGCGCTCGACGGCGGCCCGCATCACGAGCTTGTCCTGCGCGTGTACGAGGGCGTCGGGGCCGGGGCGCACCGCCACCCCCTCAGCCTCGAGGACGCGCAGGTGCTCGGTGGGCACGTGCTCGTGGTCGAAGGTCACCACGTCCACGGTGGCGGCGAAGGCGCGCAGGTCCTCCACCCGGGTGTGGTCGCCGACCACATGGGGGGCCACCTGCGCGGCCGAGGCGTCCTCCGCCTCCGCGAGCACACGGAAGGGGACGCCGAGCTCCGCGGCCGGGGCCGCCATCATGCGGGCCAGCTGCCCGCCGCCGATCACACCGAGTCGAGGGAAAGTCACCGCACCAGGCTAGCGGCGGCGGCTGGGAGGACGCTCACGATCCGCTCCGGTGTCGGCGTCCGACGCCGCGGCACGGACTCGAGCGCCCGTCGGGAGGGCTACAGTGTTCCCACCGTTCCCCGCCTGACGACCACGAGGTGTCCTCTGCCCATGCACAACGATCTCTGGGGCCGCGCCGTCGTGATGGTGCGGATGCTGTGGCGCGAGGTGGCGAAGTTCGGCACGGTCGGCGCGGCGGCGTTCGTCATCGACTCCGGCGTGTTCTGGTGGCTCATGCACGGGCCGATGCAGGGCTCGAACGTCAAGGCCAAGATCGTGGCCGGCGTGGTGGCCACCCTCTTCAGCTGGGTCGCCAACCGCTACTGGACCTTCCGGGACAAGCGCTCCACCAACAAGACGCGTGAGCTCGTGATGTTCCTCGTGATGAACGCGATCGGCCTGGGCATCCAGGCCGGGTGCGTGTGGATCGCGCAGTACGCGATGGGTGTGACGGACCCGATGGGCCTGTTCGTGGCGGGCAACGTGATCGGCCTGTTCTTCGGCACCGTGTTCCGGTACTTCGCCTACCGCTTCTGGGTGTTCCGCGAGGAGCTGGACGAGGAGCCCGGCTTCGAGAACGACATCGCCGTGCTCACCGGGCAGATCCCGGTCGTGTACGCCCACCGGGAGGACGCCGCGGACGTCCGCCACCGCCACCGGCACGCCGAGGGGCACGACGCCGCCCACTGACCCCCGCCGGTCAGCCGCGCACGGTGACGGTGCCACCGGCGCCCCAGGTGCGCAGCGCCGCCGCCGCCCGGGCCCGGTCCAGGCGCGGGCCGGCGTCGTCGGCTGTGCCCGGGACGTCCAGGCCGTCCGGTGCGTCGAGGCTGTCCGCGTGCACGTGGGCCGCGGGCCCGGGCAGGGCGTCCGGCTGGGCGCGGATCTCCGTGGCGACGTCCACCACGGCGGGGTCGGGGTGCGGCACCCCCTCCGCCTGCGGGGCCAGGCCCCGGGGCAGCCGCACGTGGAGCACCGTCACGGACGGGTCCGTCCAGGCCTGTGGGCGGTCGGTGAGCACGAACGCCGGGGCCGGGCCCTGCGGCCCTCCGAAGCCGAGCCTCGCCTCCGCCACGAGCGCCCCGAGGGTCAGGGCGTGGCAGAGCCAGTGCTCGGGCAGGTCCACGCGGAGCGTGTCGCCCGGGGTCAGGCCCTCGTCGGCGAGCAGCCCGGCGGTCTTGGCCGCCCAGTTCACCAGCACGGTCCCGGAGAGCTCGATCCGCTCGTCCACGCTCCCGGGTGCGGGGCCCGCGGGGGCGTCGGGGCCGGCGTCGGGGGCCTGCATCAGGGCCGGGCGGGGGGAGGAGGCCAGGCGCAGCAGCAGAGGGCCTGCGGTGCGGGGGGATGAGAGGGAGACCATGGCCTCAGTGTGGCATCCGGCGGCCTGCCGGGGCCCGGTGGAGGGGCGAATCACACCGGTGTAATCTTGGCCGTGCCACGCCGCCGCACATACGACCACCCTCGGGAGGGGACCACCATGGAGAACACGCAGCGACGTGAGGACGCGGCGCTCCCGGAGCGCCCCGCAGGGCTCTCCCGCGGCCGCGGCGTCCCCCACGACTGGTACGTGGACCCGGCCGACGCCGGGGCCTGGCAGGAGCCCGACGCCCTCGAGGACCTCGCCACCGCCTTCCTCGCCGCCCATGAGGGCACCGCCGGGACCGACGCCGACGGCCTCGGCGGCACGGGGCTCGACGGCGCCGGCACGCCCGTCGCCACCGTGACCCCCCTGCGCCCGCGCACCCCCGAGACCCTGCAGCCGACGGACCTCCTGTCGTCGGCCGAGACGCCGCAGACGGCCGAGGGCGCCGAGCCCGAGCCCACGCGTCCGGGACTCGACTGGGCCCCGCTGCCCGGTGTCACGGTGGAGCCGGTCGAGGGGGAGCTGGCCTGGCAGGTGGACGCGCTCTGCGCCCAGACCGACCCCGAGGCGTTCTTCCCCGAGAAGGGCGGCTCCACCCGGGACGCCAAGCGCGTGTGCGCCGCATGCACCGTGCGCGCCGAGTGCCTCGACTACGCGATGGCCAACGACGAGCGCTTCGGCATCTGGGGCGGGCTCTCCGAGCGTGAGCGCCGCCGCCTGCGCCGCGGCCACTGACGGGTCTTAGGGTTCAGGCCCTGCCCCATGTGGGGTC
Organism: Micrococcus sp.; assembly: GCF_034179925.1. Classification (GTDB taxonomy): domain Bacteria; phylum Actinomycetota; class Actinomycetes; order Actinomycetales; family Micrococcaceae; genus Micrococcus. The sequence continues at coordinate 22,752 of NZ_JAXFPG010000031.1, read as the reverse complement.
GAGGGTGTGTGGACTCACGGCCAGCGCCTCGGCCACCCGGCTCAGCGCCACCGCGTAGATCGCCTCCTCCAGATCCGCCGGCTCGGCGGCCTCGCGCAGCGGCCGCTCGTAGAGTGTGAGCCTCACCCCGTGGGCGCCGTCCCGCTCGGCGCGGGCGAACAGCTCCTCGTCGTCGTGCCCAGCGCCGGCCTCGAACAGGGCCAGGCGCTGCTCCAGACGGTCCGGCACACGCTCCACGCGCGCGGTCACGTGCCGCAGCGCCGGCGAGTCCAGCCCCGCCAGCCGGTCCACGGCCTTCTCGACGGCGGCCACCAGCTGGGCCGTGCGCCCGCGGTCCGCGCGGGGGCCGAACGGCAGCGGGCTGCGCAGGCCCCGGCCCCGCACGTCCCGGCGGCGCCCCGGGCGGCGGCCCCTGCCCCGGACACGGCCGGAGAGCGGCTGCGGCAGCGGGGCCAGGGGGTCGGGGCGGGCCGAGGGGTCGTCGGGCATGCGGTCATGCTAGGGCACCGGCGCGGGTACGCTGGTCTGCCGTGGGAGCCATGCGTCGATGCAGCAAGACCGGATGCCAGAGCCCAGCCCGGGCCACGCTGACGTACAACTACGCCGACTCCCAGGTGGTCATCGGCCCCCTGGCCCAGCGCGCCGAGCCCCACATCTACGACCTCTGCCTCGACCACGCCCGCCGGATCACCGCGCCGCTCGGGTGGGAGGTGCTGCGCGTTCCGCTCCCGGACGAACAGTGACGGCCCGCCCCTGACGTGTCCGGCCCAGTCGGTAGGCTGACCCGCATGACTGACACCTCCGCCTCCCGCCTCACGCCGGACGTCGACCCCTCCTTCGCCAACCGCGCCACCGTGCCCGGGGCCCCCTTCGACTTCGCCGTCCGCGACCTCTCCCTCGCGGAGGCCGGCCGTCACCAGATCCGCCTGGCCGAGCACGAGATGCCCGGCCTGATGTCCCTGCGCGAGGAGTACGGCCCCTCCCAGCCGCTCAAGGGCGCCCGCATCGCCGGCTCCCTGCACATGACGGTGCAGACGGCCGTGCTCATCGAGACTCTCACGGCGCTCGGCGCCGAGGTCCGCTGGGCCTCGTGCAACATCTTCTCCACGCAGGACGAGGCCGCGGCCGCCGTCGTGGTGGGCTCCGGCACCCCGGAGGCGCCCCAGGGCGTGCCCGTGTTCGCGTGGAAGAACGAGTCCCTCGAGGACTACTGGTGGACCGCCTCGCAGATCCTCACCTGGCCCGGTGCCGCCGAGGACCCTCAGCGCGGCCCGAACATGATCCTCGACGACGGCGGCGACGCCACCCTCCTCGTCCACAAGGGCCTCGAGTTCGAGCAGGCCGGCGCCGTCCCTACCCCCACGGAGGAGGACTCCGAGGAGTACCGCCACGTGCTGGGCCGCCTGGCCGCCGTCTTCGCCCAGGACCCGCAGCACTGGACCCGCACCGCCGCCACCCTGCGCGGTGTCTCCGAGGAGACCACCACCGGCGTCATGCGCCTCTACCAGCTGGCCGCCGAGGGCCGCCTGCTGTTCCCCGCGATCAACGTGAACGACTCCGTCACCAAGTCCAAGTTCGACAACAAGTACGGCATCCGCCACTCCCTGCCGGACGGCATCATGCGCGGCACGGACGTGCTGATCGGCGGCAAGGTGGCCGTGGTCTGCGGCTACGGGGACGTCGGCAAGGGCGCGGCCGAGGCGCTGCGCGGCCAGGGTGCCCGCGTGATCGTCACGGAGATCGACCCGATCTGCGCGCTGCAGGCCTCGATGGACGGCTACCAGGTAGCCCGGCTGGAGGACGTCCGCTCCGAGGGTGACATCTTCATCACCACCACCGGCGGCAAGGACATCATCATGGCCGAGGACATGCTCGCCATGAAGGACAAGGCGATCGTCGGCAACGTCGGGCACTTCGACAACGAGATCGACATGGCCGGCCTGAACCGGGTGGCCGGGGTTCGCAAGACGGAGATCAAGCCGCAGGTGCACGAGTGGACGTTCGAGGCCGGCACCGAGTCCGAGCGCTCGATCATCGTGCTCTCCGAGGGCCGCCTGCTGAACCTGGGCAACGCCACCGGCCACCCCTCGTTCGTGATGTCCGCGTCCTTCACCAACCAGGTGATGGCGCAGATCGAGCTGTTCGGCGGCTCCACCGGCACCGGCGCCCTCACCGGCCAGCACTACGAGAAGAAGGTGTACGTGCTGCCGAAGGTGCTGGACGAGAAGGTCGCCCGCCTGCACCTGGACGCCCTCGGCGTCCGGCTCACCGAGCTCACCAAGTCCCAGGCCGAGTACCTCGGCGTGGACGTGGCCGGCCCCTACAAGGCCGACCACTACCGGTACTGAGCGGCCGCCCCTGGCGGCCGGCGAGGAAGGACGACCATGGCTTCTCACGAGACCGGCCGGGCCGGGTCCGAGGACTTCGAATCCGGTCTGGACTACGGGGCCTTCGTCGAGGACGACGACGCCGAGCCCACCCGCTCGCTCGACCGCACCGCGGTGCTCGGGCAGGCGGAGGAGGGCCCCGGCGACGCCGGCCCCCACACGCACCGGGACCAGCACACCTCCGCGCTGAGCCCGGAGGACCTGGCCGCCCTGCGTGGCCAGGACGCCGGACGGGCCGGAGGCCGCCGGGCCGAGGCCTCCGGGCCGGAGCCGGTCGTCGCCACCCGCCGGGTGGAGCCCGCCTCCGGGTCCTTCACGGTGCCGGGGGCCGCCGCCTCGGGGCCGGCTGCGTCGGGCCCGGCCGCTGCCTCGGGTGCGAGCGCCTTGTCGGCGTCGGCATCGGCGTCGGGTGGCGCGGTCCCGGCCGGCTTCGGTGCGGCCGCCGCGGGGTCGCACCCGGCGGACCGGTGCCCCGGGGACGGGGCCGCCGTCGTCCCGGACGAGGTGCGGCTGCGGGAGGCCTCGCGCCTGCCCGTGGGCGCACCCCGCGCGGCGCAGGTGGCCCTCGCGGTGCTCGCCCCGTTCGTGCTGCTGATCGCCGCCGTCCGGCTCGTGGCCACCCCGCTGTTCCTGTGGCTGGAGTACCACCGTCCAGGGTTCCCGGCGGACGGGTTCGGATTCAGCACGGCGGACCGTATGCACTACGGCTCCGCCGGCCTGGACTTCCTGCACAATCTCGCTGGGCCGCGGTACCTGTCCTCGCTCACCCACCAGGGCGCCCCGCTGTTCACCGCGCAGGAGGTGGCCCACATGACGGACGTGAAGACGGTCATGCTCTGGACCACCGCCGTCGGGGTGCTGCTCACCCTGGTGTGCGTGGCCCTGGCCGTGTACCTGCACCGCACCAGCCCCGGCGGCGTGCGTCGGGCGCTGTTCGCCGGGGCTGCGTGGATGCTCGTGGCCCTCGTGGTGTTCGCGGTGCTGGCCGCACTGAACTGGCAGGGCTTCTTCGCGGGTTTCCACTCGCTGTTCTTCGCCGACGGCACGTGGACGTTCTCCCCGCGGGATGCCCTCATCCGGCTCTACCCGGGCCAGTTCTGGCTGGACGCCGCACTGACGGTCGGGCTGCTCTGCGTGCTGCCCGCGCTGGCGACGCTCGTGGCGGCGTGGCCGAGCCGGCGTCGTCGTGAACTCGCACGCGACCGCCGTACCCAGCTGGAGGCCACGCGCCTGCGCTGGGCCCGAGAGGACGCCCACACGCGCTGACCCCCTCCACCCTCTGACCCCCTCCACCCTCACCAGCGCTCCGAGGGGCGAACCACCACCAGCGCAACCGCTCCCTCAACCAGCGCTCCGGGGGCGAAAGGGGCCGGAATTCCTCGTGAATTCCGGCCCCTTTCGCCCCCGGAACATGAGGGGTGCCGCCTCAGTGCTCGGCGTAGAGGGCATCCACCTCATCGGCGAAGTCGGCGATCACCTGGGCGCGCTTGAGCTTCTGCGACTGCGTCACATGACCGGTGGCCTCGGTCACCGGGTGGTCCAACACCCGGATGCGCCGGATGGACTCCGCACGGGACACGCTCGCGTTGGCGCGGTCGACGGCGGCCTGGAGGGTCTTCAGCACCTGCGGGTCCGTGGCGGCCTCGGCCAGGGTCAGGCTGCGCTCGCGGTCCAGGCTCCAGCGGGTCAGCTCCTCATGGTCCAGCACGATCAGTGCCCCCACGTAGGGGCGGTCGTCCCCGACGACCACCACATGCTCCACCAGCCGGTGCTCACGGATGGTCTCCTCCAGGGGTGCCGGGTACACGTTCTTGCCGCCGGCGGTGACGATCACGTCCTTCTTCCGGCCGGTGATCCGCAGGAACCCGTCCGCATCCAGGGCACCGAGGTCCCCGGTGCGCAGGAACCCGTCCTCTGTCAGGGCCTCGGCGCTGGCCTCCGGCTGGCCCCAATAGCCGCCGAACACGATGGGCCCGGCCACCAGCACCTCGCCGTCCTCGGCGATCCGCACCCGGGCCCCGGCCACAGGCAGGCCCACGGATCCCACACGGCAGGCCTGCGGGATGTTCACGGTGGCCGGCGCCGTCGTCTCAGTGAGGCCGTAGCCCTCGAACACGGGCAGGCCCATGCCCCGGAAGAAGTGGTTGAGGTCGGGGGAGAGGGCCGAGGCCCCCGAGATGAACGAGCCCACCTCTCCGCCGAGGGTGCGGCGCACCGTGCGGTAGACGAGCCGGTCGAAGAGCGCACGACGCGCGGTCAGCAGCCGGGACGGGCCGGGCCCCTCCCCGCGGGCCTCGGCCTCCACAGCACGGGACCAGGCGATCGCGGTCCGCTTGGCGGCGGCGTACACGAACCCCTTGCCGCCGTCCTCGGCCGCGGCCGCGATGCCGGCCTCGAGCTTCTCGAACACGCGCGGCACCCCCAGCAGCCAGGTGGGGTGGAAGGAGGCCAGATCCTCGCGGAGGGTCTTCGGGGACGGGGCATGGGCCACCTGGATGCGGGCGTGCAGGCAGATCACCTGGACGGCGTGGGCCAGCACGTGCGCCAGCGGCAGGAACATGAGCGTGCGGGCGTCCGCGCCGCGGGTGCGGTACCCGATGGCGTCGGCGGCGAAGTGCAGCACGTTGACCGCCGCGGCCGCGAAGTTGCCGTGGGTGATGATCGCACCCTTGGGCAGCCCGGTGGTGCCGGAGGTGTAGACGATCGAAGCTGGGTCCTGCATCCCTGCCCGGGAGCGGGCCTCCTCGACGGCGGCCCCGTCCACGTCCGACCCGGCCGCTGCCAGGGTGCGCAGGCCGGCGGAGGTCATCGGGAAGGTGCTCACCTCCACCCCGGCCTGGGCTGCGGCCTCGCCGGTGCGTGCCTCGAGCTCGGCCGAACCCACCCCGACGAGGGTGGTCTGCGAGTCCGCGAGGATGTGAGCGACCTGCGCCGCGGAGGAGGTCTCGTAGATCGGCACGGACACCGCCCCGGCGAACCACACGGCCTGGTCCATCACGGCCCACTCGTAGCTGGTGGCCGAGAACAGCGCGACCCGGTCCCCGGGGCGCACCCCGCGGGCGATCAGGCCGGCGGCCACCGCGCGGACCTGCTCGAGGAAGGCGTCGAAGCGCACATCCAGCCAGCCGCCGGCCCCGTTGCGCACCGCGTAGACCGCGGCCTGGGGGTCCTGGCCGGCGGAGGACAGGATCAGGTCCGTGACGTTGGTGTCCGGCGCGGGCATGCCCACGAGCTCGGTGGCGGACTCGGTGAGGGATGTCTGAGGCTGCACCCGACGAGCCTATCGGGCCACTTCAGAGACCCGCGGTACCGGGAAACGGGGGTGGGTCCGACAGTCCCACCCCCGGACGCACCCTCCCGGCTCAGATCCAGCTGCGCAGCCACATGCGCAGGCTCCACTGCGGATAGGAGATCGTGTCCCCGATCCACACGGGCAGGAAGAACAAGGACACCGTCACCGCGACCACCAGATACGCGGCCACGATCACCCCTCCCCAGCGTGGCCCGGGGCGATGCCCACGCCGCAGCAGCAGGGACAGCGCCAGCACGATCATCAGGATGAGGAACGGCTCGTACGCGATCGAGTAGAAGAAGAACATGGTGCGGTCCGGCCAGCGGAACCACACGACCTGCCCGGCCACATAGGCGCCCAGCAGGGCCCCGGCCCGCCAGTCCCGGTGGCGCAGCAGCACGGCCACGCACACGAGCACGGCGATCAGTCCCGTCCACCACACGAACGGGTTGGCGATGTCCGTGATGGCGGACGAGCACGCTTCGACGGCGTCGGCCGGGCACCCGTTCTGCCCGGGGTCCCCGCCCTCGTAGTAGTAGCTCACCGGGCGGCCCATGAACGGCCAGGTCCACGGGCTCGAGGCGTAGTCGTGCGGGCTGGTGAGGCTCTCGTGGAACGCGAAGGACTCGGAGTGGTAGTGCCACAGCGAGCGCAGCGGCCCAGGCACGAGGGCCCCCAGGGGCCCCTCCGGCGGGTTGTCCCGGTGCCACTGCCGGTAGTAGGCGGAGTCGGAGAGGAACCAGCCCGTCCACGTGGCCAGGTACACCGCGGCCCCCACACCCACCACGGCCACGAAGGCCGGCAGCCCGTCCCGCACGACGCCGGCCCGCAGCCAACGCCGAATGCCCGCCGTCCGCCGGGCCTCCATGTCCCACAGCACGGTGAGAAGGCCGAATACGGCCATGAACGCCAGCCCGGAGAGCTTCACGGCGCAGCCGGCGCCCAGCAGCACCCCGGCGAGCACCCGCCAGGGCCGCCAGCCCAGCCACGGGCCCAAGGTGAGGGGATCCGCGCGGCGTGTGCCGGCGTCGTACGCGGTCACCTGTGCGCCCAGGCGTTCAGCCAGCAGTCGCCGGCCCTGGGCGCGGTCCAGCAGCAGCGCCCCGAACGCGGCGATCATGAAGAACGAGAGGTGCATGTCCAGCAGCCCGATGCGGGACATCACCAGGTGGTGGCCCTCCGTGGCCGTGAGCAGACCCGCCAGCGCGCCCAGGCTCACGGAGCGGAACAGGTGCTGGGCGATCAACGCCACCAGCAGCACGGACAGCGTGCCCGTCAGGGCTGCGCTCGACCGCCACCCGAAGCCGTTGTCCGGCCCGAAGACCAGCATGCCCACAGCGATCATCCACTTGCCCAGCGGCGGATGCACCACATACGCGGCCTCGGGCAGTGGCTCGGCCTCACCTCGGGCGAAGGCCTCGTCCACTCCCTCGCCCCACTGGCGCTCGTAGCCGGAGTCCAGGAGCGCGTAGGCGTCCTTGGGGTAGTAGGTCTCGTCGAAGATCAGCTGCTCCGGGTGGCCGAGGTTCCAGAAGCGCAGCACTCCGGCCACCAGTGTGACCGCCAACGGGACGATCCAATGCCACCGCGTCCACAGCGTCGGCTCCACCCCCAGGCGCAGCCGCAGCCCCTCCACGGAGAACGGGTGTGGGCGGGGCCCCCGCGCGGGGGCGTCCGGGCGGGTCGGGGAAGACACCCGCCTCACGATGCGATCGGCAGTCGGCGTCGCACCCCGGCGGGCAGGCGGTTGACCACCGCGAGGATGCGCTCCTTGTGCGGGCGCAGCCGGTACTTCACCGCGCTCACGGTATCGGTGGTGAGTTCACGACGGCGCCGCGCGGCCCCGGTGAGCGGACTGCGGGTGCGGACGTGGTACTTGTCCAGCAGGGCTTCGGGCACCAGTTCCTGGCCCACACCGAAGCGGTCAGCGAACCGGGCCACCCCGAGCTCTTTGTCCGGGTAGCCGGTGAAATGCATGACGAACGCGTCTGAGAGGTCATTCTCGTAGTAGTGCCCGCGGGAGTTCAGCTCACGGTGCCCGACGACCCGCACGCGGTCCTCGAATCCGCCGGTGCGGATGGCCCACCACAACTGGTCCTGGTCACCGTTTGTGAACAGTCCGTCCCGGTCGTCGTCCCACCAAGCGCGCACTGTGGCGAGGTCGGCCGTGGCCATGGCCTCCACCAACGCCCGGCCTACGTCCGAGTTGCGGATGATCATGACGCCGGTGTTGATGCGGGACCAGAAGCCGTTGGGTTCCAGGGGGCCCTCGGCGATGACCAGGTCCTTGCCATCCTCCTCGGCCGCCGCCACCAGGTCAGTGATGTTGGTGGCCTCGAAATCCGTGAAGAAGGCGTCGTCGTCCATCCATACCAGCCACTCATAGTGAGGGAGGAGGCGGCGGATAATGGAGATCTTGTAGTCGAACTTGGTGATGATGTGGGGATCAATCCCCGTCTCTACGCGGTAGTCGAGACCATGCTCGCGGGCGTAGATCGCATGGTTGACGTAGGAGCGGAGGCGGATCTCGTCTCCGCCGGAGACGATTCCGATGCGGGGGATGGTGGTCATGGTCCGATCCTCCCACAGGGGGCTTCGACGGGTTCGGACTAGGGTCGGCCCATGAACTTCACGGAGAACGGCAACGCCGGGCACGCCGGCCGCATCGTGCTCGCCGCCACCCCCATCGGCAACCTCGGTGACGCCACCGCACGCCTGCGGGAGCTGCTGGCCACCGCGGACGTCATCGCAGCCGAGGACACCCGCACTGCCCGGCGTCTCTGCCAGGGGCTGGGGATCACCCCCGCCGGCCGCCTCATGGCCCACCACGAGCACAACGAGGCCGCCTCCGCCCAGGGCCTGCTGGAGCAGGTGCGGGAGGGGGCCACCGTGGTGATGGTCTCAGACGCCGGGATGCCCACGGTCTCCGACCCGGGGTTCCGCCTTGTGGCCACAGCGGTGGAGGCGGGGGTGCCCGTCACCTGCGCCCCCGGGGCCTCGGCGGTCACCACCGCCCTGGCCCTCTCCGGCCTGCCCACCGACCGCTTCGCGTTCGACGGCTTCCTGCCGCGCCGAGACGGGGAACGCCGGCGGCGCCTCGAGGAGATTCGCACGGATCCGCGCACGGTGGTCTACTTCGAGTCACCCCAGCGGACCGTCGCGGCGCTCGCGGCGGTCGTGGACGTGCTCGGCCCGTCCCGGCCGGTGTGCGTGGCGCGGGAGCTGACCAAGCTGCACGAGGAGGTCGTGCGCGGCACCGCCGAGGAGGTCCTGGCGTGGGCCGAGGAGCGGACCGCGGGGGAGGGGCTGCGCGGGGAGGTCGTGCTCGTGGTCGGCCCCGCCTCGGGCGAGGAGTCCGTGGACGACGACGCCGACCCGGTCGCCGAGGTCGAGGCCCTCGCCTCCTCGGGGACCCGCCTGAAGGAGGCGGTGGCCGCCGTCGCGAGCGCGCACGGGCTGCGTAGCCGCGCCCTGTATGACGCCGTACTGGCGGCCCGTCGGGCTTGAGCGTCCGCGCCGCCGCAGCAGTCGACAGTCCACCGGCGGCGAGGATCTGCCCGTGTCATGTCCGGGGCGTGTGATTAGGATCGGCACCGTCCCCTTCCGGAGAGAGGTGCCCACTCATGACCGTGACCCCCGAGCGCGAGAAGGCTCTGCTGGACTCCCTGAACACCGGCGTGCTGATCGACGGCCAGTGGCGTGAGGCCTCCACCGGCAGGACCTTCGACGTCGTCGACCCGTCCACCGGGAAGGTTCTGACCTCCGTCCAGGACGCCGGCACGGAGGACGCTCTGGCGGCCCTCGATGCCGCCGACCGCGCACAGGCGGACTGGGCGCGCACGGCCCCGCGCGAGCGCGCCGAGATCCTGCGCCGGGCCTTCGACCTCGTGAACGAGCGTGCCGAGGACTTCGCCCTGCTGATGACCCTCGAGATGGGCAAGCCCCTGGTGGAGTCCCGCGGCGAGGTGGTCTACGGGGCCGAGTTCCTGCGCTGGTTCTCCGAGGAGACCGTGCGCCACTACGGGCGCTACGTGACCACTCCCGAGGGCAAGAACAAGATCCTCGTGCAACACCGGCCGGTCGGCCCCTGCCTGCTGATCACCCCCTGGAACTTCCCGCTGGCCATGGCCACCCGCAAGATCGCCCCGGCGATCGCCGCCGGCTGCACCATGGTGGTCAAGCCCGCCAAGCTCACCCCGCTGACCACCCTGCTCTTCGCTCAGGTGCTTGAGGAGGCCGGGCTGCCCGCCGGTGTGTTGAACGTGGTGGCGAGCTCCGCTGCCTCTGAGATCTCCGGACCGCTCCTGCAGGACTCCCGCCTGCGCAAGATGTCCTTCACGGGCTCCACGGGGGTGGGCCGGCGCCTGCTCAAGGACGCCGCGGACAACGTGTTGCGCACCTCCATGGAGCTCGGCGGCAACGCCCCGTTCCTCGTCTTCGAGGACGCGGACCTGGACGCCGCCGTCAAGGGTGCGGTGCAGGCCAAGATGCGCAACATGGGTGAGGCGTGCACCGCCGCCAACCGCTTCCTCGTGCACGAGTCCGTGGCTGAGGAGTTCACCCGGAGGTTCGCCGAGCGGATGGCCGGCCTCACTCCCGGGCGCGGCACCGAGGACGGCGTGGATGTCGGCCCGATCATCGACGCCGACGCGCGCGAGGGCATCCACGAGCTCGTCACCGAGGCGGTGGCCGCCGGCGGCGAGGTCGTCACCGGTGGTGAGAAGGTCGAGGGCGAGGGCTACTTCTACCGGCCGACCGTGCTGACCGTGGGCAACGACAACCCCATCCTGGGCCAGGAGATCTTCGGTCCGGTGGCTCCCGTGACCACCTTCGCTGACGAGGAGGAGGCCGTGCGCCTGGCGAACGACACCGAGTACGGGCTCGCCGCCTACCTGTTCACGCAGGGCTTCACCCGCATGTTCCGGGTGACCGAGCGCCTCGAGTACGGGATGATCGGGTTCAACGCGGGCGTCATCTCCAACGCGGCCGCCCCATTCGGCGGCGTGAAGCAGTCCGGTCTGGGTCGTGAGGGTGCCGCCGAGGGCATCGAGGAGTACACCTCCGTGCAGTACATCGGCATCGCCGACCCCTGGGCCGCGCCCTCGGCCCCGGCCTCCTGAGCGGCCCCGGATCGGTCCCATGCGCACCGACGCTGCTGACGCCGGGCTCGCCCCGGCCGCCTACCGCACCCCCGCTGAACCGGCCATGGACGACGGCGGACCCCGCCGGGACGCCCGTGAGGAGGGCTCCGGCCGCACGCGCCGCCTCGAGTACCCGCCGGCGCCCGAGCCGTTGCCCGTTCCCGTGGTGGACAACCACACCCACCTCGACATGCGCGACGGCCTCGTGGCGGTGGACGTGCACCGGGCGATGGACGCTGCGGAGGCGGTGGGCGTCGTCGGGGCGGTGCAGGTGGGCTGCGACCTACCCTCCGCCCGGTTCACGGTGGAGGCGATCGAGACCGAACCGCGCCTGCTCGGAGCGGTCGCCCTGCACCCCAACGAGGCCGCCCGCCTGAGCGAGTGCGGACGCTTCGAGGAGGCGTTCGAGGAGATCGCCCGCCTCGCGGAGCACCCGCGGGTGCGGGCGGTGGGGGAGACCGGACTGGACCACTTCCGCACAAGGGACGAGGCCGGCCACGCCGCGCAGGAGGCGTCCTTCCGGCGGCACATCCGGCTCGCCCGGAGGCTGGGCAAAGCCCTGCAGATCCACGACAGGGATGCCCATGACGACGTCGTCCGGGTGCTGCTGGAGGAGGAGGCCGACGACGGTCTGCCCCCGCACGTGGTGTTCCACTGCTTCTCCGGAGGCCCCGAGCTGGCCCGCATCTGCGCCGAGCACGGATGGCTCGCCTCCTTCGCCGGGCCGGTCACATTCAAAGCCAATGACGCCCTGCGCGAGGCTCTGCGTCTGCTGCCGAACGACTTGCTCCTCGTGGAGACCGACGCCCCGTTCCTCACCCCCCACCCCCACCGGGGCCGCCCGAATGCCCCCTATCTGGTGCCGCTGACCTTGCGGGCCATGGCCGAGACCCGTGGTCAGGGGCTCGACGACCTGGGCCGATGTGTGGGGGAGAGCACCCGGCGGGTGTACGGGGAATTCTGAGGCGGGCAGAATTGCCGGGACCCGGTGCACCCTACGATGGGGGACGTGCTCACCCGATTCCTGTCGTCCCGCCTGCCCGAGGGTACCCAGTACCTCATCGACCGGGGGATGCGGATCCGCCTCGCCCTCGTGGTGGTCGGCTCCGTCCTCGTGGCCCTGCTGGAGATGGTGGCCCTGGCCTCCATCGTCCCGCTTGTGAACATCCTGACCACGGGCAGCGCGGGGGTTCCCTTCCTGGAGGACCTGCTGACCTCCTGGGGGGCGGGCTCCACGGAGGGCCAGGCCGTGGCGTTCTCCGTGGTCATCGTGGTCGCGTTCCTGCTCAAGGCCGTGCTGGTGCTCGCCTTCCGCTGGTGGACACTCGGCTTCACCAACCGGAACCTGATCCGCACCTCCACCCGACTGCTTCGCTACTACCTGCGGGCCGACTACGGTGTGCACCTGACGCGTACGGTCGGCACGCTCGTGAACAATGTGACCGGCACTTCCGCGATGGCCTACACCGGGGTGGTGAACGGCTCCGTCACCCTCCTCACCGAGGCGGTGACTCTCGTGGCGGTGGCAATCGTGCTCGGGGTGAGCATGCCGCTGACCGCTCTCGGAATGGCCGCGTACTTCGCGGTGATCGCCCTCGTTCTGCGGCACTTCATCCGCCGCCCGGCCTCGCGTCTGGGCTGGGCTCTGGTGACCACGGGGGAGCGCTCGAACACCGCCGCCTTACAGGGGCTGGAGAACTACAAGGACGTGCGGATCCGTGGCAACGACTCGGCCTTCACCGGCGAGTACCGGGCTGCACGCACCGAAGCGGCTGCGGCCACCCGCCTGAAGATGCTGCTGACGATGATGCCTCGCTATGTGCTGGAGGTGGCCTTCGTCCTGGCGATCGCGCTGCTCGTAGCCGTTGCGTTCCTCTCGGGCCGTGGTGCGGAGGCGTTCGGGTCACTCGCTCTGCTGGCGATGGCCGGCTTCCGCGTGTTGCCGTCCATGGCGGCCATCATGGCCACGAGCAACGAGATCAAGACCTCCTGGCCGGCCTTCGAACGCACCGTGGCCGAGCTCCGTGATGCCCAGCCGGTGCTGGCCCGGGCGGACACCCCCTATGAGACGCTGCCCTTCACCGAGTCCGTCCGTGTGGACCATGCGAGCTTCTCCTACCCGGGAGCTGAGGCACCCGTGCTGCACGACATCACCCTGGAGATCCCCTTCGGCGCGACCATCGCCTTCGTCGGCGGCTCGGGTGCCGGCAAGACCACCCTCGTGGACCTGATCATCGGCTTCCACCAGGCGGAGACCGGGGCCGTGCTGGTGGACGGCACCGCACTGGGCGACGACCCTCGAGGCTGGTGGGACAATGTGGCCTTCGTTCCCCAGTCCGTCACCGTGGTCAACGGCACCGTCCTGGAGAACGTCCTGCTGGACGTGGCGGCGGCCCGGGACGCCGACCGTGCCCATGTGGAGCAGGCCCTGCGAGACGCCCAGCTCGGCGAATGGCTCGACAGCCTCGAGGACGGGCTGGACACCGTGATCGGCGAGGGCGCCGTGGGCGTCTCCGGAGGGCAGCGCCAGCGCCTGGGCATCGCACGCGCCCTGCACCGCAACCCCCGCCTGCTCGTGATGGACGAGGCCACCTCGGCCCTGGACAACGCCACCGAGCGGAGGGTGACCGACGTGATCGAGAGCCTGAAGGGGCGCATCACGGTGATCATCGTGGCGCACCGCCTCTCCACGGTGAAGCACGCGGACCGGATCGTCCTCATGGACCAGGGGCGGATCGTGGGGGAGGGCACCTTCCAGGGCCTGCAGCAGACCAGCCCGGAGTTCCGGGAGCTCGTGCGCCTCGGGGACCTCTCCTCCTGACTGGGCCGGCCCGTTTGTCGCGTCCGGGCCGCCGGTAGACTCCCGGGCATGGTCCAGCCCTTCGACGCCGCCGTGCCCGCGCCCCTGCTCAGTGCCGCCGACGTGCGCCGGCTCGCCGCCGAGCTGGACCTGCGCCCCACCAAACAGTGGGGCCAGAACTTCGTGATCGACCCCAACACCATCCGGCGCATCGTGGCCGCTGCGGAGGTCGGCCCCGAGGAGCACGTCCTCGAGATCGGTCCCGGGTTGGGCTCGCTCACCCTCGGCCTGCTCGACGCCGCCGGTGCCGTCACCGCTGTGGAGATCGACCCGGTGACCGCTGCCCGCCTGCCGCGCACCGTCGCCGAGCACCGCCCCGGCCGCGAGTCCGCCCTCGGCGTGCTCCACGGGGACGCCATGACGATCACCGCCCAGTCCCTCGACGCCGTGCGTCCCGCGGCGGCCCAGGGCGGGCCCACGGCCCTCGTGGCCAACCTGCCCTACAACGTGGCTGTGCCCGTGCTGCTGCACGCGCTCGCGGAGCTGCCCGAGCTGCGCCACGGGCTCGTGATGGTGCAGGACGAGGTCGCGGACCGGCTCGCCGCGCCTCCTGGCTCCCGGACCTACGGTGTGCCCTCGGCCAAGGCCGCCTGGTATGCGGAGGTCCGCAAGGCCGGTGTGATCGGCACCCAGGTGTTCTGGCCAGCCCCCCGGATCCACTCCGGTCTGGTGGCCTTCACCCGGCGGGAGCCCCCCACTCAGGCCGTCAGCCGGGCAGAGGTGTTCGCGGTGGTGGATGCTGCCTTCGCCCAGCGCCGCAAGACGCTGCGAGCTGCCCTGGCCGGCTGGGCCGGCTCCGCCCCAGCGGCTGAGGAGGCCCTGAGGGCCGCCGGTGTGGATCCCCGGACCCGTGGCGAGGCCCTGGACATCGCCGCCTTCGCGAGGATTGCCGAGCACGGCCGCGCGGCAGGTATCGAGGGCACGGAGCCCCGGGTATGAGCGCTCTGCCCCTCCGGCACGTCACTGCCTGCGCCCCCGGCAAGGTGAACCTCTCCCTGAGGGTGGGTCCGCCCCGTGCGGACGGCTACCACCCGGTGACCAGCGTGTACCTGGCTGTGAACCTGTCCGAGACCGTCACTGCGGTCGCCCGTCAGGACGACCGGATCACCGTGGGGCCTTCCCCACGGCAGGTCTCCACCGTGGACGACGCCCTCGTCCCCTGGGACGAGCGCAACCTCGCCCATCGTGCTGCCGTCCACCTGCGGGAGACCCTCCGCCTGGATCCGGCCACCCACGGGGTGGACCTCGAGGTCGCCAAGCAGGTGCCCGTGGCCGGGGGAATGGGCGGGGGCTCCGCGGACGCGGCCGCCGCGCTCCTGGCCTGCGCCGCCCTGTGGGAGACGGGTCTGAGCCGTTCAGAGCTCGCCGAGCTGGCCGCGCCTCTGGGCGCGGACGTACCGTTCGCCGTCGTGGGAGGGGCCGCCGTGGGGCTGGGCACCGGAACCGAGCTCACCCCTGTCGCTGCCCGCCACCGGGTACACCTGGTGCTCGTGCCCGCCTCGGCGGGCCTGTCCACCCCCGTGGTGTTCCGCACCCTGGACGAGTTGCGGCGGGACGGCCGCCTGCCCGAGGGCTCCACACCCCCTGCGGTGGACGAGGACGTGGTGCGTGCCCTCACCCGCGCGGACCCCCGCGCCCTGGCCCTGTCCATGGAGAACGACCTCCAGGCCCCCGCCGTGCACCTGTTCCCGGAGCTCTCGGACGTCATGGACCTCGGCATGGACGAGGGCGCTCTGCGGGCGATGGTCTCCGGCTCCGGGCCCACCCTGCTGTTCGTGGCGCATTCGGAGCAGAATGCCCTCCGCCTGGCCACCGCCATCGAGGAGCGCGCCGGTGTGACCGCCCTGCCCGTCCACGGCCCCGTGCCCGGAGCCCACGTGCTCTGATCCGCCCGCTCTGACCTGCCCGGCGCCGCCCCACGACTCCCGGACCGCCCCGCGCGGCCACCCTGAAAGGACCCCCATGGCCCACCTGCTCGGAGCCGAGAACATCGGCATCTCCTTCGGCACCCGCACCGTCCTTGAGGGGCTCTCCCTCGGAGTGGACGAGGGGGACCGGATCGGCCTGGTCGGCCGCAACGGCGACGGCAAGTCCACACTGCTGCGGATCCTTGCCGGCCGCCAGGAGCCGGACACAGGCCGGGTCACCCGCCGCGGCGGCGTCCGGGTGGGGGTGCTCGACCAGCAGGACGTGCTGGACCCGGAGGACACCGTGCGCCGGGCCGTCGTCGGGGACGTGGACGATCACATCTGGGCGTCCAACCCGAAGGTCCGGGACGTGCTCGGCGGTCTGTTGGACGGGCTGGACCTGGACCGACAGGTCGCCGGTCTCTCGGGTGGTCAGCGCCGACGGGTGGCCCTGGCGCGCCTGCTCGCCGGCGACGACGACGTCCTCTTCCTCGACGAGCCCACCAACCACCTCGACGTCGAGGGCGTCGCCTGGCTGGCCCGCCACCTGGGCTCCCGTTGGCGGGCCGGTGAGGGGGGCCTCGTGGTGGTCACCCACGACCGTTGGTTCCTCGACGCCGTGTGCACCCGCACCTGGGAGGTCCACGATGCCACGGTGGACCCCTTCGACGGCGGCTACGCGGCCTGGATCCTCGCCCGCGCCGAACGTGCCCGGCAGGCGCAGGTGACCGAGCAGAAGCGGCAGCAGCTCATGAAGAAGGAGCTGGCCTGGTTGCGGCGCGGCGCCCCCGCCCGCACCTCCAAGCCGAAGTTCCGCATCGAGGCAGCCAACGCGATCATCGCGGACGTGCCAGAGCCCCGAGATACCGTCTCCCTGGCGCGAATGGCCACCGCCCGCCTCGGCAAGGACGTGATCGACCTCGAGGGCGTCAGTCTCACCCTGGGGGAGAAGCCGATCCTCAGGGATGTCACCCTGCGCCTGGCCCCCGGCGAGCGCCTGGGTGTGGTGGGCGTCAACGGTGCGGGCAAGTCCACGCTGCTGCGCCTGCTCGACGGGCAGGTGGAGCCGGACTCCGGGCGGGTGCGCCGCGGCAAGACGGTGGTCTCGGCCACTCTCACCCAGGACGTCAAGGAGCTCGAGGAGGTCGCTCACCTGCGCGTGGCCGAGGTGATGGCCCGGGAGGGCAGCTCGTTCCAGGTGGGTGGCCGGGAGATGTCCGCGGGGCAGCTGCTGGAGATGCTCGGTTTCGGGACCTCCCGGCAGTGGACGCAGGTGTCCGAACTCTCCGGCGGCGAGCGGCGGCGGCTGCAGCTGCTGCGTCTGCTGGTGGGGGAGCCGAACGTGCTCATGCTCGACGAGCCCACCAACGACCTCGACACCGACACTCTCGCAGCGGTGGAGGATGTGCTCGACGGCTGGCCGGGCACGCTCGTGGTCGTCTCCCACGACCGCTACCTCCTCGAGCGCGTCACGGACCATCAGGTGGCCCTGCTCGGCGACGGCGCCGTGCGCGGCCTGCCCGGGGGTGTGGACCAGTACCTCGCACTGCGGGAGGCCATGGACGCCGGCGCAGCCCCGGCCGTTGGAGCCTCGCGGGGTCGAAGTGTGGCGACGACGACGGCGGCCGCCTCTGGCTCCACGGACGCCGCCGGGCCGACGGTCAGCGAGGCCGAACGCCGCCAGGCCCGCAAGGACATGGCTCGTATTGAACGGCAGATGGAGCGGCTGCGCGAACGCCACGCAGGGCTCGAGGCGCAGATGGCCGAGCTGGGCCAGGCCGGGCGGTTCGAGGAGCTGACGGCGGTGACGTCCGAGGCCGCCGCCGTGGCCGCTGACCTGGAGGGGCTTGAGGAGGAATGGCTGGCTGCGGCCGAGCTCGAGGGGTGAGAAAGCCGTCGTCTGTGACATACCGGTCGGTAGCCGTCCGCTTTTGAACCGGCGGGTAGGGTGGCCCGTGAGGCCTCACTCGGCGGACGGCCTGCGGCGGGGGTCGTGTGGAGTCGGATGAGGAGAGCGCGCGCATGTCGGCAGCAGGCGGAGACCTCGGCGCAGGAATGCGGCGTGGGTCGCATCGGCGCACGCGCCTCATGGGAGCTTCCTGGGAGCGGGGCCTTCCGCGGCTCGTACTCACCGCAGACGTGCTCGCGGTGCTGGCCGCTACCTTTCTCTCGGCTTCGCTGCGCTTCGGCGGCACTGGTTTCGCCGAGCTGCCGGGAGTCGACTTCCTCGACTACGGCATGGTCAGCGCCCTGCTCAGCATCGCTTGGGTGGGAGCCCTCGCGATCGACGGGTCCCGTGACATCCGCATCCTCGGTGTCGGCGCCGAGGAGTACAAGCGTGTGCTGCGAGCCACCCTGTACCTCTTCGGATTCGTCGCCATCGTCTCCTTCGCCTTCGGCATCGAGGTGGCCCGCGGCTACATCGGCCTCGCACTCCCCTTGGGTGTGGTCCTTCTGCTGCTCGGGCGCTTCCTCGTGCGCGGCTGGGTGGCCCGGCGTCGACGTGCAAGTGGAGACTTCCGGCGTCGGCTGCTGATCGTGGGAGGCCCCAAGGCTGTGGTCCATGTGCACCAGGCCCTGGACTCCGAGGGTGGCGCGGCCTATGCGCCTGTCGCCGCCGTGCTGCCCGGATACCGGCCGCGCGGGGAAGACTTCCTGCCTATCCCCGTGGACACTTCCGTCGAGGACGTCGATCAGCTCGTGGCCGAGGTGGACGCCATGGACATCGAGGCGGTCGTGATCACCTCCGGCCACCCGTTCGTGCCGGACGAGGTGCGCCGCCTCGGCTGGGAGCTCCAAGAGCGGGAGATCTCGCTGATCATGGTGCCCGCCCTCGTGGACGTGGCCGGGCCGCGCCTGCACACCCAGCCGCTGGCCGGTCTGCCTCTCATCCACCTGTCCACGCCGCGGCTGTCCCGCTCCAAGGCGCTCACCAAGCGCGTCTTCGACCTGGTGGCTGCCGGGGTCGGCATCGTGCTGATCTCCCCGCTGCTGCTCGCCGTGGCGGTGGCCGTGAAGGTCTCGAGCCCGGGTCCGGTGCTGTTCCGGCAGGAGCGCGTGGGTCTGCACGGCGAGCACTTCACCATGCTCAAGTTCCGCTCGATGGTGGTCAATGCCGAGCAGATCAAGCAGCAGCTGGTCTCCGACAGCGGTGAGGAGAACGTCCTGTTCAAGATGAAGGACGATCCGCGCGTCACCCGGGTGGGCAAGCTCATCCGCCGCACGAGCATCGACGAGCTGCCCCAGCTGTTCAACGTGCTCCGGGGGGACATGTCCCTCGTGGGGCCGCGCCCGCACCTGCCCCACGAGGTGGAGCAGTACGGCGCCTACGTCAACCGTCGCTTCCTCGTGCAGCCGGGCATCACGGGGCTGTGGCAGGTCTCCGGCCGCTCCGATCTCTCCTGGGAGGACGCGGTGCGTCTGGACCTCTACTACGTGGAGAACTGGTCCATCCTCGGCGACCTCGTGATCCTCGCGCGCACCGTCCGCGCGGTGACCGCCGCCGAAGGCGCCTACTGACCTCCCTCCAATCCGGCCTCCCGGCCCCGACAGGGATGCTGGAAGCCTGTGGAAGAATGGGGCGTCGCCGTGCGGCTCCCGCCCCGGCACCCTCCGCCCTGGTGTAATGGCAGCACGCCGGCCTTTGGAGCCGTGCAGTCTAGGTTCGAGTCCTAGGGGCGGAACTGCCGCCCGCCGGATGCCCGGTGCCACGTCGACCCCTCCGAGGAGCCCTCATGCAGCAGCCCGATGCCCGTCCCTCCGCCGTGATCGTGCTGGCCGCCGGTCAGGGCACGCGCATGAAGTCGGCCACCCCGAAGATCATGCATGCCATCGGAGGCCGCTCCCTCGTGGGCCATGCCCTCGCCGCCGCCTGGTCGCTCGCGCCCGAGCACCTCGTGGCCGTGGTGCGCCACGAGCGGGACCGTGTGGCCACGCACATCGAACAGGCCGCACAGGGCCTGGGCATCACCGGTCTGGCCATCGCGGACCAGGACGAGGTTCCGGGCACCGGCCGTGCCGTGGAGCTGGGTCTGGCCGCCCTGCCGGAGGACCTCGACGGCACCGTGGTCGTCACCTACGGGGACGTCCCGCTGCTCACCCCCGAGACCCTCGCCCGCCTCGTCGCGGTCCACGAAGGCGAGGCGAACGCCGTCACCGTGCTCACCGCCACCCTGGAGGACGCCACCGGCTACGGGCGCATCGTCCGGGACGAGGAGGGCCTCGTGGAGCGCATCATGGAGCACAAGGACGCACTCGCCCACGCAGAGACCACCGGCGACCGTGCCTTCGTGGACATCGCCGAGGTCAACTCCGGCATCTATGCCTTCGACGCCGCGCTGCTGCGCCGCACCCTGCCGCAGCTGTCCACGGACAACGTGCAGGGAGAGAAGTACCTCACGGATGTGCTCGCCCTGGCCCGGGCCGAAGGCGGCCGGGTGGCCTCCGTGGGCACCGAGGACGTCTGGGAGGTCGAGGGCGCCAACGACCGCCGCCAGCTCTCCGACCTCGGCCGCCGCCTCAACGACCGCGTGCTGCGCCACTGGATGAAGGAGGGCGTGACGGTCGTGGACCCGGCCACCACCTGGGTGGACGTCACCGTCGAGCTCGCCCCGGACGTCACGCTCAAGCCCGGCACCCAGCTCCACGGCACCACGCAGGTGGCCTCCGGCGCCGTCGTCGGCCCGGATTCCACCCTGACGGACACCCGGGTGGGTGAGCGCGCCGTCGTCAAGCGCACCGACGCCACCGAGGCCGTGATCGGTGCGGACGCGACCGTGGGTCCGTTCACCTACCTGCGCCCGGGCACCGTACTGGGCGAGGAGGGCAAGATCGGCGCGTTCTATGAGACCAAGAAGGTCACCGTGGGCCGCGGCGCCAAGCTCTCCCACCTCGGCTACGCCGGGGACGCCGAGATCGGCGAGTACACGAACATCGGCTGCGGCAACATCACCGCCAACTACGACGGCGTGAACAAGCACCGCACCGTGATCGGCGCCCACGTGCGCACCGGCTCCAACACCGTGTTCGTGGCCCCCGTGACCGTCGGGGACGGTGCCTACACCGGCGCTGGCGTGACCGTGCGCGAGGACGTGCCGGCCGGTGCGCTGGCCGTGAGCGCCGCGGACCAGCGGACCGTGGAGGGCTGGGTGGGCTCCCGACGTGCGGGCACCGGGTCCGCGGCGGCCGCCGACGCCGCCGGTGCAGGGCGGGACTGAGGCCCGTTCTGCCCCTAGGATGGATGTGCCCCACCCGACATGGCGGGGGCCACGTGTCAGAGAACCGAGGACAGGGGACCACCTCATGACGGAGCTGAGCCGCAGCGAGGACAAGCGACTGGTGCTGGCCGCAGGCCGGGCACACCCGGAGCTTGCGCAGGAGATCGCGGAAGCGCTCGGCACCGAGCTGCTGCCCATGAGCGCGTACGACTTCGCGAATGGGGAGATCTACGTCCGCTCGGGCGAGTCCGTGCGCGGCAAGGACGTGTTCGTGATCCAGTCCCACCCCGCTCCGCTGAACAACCACCTCATGGAGCAGCTGATCATGATCGACTCCATGAAGCGTGCCTCGGCCCGCCGCATCACGGTTGTGTCCCCGTTCTACCCGTATGCGCGCCAGGACAAGAAGGGACGCGGCCGTGAGCCGATCTCGGCGCGCCTCGTCGCGGACCTCTACAAGACCGCCGGTGCCTCCCGTGTGATGAGCGTGGACCTGCACACCGCGCAGATCCAGGGCTTCTTCGACGGCCCCGTGGACCACCTGTTCGCCATCCCGCTGCTGGCGGACTACATCCGTGGGCGGGTCGACGGCGAGCCCGTCACCGTGGTCTCCCCGGACACCGGCCGCGTCCGCGTGGCCGAGCAGTGGGCGGACCGCCTGGGCGGTGTGCCGCTGGCGTTCGTGCACAAGTCGCGTGACCTCACGGTGCCGAACAAGGCGGAGTCCAAGACCGTCGTCGGGGACATCGAGGGCCGTGTCTGCGTGCTGATCGACGACATGATCGACACCGGCGGCACGATCTCCGGTGCGGTGCGGATCCTCAAGGAGGCTGGCGCGAAGGACGTCATCATCGCCGCCACCCACGCGGTGTTCTCCGACCCGGCCGCCCAGCGTCTGGGCGACTCCGGTGCCCGCGAGGTGGTGGTCACCAACACCCTGCCGATCCCTGTCGAGAAGCGCTTCGAAAACCTCACGGTGCTCTCCATCGCCCCGCTGATCGCCCGCGCCATCCGCGAGGTGTTCGAGGACGGCTCCGTGACGAGCCTGTTCGACGGGGACGCCTGAGCGGTGGCGCACCAGCTTCCCGGGGGTCGCCCGGAGACCGCTGACGACGCCGGCACCGCCACGGTGGGCGGCACCGGTTCGCGCGCCGTGGGAGGGGCCCGTCGGGGCCTGCCCGGCTGGGCGTCCGTGCTCCTGAACGTGGTGGTCGCCCTCGTGGTGGTCTCCGTGGTGCAGGCCTTCTTCGTGAAGGTGTACTCGGTGCCCTCGGGCTCGATGGAGCAGACCCTCAATGTGGGCGACCGCATGCTGGTGAACCGCATGGCCTACCCGGACGGACTGGCCGGTTCCCAGGATGTCGTCGTGTTCACGGCGGATGAGGCCTGGGCGCAGCCCACGGGCCCAGACGGGCCGCTGGAGGCCGTGGTGAAAACCTTCGGGGACATCACCGGCATCGGCGTCTCGCACGAGCAGGCCCTCGTGAAGCGGGTCATCGGCACCCCCGGGCAGACCGTGGAGTGCTGCTCCACGAACGGCGCGGTCGTGGTGGACGGCACCCCCCTGGACGAGCCCTACATCCACCAGGACCTCCCCTTCCTCCCCGGCTCCCTTGACTGCACCACCGAGCCGCGGTCCCCGCGGTGCTTTCCGGCGCTGACGGTGCCGGAGGGCAACCACCTGGTGCTCGGTGATCACCGCTCCAACTCCGCGGACTCGGTGATCGCGTGCCGGGGCCTGGCTGCAGCCGGGGACTGTGCCCGGTTCGTCCCGCATGAAGAGATCGTCGGCGAGGTGTTCGCGACGATCTGGCCCCCGGGGAACTGGGGCACCCCCTGAGGACGAGGACGGGGCGGCGCCCCCCCAACGGGGTGCGCCCCCGCCCGCGGTGGGGCCGGGGGGGGGGGGGGGGGGGGGGGGGCAAGACCCGGGGCGGGGGGCGCCGGGG
>NZ_JAXFPG010000019.1:0-30762 GCF_034179925.1 Micrococcus sp. | reverse complement strand
GGGGGGGGCCGCGGGGGCCCCCCCCCCCCGGGGCGGCCCCCCCCCCCCCCCCCCCGGAGCGTGGTGGGGAGCTGGACGGGGCAGGGGGCACGAGGAGGGCGGGGGGGGTGGGGCTTCGAAGACGCCGTCTCGCAGCCTTCCCTCGCCTTCTCGCGCTCTTCCCCCAGCCCGGCAGATCATATACGATTCCCGCAACAACGTGACCCAGGGCACGTCCAGCGCCACGCGTTGGCCGCCGTCGTCGTCATCGCCCCCAGGAGAGAGCATGAGCACCCTCGACCCCCACCAGAAGACCTCCTCCGGCTTCCGTGTCGGCCAGCAGACCCCGATCCACACGGCGAACCCCCTCCCCACCCCCGCCTCCCCCGCGCCGGACGTGCTGCGCTGCGCCTCCATGGAGCTGGTGGTCACGGACCTGGAGGCCTCGCGTCGGTTCTACGTGGACATGCTCGGACTCGTGGTCACCGAGGAGGACGAGGACGCCATCTACCTACGCACCCTCGAGGAGTTCATCCACCACAACCTGATCCTGCGCCGGGGCGACGTCGCCGCCGTCGCCGCGTTCTCCTACCGCGTGCGCACCCCCGACGACCTCGACAGGGCCGAGGCGTTCTACCGCGAACTCGGCTGCCGGGTGGAGCGGAACCCCGACGGATTCGTACGCGGCGTCGGGGACTCGGTGCGCGTGGAGGACCCGCTGGGATTTCCCTACGAGTTCTTCCACGAGGTGGAGCACGTCGAGCGCCTGGCCTGGCGCTACGACCTCCACACCCCGGGTGCACTCGTGCGCCTCGACCACTTCAACCAGGTCACCCCGGACGTGCCCCGCGCCGCCCGGTACATGCAGGACCTCGGCTTCCGCGTCACCGAGGACATCCAGGACGAGCACGGCACCGTCTACGCCGCATGGATGCGCCGCAAGCCCACCGTGCACGACACCGCCATGACCGGCGGCGACGGCCCCCGCATGCACCACGTCGCCTTCGCCACGCACGAGAAGCACAACATCCTGGCGATCTGCGACAAGCTCGGCGCCCTGCGCATGTCCGACGCGATCGAGCGCGGCCCGGGCCGCCATGGCGTCTCCAACGCGTTCTACCTGTACCTGCGCGACCCGGACGGCCACCGCGTGGAGATCTACACCCAGGACTACTACACCGGCGACCCGGACAACCCGGTCGTCACCTGGGACGTGCACGACAACCAGCGCCGCGACTGGTGGGGCACCCCGGTCGTGCCGTCCTGGTACACGGACGCCTCCCGCGTGCTGGACCTGGACGGGAACCTGCAGCCGCTCGTGGCCCGCACCGACGAGTCCGAGATGGCCGTGACCATCGGCGCCGACGGGTTCTCCTACACCCGCGCCGAGGAGGGCGAGGAGTCCATGCCCGACTACAAGAAGGGCGAGTACAAGCTCGGCCACCAGCTCTGAGGCCGGGCGCCCCTACGCGCCCTGCTACTTCCTGCCCCCTCCCACCCCTCGAAGGAGCCACCATGCTGGACCGCGCCACGCACGAGAAGATCGCCGACGAGCTTCACGACGCCGGCCGCACCGGCACCCCCGTCCCCCTCCTCACCGCCCGCCACCCGGGCATGGAGGTGGAGGACGCCTACGCGGTGCAGCGCATCTGGGCGCGCCGGCAGGTGGAGGCGGGCCGCCGCGTCGTCGGGCACAAGATCGGCCTGACCTCCAAAGCCATGCAGGCTGCCACGGGCATCACCGAGCCGGACTACGGTGTGATCTTCGACGACCAGGTCGTCGAGTCCGGGCACGACTTCGACACGGCGCGGATCACGAACCCGCGCATCGAGATGGAGCTCGCCTTCGTGCTCAAGGACGAGCTGCGCGGCCCCGGCGTCACCCTCGTGGACGTGCTGCGCGCCACCGAGTACGTGGTGCCCGCCCTCGAAGTGCTGGACGCGCACGTGGAGCTGGCCGGGCGCACCATCGTGGACACCATCGCGGACAACGCGGCGCTGGGGTACATGGTGCTCGGCGGCCGCCCCGTCCGCCCGGACGCCGTGGACCTGCGCTGGGTGGCCGGCACACTCTCCCGCAACCAGAGCATCGAGGAGACCGGGGTCGCCGCCGGCGTGCTCAACCACCCCGGCAACGGCGTGCACTGGCTCGCCAACCGCCTGGCCGGCCACGGGGACGCCCTCGCCGCCGGGGAGACCGTACTCGCCGGCTCCTTCACCCGCCCGCTGTCCGTGGCCTCCGGAGACACCGTCACCGCCGACTACGGGCCGCTGGGCACCGTCACCTGCCACTTCGCCTGACCATCCCGGAGGATCCCGTGCCCATCCGCCTGAACCCCCAGCCCCTCGTCCGCGACCTCTTCACACCCGACGCGCGGGCCGCCCGCCACGGCCGTCCCGCCGCCGGCATGCTCCTGAGCTCGGGGGATGCCACGGCCGCCGAGATCTGCGCGGGCGCCGGCCTGGACTACCTGCTGGTCGACGGCGAGCACGCCCCCCTGAGCCTGGAGACCGTGCTGATGCTGCTGCGCACGGTCGCCGGGTACGGGGTGCCGGTGATGACCCGGCTTCCCACCCTGGACCCAGTGCTCATCAAGCAGTACCTGGACCTGGGCGCGCAGACCCTGCTTGTGCCGATGGTGGACACCGCCGAGCAGGCTGCCGAGGCCGTGCGCGCACTGCGCTACCCGGGCCTCCGCCCAGACCACGCCGGCCCCCATCACGACGACGGCGGTCCCCGCCCCGACGACGGTCCCCGCCCCGGCGTGCGCGGGGTCGGGTCTGCGCTGGCCCGTTCGGGCCGGTGGAACCGGATCCCCGACTATCTGACCGGGGCCGATGCGCAGGTGAGCCTGTTCGTGCAGGTCGAGACGGTCGAGGGGGTGGAGAACGCCGCCGCGATCGCCGCGGTGGACGGGGTGGACGGGATCTTCGTGGGCCCCGCGGACCTGTCCGCGAGCATGGGGCTGCTCGGCCAGCAGAGGCACCCGGACGTCGTCGCCGCGGTGGTCTCGGTGATCCGGACCGCGAACGAGGCCGGCACCGTGGTGGGCGTCAACGCGTTCGACCCCGAGCAGGCGGAGGCCTACGCCGCGGCCGGTGCGGACTTCCTGAACGTGGGGGCCGACGTCGCCCTGCTGGCCCGGGCCGCCGAGGCACTCGCCGACCGCTGGTGCCCGGCCGCCGCCCCCCAGGGTTCCGGGGGCGAAACCGCCCGGAATTCCGGCTGAATTCCGGCCCCTTTCGCCCCCCGGAACACCGCGGCCAAGCCCCGGGCGGCGCGGCCAGCCCCCGGAGCAGCGGGGCCAGACTCTGGGGCATCAGGATGGACCGCGGACCACAGGGCGCTGGATCCAGTTCAGTGCCATCTGCCAGAACGGCCGTGGGGTCGCCCGCCGATCGGCGAGCAACCCCACGTGGGCCTGAGCGGGAGCAGGCCGAGATCCACAAGGATCAGATCTGGAAGGTGTTGGTTCCCCAGGGGGAGATCGTCGTGATCTTGTAGGTGGGGTTGGAGATCCGTCCAGCCGGGGCGTAGTGCGGCGGGAAGAAGATCTGGTATTCGATGGCACCGAGGCCATCGGAAGGCGAGCAGGTAGGGGCGATCATGGTGATCTCCCACGTCCACTGCGTGCGCCCGGTCGCCGGGTTGGTGGACATGACCCCGTTGTACTGGTTGTCCAGGGAGCCCGGCTGGGGCCTGAAGGCACCATAGCTGGTCACCTGGTAGTTCTCCCCGCGGTCCGGCTGCTGCGTAATGATGTACGGCCAGGCGTTGCCCGAAGGGTCATTTCCCGGGACGTCATTGTAGGTCTTCGGGGTGGCCGAGTACTGGTCATCGCCGCCGATGTTCTCCACAATCACGGTGACCACGTCGCCGGTGACATCATTAGAATCCCGGCAATCGCAGTATTCCGGAGGATAGGAAGCCCTTCCCTGCGGATTTGCCGTTGCCGAGCGAGGAGTTGCAGAGGTGAACTCGGCCCGACCAGTAGAATCCGAGGTCGGGTACATCACGTAAGCAATGTATGTGTTGGAATTTCCAACAGTGCGCTTTGTGCCGTCAAAAAGATTCGACCAGGGTGCGCTGATCAGATTGCTGACGCAACTGGCCGCCAGAGCGGGCGCAGCAGCGGCGACGGACACAGCAGGGACGGCCCAAGCCATCGTGGACGTCACGGTCCGGCGAGACACGGGATTGCTCATGATTTCCTCTCAGTCGGAGCCCGATCATGGCTAGGAAGCCCTGACCTGAGGCACCCCATGTATATCACCGCACCCGAATAGTTCCCCGTCCTTGCACTTTGGATACTTCATGCATGCACTTGTGTGCATACATGCACATTTATCCCGACCGTGAGCCTCTCGTCGACTCCACACCTTGTCCTACCTCCCTGGCTCTGCCCTCGCTCCCGCCCCCCAGGGTTCCGGGGGCGAAACCGCCCGGAATTCCGGCTGAATTCCGGCCCCTTTCGCCCCCCGGAGCAGCTCAAGCACCCACCCCAGGGGCGCCTCCATCCACCCCTCCCCTGCCTCGGCGGTCAGCTCCCGAGGGCTGCGCGCATGGTGTCCGCGTCGAAGCGTCCGCCGAACAGCGCCCCCTCCGGTTCGAGCAGGCCGGCGGCAGAGGCCGGCACGGGCACGGCGTCGTACCCGAGGGAGTCCACCAGGTGCGCGGCCAGGGCCACCGCCGCGTCGTCGTCGCCGGCCACCGCCAGTGCCCGACGCCCGGGCGCACCCGCCGGCCGCGCGTCGGCGAGCAGCTCGGTGTACGCCACATGGTTGAGGGTCTTCACCACGGGCACGCCGGGCAGGCGCGCCTCCCACCAGGCCGGGCCGACGCCCTCGGCTCCCTCACCCCACGCATTGGTGGCATCCACGACGACGCCGACCGCCTCCCGCAGGTCCAGGCCGGTCAGCGTGTGCTGCGGCACGGCGAGCACCACCACGTCCGCGCGCGCGAGCAGCTCCGGCAGCGGGACGACATGCGCGCTGGGGAGCAGCGCGGACAGGACGAGGTCGAAGGTCGGGTCGGCGGGACGCTCGGCCACGAGCAGCCGGTGCCCGGCCTCCGCGGCGAGCTGGCCGATCACGCCCCCGAGCTTCCCGGCGCCGATGAGCCCGACGGTGAGGGGCCCCGTTGGAGAGGGCGGCCCGGGGGTGGTGGGGGCGTCGTCGTGGTGCAGGCTCGCAGTGTCATTCATGTTTGAAATAACTCGGGCGGCGGTGGCGTTGTTCCCCGTGACGGCGGAGCATCCGCCCCACACCCGAGCCACATGAGGAGGGCCCATGACCACCCAGGACTTGCAGTTCGGCATCGACACCTTCGGCGACCGCACCGCTACCGACGACGGCACCCTCGAGTCCCACGCCGAGGGCGTACGGCACGTGGTGGACCTCGGCGTCGCCGCAGAGGAGGCCGGGCTCGACGCCTTCAACATCGGCGAGCACCACCGGGACGACTACACCGTCTCCTCCCCCGAGCTCGTGCTGGCCGCAATCGCCGCGCGGACCGAGCGGATCCGGCTCGGCACCGCCGTCACCGTGCTCTCCTCCGACGACCCGGTGCGCGTCTACGAGCGCTTCGCCACCCTGGACGCACTCTCCTCCGGCCGCGCCGAGGTGATCCTGGGCCGGGGCTCCTTCACCGAGTCCTTCCCGCTGTTCGGTTACTCCCTGAACGACTACGAGTCCCTGTTCGAGGAGAAGCTCGCCCTGTTCGCGAAGCTTCGCACCGAGCAGCCCGTCACCTGGACCGGGCAGCACACCCAGAACCTGCACGAGGTCACCCTGTACCCGCCGCTCGAGGGTGAGGCGCCGCTGCCCACGTGGGTGGCGGTGGGCGGTTCCCCGCAGTCCGTAGTGCGTGCGGCGAACTACGACCTTCCCCTCATGCTCGCGATCATCGGCGGGCCCTCCGCCCGCTTCGCCCCCTTCGCCAAGCTCTACCGCGACGCGCGGGAGAAGTTCGGGCATGAGGGCGAGGCGCGCATCGGGTTCCACATGATCGGGCATGTGGCGGAGACGAACGCCCAGGCCTTCGACGCGTTCGCGGAGCCGTACCTGCAGCACCATGCGCGGATCGGGCAGGACCGCGGCTGGCCGACGATGACCACCCAGCAGCTGCGCAACGAGCTCGGCCACGGCCTGATGGCCGTCGGATCCCCGGAGACCGTGGCCCGCAAGGTGGCGCAGGGCGTGAAGGACCTCGGCGCAGCCCGGGTGGACTTCAAGGTGCAGCACGGGCCGATCCCGCACGCAGCCAACCGCCGCTCGGTGGAGCTGTTCGGTGAGAAGGTCGTGCCGCTCGTGAAGGACATGCTCGCCGGGTCCTGACGGCCCCAGGTTCTGCGGGTTCCTCCCCCGCTTCCTTCCCCCTCCCTATCTCCCCTCCCTCTTCCTTCATGGTTCCGGGGCGAAAGTGCCCGGAGTTCCGGCTGAATTCCGGGCACTTTCGCCCCCGGAGCGATTGGGGTGGGTGCGGCCCGCAGCGCCGCGCGTAGCCTGACCGCATGCCCGACTCCTCGCCCCCGCACCCCGGCACCCCGCCCTGACCTCGCAGTTCGCCGACGCCCTCCCCGAGCTCTGCGCCCCGGCGCAGGCGCAGCCGGCCCCGGCCCCGCGTCTGCTCCACCTCACCACGTCCCTGGCCCAGGAACTCGGTCTGGACCCGCAGTGGCTCACCACCGACGACGGCGTCCGCCTCCTCACGGGGAAGGCCCCCGGCCCGGGCGCGCACCCGGTGGCGCAGGGGTACGCGGGCCACCAGTTCGGCTCGTACTCACCGGTCCTCGGGGACGGCCGTGCCCTGCTGCTCGGCGAGCTCACAGACCCGGCCGGGCGGCTCCGCGACCTCCACCTCAAGGGCTCGGGCCGCACCCCGTTCTCCCGGCCGGGCTCAGACGGACTGGCGGCGGTCGGGCCGATGCTGCGGGAGCTGGTGGTGTCCGAAGCGATGCACGCCCTCGGGATCCCGACCACCCGGGTGCTGGCCGTCGTCGCGACGGGGCGGACGGTGCACCGCGAGCGCCCGCTGCCGGGGGCGGTGCTGGCGCGGGTGGCGGGCTCCCACCTGCGGGTGGGCACGGCCCAGTATGCGGCCGCGCTGGTCCAGGCCGGGCGCGCCCCGGAGGACCTGGTGCCGCGGCTGGTGGCGGCCGCGGTGCGGCGTCACCACCCGGAGCGTGCGGACGCGGAGGTCCCGGCCCTGGCTCTGCTGGAGGCGGTGGTGGCCGCCCAGGCGGATCTGGTGGCCCGCTGGATGCTGGTGGGGTTCGTGCACGGGGTGATGAACACGGACAACATGACGCTGTCCGGGGAGGGCATCGACTACGGCCCGTGCGCGTTCCTGGACGCCTTCGACCCGTCTGCGGTGTTCTCCTCGATCGACCGGCAGGGCCGGTACGCGTACGGGAACCAGCCGCAGATCGCCCTGTGGAACCTCAACCGGTTCGCCGAGGCGCTGCTGCCACACCTGGCGCCCTCCCCCACATCCTCCCCGGATGCTGCCGTGGACGCAGCCACCACGGCCCTTGAGGGCTTCGCCCCGGCCTTCGACGCCGCCTGGCAGCGGGGCCTGGCCGCGAAGCTGGGCGTGCCCCGCACGGAGGCCTCCGACGACGTCGCCGCGCGCCTGCTCGGCCTGCTCGCCGAGCACCGGGTCGACTGGACGTCCTTCTGGGCGGAATTGGCCGGCGTCGTGCCGGGGCCGAACCCCACCCCGGGGGTGCTCGCGGGCCTGCCGGACGGGGAGGCCACGCGCGCGTGGCGGGCGGACTGGCTGGCCCTGCGACCGGACCCGGCGCTGATGGC
Source organism: Micrococcus sp. (assembly GCF_034179925.1). GTDB lineage: Bacteria > Actinomycetota > Actinomycetes > Actinomycetales > Micrococcaceae > Micrococcus. The sequence goes on along the minus strand of NZ_JAXFPG010000019.1, from coordinate 22,971 downwards.
CCGGACGAACCCGCTGCTGGTGCCGCGCAACCGTCCCCTGCAGGACGCCCTGGACGCCGCCGAGGCTGGAGACCTCGCCCCCGTGGAGGCGGTCCTGGCGGCCGTGCGCGCCCCGTTCTCCCGCCAGGCGGCCGCCGCCTCTCCCGAGGCTCGGAGCCTGGCCGCGCCGGGACCGGAGGGCACGACGCCGTTCGTCACCTTCTGCGGCACCTGAGCCGGGTGCGGGGGTGGGCGTGGGCCCGGACGTGGAGGTGCCAGAGTCGTGGAGGTGTCCGGGGCGCAGAGGTGCCAGGGTCGTGGAGGTGTCAGGCGCGCTGTGCTGTCCTTGTGCGGCGCCCCCCTGTGGAAGGATCGTCGACGACGACAACCCGGGGTGACGACAGCCCGGATCGATGACGGCGGCAGGCCGGGGCGATGCCGGCCGGTGGAGGGGACGAGGCGAACAGTGAGCATCCGAAGGAAGATCCTGATCGCGGTGGTGGCCGTCCTCGGCTGCATGGTGATCGCCGTGCCCATCGCCCTGTTCTTCGGGGCCGGCGACCTCCTGTTCGGGGGCAGCGGTTCGGACGCCGTGTTCACGGTGGTGTTCATGGTCGTGGGCCTGGGCCTGCTCTGGGCGCTGCAGTTCGCGTGGTCCACGTGGCGGACGCGGCGCGCCGAGCGCGGAGGGCAGCAGGGCCAGCGCTGACCGCCCCGGCCGCTGACGGCCCCCACCTCAGGGGTGCCCCGCCGCGGCGGACCGGTTACGATCGCCAGGGCCCCTCGGCCTCCGCTGTGAGGCCGCTGGATGGCCCGCATCGCCCGCCCGCCCCGCTGCTGCCGGGGCTCCTCGAAGGCCCTCGCCCATGAATCCTCCCCCCGTCCTCCCGGCCGTGCCCGGCGTGCTCGCCCCGGCCGCCATCGCCACAGCGCTCTCGCTCACCCTGACCGGGCTGCCCCCGGCCCCCGCCGACGCCCCGCACCCTGGCACATCCGCGTTCGGCACCTCCGCGCTCAGCACCTCTGCGTTCGGCCCCTCCGCATTCAGCACCGTGCAGGCCGGCCCGACGGCGGCCCTGGCCACCGCCACGCAGGCCACCACCGCGCCGGCCCGGCCGGCACCCGTGCAGGGGGAGACGACGCACCGGATCCCGGGGACCGGCGTCGCCCCCGGGGCGGCCTACGAGGCGGCGCTGGCGGGCCTGGACGCGGACCAGCGCTCCCGCCTGGCCGTGCTCACCGCCCCCGTGACGGACACGCCGTTCACCGTGGCGGCGGCGGCCTGGCGCTCGGGCGAGGGTGGGCGGATCGAGTCCGTGCAGATCCGCCTGCACCAGAACGGGGTGTGGTCGCCGTGGCAGGACCTCACCCGCACCGTCCTGGACGAGGCTGGCCCGGCCGGGCGCACCGGCACGGACCCGCTGGTGGCATTCGGCGCGGACGGCGCCCAGCTGCGTGTGGTCACCGAGGACGGCACCGCCCCCGCAGGCATGGAGCTGTCCCTGATCGACCCGGGCACCGCCCCCACGGACGCCGAGGCCGCCCAGGCCGCTGCGCACACCCCCGCACCGGCCCTGCCGACCGGGCGCACCGTCGTCGCGCAGGTGCCCGTGCAGGGGTCCGAGCCGATGCCCGTGCAAGCCCACACCGTGGCCTCCCGCCGGTCCGCGGCCGAGGCGCGCCGCCGGATCCTGCCGAACGTGGTCACCCGCGCCCAGTGGGGGGCCAACGAGGCCTGGGCCTCGGACTCACCCCGCTTCGGGAGGGTCAAGGCGCTGACCATCCATCACACGGCCGGCACCAACGGGTACACCCGCGCCCAGGCGGTACAGCAGATGCGCGGGATCTACGCGTACTACACCCGCACCCTCGAATGGGGCGACTTCCCGTACCACCTGGTCACGGACCGGTTCGGCACCATCTACGAGGGCCGCCGCGGGGCGCTGGAGTCCACGCCCCTGGGCACGCACGCCGGTGGGTTCAACACCGGGACCGTCGGGATCTCCACGCTGGGGAACTATGAGACGGCCGTGCCCTCCGAGGCGGTCGTGGACGCGATGGCCCGGGCCACCGCCTTCTACCTGTACCGGGACGGCCTGGACGCCCACGGCCGCACCACCCTGGTCTCGGCGGGCAACGCGAAGTTCCAGAAGGGGCGGAGGGTCACGCTGGACGTGGTGCACCCGCACCGGGCCACCTCCTTCACCGCCTGTCCGGGACGCCACCTGACGGCCCGCCTGGGGGACATCCGCACCCGCGCCGCCCGCATCGCGGCCCAGGCCGAGCGCACGACGCCGGCCCCGCGCCGGGCCGTTCCCCGGCACGCCGCCTCGGCCCCGGCGAAGCCCCAGCAGAAGGCCGCCCCGCAACGGGTGGCGGTGGCACCGAAGCATGCCGCGCCCCAGCGGACGGCCCCGCAGCGGACCGCGCCGAGGCCCGCCCCGAAGCGGGCAGCCACCGCGCGTCCGGCGCCGAAGCGGGCCGCTCCTGCACGCCCCGCCCTCCAGCGGGCCGCCCCCAAGCACGCCGCCCCCGGGGTGCGCGGCGGCGCACGGTACACGGTCCGCCCGAATGACGGCTGGTGGCTGGTCGCCGAGCGCACCGGCGTGCCCATGCGGACCCTGCAGTCCCTCAACGGGATGGGCCCGCGGACCATGCTCCACCCGGGCATGGTGCTGCGCACCCGCTGAGCCGGGGGCCTCAGCCGCGCAGCAGCGACCGCACCGGCACCTCGGGGTCGGCCAGGCGTGCCGGGTCCACGGGGATCCGCCGGTCGATGAGCCGCCGCGCGGCCCGGACGACGGTCGGGTCGTCCAGGGAGGCCGCCCCCACGAGCAGCCCGTCGGCGTCGAGCGCGAAGGACGCCACCGGCTCCCCGTGCACGAGGCGGTCCACCACGCACCCGCCGGCCGGCGGCAGCATCGTCCCCACCCCCTCGAGGTGCATGCCGTGCCGGTCGGACCAGAACCAGGGGGCCCCGGCGTCCGGGACGGGCTCGCCGAGGATCGCGGCCGCGGCCGCCGCCCCGGAGCGCATCGCCGGCTCCCAGTGCATCGTGGGAGTGTGCGTCACCGGGGCGGGAGCGCGCACGGGGACGGTGCCGGTCTCGGTGTCGGGCACAGCATCGGTGGCGGCCCCGGCCCCGTCGTCGGCCGCAGCACCGGTGACGGTGCCGGCCGCCCGGCGCTCGGCGGCGTCGCCCACCGCATAGACGGCCGGGTGCGAGGTGCGCCCGTGCGCGTCCACGAGGATCCCCCGGTCCGTCTCCAGCCCGGCCGCCTCCGCCAGGGACACGTCCGGCTCGATGCCGACCGCGGCCACCACCGTGTCCGCCTCCAGCACCTCCTGGCCCCCGTCGGGGTGACGGACGCACACCCGGTGGGTGCCGGCGTCGTGCTCGACGGCAATCACCAGCCCCTCCACCACGCGCACGCCCCGCCGGGTGTGCTCACGGTGCACGCGCTCGGCCAGGGCCGGGCCGAGCGCCGCCGACGACGGCGCCGGCCCGGTGGTCACGAGCGTCACGTCCGCGAGCGCCTCACGGGCGGCCGAGGCCACCTCGGAGCCGGTGAACCCGGCCCCGATCACCACCACGCGCGCGCCCAGGTGCAGGCCGGCGGCCAGGCGGTCGGCATCCGCGCGGGTGCGCAGCACGAGCAGGTCCGGGTGGTCGCCGCCGGGGACGGCCAGGGGGCGGGGCCGGCCGCCGGGGGCGAGCACGAGCATGTCCGTCTCACACCGGGTGCCGTCGTCCAGTTCGGCCGCCGGGCGCGGACCGGACAGGTCCAGGCGTACGGCGCGTGCGGTGAGCACGCGGACGCGGTGCTCGGCGAACCAGTCCGGCGGGGCGAGCAGGAGGCGGCCGGGGTCGGCGTCGCCGGTGAGGTACTCCTTGGACAGCGGGGGGCGGTCGTAGGGCAGGCCCTCGGGGTCCACGAGGGTCAGCGCGCCGGTGTGGCCGAGGCGGCGCAGCTCACGCACCGCCGCGAACCCGGCGACGCCGCCGCCCACCACGAGCACGGACGCCGCGGGCCCGCGCGTCGGGCCGGCGGGGTGGGGGGAGCCCGCGGGCACTGTCCCGTCCGCGGGGTGGGAGGCCTGGTTCATGCCTCGTCCTCGACGGTCAGCCACAGGTCGCCGTCGCGGACCTCCACGGCGTGCGTGCCCACCGGCTTCGTGGCCGGCAGGGTCAGGGCCTCGCCGGTGCGCAGGTCGAAGCCCGCCCCGTGCAGCGGGCACTCGATGCAGGCGCCCTCCACGAACCCTTCGGAGAGCGCGTAGTCCTGGTGGGAGCAGGTGTTGTCGATCGCGTAGAACTCGCCGTCCTCGGCGTGGACGATGGCGACGTCGTCCCGGGTGCCGGTGGTGCTGCGGGGGACCATGAGCGCCTCCCCCTCCGGGAGGGCCGAGGCCGGTCCGACGTTGATCTCACGTGCCATGGGGTGCCTTCTTCCTGCCGGGGCGTGGATGTCCCCGCCAGTCAATCAAACGTCCCGGACACGCACACCACGACGCCGGCCCCGTCGGGGTGCGGGTGGTGTCGGGGCGAGGGGACGGTGTCAGTCCTCCCCCAGGAGCCTGCCGTCCTCCAGGTGCCAGCGTCGGTCGCAGGCGGCGGCCACGCGCGGGTCGTGGGTCACCACCACCACGGCCCGCTCCGGGCCGACGGCCGCACGCAGCAGGTCCACGACCTCCCGGCTGCGGGCCTGGTCCAGTGCACCGGTCGGCTCGTCGGCGAGCACCAGCGGCGGATCGTTGATCAGGGCCCGGGCCACGGCCACCCGCTGCTTCTCCCCACCGGAGAGGGTGCGGGCCCGGTGGCCGGAGCGCGGCCCGAGCCCCACTCCTTCGAGGGCCTCGGCCGCCCGGCGCCGCTGCTCCGCGCGGGGCAGCCGGCGGGGGCCGTAGCGCAGGGGCAGCATCACGTTCTCCAGCGCGGTGGCGTGCTCCATCAGGGCGAAGTCCTGCAGCACGATCCCGCAGCGCCGGTTCCGGTGTCGGTCCCCGCCGGCGCTCCACGGCTCCGGCAGCGGCTCCCCGCCCAGCAGCACCCGGCCGGCGTCGGGGGCGTCCAGGCATGCGAGGATCCGCAGCAGCGTGGACTTCCCGGACCCGGAGGGGCCGGTGATGGCGTGCATCTGACCGGCCGGCACCGCCAGGCGGACCCCGCGCAGCACGGGCACCACCCCACCGTCGGAGGTGAAGGACTTGTCCACGTCGTGGACCTCGAGCAGGCTCATGAGGGCTCCTTCGTCGGGGCGGAGGGCAGGGCGGAGACGGGGTGACGTCGGCCGGGTCGGCCCCCGCCGAAGGTCGCCGCGAGCGCCCTCCATGAGGACAGTGCGGCCACCGTCCCCACACCGAGGACCACCGCGAGGGCCGCCGTCACCGGGCCGGTGGGCGGTGGGCCGGGCAGGACGGCCGCACCCGCCGTCAGGCCGATCCCGGCCGGGAGCACCCAGGCCAGCAGCACGGGCACGAGGATCCGCACCGCCGTCTGCCGGTGGGAGGCCCCCACGGTCACCGCGATCCGCCAGGTGGGGGCCAGGGCGCGGGCGAGCACCCCCAGGGTGCCGAAGAGGGAGACCCCCGCGCCGAGCACGGCCGATCCGAACAGGACGAGCAGGGTGCGGGAGCTCGAGCTCAGGGACTGCAGCAGGCCCGAGGAGCGTGAGGACAGCGGCTCGGCGGTCACCACGAAGTTCTCCCTCTCCAGGGGGCGGGCCGCGGCGTCGAGCACGGCGGGGGCACCGGGGCCGAGCGCCACCGTGCGCAGCAGCAGGGCGTCGAGGGTCTGCTGGTCGTAGAGCGAGGGCAGCATCGACGGGGGCACGATCACCAGCACGGCGCCGTCCAGGGGCACCGACCCCATCGTCGGGTCGAGCATGGTGGCCCCGGGTGCGAGCCGGCCGACCACCGGGATCATCGCGTCCTGGAACCGCACGCGTGTGGGCGGGGGCAGGGCGCCGTCGACCAGCAGCGCGTAGGGGTCCCGGGCCGTGGACGCGCTGCCGAGCACGGCGTACGGGGCGGGGGCGCCGTCGGCTCCCCGGGGCGGGGACTGGCCGGTCGGCGTCGTCAGGGTGTCCAGGCCGGCGGCGGGCAGGAGGTCCTCGGTGGTCAGGATCGCTCCGGGCAGGTCGTCCCCGAAGCGGTCACCGTAGGGGTCCACGGTGTAGGCCGTGCGCTGCGGGTCGGCCAGGAGAGCGAGCAGGGCGGCCGCCCGGTGCGGGTCCGCCGCGGTCTCGGAGTCCTCGTCCGGCTCCAGGGAGGAGGCCACGGGACCGTCCTGCAGGGGCGGGGCGCCCGCGGCGTCCGAGGTGCCTGCGCCGTCGTCGTGGGCGGACCCGGCCAGGTACAGGCCCTGGAGGGAGGCGGCCCCCTCCCGGTCCCAGCGCTGCAGGTGCTGGCTGACCTCCCGGGCCTCCCCCACCTGCTGGAGGGAGAGCCCCAGCAGCAGGCACGAAAGGATCGCGTACAGGAAGGCGGCCAGGATCAGCGGCCAGAAGCGCAGGGCGTCCCGGACGCCGTCGGCGAGGGCGACGCCGAGCCCGCGGCTCCGCATCATCGCGGCACCTCCCGGACACGGAGGGCGGCCAGGTGTGTGCCCGCCACGAGCAGGGCATCCACCACGATCACCCCGGCGACGACGGCGGCGGCCTCCCCCGGGGCCGGCGAGGGCAGGGTGCCGCTCAGGCTCATCCCCAGCCACAGTGCGGCGGCGGCGAGCGCGGCGCCAGCGAAGGGCAGGGCGCTGGTGGCCCACCGGGAGGCGGCCGCCCGGGCCGGGGGCACCCCCAGCAGGCGGAGCACCCGCAGACGAGGACGCTCCTGCGAGCGGAGAGTCAGCACCCAGAACGCGGTGACGCTGACGGCGGTGAGGCCGGTGAGCACGGCCGCGGTGCCGAGCACGGGACTGGAGAGGGCCGCCGTCAGGGCCGAGGGGACGGCGGCGACCTCCACCTCTGCCCCGGCGCTCCTCATGGCCTGGACCGCATCGTCCAGGTCTGCGGGATCCCCGGCCAGGAAGCCCGTGTAGGCGGGGACGTCGTCGAAGGCGGGGCGAGGCTGGATCACCGCGTCCGAGGGCAGACCGCGCCACTGCGCCTCCGGGACCACGAGGGCCGGATGCCCGGCCACGGCACCGTCCTCCTGGGCCCGGTCCGCGAGCGCGCCGCCCGCGCGGATCAGCAGACCCCCGTCCTCACGCAGGTCGGCCAGACGGGCCGGGTCCACGCCGGTCAGGCAGCCGGCGGCAGGACCGCTCACATGGTGCAGGCCCGGGTCGGCGCCGGTGGCCATCAGTGTGAGGTCCCGGCCGGCGAGGGCCGTCTCGGCCGTCTGCCACAGCCCGGTGAGGGCGGGGTCGGCGACGGCGATGCCCACCTCCCACACCGCATCGGCACAGTCGGCGGCGCTGAAGTGTTGCTGACGCTGGGTGGAGAGCGCACCGGCCACACCCAGGGCGAGCCCGCACAGGGCGGTGAGCAGCACCATCCGGGTGACGAGCAGCGCCACCGTGCGGGGAGCGCTCATGGGGACTCCTTGCGGTCGGAGGCCCGGAGGATGCCGGGGCCTCAGCGGCGGTGGCCCTCATCCTACGGTGCGGCTGAGCCGGGTCACGGTGTGCACCCAGCCTCCCCTTGCGCTCTCGTCGGAGCGTGGTGGCGGGTGTGGGTGCGTGGGGGCCCGAGCTGACGTCGGGAGCGAGGTGAGGGGACGGTGTCGTGCCCCTGTCTCTCACACGGGAGTGCCCGGGGAACCTCCCGTTTCTCGAACGAAACCGCCCGGGGAACCTCCCGTTTCCCGAACCGGAGCGCCCGGGGAACCTCCCGTTTCTCGAACCGGAGCGCCTGGGGAACCTCCCGTTTCTCACACGGGAGGTCAGAGGGTGCGGAGGGAGCGCAGGGTCGGGACGAGCTGGCGGAGCTCCGCCTCCAGGCGCATCTGCAGCGTGAAGCCCCGCGCCGGGCACGCGTGGCAGGTGCCGCCGAGCTCCAGCACCACCTCACCATCCCGGGCATCGACCAGCCGCGCCGTGCCCCCGTGCGAACGCAGGTATTCCCCCGCCGCACCGTCCAGCACCTGCACGGCGGCGGCCCGCAGCACCGCATCCGGATCAGCCCCGCCGACGCCCACCGGCATCCCCCGCCCCGGCGTCCCCTCCCCCGGAACGACGTCGGCCGTCGCCTCCGGCGTCAGGCTCGCCCGGCCCGCGGCCAGCAGGGCGAGGCTCTCCTGCAGGGCGGCCCGCACCCGGGCGCCCTCGGCCCGCCAGGTGCGCCCGGGCCCCAGGGTCAGGCGCAGGGCGGCCGGCTCGGCGACGACGGCCCGCACCGTGCCGTCCTCCCGGAGCGCCTCCAACGGGGCCGGCCCGGCCCCCGCAGGCCCGGACATCTCCACCGGCCCCACCCTGCCGAGCAGACCCGCCGGCACCGCCCAGCGCAGGGTGGCCGGGTCCCCGGGGACGGCCTCCGGATGAGTGGGGACCGCCGCCGTCGGCACCGGCTCCCCCACGGGCCCCGTCTCGGCGGCCCGGGAGCGGACCCGCCCGGTCATGTCAGCGCCAGCACGATGTGCCGCACGCAGAACGCCACCGTCCACGCGAGAGCGAAGTACCAGCCGAAGGCCAGCAGCGGCCACCGCCAGGTGCCGGTCTCCCGCCGCATCACCGCCAGCGTGCTCATGCACTGCAGCGCCAGCATGAAGAACACCAGCAGGGCGGCCACCACATCCGGGGTGAACAGTGGTTGCCCGGCCCGCTCCCCGTCCTGCACCGTCCAGCTCTCCAGCGCGGTCCCCGGATCCTCCGGGTCCTCCGCGGCAGCCATCTGACCGAGGGTGGCCACGAACACCTCCCGTGCGGAGAGGGAGGCGAGCACGCCCACATTCACCCGCCAGTCGAAGCCCAGCGGATCGAACACCGGCTCCACAGCCCGGCCCACGGACGCGGCCGCCGAATGGTCGATCGTGTACTGCGCCACCGCGGCGGTGTCATCCATGGGGACCCCAGCCGCGGCCATCTCCTCCTCCGAGCGCACCGGAACGTTCAGCAGAACCCACAGCACCGCCGTCGTCGCCAGGATGATCGAGGTGACCTTGCGCAGGAACCCCCGCGCGGAGGACCACATGGCGGTGAGCACAGTGCGGGCACGAGGCACCCGGTAGGGCGGCATCTCCATGTAGAAGGGCATCGCGCCGGTGCGGCGCTCGGCCATCCGGCCCCACAGCGCCGCCGAGAGCATGGCCGTGATGGCACCGCCGAGATACAGGGCGAACATCACCAAGCCCTGCATCCCCACCGGACCCCACCGGGCATCGGACGGCACCAGCAGGGAGATCATCAGCACATACACGGGCAGACGCGCCGAGCAGGTCATGGAGGGGGCCGCCATCATGGTGGCCAGCCGATCCCGGGCTGAGGGCAGGGAACGGGTGGCCATGATCCCCGGCACCGCGCAGGCCAGCGAGCTCAGCAGCGCCACGAACGCGCGCCCCTCCAGGCCGAAACGGCTCATCACCCGGTCCATGAGGAACGCGGCGCGCGTCATATACCCGGTGCCCTCCAACAGGGAGATCATCAGGAACAACAGGAGGATCTGCGGCAGGAACACCACCACCGCGCCCACGCCGCCAATCAGCGCCTCCGCCACGAACCGCGCCACCCAGTCCACCGGGATCCACTGCCCGGCCTGCTCCCCCAGCCAGCCGAACAGCTCCTCCACGAGGTCCTGCAACGGGGTGGCCACCGTGAAGATCACCTGGAAGAACGTGAACATCACGGCCAGGAACACGAGGGTGCCCCACACCGGGTGCAGCAGGACGTCGTCGATCCGCCGGGTGCGGCCGTCCGGCCGCGGCGCCCGGTACCGGGCGGCCTCCAGCACCGAGGCGATCCACCCGCGCACCCCGTCTGGGTCCGTGGGCGGAGCCAGCGGGGGCCGGTCCCAGCCGGCCGGGTCCGTGGCCAGGTGGGCGCGCAGGGCCTCGCGCTGCCGCGCGTCGCCGGCGGTGGCCGCGAGCACGGGGATGCCGAGAGCCCGCGAGAGCCGGGACAGGTCCACCGAACCGCCGCGCAGGGCCAGCTCATCCCCGAAGGTGAGCACGAGCGTGGCCGGCAGGTCCACGGCGAGCGCATGCGCCACCATGGTCAGCCCGCGCTGCAGGGTGGTGGAGTCCGCCACCAGCAGCAGCGCCTCGGGGTGGTCCGGGTTCCCGGGGTCCAGGGCGAGCAGGTCCGCCACGACCTGCTCGTCCGGGCTGATGGGGTCCAGCGAGTACGTGCCGGGAAGGTCCTCGAGGACGATCCGGCCGCCGTCGGGCGTGGTGAGCATGCCCTCGGCACGGGCGACGGTCACCCCGGGGTAGTTGCCGGTGCGCACGCTCATGCCGGTGAGGGCGTTGAACAGGGTGGACTTGCCGGAGTTCGGGGAGCCGACCAGGCCGATGCGCGGCAGGGCGGCGTCCAGCACCGCGGACGGTCCGCCGTGGCAGGAGTGGTCGTGGCTCATGCGTTCGGGCAGGTGCAGGCGGACGGGGCGGCACCGGGGTTCGTGGGGCCGGAGAGGATCACGCAGCGGGCCTGGTCACGGCGCAGGGTGAGCTCGTAGTCGGCCACGCGCACCACCAGGGGGCCACCGAACGGGGCCCGGCGCACGCGCGTCACCTCCATGCCGGGCATGAACCCGAGGTCGAACAGGCGGCGGGCGACCTCGGGACGGACGGCGTCGCACACGCCCGTCACGGTGGCGGTCTCGCCGTCGGCGAGGTCTGCGAGTGTGCGGAGGGCGGCAGGCGGAGTGCCCGCGCCTCCGGTGACGTCGCGCAGGCGCAGGTCCTGCGTGATGGAAAGGGTGAGCGTCATGGTGGCCTCGCCTCGAGAAGGGGGTGAGCAGGCCGGCGGGGTGCCGGTCCGGCCCGCCCGGCGGACAACCCGTCGGGTTAGGCGGGCCTTAGAGTACACCCGCGTGCGCTAATCCCTCGTCCATGACGGCGGCACCTCCCGTTTCCCGGACGGGAGCACTCGGGGAAGCCCCCGTTTCTCGAACCGAAGTGCCCGGGGAGGCTCCCGTTTCTCGAACGGAAGTGCGTGGGGACGACGACGCGCGGCGGCCCGGGTGGGCCACCGCGCGTCGGAGTGTGCAGACTCAGCGGCGGAAGGCGCGAGCCACCTCGAGGAAGCGATCGTTCGCCTCACGCTCGCCGATGGACACGCGCACCCCCTCACCCGGGAAGGCGCGCACGGCCAGCGCCTGCGCGCCGGCGGCCTCGGCGAACTCCATGGCGCGCTCGCCCAGCGGCAGCCACACGAAGTTCGCGTCCGAGGCGGGCACGTCCCAGCCGACCTCGGCCAGAGCAGCCTGCACGCGCTCGCGCTCATCCACCACGGTCTGCACGCGGGCGAGCACCTCGTCCAGGTGGTCCAGGGAGGCGACGGCGGCCTGCTCGGCGATCGTGGACACCGCGAACGGCACGGCCACAGCACGCAGCGCCTGGGTCACGTGCGGCTGGGACACCGAGTAGCCCACACGCAGGTTGGCCAGGCCGTGGGCCTTGGAGAAGGTGCGCAGCACCAGCACGTTCGGGAACGCCCGGTACATGTCCAGGCCGCGCACCGCGTCCTCGGAACGGACGAACTCCACGTAGGCCTCGTCGATCACCACGAGCACATGCGGCGGGACCTTGGAGAGGAAGTCCTCCACCTCGGCGGTGGTCAGCACCGGGCCGGTGGGGTTGTTCGGGGTGCACAGCAGCACCACGCGGGTGCGGTCCGTGATGGCCTCGAGCATGGCCGGCAGGTCGTGGCGGTGATCCTCGGTGAGCGGCACCTGGACGTCCTTGGCGCCGGCGCTGCGCACCACGATCGGGTACGCCTCGAAGCTGCGCCAGGCGAACATGACCTCGTCCGGCTCACCGTCCGGGCCGCCGTCGCCGGCATAGGCCGTGATCACCTGGGAGAGCGCACCCAGGGAGCCGGCACCGGTGACGATGTCCTCGGCGGGCACATCCAGGTGCGCGGCCAGGCGCTCGCGCAGGGCGGTGGAGAGCGGGTCCGGGTAGCGGCACAGCGGGCTGGCCTGCCCCTCGGCCCCGGTGACCACCTCGTGCACGCGCTCGACAACCTGCGGCACGGGGGCGAAGGGGTTCTCGTTGGAGGAGAGCTTGTAGGGGGTCAGGCCGGGCACGGCCACGGGCGGCTTGCCTGCGGCGTACACCGGCAGCAGGCCCACCTTCGCGTGGGGGCGGACCTGGCGGGGGGTGGGGGCGGCGTCAGTCATGGCCTCGATGGTACGCAGAGCACCCCGGTGCCCGCCGCACCATCCATTCTGTGGCCAACACGCCATGGATTGTGACCGGCGTCACCTGCGCGTACAGTCTCGCCCAAGCGCGCCCTCCCGGGGCGCCGCGTTCCCCCGCGAGAGCATCGGCCGGGCCGTGGGCCCGCACGGAAAGGACGCCCATGCAGTTCCACCATCACGGCTACGTGTCCACGGATCCCCGGATCCAGCCCCTCGCCGGCCCGCCACGGCCGGCCGAGCTGCCGGACGAGATGGACGTGCTGATCGTCGGAACCGGCCCGGCCGGGATGATCGCCGCCGCCCAGCTCGCCCGCTTCCCCGAGGTGCACACCCGGATCATCGACCGCCGGCCCCACCGGCTGGAGATCGGCCAGGCCGACGGCATCCAGGCCCGCTCGGTGGAGACCTTCCAGGCGTTCGGGTTCGCCGACGAGATCATCGCCGAGGCCTTCGCCCTCACCAGCATGAACTTCTGGAACCCGGACCCGCAGCAGCCGGAGAACATCGTCCGCACCGCCGTCACCGAGGACGACGAGGCCGGGGTGTCCGAGTTCCCGCACCTGATCGTGAACCAGGCGCGGATCCTCGACCACTTCGCCACGTTCATGCGCAACTCCCCCACCTGGGCCATGCCCGACTACGGCTGGGAGTTCGTCGGCCTCGAGGACACCCGCGCCGGCACCCACCCCGTGACCGTCACCCTGCGCCGCACCGTGGACGAACAGGGCCGTCCGCTCCCCGACCCCTCCCAGGGGCCGACACGCACCGTGCGCGCCACCTATGTGATGGGGGCCGACGGCGCCTCCTCCCGGGTGCGCGCGGCCATCGGTCACCGCCTCTCCGGGGATGCGGCCAACCACGCCTGGGGTGTGATGGACACCCTCGCGAACACCACGTTCCCGGACATCCGCACCAAGTGCGCCATCCACTCCACGCACGGGTCCATCCTGCTCATCCCCCGGGAGGGCGGCTACCTCTTCCGCCTGTACGTGGACCTCGGCGAGGTGCCCGAGGGCGACGACCACGCGATCCGCCGGACACCGCTGGAGGAGATCATCCGGCGCGCCCAGGCGATCCTGCACCCCTACGCCCTGGACGTGAAGGAGGTGGCCTGGCACTCCGTGTACGAGGTGGGCCACCGCCTCACCTCCGGCTTCGACAACCGCGGCCCGGACGGGCAGGCCCCGCACGTGTTCCTCGCCGGGGACGCCTGCCACACCCACTCGGCCAAGGCCGGCCAGGGGATGAACGTGTCCATGCAGGACGGCTGGAACCTGGGTTGGAAGCTCGGGCACGTGCTTGCCGGGCGGGCCCCGGAGGAGCTGCTGCTGTCCTACTCGGACGAGCGCGAGGTGGTGGCCCGGGACCTGATCGCCTTCGATAGGCAGTGGTCCTCGCTCATGGCCAAGTCCGTCGCCGAGGGCGACGACCCCCACGAGGTGGCCGAGTTCTACGTCCGGACCGCGGAGTTCCCGGCCGGGTTCATGACCCAGTACCTGCCCTCCCTGCTGACCCAGGGCCCCGAGCATCAGGGGCTCGCCACCGGGTACCCCATCGGCAAGCGCTTCCGCTCGGCCCTGGTCGAGCGGGCCTGCGACACCAACACGGTGCACCTGGGGCACCTGCACGAGGCCGACGGCCGCTGGCGGATCTACGTGTTCGCCGACGCCGCCGCCCCCGGCACCGCAGGATCCACGCTGGAGCGCTGGGCCGCCCACATGCAGGACGACGCCGGCTCCGCCCTGCGCCGCTTCACCCCGGCTGATGCAGGTGAGGACGCTGTGTTCGACGTCAAGGTGATCTACCAGCAGCAGCAGGCGGAGTTCGCCGCCTGCGACGCCCCCCGGGTGTTCCGCCCGCTGTGCGGGGCACTCGGCCTCGAGAACCTCAACAACGTGTTCGCGACCGCCCGTGCGAAGAACGGCCCGGACATCTTCGAGGAGCGCGGCATCAGCCGCGAGGGGGCCGTGGTGGTGGTGCGGCCAGACCAGTATGTCGCGGCGATCCTCCCGCTGGACCGCCCCGAGGCCCTGGGCGAGTTCCTGGCCGGGCCGATGCTCGAGCACCGCTGAGGGCGAGATCCCGCAGCCCCGTCCGGGGCCGACGTCGTCCGGGGCGGTCACGGGCTACCTCCCCGGCCCGTGGGGGGCCCGGGGCCGGGACTGCGGGGCGGGATCGCCCGTGGCCCACCGGCGCAGGCGGACGGTCGCACTCGAGCGCACCGTCCCAGCCGTGAGGGCACTCAGGGCGGCCAGCTGCCCCTGCTCCTGCACCTTGAGCTCCGGCGGAGCGGCCTCGTAGGCGCGCACCTGTTCCAGGTAGCGCGGGAGGGCGTGCTCGGGGCCGAACACATCGGAGAAGCCCGGCAGGCCCGGCCCGGTGTACCCCTCGGGTGCGGCCCCGCTCTCCGGCTGGAAGGTGACCGTGGCCCGCCAGACCGTGGCCGGCTCGGGGCCGCCGTCCAGAGCGGTGACCAGGTCCACCTCCCGCTGGAAGGCCATCACCGGGACGCCCGCGGGCGTGAGAATCCCCCCACCCGGGCTGGCGAAGGTGACCACCCCGGCCACGTCCCAGCGCTCGCTCACGAGCGGATGGGAGGGCATGTTCAGCGCGTGCAGGCCGCCCTGCGAGTAGCCCACGAAGACCACCGGCTCCCCCTCCGGCACACCGCCCAGGGTGAGGGCCCGGGCGATCCCCTCGCCGGTGTGCTCGGATCCCCGGCCCAGAGCGTCCGCGATGCCCATCGGATCCGACCAGCCGCCATCCGGGTCCACCAGAGCCGAGGAGGCTTGGGTGCCGGGCAGGCCCACCACCCACACGTCCTCGCCCGACGCGGTGGTCACCTGGGTGAGGGTGATCGTGCCCGGGGGCAGGGAGGCATCCGGGATGAGCGAGGCCAGGTCCCCCGGTCCGCCGTCCAGATGGGTGGGCGTGCCCGGCGCCCCCGGGCCCACGCCCGGCAGCTCCGGTGCGAGCAGGGTGACGTCGAGCACCGCGGCCAGCCGCTCCGCGGCCCCGCGAGAGATCGAGGCACCGTTCAGGGCCCTCAGCAGCCGCTCGCCCTCCGGGACGGTGAGGCCGTCCGCGGAGTCCTCCTCCAGGCGGGCCGGGAGGTCCCACAGGGCGAGCTCCTCCTCGTCCATGACGCCGGCCGCCCCCTGCTCGGCCAGGCGGTAGCGCTCGATGGCGTCCTTGAGGGTGCGCTGCATGTCCAGCAGGCGTTCCTGCAGCGCACGACAGGCGTCCCGGCCCTCCCACAGCCGGCCCTCGAGCTGGGCGGCCCGGCCCGACACCCTCGGTGCCGACCCCAGGTGCCGCACCACCGTCTCGACCTGCGCGGCCAGGTGCAGGAGCTTCTCTGCGGCCTCACCGTGCCGTCCCGCCACCTCGGCGAGGGAGTCGAGATCGGCGTGGATGGATCCACTGCCGCCCGAGGTGGTGAAGCGGATCGGCGCAGGCCCGCTCATGCCGGCACCCCCGCCATGAGGGCGGCGTGGGCCGCGGCCTCCGCGATCTCCAGCCGCCGCCGGGCCTCACCCACCGCCGTCTCAGCCTCCTCTGTGGCCTGGGAGCACAGCAGCAGCCACTGCAGGGCCTCGTCCGCGCAGTCCCTGGCGGTGCGGTGCAGCCCGTCGGTGCGCTCGGCGTACTCACGGGCCGCCTCCGAGCGCCAGCGTGGGGCCAGCGCCGCCTGGATCGTCGAGGCCACGGACTCGAGCTCGCTATGCAGCCGGCGCAGCTCCTCGGCCGCCCACCGCAGGCAGCTCACGGCGGACTCGGCGTCCCGGAGCTCGGTATGCGCGCCGCTCGCGCGGGCCATCAGGCGGGCGGCATCGTCGTCCAAGCCGATCCCCCGCAGCGCCCACGCGAGGGTCAGGTGCGTCGTCGTCATCTGCATGCGCCCGACGCTAGAAGGCCGCCGGACGCGCCGGAAGGCCGCCCGGCACCGCTGTGGACGGCCTGGCCCGGGGAGCGGGCCTGTGCAGGAGCGGACCGTGCGGAGATGTTGACCACGTCACACTCCCGCCCTACCCTGAACGAACGGTCAGTAATTCGGCGCGCAGCCCGCACGCCCCTGGCCCGGACCCCCATCGGCCCCAACACGAGGTGAACCCCATGACGCAGACCGGCACCGCACCCCGCCTGGCCTCCGTCCCGTCCCCCGAGGATGCGGCCGGCCAGGATACCTTCGAACGCCTGATCGCGGAGGACTCGCGCATCGAGCCCCGCGACTGGATGCCCGAGGACTACCGCAGGACCCTCACCCGCCAGATCTCCCAGCACGCCCACTCCGAGATCATCGGCATGCAGCCGGAGGCCAACTGGATCACGCGCGCCCCCTCCCTCAAGCGTAAGGCCATCCTCATGGCCAAGGTCCAGGACGAGGCAGGCCACGGCCTCTACCTCTACTCGGCCGCCGAGACCCTCGGCACCCCCCGCGACGAGCTCAACGAGCAGCTGCTCTCCGGCCGCGCCAAGTACTCCTCGATCTTCAACTACCCCGCCCGCACCTGGGCGGACATGGGCGCGATCGGCTGGCTCGTGGACGGCGCCGCGATCTGCAACCAGGTCCCCCTCTGCCGCGCCTCCTACGGCCCCTACGGCCGTGCCATGGTGCGCATCTGCAAGGAGGAGTCCTTCCACCAGCGCCAGGGCTGGGAGATCCTCTACACCCTCTCCCACGGCACCCCCGAGCAGAAGCAGATGGCCCAGGACGCCGTGGACCGCATCTACGGGCCCGCCCTGCAGATGTTCGGCCCCCCGGACGACCACTCCCCCAACTCGAAGCAGTCCATGGCCTGGAAGATCAAGCGGTTCTCCAACGACGAGCTGCGCCAGCGCTTCGTGGACATGATCGTCCCCCAGGCCGAAGCCCTCGGGCTCACCCTCCCGGACCCACACCTGAAGTGGAACGAGGAACGCGGCCACTACGACTACGGACCCCTCGACTGGGACGAGTTCACCGACGTCATCAAGGGCAACGGCCCCATGAACACCCAGCGCATGGCCCGGCGCATCCAGGCCCACGAGGACGGCGCCTGGGTCCGCGAGGCCGCCGCCGCCTACGCCCGCCGCCAGGCCGAGCAGCACGCCCCGGCCGACACCCAGCTGATCGGAGCCTGACCATGAGCCAGTCCCCCGCCACCTCCAACGCCTGGCCCCTCTGGGAGGTGTTCGTCCGCGCCAACCGCGGCCTCTCCCACGTGCACGCCGGCTCCCTGCACGCCCCCGACGCCACCATGGCGCTGCGCAACGCACGGGACCTCTACACCCGCCGCAACGAGGGCACCTCCGTGTGGGTCGTGCCCGCGGAGGCGATCGCCGCCTCGGACCCGGACTCCAAGGGTGGGTTCTTCGAGTCCCCGCAGGGCAAGCAGTACCGCCACGCCACCTACTACCAGCAGTCCGAGGGGGTGCCCCACCTGTGAGCTTCGCGACCAACGACACCGCCACCCGGCACTCCGCCGGCGTCGCCATCACCGCCGAGCAGATCGCCGCCGGGGAGCACACCGCCCCCGAGGAGGTGGCCCGCTACGCGCTCATGCTCGGCGACGACGCCCTCATGCTCGGCCAGCGCCTGTCCTGGTGGATCTCCCGCGCCCCCGAGCTCGAAGAGGACATCGCCCTGGGCAACATCGCCCTCGACCTCGTGGGCCACGCCCGCTTCCTGCTCACCTACGCCGGCACCGCCTGGGGGAAGACCGAGGACGATCTCGCCTACTTCCGCGACGAGGAGGAGTTCCGCTCCGCACGCCTCGTGGAGGCCGAGAACGGGGACTTCGCCAAGACCATCGCCCGGCAGCTCTACTACTCCTTCTACGCGTTCGAGCTCTACTCCCGCCTGAAGGACTCCCAGGACCCCACCCTCGCGGCCATCGCCGACAAGGCCCTCAAGGAGGTCCTCTACCACCAGGACCACGCCAACGAGTGGCTCAACCGCCTGGGCCTGGGCACCGAGGAGTCCGCCCGCCGCATGCAGCGGGGCCTGGACGAGCTGTGGCCCTACCTGCCCGAGCTCTTCCACGACGACGACGCCACCGCCGCCCTCGCCGAGCGCGGCATCGCGGTGCTCCCCTCCCGCTTGGAGCAGCCCACCATGGACCGCCTGCGCACCGCCATCGAGGCCGCCGGACTGCAGGTGCCCACCACGGGCTCCGCCCGCGGCGGGGACCGGTCCGGGCGGATGAGCGAGCACCGCGGGTACATCCTGGCGGAGATGCAGTCCCTGGCCCGCCGCTTCCCGGGGGCCACATGGTGACCGCCGACGCCGTCGTCACCCGCCCGACCGACCCCGCCGACGCGCGGGTCTGGGACGCGGCCGCCACCGTGCACGACCCGGAGATCCCGGTGCTGTCCATCGTGGACCTGGGGATCCTCCGGCAGGCCCGCGCCGAGGGCGAGCGCGCCGTCGTCGTGATCACCCCCACCTACTCGGGATGCCCGGCTATGGGCACGATCACGGAGGACGTCTCCCGCGCCCTGCACCGGGCGGGGTTCGCCGACGCCGAGGTCCGCACCGTGCTCCAGCCGGCCTGGACCACGGACTGGATGACGGAGCAGGGCAAGGCCAAGCTCGCCGAATACGGGATCGCCCCGCCCACTACCCGCGCCGACGCCGGCCCCGTGCGCGTGGGCCTGGCCGTGAAGTGCCCGCGCTGCCACTCGCTGAACACCCGAGAGATCACCCGCTTCGGCTCCACCTCGTGCAAGTCCCTGCACACCTGCCGGGACTGCCTGGAGCCCTTCGACCACTTCAAGGTGCACTGATGTCCGAGACCCCCACCCCCGGCGGCAAGCGCCGCGCCGCGTTCCACACCCTCGAGGTCTCCGGCCTGCGCCGGCTCACTGACGACGCCGTCGAGGTGACCTTCGCGGTGCCCGAGGAGCTCGCCGACGACTACGACTACCTGCCCGGCCAGTACGTGGCCCTGCGCAAGGAGATCGACGGGCGCGAGGTCCGCCGCTCCTACTCGATCTGTGCCGTCCCCACCCGGGGCGAGCTCAGGGTGGCCGTGAAGCGGGACCTCGGCGGGGTGTTCTCCACCTGGGCCAACGAGCGGCTCGAGGTGGGCGAGAGGATCGACGTGATGAACCCGCAGGGCGCGTTCACCTCCCGCACCCACCTCACCTCCCTGAACGACGCCGCCGCCGTGGCCGCCGAGGAGGTCGCCAAGAACCGGGACACCCACCTGGTGGCGTTCGCCGCCGGCTCCGGCATCACCCCGATCATGGCGATCGCGCAGGCCGTGCTGGCCGCCTCTGAGACCTCCCGCTTCGACCTCGTCTACGCGAACCGCTCCGCGATGGACGTGATGTTCGCCGAGGAGATCGGCGACCTCAAGGACAGGCACCCGGCCCGGTTCACGGTGCACCACGTGCTCTCGCGGGAGCAGCGCGTCTCCCCCCTGCTCTCCGGGCGGATCGACGCGGAGAAGCTGGAGACGCTGCTGGACCGGGTGATCGACGTCGAGGGCACGGACGAATGGTTCCTGTGCGGGCCGTTCGAGCTCGTGCAGCTCGCCCGGGACACCCTCTCCGCGCGCGGGGTACCCGAGGACGCGGTGCGCTTCGAGCTGTTCACCACAGGCCGCCCCGAGCAGCCCGCCGGCCAGTCCGGGCGCGTGGTGCAGGCCGACCCGGACGGGGACAACGTGACCGTGGAGTTCAACCTCGACGGCCTCACGGCGAAGGTCGAGTCCCCGCGCTCCGCCCACGAGACGCTGCTGAACGCCGCGCTGCGTGTGCGCTCGGACGTGCCCTTCGCGTGCGCCGGCGGCGTGTGCGGCACCTGCCGGGCGAAGGTGACATGCGGCGAGTACGAGATGGACGAGAACTACGCCCTGGAGAGGGACGAGGTGGAGGCCGGGTACGTGCTCACCTGCCAGACCCGCGCCACTTCGGACCGCATCGCCCTGGACTTCGACGCCTGACCTGGACGCCTGTTCTGCACGCCTGAGAGGACGCCGCGGTCCGACCCGGACCGTGACGACCGCCCCGGACCCCGACGCCTGAGAGGACCCGCTGTGAGCATGATCCGCCTGAGCATCGACGACCGCGTCGCCGAGGTGTGCCTCGACGCGCCCCAGCGGATGAACGCGCTGGACGAGCAGGCCCTGGCGGACCTCGCCGCCGCCTACGCCGAGATCACCACCCAGGCGGAGGCCGGGCGAGTCCGGGCCGTGCTGCTGCACGGGACCGGCCGCGGGTTCTGCGCGGGCCGGGACATCTCCGCGGTGGACCCGGCCGACGACGACGCCACCGCCTACTTGCGCGAGCGCGTCACGCCGGTGCTGCGAGCGATGTCCGAGGCCCCGGTGCCGACGTTCGCCGCCGTGCAGGGGGCCTGCCTGGGGGTGGGGCTGGGCCTGGCGATCGCCACGGACGTGGTGTACGTGGCCGAGGACGCGAAGATCGGTTCCCCGTTCGCGGCCCTGGGGGCGACCCTGGACTCGGGCGGGCACTGGCTGTTCACCGAGCGGCTGGGCCCGCACCGCGCCCTGGACCTGATCTACACGGCCGAGCTGATGAGCGGGGCGGAGGCCGTGCAGGCTGGTCTGTTCTCCCGGTCCGTCCCCGCCGAGGACCTGCTGGAGTTCACGCGGGAGCGGGTGGGGCGGGCGGCGTCGGGGGCCACGCTGGCCTTCCGTGCGTCGAAGGAGCTGGTGGCCCAGATCCGGGACCGCAGGGTGGGCCTGTGGGAGTCCCTGGACGCGGAGAACGTGGCCCAGGGTGAGCTGTGCGGCACGGCCGACTACGCGGAGGGCTTCGCAGCGTTCCAGGCCAAGCGTCCCCCGGAGTTCACCGGCCGCGCGTGAGCACCCGCCGCGGGCCGGGAAGCCGGGAGGGGAGGAGGAGAGCCGCTGGGACGCGTGCCGCCGTCGTCGTTCCCCAGCGCGCCGGCGACATTCCAGCGCGGAAGGACCGCTGGAATGTCGCCCGGGTGCTGGGGCTTCGGAGCGGGGGACGGGCACGACGGCGGCACGCGGGTCGGGAGGGGGCGGGGCACGACGGCGGAGCGCGGGCCGAGCGGGGGCGTTCACCCCGCCCTGTGGCGCACCTCACATGAATCGTATACGGTGTCGCACATCACACCCGACCGATCGGTCTGCAGCATCCCCTCCCCGGCCCCGACACCCCTCACCCGGGCCCCTCACCCCAGGAGCAGCCATGAGCCACACCGTCGCAGCACCGGCCCTCCCGGCCGCCCGCGACCCCCGCGAGGAGCGCAAGGTCCTCGCCGGAACGCTCGTCGGTACCACCATCGAGTGGTACGACTTCTTCATCTTCGCCCAGGCCACCGGACTGGTCTTCGCAGCACTGTTCTTCGCCCCGATGGGCGAGTCCGGCGCTCAGATCGCCGCATGGGTCACCCTCGGCATCTCCTTCCTCGTGCGCCCACTCGGAGCCGTGATCGCCGGGCACATGGGCGACCGCTTCGGGCGCAAGCTCGTGCTCTCCCTGACCCTGATCGGCATGGGCCTGGCCACCACGCTCATCGGACTGCTGCCCACCTACGCGCAGATCGGCGTCTGGGCGCCCATCCTCCTGGTCCTGCTGCGCCTGCTGCAGGGCTTCTCCGCCGGCGGCGAATGGGGCGGCGCAGCCCTGCTCGCCGTGGAGCACGCCCCGCGCGGACGGCGCGGCCTCTTCGGCTCCGCCCCGCAGATCGGCGTGCCGCTGGGCATGATCCTCGCCACCGGCGTGCTGTTCCTGGTGCGCTCGAACATGACCGAGGAGCAGTTCCTCACCTGGGGCTGGCGCATCCCGTTCCTGCTCTCGGTGCTGCTGATCGTCGTGGGGTACCTCATCCGCAAGGCCGTGGAGGAGTCCCCCGTGTTCAAGGAGATGCAGCAGCTGCGCGCCGCCGAATCCGCCCCTCTCGGCGAGCTGTTCCGCGGCCACACCAAGGAGGTCCTCCTGGCGGCGGTGATCTTCGCGGCGAACAACGGCGTCGGCTACCTGCTGATCGCCTGGTTCTCCAAGTACGGCGGTCCTCGCGGCCTGGGCATGTCCTCCAATGAGGTGCTCACCGCGTCCCTGGTCGGCGGTGTCGGCTGGTTCATCTTCACCCTGCTGGGCGGGTGGATCTCGGACCGGATCGGCCGGAAGCTGACCTTCGTCCTGGGCTACGCGTTCCTGATCGCGTGGGCCTTCCCGCTCTTCCAGCTGCTCAACACGGCCTCCCTGCCGCTGTTCGCGCTCGGCCTCTTCGTGATGACCCTGGGCCTGGGCCCGTCCTACGGCCCGCAGTCGGCGATGTACGCCGAGATGTTCCCGGCCCGCGTGCGCTTCTCCGGCGTGTCCATCGGCTACGCGATCGGCACGATCATCGGCGGCGCGTTCGCCCCGCTCATCGCGGACCTGCTGGTCGAGCACGGCTGGGAGTACGTGGCCTGGTACATCGTGGGCATCTCGGCCCTCTCGCTGACTGCCGTCCTGCTCGTCCCGCGGGGCATCCAGGACCGTGAGCTGCACGACGAGGAGGTCGTGGCGACCCGTTCGAACCCCGTGGCCCCCTCGGCCTGACCGCGCCGCCCGGCCGGCCGCCGTCGTCGTGGTTGTCACCGCGCCCGGGCGCCCCGCATCCCAGCGCCCCGGGGCCCATAACCCCCCCCAGCCCCCCCGGGACCTCGCCGGGGGGGCGGTTTTGTGGCGGGGGGGGCCCGGGGGGGGGCCCCCCCCCCCCCCGGGC
>NZ_JAXFPG010000015.1:0-30250 GCF_034179925.1 Micrococcus sp. | reverse complement strand
AGCACTACTCGACGCGGCCTGCGTCGATTCCGCGGCCGCCGTCGTCGTGCTCGGCGAACCGGTGGGCGACGCGGACTCGGCCGGCTCCCCACCCCCGCCCCAGCAGGCGGTCACCGTGAGCGCCAGGCCGGCCGTCAGGGCTGCCGCCTTCACCCGCCGCTCCACAGGAGCGTTCTTCTCCGACAGTGTCATCAGCTTCCCCCTCAAGGAGACGTCCTGAACCGGAAGCGCCACCCTGCTGTTGATCGCACAGCCCCGCTTGCGCGGGGCGCGAGCGGCACCGTGACCCAGAGTCTACGCACACGCCCGCAGGAGTCCATACGTTCTCCACAGGCCCCTGGTCGCCTCTCGCGCCTTAACGTGTCCGCCACCCCCTGCAGGGTGGCTGCATCGCATTCGAACACCAGTTCGATCGCGATGGGCGTGCGGTGGACGGTCCCTTCCCAGGCCGGTCTCTCTTCCCCGCTCCGGTGCCCCGGGGTGCGCCGCATGCCACTGCTCGTCGGTGAGTGCCGGCGGGCGCCAGGTCGTGGTCCCAGGGAGAGGAGAGCAGGGAATGTTCACGCAGTCGGTCGCGGTGCGGTGCGCGGAGGACGGCACGCCGTCGCGTCTGGAATGGGAAGGCAGGGAGTACGTGCTGGCGGCCCCGCCACTGCGCTGGTTCGAGCGCCGCCGATGGTGGGCGGAGGAGGCCCGAGCCGAGAAGGGCCGCGGGCCCGGCCTCGTGGACCATGAGATATGGCGCCTGCAGGTGCGCCTGGCCCGGGCCGGGGGCGCACAGGCTCGCACCGTGGACGTCGCGCACCATGTGGACTCCGGCCGGTGGCGGCTCATACGCGTCCACGAGGCCGCCCAGGACCTGCGACGCACGGCATGAGCGGCCGCCATGACTTCGCCCACCTCCACGTGGCCTCCGCGTTCAGCGCCCACTACGGAGTCAGCTGGCCCGCAGAACTCGCCGCCGTCGCAGCCGCTGAGGGTATGGACCTGCTGGCCTGCACGGACAGGGATGGCCTCTACGGCATGGCGAAGCACGTGAGCGCCTGCCTCCACCACGGCATCACCCCCGTGGTCGGGGCCGACCTCGCCGTCCGATGGTCCGAGGAGGAACCCGCCGGGCGTGTACTCATCCTCGCCAGGGGAGGCTGCCACGGCTCCGGCTACCGCGCCCTGTGCCAGGCCGTCTCCGCCGCCCATGCGCGCACCACCGGGGGCTCCGCCGGGGGAGCGCCCTGGCTCGCCGTCGCCGAACTCGCCGCGGCCGCCACAGGCGACACTCCCGCCTCCGCCGCAGTCCCGCCCGCGGCCCCGCCCGAGCTGTACATCCTCCTCGGCCCGGACTCCGACGTCGGCCGCCACCTCGCCCGTCGCCGCACCGTCCCCGCCGCGAGCGCCCTGCGCCGCTGGCGTGCAGCCCTGCCCGCCCGCAGTCTCCACGTGGAGGTCGTCGACCACCTCTCCCCGCCGGGCAGAAGGATGGACACCGGGCACGCCGTGAAGATGCTGCGTGCGGCTCGGTCCGCCGGGGTCCCCGCCGTGCTCACCAATGCGGTCCGGTATGCGGGCCCGGACGGGGCAGCCACCGCGGACGTTCTCGACGCCGCCCGCGCCCTCACCAGCCTGGACGCCCTCCACGATCTCCAGCCCAACGGGCAGGGCTGGCTCAAGTCCCGCACTCAGATGCACCGGATCGCCCGGGAAGTCTGCCACGCCGCGGACGAACAGCCCGGACCGCTCCTGCAGGCCACCCGTGCCCTCGCGGAGGCCTGCGCCCTCGACCCCCGCACCGACCTCGGCTGGGGAACCCCCCGGGTGCCCGAGGCATCAGTGGTCGGCATCGACGGCGACCCCGACGCCGTCCTGCGCCGACGCACCCTGGAAGGCCTCATCGCCCGCTACCCCCACCTGCACGGCAGCGGAGGACGCCCCGCGGCCGGGCGTGCGGCCCGTGAGCTCCACGACCGGGCCGAGCACGAGTTGCGCATCATCGGCCGCCTCGGGTTCGCCGGGTACTTCCTCACCGTGGCCGCCGTCGTGGACCTCATCGAGGGCATGGGCATACGCGTGGCCGCCCGCGGCTCCGGGGCGTCCTCCCTCGTGAACCACGCCCTGCGCATCTCCCCTGTGGACCCCATGGCCAACGGGCTGATCATGGAGCGGTTCCTCTCCGAGGACCGCTCCACCCTGCCGGACATCGACATCGACGTGGAGTCCGCCCGACGGCATGAGATCTACCGTGCCGTGGTGGACCGCTTCGGCGCCGAGCGCACCACCCTCATGAGCATGCAGAACGCCTACCGGGCCCGCGGTGCCGTACGCGACGCCGGCCGCGCCCTCGGCATGGAGGACGCCGAAGTGGATGCGGTCGCCAAGCAGCTCTGGCGCTTCTCCGCCTCCGACTTCCGCGGCGCCCTGGAGCGCATGCCGGAGCTGGCCGGCCTCGCCCGGCGCATCGACTCCGGCCGGGCCGCCGGGGCCCGTCAGCTCGATCTGCTCGTGGACCTCACCGAACGCCTGGACCGTCTGCCCCGCCACATCTCCATGCACCCGTGCGGGGTGATCCTCGGCGACGCCACCCTCCTGCACCGCACCCCCGTGCAGCCCTCCGGCATGGGCCTGCCCATGAGCCAGTTCGACAAGCACGACATGGACCCGATGGGCATGCTCAAGCTCGACATCCTCGGGGTGCGCATGCAGTCCGCGATCGCATACACGCTCGCCGAGGTCGAGCGCACCACGGGGGAGCGGATCGACCTCGAGCAGGTCCCCCTCGACGACGCCGCCACCTACGCGATGATCCGCACCACCCACACCCTGGGGTGCTTCCAGATCGAATCCCCCGGGCAGCGCGAGCTGATCGGAAAGCTCGAACCCCGTGAGTTCAACGACCTCACCGTGGACATCTCCCTGTTCCGGCCCGGCCCCATGCAGTCGGACATGGTCCGGCCCTTCCTCGAGCACCGCCACGGATGGGCTCCGGCCCGCTACCCCCACCCGGACCTGGAGCCCGTGCTCGCCGAGACCCACGGGGTCACCGTCTTCCACGAGCAGGTGCTGCGCACCCTGGACGTGATGACCGGCTGCGGTCTGGCCCGCGCCGACGAGCTGCGCCGTCTCCTGGGCGGCCCCTCCGAGCGAACCGTGGAGGAGCACTTCCGCACCCGCGCCCTCGCACGTGGCTACAGCCTGGACGTGATCGACGAGGTCTGGGCCACCCTCCACGGGTTCGGCTCGTTCGGGTTCTGCAAGGCCCACGGCGCCGCCTTCGCCCTGCCCACCTACCACTCCGCCTGGCTCAAGACCCACCACCCGGCCGCCTTCATGGCCGCCATCCTCGAACACGACCCCGGCATGTACCCCGCCCGCCTGATGGTCGCCGAGGCCCGCCGCATGGGCATCCCCGTGCTGCCCGTGGACGTCAACGCCTCCACCCGCCACGTCCGCCTCGAACAGGTCCCCGCCCACCCCGAGGCCGACGGGCGCCCCGGCGCCGCCCCCGCCCGCTGGGGCATCCGCCTGCCCCTCACCGTGCTCTCCGGGCTCAGCGCCGCCGAAGCCGAACGCCTCGAGGCCGGCCGCCCCTACACCACGCTCGCCGACGTCCGCGACCGCGCCCGACCCACCTCCCGCAGCCTCGAACGCCTCGCCCAGCTCGGCGCCCTCGACTGCCTCCTGCCCACCGCCGGAGCCTCCCGCACCGACCTCGTCCACCACCTCGAGCTCCACCGCTCCGCCACCCGCCCCGACGCCCCCGGACGCACGGCACGGCGCTCGCGGCCCGCCCGGCCCCGGCAGGTGGAGGGCCAGCTCGCCCTGGACCTGCCGGACACCGAGCTCGGCGCCCTGCGCCCGCTCTTCCCCGACCCGCCCACCGCGGCCGCGGTGCGCACCGAGCTGGACCTCACCGCCCTGGACGTCACCGCCCACCTCATGGATTCCCACGCCCCCTACCTGGAGGCGCTCGGCGTGACATGCGCGGCGGACCTGCTCTCGGTCCGCTCCCAGTCCCGGGTGCTCGTGGCAGGGGTACGGGTGGCCACCCAGACCCCGCCCATGCGCTCCGGTGAACGGGTGGTGTTCCTCTCCGTGGACGACGGCACCGGCTGCGTGGACGCCGCGTTCTTCAGCCAGGCCCAGCACGCCTGCGGCGAGATGCTCTTCTCCTCCCGCCTACTGCTGATCGAGGGCACCGTCCGACGCACGGGCGCCCGAGCCGTGTCCGTGCAGGCCCTCCGGGCCTGGGACCTCCACCGCCCCGAGACCCTCCCGGACCCCGACTACCTGGACGCCACTCGGGAGCAGTGGCGGCGCCGGCTCGCCCTCGACCGTCGACCCGGTGACCGGCCGCCCTCGGCCGCGCCACTAGACTGGACGCGGCTGGCCGTGGCCCCCGTATGCCACCGGCCATGAAGCCTGACCCCTGAAGGAGCACACGTGCCCGAGCACAACGAGGCCACCCCCATCCTGCTGACCGTGGACGGCGAGATGCGGGAGGTGACCCACGGCACCACCGGTGCGGACCTCTACCGGGACCAGCCCACCACGGTGGTCATGCGCGTGGACGGCCACCTGTGGGATCTCTCCCGTGAGGTGCCGGCCGGCGCCAGCGTCGAGGCCGTGGACATCTCCGAGCCGGACGGCCTGAACGTGCTGCGCCACTCCACCGCCCACGTGATGGCCCAGGCCGTGCAGCAGCTGCGCCCCGACGCCAAACTCGGCATCGGCCCGTTCATCACGGACGGGTTCTACTTCGACTTCGACGTCGCCGAGCCCTTCACCCCCGAGGACCTCAAGCAGCTGGAGAAGATGATGCAGCGCATCATCAAGTCCGGCCAGAGCTTCCGCCGCCGCGTCGTCACCGAGGACGAGGCCCGCGCCGAGATGGCCGACGAGCCCTACAAGCTCGAGCTGCTCGGCAAGAAGGACGCCGCAGACACCGCCGGCGAGGGCGCCACCGTGGAGGTCGGCGCCGGGGAGATCACCATCTACGACAACGTGGACCGCAAGAGCGGCGACGCGCTCTGGTGCGACCTCTGCCGCGGCCCCCACCTGCCCACCACCAAGCTGATCGGCAACGGCTTCGCCCTGACCCGCTCCGCCGCGGCCTACTGGCTCGGCAAGGAGACCAACAAGCAGCTGCAGCGCATCTACGGCACCGCCTGGCCCTCCAAGGAGGACCTCAAGGCCTACCAGGAGCGCCTGGCCGAGGCCGAGCGCCGCGACCACCGCCGTCTGGGCGCCGAGCTGGACCTGTTCTCCTTCCCGGACGAGCTCGGCTCCGGCCTGCCCGTGTTCCACCCCAAGGGCGGTGTGATCAAGCGCGAGATGGAGGACTACGTCCGCCGTCGGCACATCGAGGAGGGGTTCCAGTACGTGGGCACCCCCCACATCTCCAAGGACGGGCTCTTCCACACCTCCGGGCACCTGCCCTACTACGCGGACACCATGTTCCCGCCGCTGAAGGTGGACGAGGAGGTGGATGAGGACGGCAACGTCACCCGTCAGGGCCACGAGTACCGGCTCAAGGCGATGAACTGCCCGATGCACAACCTCATCTACCGCTCCCGCGGCCGGTCCTACCGTGAGCTGCCGCTGCGCCTGTTCGAGTTCGGCCACGTGTACCGGTACGAGAAGTCCGGTGTGGTCCACGGCCTCACCCGCGTGCGCGGGTTCGCCCAGGACGACTCCCACTCCTACGTGACCCGTGAGCAGGCCCCCGGGGAGGTCAAGCACCTGCTGGACTTCATCCTCGGGCTGCTCAAGGACTTCGGCATGGACGACTTCTACCTCGAGCTGTCCACCCGGGACCCGGAGTCGGACAAGTTCATCGGCACCGACGAGCAGTGGGCCGAGGCCACCGCCGTCCTGGAGACCGTGGCCCGGGAGACCGGGCTCCAGCTGGTCCCGGATCCGGGGGGAGCCGCCTACTACGGCCCCAAGATCTCCGTGCAGGCCCGGGACGCCATCGGCCGCACCTGGCAGATGTCCACCGTGCAGTACGACTTCAACCAGCCGGCCCGCTTCGGACTCGAGTACCAGGCCGCGGACGGCAGCCGCCAGGAGCCCGTGATGATCCACGCGGCCAAGTTCGGCTCCATCGAGCGCTTCCTCGGCGTCCTCACTGAGCACTACGCTGGCGCGTTCCCCGCGTGGCTCGCGCCCGAGCAGGTCGTGGCCATCCCGGTGGCTGAGGCGTTCGCCGACTACCTGGCCGACGTCGTCGCCAAGCTCCAGGCCCAGGGCATCCGCGCCCGCCTGGACGACTCCACGGACCGCTTCCCGAAGAAGATCCGCACCGCCTCCAAGGAGAAGGTGCCGTTCGTGCTGATCGCCGGCGGCGAGGACGCCGAGGCCGGAGCCGTCTCCTTCCGGTTCCGTGACGGCTCCCAGGACAACGGCGTGGCCGTGGACGAGGCCATCGCGCGCATCGTGAAGGCGGTGCGCGAGCGCGAGGTCACCCCGTGACCGAGGCCCGCACCTCCGGCGGGGTCGCTCCTCACGGCGACCCCGCCGGCGACGCCGCGGCCACGGACGACTTCGCCCTCCCCGGGGTGCCCGACGCCTTCGACCGGCTCTGGAACCCCCACCGGATGGCGTACATCGCCGCCGGCCCGGATCAGGTGAAGGACGAGCAGACCTGCCCGTTCTGCGCCGCCCCGTCCCGCACGGACGAGGAGTCCCTGATCGTGCACCGCGGGCGCACCTGCTTCGTGATCCTCAACCTCTACCCGTACAACCCCGGCCACCTGCTGATCTGCCCTTACCGGCACATCCCGATGTACACGGACGCCACCGCCGAGGAGACCGTGGAGATGGCCGAACTCGCCCAGACCGCGATGCTGGCGCTCGAACAGGTCAGCCGCCCCAAGGGCTACAACCTGGGCATGAACCAGGGGGTGGCCGGGGGAGCGGGCATCGCCGCGCACCTGCACCAGCACGTGGTCCCGCGGTGGACGGGCGATGGCAACTTCCTGCCGATCATCGCCCACACGAAGAACATGTCCCAGACCCTCGGGCAGACCCGTGCGCTGCTCGCCGAGGCCTGGGAGGCCGCCGCCGCCGAGCACGACGCGCGGCGCGCCCGCAACGGCCAGGACGCCGCCTCGGCCCCGGCGGCGGGGCAGCGGCCCGGTCCGAGCGCGGGACACCGCGCCTGATGCTCGACCGTCGCGCGCGGGGGACCACCACCGCCGTCTTCACCCCGCTGGCCAGGGCCCTGCTGAAAGCCGGGGTGAGCCCGGACGCGGTGACGGTGGTCGGCACGGTGGGGGTCAGCCTCGGAGCCCTGCTGCTGTACCCGGCCGGGCACCTGTTCGCCGGCACCATGGTGATCACGCTCTTCGTGTTCTCCGACCTGGTGGACGGCATCATGGCGCGGCTGGCCGGGACCACCGGCCGTTGGGGCTCGTTCCTGGACTCCACGCTCGACCGGGTCCAGGACGCCTCCGTGTTCCTCGCCCTGTGCTGGTGGGGCTTCGGGGTGGGGCAGGAGCCCTTGGCCGGGGCCCTCGCCGCCGTCTGCCTCGCCCTGGGCATGCTGGTGTCCTATGTGCGGGCCAAGGCTGAATCCCTCGGCTTCACCGCTGCCGGTGGGTTGGCGGAGCGGGCGGAGCGGCTGGTGCTCACGCTCGTGGTCACGGGCCTGGTCGGCCTCGGGCTGCCTGCGGTGGCCCTGACAGTGGCCCTCGGCCTGCTGGCTGCCGCTTCTGCGGTGACCGTCATTCAACGCATTCTTTCAGTCAGGAGTCAGACGCGCCCATGACCACCGTCAATCCCATGGACGAGCCGGCGCTTCGCCCCGGGGTGGGTCGTCTTCGTTTCCGCGGTGACATCCAGGGCCTGCGGGCCGTTGCCGTGCTGTTGGTGCTGATCTTCCACGCTGGGGTGCCCTTCCTGCCGGGCGGGTTCGTCGGTGTGGATGTGTTCTTCGTGATCTCCGGGTTCTTGATCACGGGTCTGTTGATCCGTGAACGGGCCCGCACCGGCCGCATCGATCTGGTGGCGTTCTATGCACGCCGGGCGCGGCGGATCCTTCCGGCCTCGCTCGTGGTGATCGTGGTGACGGTGCTGGCCGCGTGGTTCTTCCTGCCAGATTCCCAGGGGGCCCCGGTGGGGTGGATGGGGTTGTGGGCGTCGTTGAGCGTGGCCAACTGGGCGTTGGCCCGTTCGACCACGGACTACTTCGCGGCGGAGGAGCCTGCCTCGCCGTTGCAGCATTACTGGTCGTTGGCGGTGGAGGAGCAGTACTACCTGGTGTGGCCGCTGCTGGTGGTGGTGACGGCGGTGGGGTACGTACGCCTGCGGCGTCGTCTGCGTCCGACGACGACGCCGGCCCCCGCCCCCGTCACGCAGGGCGCCGCCTCTGCCACGGAGGGCATCGCCGCGGTGCGCGGCCTGGCCGCGAGTGTCGGTGTGGTGGCGGCGGTGGCCGGGGCGGTGTCCCTGCTGCACAGCATCACGTTCAGTGCGGCTGATCCGGGGGCGGCGTACTTCGTGACGACCACCCGCGTGTGGGAGCTGGCCCTGGGTGCGCTGCTGGCCTGCGTGGTGATCCTGCTGCCGGGGCTGTCCTCGGGGCTCACGACTGTGCTCGGCTGGGCGGGGTTGGCCGCGATCGTCGTGTCCGCGGTGGTCTTCAACGGGTCGATGTCCTACCCGGGGGCGGCGGCGCTGCTGCCAGTGGCCGGTGCGGCCGCGGTGATCCTCGCTGGGGCGTTCCGGGTGGAGGGCCGTGGGGTTTCCCGGGTGTTGGCCACCGGGCCCATGCAGTGGATCGGGGATCTGTCCTACGCGCTGTATCTGGTGCACTGGCCGCTGTTGGTGATCGTGGATTGGCAGTTCTCCGAGGGCATGCCGCTGTGGGTGGGTCTGCTCACCGCGGTGGTGTCTGTTCCGGTGGCGTGGCTGCTGCGGGTGGCGGTGGAGAAGCCCTTCCTTTCCGCGGGTGGGGCCCACGGCAACCGTGCGCCTCGTCATGCCCGTGCCCTGTGGGGTGGGGGTGTGGGCATGGGGGTGGCCGCCGGTGCCTCCGCCCTGTTGGTGGCGGTGTCTGCGTCCAGCACTGCTCCGGCCGGTGAGCAGGGTCCGGTGGCTGGTGCCGCCGTCGTCGTGAACGGCCACGACCCGGTACAGGACCTCGCCTCCACCACCCGCCTCGTCCCCGCTCCGGCGCAGGCCTCCAAGGACCTCGGCACCGCGGTGACCGACGGCTGCCAGGCCGTCGACGCCGTCACCGAGCCGGTGCTCTGCCACTACGGAGATGAGGGATCGGACACCGTGATCGTGCTGGCGGGCGACTCCCACGCCGGGCACTGGAGCTCCGCGCTGATCCCGGCCGCCGAGCAGCGTGGCTGGCATGTGGTGACCCTGATGAAGGGCGCCTGCCCGGTCACCACCGCCACCGTGATCCGCCGGTCTGACTCGGGGGAGCGGCCCTTCACCGAATGCGACGAGTGGAATCGCCGGATGGTGCAGGAGGTCGCCGGACTTCGCCCGGACCTGGTGATCGTCTCCTCCGCGCGCTACCTGACCGTGGACGGCACCCCGGCGGCCGAGGGCATGGCCGAGGCATGGGCGGCCCTCCAGGACGCCGGTGCCGGACGTGTGGTCGCCTTGATGGACCCGCCCCACGCCCGGACCAATGTGCCCACGTGCCTGGAGCGCAACGAGGACGACCCCACCGCGTGCACGAGCCCCCGGCAGGACGGCGTCACCGCCTCCGGCACCCCGGACCTCGAACGCGCCCTCGAGCTCTCCGACGGCGTGGAGCGGCTGGACCTGAACGACCTCATCTGCCCCGGCCCGGTCTGCGCGCCCGTGATCGGCGAGGCGGTGGTGTTCTCCGACTCCAACCACCTGACCCGCACCTTCGCCGCCACGCTCGCCGAACCCCTGGGGGAACGGATCCAGCCCCTGCTCCCCGGCGCCTGACACCGGACGCCTGCGAACCCCGGCCCGTCATGGACGCGCGTCGGTGGAAGCGTCACCTTATGCTTCATTGGTCATGCATTCGTGCCCGTCATCCAGGGCTGCACAGAGAAGGGGAATCCTCCATGAAGTCTCTGCTCAAGGCTGCGTCGACGTTCGTCGCCGGAGCCGCCGTCGTCGTCTCGGGCGTGGCGTTCGCGGCGCCCGCGCACGCGACCACGTTCTGCGCCAACCAGACCATCTCCCAGCGGGAGATCTCGGAGCAGCTGGTCGTCCCCAAGGGCACCACCTGCCGACTGGTCAAGGTGAACCCGCGGGCGACGAGCACCTACGGCGGGAACGACGTGCTGGTCGGTGCCGGCGCGACCCTGATCCTGGAGGGCGGCACCGTCCACGGCGTGGACATGCGCGCGGCGAACTCCCAGGTGATCGTGAAGAACGGTGCCCGCACCGGCATCGTGACGATGGGCCGCGGCACCACCCTGGACGCCTCCGACAGCTCGCTGACCAGCATCCACAGCTACGCCGGGCACCGCATGATCCGCATCAACAACACGGACATCCGCTGGCACCTGCAGGCACGCAAGGGCGGGACGATCACCACCTCCCACATGCGCGTCGGCAACGTGGGCCTCGAGGCCATGGGCGGCACCACCACCCTGGCCCGCACCACGGCCCGCTCCGTCAAGTACACCGACGCCCGCGACCGGGCCCGCCTGGAGATGCGCCGGAGCACCATCACCGGCTACGGCCCGACCGCCGTCGACGTGAACCGGGCGTACCGCGCCATCCTGATCGAGAATAGGGTGCCCCACTCCGGCATCCGCGTGGACGGCACCCGGGCCACCCTCCAGATCTCCGGCAACCGCATGAGCGGCGTGCTCTCCTGCGCCGGCAACTGGATCGCCCCCAAGAGGGTCGCGGTGAACTACGCCGTCGACAAGACGGGGCAGTGCCGGGGCCTCTGATCCTGGCAGTCCTGTGAGGCCGGAGGGGGCGTCACCCGCGAGGGTGGCGCCCCCTCCGTGTCCGAGCCGAGTACCCCGGCCACCCGGCCTCGGGTGCCCCGGCCTTTCAGTCCGTGGCGATCTCCGCGACGACGGCGCCAGTCGCCGCCACGAGGTCGGCGGGGGCGAGCTCGAGGTCCAGTCCGCGCTGTCCTGCCGAGACGTACACGGTCTCGGCTTCCAGTGCGGAGGCGTCCACCACCACGGGGTGGCGGTTGCGCTGGCCCAGCGGGGAGATCCCGCCGCGCACGTAGCCGGTGCGACGCTCGGCGACGGCCAGGTCTGCCATCGCGACCTTCTTCACGCCGAGGGCGGAGGCGGCGGCCCGCAGGTCTAGGTGGCCGGTCACCGGCACCACGCAGGCGGCCAGGGCGCCATCCGGGGCGGTGACCATGAGGGTCTTGAACACTCGTTCGGCGGGGGCGCCGAGGCTGCGGGCCACCTGCAGGCCGATCTCCTCGTCCGCGCTCACGTCCATCTGCACTGCGTGCACCGTGTGGGGCACACCGGCCTTCTCGAGGGCCACCACGGCCGGGGTGGCCGCACTGTGGCGGGCGTCGTCCTTGCGCTTCTTCTTCGCCATGGCTCAGGCGATCCCGGTCTGCTCGCGCACGTTGCGCTTGATCCGCCCGAGCATCGCGGACATCCCGCGCAGGCGCAGCGGGGTGAGGGCCTTCTGCAGACCCAGGCGCGAGGGGACGTCCTCGGGGACGTCGAGCAGGGCGCGGGCGGTGACGCCGTCGAGCCCCTGGGTGAGCACCGAGGCGAAGCCGCGTGTGGTGGGCGCCTCCGGGGGAGCGGTGATGAACAGGCGGACGGGCGCGTCGGGGCCGGGCTCGCCCTCCAGCTCGACAGCCAGGAACAGGGGGGACTGGCACTCCACGACCTGCTCCATCTGGTCCTCGTGGCCGGCGTAGCGCTCGGGCAGCTCCGGCAGCTCGTCCGCGAACTCCAGCAGCAGCTCCAGGCGCTGCGGGTCTGGGACCCCGGTGAAGTCGTCGATGATCTCGGCCAGCGGCGCGGGGACGGAGGTGTCGGTCATGGTGTCCCAGTCTA
Source organism: Micrococcus sp. (assembly GCF_034179925.1). Classification (GTDB taxonomy): domain Bacteria; phylum Actinomycetota; class Actinomycetes; order Actinomycetales; family Micrococcaceae; genus Micrococcus. Next base: position 18,260 of record NZ_JAXFPG010000015.1, on the reverse strand, counting down.
TGTCGCGTGCCGGCAGCCGGCGGCGGTGAGACGACGACGGGCGGGCCCAGGATTCTCCCAGGCCCGCCCGCGCAGTGGGTCACAGCCGATGACGCCGGCCCAGCTCAGTCTCGACGCCGGTTCAGTGCCGGCGCCGGTTCAGCGGCGCGGTGCCTCGCCCGGCTGGTCGCCGAGCACCACGGGCACGCGCACGGCGTTGCCCCACTCGGTCCAGGAGCCGTCGTAGTTGCGGACGTTCTCGTAGCCGAGCAGGTGGCGCAGCACGAACCAGGTGTGCGAGGAGCGCTCACCGATGCGGCAGTAGGCGATCACGGCGTCGGTGGAGCCGAGGCCGGCGTCTTCGCGGTAGATCTGCTCCAGCTCGGCGCGGGTCTTGAAGGTGCCGTCCTCGTTGGCGGCCCGGGCCCAGGGCACGGAGGCCGCGGTGGGGATGTGCCCGCCGCGCAGGGTGCCCTCCTGCGGGTAGCCGTCCATGTGGGTGGTCTCGCCGGTGTACTCCTTGGGGGAGCGGACGTCCACGAGCGGGGTGGTGCCGATCGCTGCGAGCACGTCCTCGCGGGAGGCGCGCTCGGTGGTGTCGTCGCGCTGGACCACCGGGTACTCGGCGCGGGTCACCTCGGGCACCTCGCGGGTGAGCTCGCGGCCCTCGGCGGCCCACTTGTCCCGGCCGCCGTCCATGAGGCGGACGTCCTCGTGGCCGTAGAGGGTGAACACCCACAGGGCGTAAGCGGCCCACCAGTTGGACTTGTCGCCGTAGAGCACCACCGTGGTGTCCCGGGAGATGCCCTTGGAGGCGGCCATCTCGGCGAAGGCCTCGGGGCCGATGAAGTCACGGGTGACCTCGTCGTTGAGCTCGGTGTGCCAGTCGATCTTCACCGCACCGGGGATGTGGCCGGTGGAGTAGAGCAGGGTGTCCTCGTTGGACTCGAGGACCACCACGTCGTCGTCGTCGATGTGCTCGGCCACCCACTGGGTGGACACGAGGCGTTCGGGGTGGGCGTACTCGGAGAACTTCGCGGGGGTGTCGGTCATGTCGGCCAGATTACGCCACGCGGATGGGCCGTAATGGGGTGGTCGGCTCCGCCCGGACATGCGGGGTCATCCGCGCGGGCCCCGTCCACCGGACCCGCCGGGGGTGCGTGTGGGCGGCCGGTCCGTGGACGCCGGGGCTGCGGGCGCTAGCATGACGCGAGCGTCCGCAGGACCGCCCCCGGTCCTCGCCGAATCATGGATGGAGCCGCCGTGTCCCAGATCGTCCGCCTCTCCGAACGCTCCCCGCAGGTCTCCCCGGACCAGCTGCTCGCCGGCTTCCAACCCTCGTACCGGTTCGGTGAGGTCTCCTTCGACACCTACATCCCGGACCCGGCCCACCCCTCCCAGGCGGAGGCCGTGCACCGGCTGCGGGAGTTCGTCGCCTCCCTCGGTCGGCCCGCGGCACGCTCCGGGGGAGGGTTCCTCGGCGGCCTGTTCGGCGGCGGACGCCGTCGGGGTGCATCCCAGCCGGCGGGCCTCTACCTGGACGGCGGCTTCGGGGTCGGCAAGACCCACCTGCTGGCCTCCGCCTGGCATGCCGCCCCGGGGCCCAAGGCGTTCGGCACGTTCGTGGAGTACACGAACCTCGTGGGCGCGCTGTCCTTCCGCACCGCGGTGGACGTACTCAAGGACTACACCCTGGTGTGCATCGACGAGTTCGAGCTCGACGACCCGGGGGACACCGTGCTGATGTCCCGGCTGATGCGCGAACTGGCCGATGCCGGTGTCCGCCTCGTGGCCACCTCGAACACGCTGCCCGGCTCCCTCGGTGAGGGCCGGTTCGCGGCCCAGGACTTCGCCCGGGAGATCCAGGTGCTGGCGGACCAGTTCGAGGTGGTCCGGATCGACGGTGAGGACTACCGTCACCGAGGCCTGGAGCCTGCCCCCGCCCCTGTGGCCGACGACGCTGTGCTGCCCACCGTCACCGCGCACTTCCCGGACGCCGGCGTGGTGGCCGAGGACGACTTCGAGGACCTCACCGCGATGCTCTCGCGCGTGCACCCTTCCCGGTACCGCGAGCTCGTCAAGGATGTGGACGTCCTGGCGCTGCACGGGGTCCGCACGATCACCGAGCAGGCAACGGCCCTGCGCTTCGTGGTGTTCGCCGACCGCCTCTATGACAAGGACGTGCCCGTGGTGGCCTCCGGTGTGCCGTTCGACGAGCTGTTCACTCAGGAGATGATGCACGGCGGCTACATGAAGAAGTACGTCCGCACCGTCTCCCGCATGACCGCGCTCGTGCGCGAGGGGCAGACGGGCGAGACGGTGGAGAAGTGACCCCGCGCTGAGCCGCCCCACGACGACGGCGCCGCCCCCGCCCCCGCGGTAGCAGTCAGCCCAGCGCTCCACGGCTGGCCAAGACACGTGGAAGCGAGCTGCGACCTTGGTGATCGTACAGCCCACGTCAACAACGAGACGGCCTACGATCAGGCGATAGCGGGGCGTCAGGGTGGCATTGGGATGTGACAGGAAAAGGCCTTCCCGGGATGCCCGGGAAGGCCTTTGGGCCGCTTGGGCAGCCGAGAGTCAGTGGTGGTGGATCACCAGTCGTGAAGAACGACCTTGCCAGCGAGGTGTCCTGACTCGACGAGCTTATGTGCTTGACGCAGGGTGTGGGCGCTGATCGGGCTCAGGTCGTGCTCGATGATCGGTCGGAGACGGCCTGCGTCGACAAGTTCAGTGACCGTTTCAAGCAGGTCGTGTTGGACTGCCATGTCCGCAGTCTGATGAAGAGAACGCGCAAACATGAACTCCCAGTGCCAGGCGATGGCCTTGCTCTTGAGGGGTGTGACGTCACGTGCACCGTCGTCGATGGCCACGATGTGACCGAAGGGGGTGACGATCTGCGCGTAGACATCCATCTGGTCCTGCGAGTACGCAGTAAAGAGCCAGTCGACACCTCCCGGCGCCACAGAAGTGATCTGCTGTGCCAGCTCGCCGTGGTGGTCGACCACCTGAGAGGCCCCCAGGGATCTCACGAGCCCAGCACGCTCGGTGGTCGAGGCAGTGGCGATGATCTCCACGTCTGGCAAGAGAGTGTGGGCAAGCTGCGTCATGGCCAGACCAACGCCACCGGTGGCGCCCACGATGAGCAGCCGTCCGCGCGAGGACGCGTCCAATCGCAGGTGATCGAAAAGCGCCTCCCACGCCGTGATGACGGTCAGGGGGAGAGCTGCGGCTTCGGCCATCGTGAGCGTACGCGGCTTGTGACCGACCAGCCGCTCATCGACGGCGTGCAACGTCTGGTTGGTCCCCGGGCGGTCCAGAGCTCCGGCGTAGTAGACCTCGTCACCCACGGAGAACAACTCGACCTCCTCGCCTGTCGCCACCACGGTCCCGGCGGCGTCAAAGCCGAGGATGCGCAGCCCATCCGTCGGGGCGCTGACGCGCAACTTCACGTCTACCGGGTTCACCGAGACTGCCTGAACCTGCACAAGAAGATCATGCGGACCGATGACGGGGAGGTCGACGTCTTCCGTGACGAGTGCGTCTGAAACGGTGACGGGATGGTTGTGCCGGTATCCAATGGCTCGTGATGTCGTCATGGAAGCAGGTTCCTACACCAGCCGTGGTTTCCCGCAACGGGCATTGGTTCCCGATCGGTACCATGGTTTCCATGGGGAAATCACCATGTGAACGCAACGATGCCTACGCAGCTATGTGCCCGTGCCGAGACTTGCTCGACGTGCTGGCCCAGCGATGGACTGCACTGGCTATCGGCGCGATGGAAGAAGGTCCGCAACGCTTCGGTCAGCTGCGCAGCCGTCTTGAGGGCATCAGCCCGAAGACCTTGACACAGACTCTTCGCCGGCTGGAAGACAAGGACCTTGTCAGACGCACTGTCTATGCTGAGGTCCCTGCCAGGGTCGAATACGATCTGACACCATTGGGGCGAAGCGCTGCCGAGCCGTTGCGCGCCCTGCGCACCTGGGCCGAAACGAACTCGTTGCAACCCTCCACGTCGCCATAGCGGCGGAGGTCCTCGAGGTCCCTCCTGGAATCAATCAACGGCTCCGGTTATTGCATCTTCTAGACCATCAGGTGTTGCGAGGAGTCCTGAATCCGCCCCGGGAACGGCGCCGTCGTCGTCCCGGCGGGGAAGCCTCCGGGCCCCGGACATGCGACAGGCCCCCTCCGAGGAGGGGGCCTTCTGTGTGGAGCGGATGACGAGATTCGAACTCGCGACCTCCACCTTGGCAAGGTGGCGCTCTAGCCAACTGAGCTACATCCGCATGATGTGTTCCTCACGGATCACATCCGTGCGCGATACTGGGTTCGAACCAGTGACCTCTTCCGTGTCAGGGAAGCGCGCTACCGCTGCGCCAATCGCGCTCGTCCTCGGCCCGGGGGCTTCGGCAAAGCTTGCCGCCATTCCGTGTTGGGAAGGGCCTGCGAGGTCGGGACGGGATTCGAACCCGCGTATACGGCTTTGCAGGCCGCTGCCTCGCCTCTCGGCCACCCGACCAGGGATGGGGGACTTGCGAGCGGATGACGAGATTCGAACTCGCGACCTCCACCTTGGCAAGGTGGCGCTCTAGCCAACTGAGCTACATCCGCGTATTGGTCCGTCGATCCGGCTCCCGAAGGCGTCCGTTCCGGCGATTTCCAACGAGTGAAGACTCTAGACCACGTTCGGCCAGGACGCAAAACGGGGGATCGTCCCGGAGCGTCACACTGGCGTCATCTGCCCTTCACCGGCCCGTCGTCGACCCGTCCGGGCCCTGTCGTCGCCGCGTCCACGGGCCCTGCCGGAGGCGGGGGTGCGGTCCGCCCTCGGCCTCGGGTTCGGCAGAATGGGACACCATGACCCAGCCACGCCTCGCCCATCAGACGCCCCAGGGACGCATGTATGCACGCTCCCTCTCGGGGCTGCCGGAGGTTCCCTCCATCACCACCGTGATCGGCATGGAGCGGATGGACCTGGACGGCTGGGTGGGCTGGATGGCTGCGGACGCCGTCGCGAAGGACCCGCGCCTGCCGCAGGCCGTGGGCTCGGCCGCACAGCTGCGCCAGCTGGCCCGCCAGGCCTCCGACGCCGCCGCCCGCTACCGGGATGCCGCCGCCGAGCGCGGGGACCGGGTGCACGATTACGCCGAGCAGGCCGCCCTGCGCGCTCTGGGCCGCCCGCACACCATGGCCGAGGCCCGGGCACGGCTGATCGAGCACGGTGAGGGCGCCTACGCGGACCGCTTCGACGAGTGGTGGGACCTCTACGAGGTGCAGCCGGTGGCCGCAGAGATCACCGTGTGGAACCACACGGTCGGCTATGCCGGCACCCTGGATCTGGTGGCCCGCATCGGCGGACGGCTCTGCCTGATCGACTACAAGACCAAGGGCACCGGCCGGGACGGGCGTGTGAAGGCGCTGGACCCGAAGGTGGTCATGCAGCTCACCGCCGGGCTCAAGGCGGAGGAGTCGCTGGTGGACGCTGAGGCCGGCACCTGGGAGCCGTGGGCGCACGGCGGCGCCCAGATGCTGCTGGGAGTCGCGTTGGGGGAGACCGAGGTGGTGGTGCACCAGGCGAACCCGGCGGTGCTGCCGCGCCATTGGCACAAGTTCTGGGCCCTGCGCCAGGTGTGGAAGCACGCCCAGGCGGTGGACGACGCCGGCCCCGCCCTGCGCCCGCTCGGCCCGCCTCCGCCCTCGCGCCCGGTGCGCGGGGGGCTGCAGGCGGCCCAGGCCGCAGGCTTCGCTCCGGCATCCCCGGCAGCCCCGGCGACCCCGGCGACCCCGGCGACCCCGGCGACCCCGGCGACCCCGGCGACCCCGGCGACCCCGGCGACCCCGGTCTCGGTGCCGCCGTCGTCCTCCGAGCCGGCGCCCGCGCCGGAACAGGCCCCGGCCTCGGCCCCGAGCGTGTCCGCCCCCGTCGATAGGCTGGAGCCGTGACCGTCCTCCCCGTGCGCACCGTGCCCGACCCCGTGCTCAGGACCCCCGCCGCCGCCGTGCCCGACGGGCAGGACGTGCGCGGGCTCGTCGCGGACATGACCGAGACCATGCACGCCGTCGGCGGGGTGGGTCTGGCCGCCCCTCAGGTGGGGGTGGGGCTGCGCGTGTTCGTGTTCGACGTCGCCGGAGCCGCCGGGCACGTGCTCAACCCCGTCCTGGAGACCTCCGGTGCGCCGCTGCGCGAACCGGGGGAGGGCTGCCTGTCCGTGCCGGGGCTGCGCTACCACCCCGCCCGCGCCTCCGAGGCCGTGGTGCGGGGCACAGACGTCGAGGGCCGGCCCGTGGAGTACCGCGGCACCGGCCTGCTGGCCCGCTGCCTGCAGCACGAGACCGACCACCTGGACGGCGTCCTCTACGTGGACCGTCTCGACGGCGAGGAACGCCGTGAGGCCCGCCGCCGCCTGCGCGCCCAGACCCCCGAACCGGAGGCCCGCCGCATCGCCGCCCGCCGGGACGGGCTCGTGGACTCCGCCTTCACCCGCCGACGCCCCGGCGCATCCGACCGACCGGGAGGACCCCGATGACCACCCCCACCGCCGGCGCGCCCCTGCGGGTCCTGTTCGCCGGCACCCCGGACACCGCCGTGCCCGTGTTGCAGGCCCTGTTGGGCTCGCGGCATGAGGTCGTCGGCGTGCTCACCCGCCCGGACGCCCCTGTGGGGCGCAAGCGCGTGCTCACCCCTTCCCCGGTGGCCCGCGCCGCCGAAGCCGCTGGCGTGCCCGTGGTGCGGGCGGCCCGTCTGCGCGGCCCCGAGGGGGCCGAACCCCTGGATGCGGTGCGGCGCCTGGCCCCGGACGTGGCCGTCGTCGTCGCCTACGGGGCCCTGGTGCCTGCCGAGGCGCTGCGGATCCCGCTCCACGGCTGGCTGAACCTGCACTTCTCCCACCTGCCCGCCTACCGCGGTGCCGCCCCCGTTCAGCGGGCCGTGATGGACGGCGTCGCCGAGACCGGCGCGGACGTGTTCCAGCTTGAGGAGGGCCTGGACACCGGGCCCGTGTTCGCCCGCCTCACCCGGCCCGTCGCCCCGGAGGACACCGCCGGGGACCTGCTGGCCGCCCTGGCCGAGGACGGCGGCCCCCTGGTGCTCGAGGTGCTCGAAGCCCTCGCCGCGGGCACCGCGCACGCCCGCCCGCAGTCCGGCACCCCCACCCACGCGCCCAAGCTCACGGCCGCCGACGGCCTGATCGACCCGGCCCGTCCCGTCCGTGAGGCGGCCGCCCGCATCAACGGCGTCACCCCCGAACCCGGTGCCTGGGGCCGGCTCGTGCCCGAGGACGACGCCGGCGCCGACCCGGTGCGCCTGAAGGTCGGCGGGGTCCGCCCCGTCGCCGTCATGGACCCGGACTGGCCCGCCGAGCTCGGCCCGGAGGCCCCCGGCGCGATCCGCCTGGTGGGACGCCGCGCCTGGCTGCGCACCGACGGCGGCGCCCTCCTGCTCGACCGCGTGCAGCCGGCTGGGAAGAAGGAGATGGCCGCCGCCGACTGGGCCCGCGGCCTGCCCGGCCCCGTGGCCCTGCTGGCCGGCCCGGCCCTCGACGCCGAGCAGCCCACCCCCACCGACCCTGCACACCCGACGACGGGAGAGACCCGATGAGCCCCGAGCACGGACGAGGCGGCGCACGCCGCGCAGGCGGCCGCGGCCAGGACGGCCCCCGCCGGGGATCCGACCGCCATGACCGTCAGGAGCGCCAGGATCGCCGCGACGCCGCCGGTCGCCAGCGCAACCGCGGCCGCTCCGGCACCGGACGCCACCGCTCCGCTCAAGCTCCCTCCCAGCGCAGCCGCGCCGCTGACCCCGCCCGCGCCACCGCCTTCGCCGTGGTCCGTGCCGTGCACGCCGAGGACGCCTACGCCAACCTCGTGCTGCCCCAGCGCATCCGGGCCGCCCGCCTGGACCGCCGCGACGCCGCCTTCGCCACCGAGCTGGCCTACGGCACCCTGCGCGGTCTCGGCCTGTACGACGCGATCCTCACCCGTTGCGTGGACCGCCCCCTGGACCGGATCGACGCTCCCGTGCTGGACGCCCTCCGGCTCGGCGCCCACCAGCTGCTGGCCATGCGCGTGCCCGCCCACGCCGCCCTGGACGCCACTGTGGCCCTCGTGCGCGACCGCATCGGCGCCGGCCCCTCCGGGTTCGTCAACGCCGTGCTGCGTCGCGTGAGCGAGCGCCCCCTCGAGGACTGGCTCACCGAGGCGGCCCCCCAGGACGGCGGCGAGGCCGCCCAGGCCGTGCGCACCTCCCACCCGGCGTGGATCGTGCGGGCCCTGCGCCAGGCGCTCGCGGCTCACCCGGCCACGGCGTCTGCGGATGTGGCCGCGGAGCTGGAGGCCCTGCTGGCGGCGGACAACGCCGCCCCGGTGGTGAACCTCGTGGCCCTGCCGGTGCCCGGTGGGGAGGAAGCCCTGCAGTCGGCACTGGAGGATGGTGCTGAGCCCGGCCGGCTGGCCCCCGGCTCGGCCCTGCACCGCGGCGGGGACACGGCACGTCTGCCCGGTGTGCGCGAGGGTGTGCTCCGGGTGCAGGACGCCGGCTCCCAGCTGACCGCCCGCGCCCTGGCCGCGGCCCCGCGCGGGGAGGCTGTGGAAGCGGCCGGGGAAGACACTGTGTCCGAGGCCGGGCCGGGGGCGGCGGGGGAGCGGTGGCTCGACCTGTGCGCCGGCCCCGGCGGCAAGGCGGCCCTGCTCGCGGCCCTGGCCCATGAGGCCGGTGCCCGCCTGCTGGCGAACGAGGTGGCCCCGCACCGGGCCGAGCTCGTGCGCCAGGCCCTGGCCCCCGTGCCCGCGCAGGCCTGGCAGGTGCGCACTGGGGACGGGCGCACCATCGCGGAGGCGGCTGGGACGGACCGGTTCGACCGTATCCTCGTGGACGCTCCCTGCACGGGCCTGGGCGCACTGCGCCGCCGCCCTGAGTCCCGGTGGCGCCGCACCCCCGCAGACCTGGCCGAGCTGACCGGTCTGCAGTCCGAGCTGCTGGAGGCCGCCGTCGCCGTGCTGGCCCCGGGCGGGGTGCTCGCCTATGTGACCTGTTCGCCCCATGTGGCCGAGACTCTCGTGCAGGTGCAGGACCTCGGCCGGCGCCACCCGGAGCTGGAACAGCTCGACGCCCCCGCCGTGCTGCAGTCCGTGGCCCTGGAGGACCTGCACCTGGCCCCGGCGGAGGGTACGGACCCGACGACGGCGCGCACCGCGCAGCTGTGGCCGCACCGCCACGGCACCGATGCGATGTTCCTGGCCCTGTTCCGCGCCCCGACCGCCTGACCTGGAAGGAACCATGACCGGCGCCTGCCCCACCCCTCACCTGCACCCCTCGATCCTCTCGGCCGACTTCGCCCGCCTGGCCGAGGAACTGGGCCGCATCCCCGGCGCGGACGCCGTGCACGTGGACGTCATGGACGGGCACTTCGTGCCGAACCTGACCCTCGGGCTGCCCGTGGTGGAGGCCATCCGGGCCGCCACGGACCTGCCCCTGGACATCCACCTGATGATCGAGGACGCCGACCGCTGGGCACCGGCCTACGCGGAGGCCGGGGCGGAGTCGGTCACGTTCCATGCTGAGGCAGCCCGCGCCCCGATCGTCCTGGCCCGCGCCCTGCGTTCGGCCGGGGCGAAGGCGGGCATGGCGCTGCGCCCAGCCACCGGTGTGGAGCCCTACCTGGACCTGCTGCCCGAGCTGGACATGCTCCTGCTGATGACCGTGGAGCCCGGCTTCGGCGGACAGGCATTCCTGGACGTGATGCTCCCGAAGATCCGCCGCGCCCGGCAGGCGATCGACGCCGCCGCCACCCCGATCGCCCTGCAGGTCGACGGCGGGGTGAACCGGGAGACGATCCTGCGCGCCGCCGAGGCCGGGGCGGACGTGTTCGTGGCCGGCTCCGCGGTGTTCGGCGCCGAGGACCCGGACGCGGCGATCACCGGGCTGCGCGCGCTGGCACGGGGCGAGAGCGCCTGCTGAGACCGTCCGACTCGTCCCGCAGGGGTGGGGTGGGGCCTCCTTCGCCCGGCCCCTGCCGCCGTGCGGCGTCCCACGCCAGCCCCACGGTCAGACCCAACAGTGCCGGCACCGTCCACCCGAAGCCCACCGCGTAGCCCGGCAGCACCTGCCCGGCCAGGTCCGTCAGCGCCGTCACCGCGGCGGTGTAGGCGAGCACGTCCGGCAGAGCACCGAGCAGGTCGAAGAACGCAGCCAGCGCCGTGGCCGCCACCATGCAACGGGCCACCACCAGGTGATGGCGCACCCACGGCCACGCCAGACCGAGCAGGATCACGACCATCGCGATCGGGTACAGCAGCATCAGCACGGGCACCGACCACGCGATGATCGCATCCAGGCCCAGGTTGGCCAGCGCCAGCGAGACCACCAGGAACACCGCCGCCCACACCCGGTAGGAGCCCGGGAACATCTGCGCGAACATCTGCGCGCACGCCACCGTCAACCCGATGCAGGTCTTCAGGCACGCCACCAGCACGATCGCCGCAATCAGGTAGCCGCCCACCGCACCGAAGTAGTGGCTGGCCGTCCCGGCCAGCACCGCGCCGCCGTCGTCAGCCGCCGGCAGCGCCCCATGGCTCGTGGCACCCACATAGGCCAGCGCCGCATAGACCGCCGCCATGCCCAGGCCCCCGAGCACACCGGCCTTGCCCAGCTCCACTGCCGTGCGCCGCGGCCCCTCCACACCCAGCCGGCGGGCGGCGTCCACCAGGACCACCGCGAACGCGAGCGAGGCCAGCGCGTCCATCGTGTTGTACCCGTCCAGCAGGCCCGGCAGCAGGGAACCGCCCGCATACGGGCCTGTCGGCGCCGGGGCCGGGCCGGAACTCATGGGCACCAGGAACGCCGCCGCCACCAGCACACCCAACAGCACCAGGAACACCGGCGTCAGGAACCGGCCCACCCAGTCCATCAACCGGCCGGGGCGGAACGCGGCCACCGCCGCCAGCACGAAGAAGGCCAGCGTGAACACCGGCAGCAGCTCCTGCCCGCCCCCGGTCAACGGGGCCACACCGATCTCGTAGGACACCGTGGCCGTACGCGGAATCGCGAACAGCGGGCCGATCGTCAGATACAGCAGGCACGTGAACACCGTGGCGAAGCCCGCAGAGATCGGGCTCGTCATGCCCCGCACCGACCGGGCCCCCGTCACCGCGGAGGCCACCACCCCCAGCACCGGAAGGCCCACAGCCGCCAGCAGGAACCCGGCTGTGGCCACAGGCGTGGCCGCCCCCGCCTCCCGGCCCAGACCAGCGGGGAAGATCAGATTGCCGGCACCGAAGAACAGGCCGAACACGAGGGAGGCCAGCAGCAGGGTCTGGCCGGGACGCAGGCGAGAGCTCATCGCACATCTCCCAGAACGGTGGGTAGGGGTAACTCATGGCCCCGCGCGTCGCCGTGGAACGGCGCGGCGGCAACCGACATGCCATACTCGCAGACAAGCAACGTGCTCCGAGATGCGGTGGAAGTCCGCACCGGCGGTGACAGCCCGCTAACCGCGCGTCGTGCCCCCACCCGGGGGCAGCGGCCCGCGGCCTGACCGGTGGAATTCCGGTGCCGACCGTACAGTCGGGATGGGAGAGGCACGCGGCCGAAGCCCCCGCGCACCCCTGCGCGCCCGGGGCCACGGAGCGCACCCCTCGGAGCCTGACCGAGAGAGGCGCACAGCTCCGATGCAGTGGCTCGTCGACGCATTCACCTGGACCATCCCCGTCGCCGGCGGGGGACTGCTCGTGCGCGAGCTCGTCGGCAACCTCTTCGGCCTGGCCTCCGCCCTCGGCGGCATGGCCCGCAAGGTCTGGGCCTGGCCGGTGGGCATCATCGGCAACCTCCTGCTGCTCACCGTGTTCCTCGCCTCCCTCGTGGGCGGCGCCGACCACGCCACCCTCCTCGGCCAGGCCGGCCGCCAGGTGATGTTCATCGCCGTCTCCGTGTACGGCTGGATCCGCTGGCGCCAGGCAAGCCGGGGCCGCGCCGCCGGTGCCGAGGCCATCACCCCCGCCTGGGCCGGCACCGGCGGCCGCCTCACCCTCGTGCTCGGCATGATCCTGGGCACCCTCGCCCTCACCCCGCTGTTCCGCGCCCTGGGCTCCTGGGAGCCCGTCTGGGCCGACGCCTGGACCTTCGTCGGCTCCCTCCTGGCCACCTGGGGCATGGCCCGCGGCTGGGTCGAGTTCTGGCTCGTCTGGGTGGCCGTGGACGTCGTCGGCGTCCCCCTGCTCTGGTCCTCCGGCTACTACGCCACCGCCGTGATGTACGCCATCTACGGGGTCTTCACCCTCACCGGGTTCGTCGTGTGGCTGCGCGCCAAGGACCGCGAGAAGCCCGCCGTCGAGACCCTCCTGCCCGACGGCCCCACCGAAGGCGTCGCCCGGTGACCACCCCCGCGCCGGCCCCCACACCAGGCCCCGGGCCCGACGCCGGCCCCGCCACCGACCCCCTCGACCTCGCCGCCGAGGCCGCCCTGGCCGGGCCCCGCGGCGCCAACCCCCTCGTCGGGGCAGCCATCACCGCACCCGACGGGCAGGTGATCGCCCTCGGCCACCACCGCGGCCGCGGCACCGCCCACGCCGAAGTGGACGCCATCGCCGCCTGGCACGCAGCCCGCGGCGCCGACCCCGCGCTCGCGGCCCTGGACCCGGCCGCCTGCACCATGCACGTGACCCTCGAACCCTGCGACCACACCGGCTCCACCGGCCCGTGCTCGCAGGCCGTGCTCGCCGCGGGCTTCGGGGCGCTGCGCTACGCCGTGGCCGACCCCACCGGCACCGACGGCGGGGGAGCAGCCCGCCTGGCCCGTGCCGGGGTGGCCGTCGCCGGCCCCACCGGGCATGCGGCCTCGGAGCGCCTCACCGCGCGGTGGCGCCACGTGCGCGAGACCGGCCGCCCCTGGGTCACCGCGCACCTGGCCCAGTCCCTCGACGGTCAGGCCGCCGCCGCCGACGGCACCAGCCGGTGGATCACCGGCCCGGCCGCCCGCGCCCACGCCCACCGGGTCCGCGCCCGGGTGGACGCGATCGTGGTGGGCACCGGCACCGTGGCCGCTGACGACCCTCGTCTGACCGCCCGGGACGAGGCTGGCGCGGACCTGCCCGTGCAGCCGGTGCCCGTCGTCGTCGGACGCCGGGACCTGCCCGCCTCCGCCGCCCTCGCCCGCCGCCCAGACCTGATCCACGTGCGCTCCCACAACCCTCACGAGGTCCTGGCCGCCCTGGCCGGACGCCCCGGCCCCTGGCCCCACGGGGCGGACCGGCCCGGGCACCTGCTGATCGAGGGCGGGCCCCACGTGCTCGGCGCCTGGTGCGCGGCCGGGCTCGTGGACGAGGTGTTCGCCTACACCGCCCCGCTGATGCTCGGCCCCGGCCTGCCGGCCCTCGCCGGGCTGCCCGTGGGCACCCTCACCGACGCCCTGCGCTGGAGCCCGGACCCCGCCGAGGACGGCCCGGTGCGGATGCTCGGCACGGACGTGCTCACCCACCTGACCCCTGCCCACCCCGCCTGAGACCCCGCATGAGGAGAGCCATGTTCACCGGGATCATCACCCACCTGGGCACGGTCGTGTCCCTCGAGGAGCACCCCGAGGCCGACACCGCCACCCTCACCCTGGACGCCGGCGGCGCCCTCGAAGGCCTGCCCGCCGGCGGCTCGCTCGCCGTGGACGGGGTGTGCCTGACCGCCCTCGACGACGCCGGCACCGCCGCCGACGGCCTGTTCCGCGCCGACCTGATGGGCCAGACCCTGCGCATGACCAGCCTCGGGGCCCGCCGCCCGGGCGAACGCGTCAACCTTGAACGCTGCCTGCGGCCCACCGACCACCTCGACGGGCACCTCGTGCAGGGCCATGTGGACGGCGTCGGCACCGTGCTCGCCGTCACCGACCACGGCGAGTGGACCACCGTGCGCGTCGGCCTGCCCGCCCGCCTGGCCCGGTACACCGCCGCCCAGGGGGCCATCGCACTGCAGGGCGTCTCGCTGACCGTCACCGCCGTCTCCGCCCCGGGCGCCACCGAGCACTGGTTCGAGGTCGGGCTCATCCCGGCCACCCTGACCGCCACCACCCTCGGCGCGCTCGCTCCCGGGGACGCCGTGAACCTGGAGACGGACGTCATGGCCCGCTACGCCGAGCGCCTGGCCGCCCTTCCCGCCGCAGCGCCCTCCTCTTCTCCTGCCACGCCGACCCCCGCCCTGGAGGACCGCCCATGAGCACCGAGTCCCGCCCCGGCCCCGACGCCGCACAGATCCGCCTGGACCCCGTCCCCGAGGCCGTGGCCGCCCTGGCCGCCGGCCGGCCCGTCGTCGTTGTGGACGACGCCGACCGGGAGAACGAGGGCGACCTCATCTACGCGGCGGCCCTGGCCACCGACGCCGTCACCGCCTTCACCGTGCGCCACACCTCCGGGGTGATCTGCGCGCCAATGCCCACGGTGCTCGCCGACCGGCTCGGCCTGCCGCCGATGACCGCCGTGAACGAGGACCCCAAGGGAACCGCCTACACGGTGTCCGTGGACGCCGCCGCCGGGGTCAGCACCGGCATCAGCGCTGCTGACCGCACCCGCACCCTGCACGTGCTCGCGGGGGAGGGCTCGGCCCCGGCGGACCTCACCCGCCCCGGCCACGTGTTCCCCCTGCGTGCCGTGCCCGGGGGCGTGCGCGCCCGCCGCGGCCACACCGAGGCCGGCGTGGAACTGTGCGAGCTGGCCGGGCTGCCCCCGGTGGCGGCCATCGCCGAGCTCGTCCACGACGACGGCACCATGATGCGCCTGCCCGCCCTGCGGGACTTCGCCGACGAGCACGGCCTGGCGCTCATCTCCATCGAGGACCTCGTCGCCCACCTCGACGACGGCGCCGCCCGCCCGGCGCCCGTCCCCGCCGAGGCCGCCCTGCCCACCGCCCACGGGGACCTGCGCCTGAGCGTGCACCCGGACCCGGAGACCGGGGCCGAGCACGTGCTGCTGTGGGCCGACCCGCCGGCCGGCACCGACCCGGATGCCCCCGTGACCGTGCGCGTGCACTCCGAATGTCTCACCGGGGACGTCTTCGGCTCCCTGCGCTGCGACTGCGGCCCCCAGCTGCACGCCGCCCTCGACGACGCCGCCCGCCACGGCGGGGCCGTGCTCTACCTGCGCGGCCAGGAGGGCCGCGGCATCGGCCTGACCTCCAAGATCCGCGCCTACCGCCTGCAGGACGACGCCGGCCTGGACACCGTGGACGCCAACCTCGCCCTCGGCCTGCCCGCCGAGGCCCGCACCTACGCCGGGGCCGCCCGCGTCCTCGCCGACGCCGGCCTCACCCGCATCCGGCTGGTCACCAACAATCCCGCCAAGGTGACCGGGCTGCGCGAGGCCGGGATCGACGTCGTCGAGCGCCTGCCTGCGCCCACCCCCGTGACCGCCCACAACGCCGCGTACCTGCGCACCAAGCGCGACCGCATGGCCCACGCGCTGACGGACCGGGACCTCAGCGTGCAGACCGGGCCCGAGCACCGGGCCGAGACCCCCACCCCCGCCGACACCGTCCAGGAGGACCCCCGATGAGCGCTGCAGGAGCACCCACCCCCACCCTCGAGGCCCTCGGGCTCGACCCCGAGGCCGCCGCCGGACTGCGTGTGGCGATCGTGGCAGCACAGTGGCACAGCGAGATCATGGACGGGCTGATCGCCGGGGCCCGTGCCGCCGCGGCGGACCTGGGGATCGAGCCGACCCTGGTGCGGGTCCCCGGCACCGTGGAGCTGTCCGTGGCGGCCTCCCGCCTGGCCTGGATCACGGACATCGTGGTGGTGCTCGGCGTGGTGGTGCGCGGGGACACCCCCCACTTCGACTATGTGTGCCAGGCCGTCACCCAGGGCACCACGGAGGTGTCCGTGCGCACCGGCACCCCGGTGGGCTTCGGTGTGCTCACCGTGGACACCGTGGAGCAGGCCCGGGACCGGGCCGGGCTCGAGAGCTCCCGGGAGGACAAGGGCCGGGAAGCGCTCGAGGCCGCCGTGCTCACCGAGCTGGCCCTGCGCGCGGCGGAGGCGGCACACGCCTCGGACACGGCGGAGGAGGATGTGGACCCGGAGGTCGGGGCCCCGGACGACGTGGCCCCTGACGACGTGGCCGGCCCCCGGCCCGTCGCCGGCACCGAGGGCTGAGCTCGGTGCCGCGCCGCGCTGGGTCATGGTCCGGGCCCCGGCGCGGCGGGCCGGTACAGTGGCGACCGTGAAGACCTTCGACGAGCTCCACGCCGAGCTGACGCGCACCCTGCAGGAACGACCCGCCGGATCGGGGACCGTGGCCCGGGTGGACGCCGGCGTGCATGCGATCGGCAAGAAGATCGTGGAGGAGGCCGCCGAGGTCTGGATGGCCGCCGAGTACGAGTCCGATGACGAGTGCGCCGAGGAGATCTCGCAGTTGCTCTACCACCTGCAGACCCTCATGCTCGCCAAGGGGATCTCCCTCGAGGACGTCTACAAGCACCTCTGACCGCCCGCCCCCGCAGGCCCCCGGGCCCCGCCCGACCCCTCCCCGCCATCCGCACCGTCCCAGGAGAACGCCGCCGTGCTGCGCATCGCCGTGCCCAACAAGGGCGCCCTGTCCGAGTCCGCCCGAGAGATCCTCCTGGAGGCCGGGTACCGGCAGCGCCGGGACTCCCGTGAGCTCGTGCTCATGGATCCGGAGAACGAGGTGGAGTTCTTCTACCTGCGCCCCCGGGACATCGCCGTGTACGTGGGCCAGGGCACCCTGGACGTCGGCCTGACCGGCCGGGACCTGTTCCGTGATGCGCAGGTCTGCGACACCGCCGAGGAGATCATGTCCCTGGGCTTCGGCCGTTCCGTGTTCCGCCTGGCCGCCCCCGTGGGTGAGTTCACGCAGGCCGAGCAGCTGTCCGGCAAGCGCATCGCCACCAGCTACGACGGCCTGCTCACCGACTACCTGGCCTCCGCGGGTATCGACGCCACCGTGGTGCACCTGGACGGCGCCGTCGAGTCCTCCGTGAAGCTCGGCGTGGCCGATGCGATCGCCGACGTCGTGGAGACCGGCAACACCCTGCGCGCCGCCGGCATGGAGGTCTTCGGGGAGCCGATCCTGGACTCCGAGGCCATCATGATCGGCCGCGCCGGCGAGCGCCCGGCCGGCCTGGACGTGCTGCTGCGCCGCCTGCAGGGCGTGCTCGTGGCCCGCCGCTGGGTGATGATCGACTACGACATCCGCCGGGACCTGCTCGAGAGGGCCACCGCCGTGACCCCCGGCCTTGAATCGCCCACGGTGTCCCCGCTGCGGGACGAGTCGATGGTGGCGGTGCGCTCGATGGTCCGCAAGGCGGACGCCAACCGCGCCATGGACGAGCTGTACGCCCTCGGTGCGCGCGGCATCCTGATCTCCGCGATCCACGCGATCCGCCTCTGACCGTCCCCGCCCCGCCCCCGCCTGTTCGGAAGGACCCGCCATGACCGTCGCCGTCCGCGTCATCCCCTGCCTCGACGTCGACGCTGGACGCGTCGTCAAGGGCGTCAACTTCGAGGACCTGCGGGACGCCGGGGACCCGGTGGAGCTGGCCGCCCGGTACGGGGCCTCCGGGGCGGACGAGCTGACCTTCCTGGACGTCACCGCCACCTCGGGGGACCGGGACACGGTGTTCGACGTCGTCGCCCGCACCGCTGAGGAGGTCTTCATCCCGCTGACTGTGGGCGGGGGCGTGCGCTCCGTGGAGGATGTGGACCGCCTGCTGCGCACCGGTGCGGACAAGGCCTCCGTGAATTCTGCAGCGGTGGCCCGGCCCGAGCTGATCGGGGAGGTCGCCCACCGCTTCGGCTCCCAGGTGCTCGTGCTCTCCCTGGACGCGCGTCGCTCCCAGGATCCGTCCCTGCCCTCCGGGTATGAGGTGACCACGCACGGCGGCCGCCGCGGCACGGGCCTGGACGCGGTGCAGTGGTGCCGGCAGGCCTCGGAGCTCGGGGTGGGGGAGATCCTGCTGAACTCGATCGACGCCGACGGCACCCAGGCCGGCTTCGACCTGGAGATGATCCGGGACGTGCGGGCGGCCACCACGGTGCCGCTGATCGCCTCCGGCGGTGCCGGCGCCCCCGAGCACTTCCCGGCGGCGGTGGAGGCCGGCGCGGACGCTGTGCTGGCGGCCTCGCTGTTCCACTTCGGCCCGGACGACATGCTCGCCCGGGTGAAGCAGGCACTGCGCCAGGCCGGCCACCCCGTCCGCTGACGCGCCCCCACCCCGCCCCACAGAGCTCCCCCCCCCCAGGGCTCCCTTCCACCCCCTCCCAGGGCTCCGGGGGCGAAAGTGGCCGGAATTC
>NZ_JAXFPG010000006.1:0-4289 GCF_034179925.1 Micrococcus sp. | reverse complement strand
TGCAGGGGTCCCTGCTGGCGGGGCTGATGTGGTGGGGCCATCGGCGCCTGGACACCCCCTCTGGCCGGCTGGCCCCCGGCACCCGCATCGCCTGAGTGGTGCGGGGCCGGTCCCGGCCGGGTCCGGGGGCGGCCGCAAAATCCGGGGGTGCCCCCCCCCCCCCCATCCGCGGGCCCGGCCCCCCCGCGGGGTCGTTGGGGGGGCGCCGTCTTCCCCGGACCCGGCCGGGTCCGGCCCCGCACCACTCAGGCGATGCGGGTGCCGGGGGCCAGCCGGCCAGAGGGGGTGTCCAGGCGCCGATGGCCCCACCACATCAGCCCCGCCAGCAGGGACCCCTGCATGGCCAGGCCGAACGGCCACATCGGCCATGTCCCCTCACGGTCCAGGGGCCGGGCAGAGTCGATGCCCCGCAGCTGCCCGTCAAGGCACTCCACGGTGTCCCGCGGGTCCGCCTGTGCCCTCCGGTAGACCGCGGAGAGCGCGTTCAGGGGTGTGGTCTCCACACCGAAGCGGGTGTCCACCACAGTCCACGGCATCGCATCGGCGAGCACCAGGTACGGGTTCGGTGCCAGCAGCCACGCCACACGGCGGCCGTCGGGGACCGACTGCTCCTGGAGCGGGCCCACACACCGGTCCGCGATGGTGTCGTAGGCGCTCGGGTTCAGGGCCCGCTGGGTCTCGTCGAACTGGGCCCACTGCTCCTCCGTCCACTCGTCGGTGACCGCCTCCGGCGGCATGGCCTCCGAGGAGACCGCATCGTAGTCCGGACGGTTGGCCTGCACGGTCACCTGCATGTACTGCAGGGACAGGACCATCGACACCACCGTGCCCACCGTCAGGGCCGCCACCACCAGGTACGTCACCACAACGGCGAACAGGGTGCGCCCGGCGATCGCCGAGACGGCCACGCCGATCCCGGTGACCACGGCGAACTCCACGAGGATCAGCACCAGCCCCACCACCACCGAGGCCACCGGCACCTGCCCGACGACGGCGCACACCACCAGCCAGGGCAGGGCCGCCGCCACGAACGCGGAGGAGGCCACCCAGGCCGCGAGCCACTTGCCGACCATCAGCTGGCCGGTGGTCAGCAGCGTCACCTGGGTCACCGCCAGTGTGCCGCCGGCCCGGTCCCCGGAGATCGCGTTGGCCGCCAGCGCCGGTGCCACCAGCAGCGCGAGGGTCAGGGTGAACAGCAGGACCCCGTCGAACATGCTGTGCCCGGCCAGGCGCATCATGGCGTCCGCTTCCACGGAGCCGTCCATCTCGCCTGCGAGCACACCCCTCAGGCCGAGGGCCCCCAGCGTGGTCACACCCACCAGGGCGAAGAACAGGGCGAGCAGCACGTACCAGCCGCGCGAGCGCAGCCGCTGCCGCAGTTCCATCCCCACCACGATGGGCAGCGCCGAGCGCCAGGGCAGGGACGCACCGGGCCGGGTGCCGGCGTCGTCGGGGCGGGCCGAACCCGGCGAGACGGGCGGTCGGGTGTACGGGGTGGCGCTCATGCGTGTCCTCCGATGCGTGGGGCGGTGCCGAGGTCGAGTTCGCGGTAGGTGTCCTCCAGGCGGGAGCCCTCCGGGGCGAAGCGGCTCACCGGCACGCCCGCACGGACGAGGTCGGCCAGCAGATCGGCGGCGGCCTGCTCCCCGGCCACCCGCACCAGCACGCCGGGCCGGTGCGGGTCCTCGGTGGCGTCTACCGTCAGGCCCCGATCAGTCAGCGCCGCCAGCAGCTCCGCGCGCCCGGACGGATCCGGGCCGGCCACCCGGTAGAGGCGCACGGCGTCCTCGCCGGACCCCGCGCTGAGATCCTGGACCGCCACACTGGCGCCCTCGCCCACGAACACGGCACGGTCGGCCATCTCCTCGAGCTCGGCGAGCACATGGGAGGAGATCAGCACGGCCGTGCCGGCGTCGGCCATGGCCCGCACGTCGTCGCGCAGGCGCAGACGAGAGCTCGGGTCCAGGCCGTTGGCCGGCTCGTCCAACAGCAGCACCGACGGCCGGTGCACCGTGGCCCGAGCCAGGGACAGCCGCTGCTGCTGTCCGCGCGAGAGCACCCGCGCGGGGCGGCGGGCGAACTCGGTGAGCCCCACCCACTCGAGCTGCTCGTCCGCGCGGCGCCCCGCCTCCGCCGCCCCCATCCCGTAGAGGCGGGCGAGGCTGGTCAGCACGTCGTGGCAGGTGAGCGCCTCCCACATGCCCAGGGTGTCCGGCATCCACCCGATCAGGCGCCGGGCCTCGTGCGGGCTGCGGACGGCGTCCACCCCGGCCACGGAGACGGATCCGCGGTCCGGCCGCAGCAGCGTGGCCAGGATCAGCATCAGGGTGGTCTTGCCGGAGCCGTTCGGCCCCACGAGGGCCGTCACGCAGCGGGCGGGCGCCACCAGGGAGATGTCCCGGACGGCGTGCACGGACCCGAAGGATCGGGCCAGGCCGTGGGCGAGGATCCCGGTGTGGGAGGGGGCCGCCGTCGGGGGCGGGGCAGGGCTGAGCGCAGTCATGCGGCCATTCTCCGGGGGTGCTGCCCCGCGCGCGTCAGACTGCGGGATGATCCCGGGGCTGTGCCGGTGATGCGAGGGGCTGACATCCCAGGCACGGGAGGTCATGGGCTCCGCCGTCGTCCGGCTCCCCCTAGACTTGACCGGTGGCCGCAGCACGGCGCGGGGCGGCGCCCCGGATCCGCCGCGCGGCCTCCCCGACCCGTCTGAGAAGGATCCCCATGAGCCTGATCGTCCAGAAGTTCGGCGGTTCCTCGGTGGCCGACGCCGAGGGCATCCAGCGCGTGGCCCGCCGTGTGGCCGCCACCCAGCGCGCCGGCAACGAGGTGTGCGTGGTGGTCTCCGCGATGGGCGACACCACCGACGAGCTGCTGGACCTCGCCGCCGAGCTCACCGACGACGCCCCCGCCCGTGAGATGGACATCCTCCTCTCTGCGGGCGAGCGCATCTCGATGTCCCTGCTGGCCATGGCCATCCACGCCGAGGGGGTGGAGGCCCGCTCCTTCACCGGGTCCCAGGCCGGCATGCTCACCGACGCCTTCTACGGCCGGGCCCGGATCGTGGAGGTCAACCCCCGCCGGGTGCGCGAGGCCCTCGACGCCGGGTGCGTGGCCATCGTGGCCGGCTTCCAGGGCATGAGCCCTGAGTCCAAGGACATCACCACCATGGGCCGCGGCGGCTCCGACACCACCGCCGTCGCCCTGGCCGCCGCCCTGCGGGCGGACGTCTGCGAGATCTACACGGACGTGGACGGCGTCTACTCGGCGGACCCGCGCGTCGTGCCCTCCGCGCGGAAGCTGACCGAGCTCTCCAGCGAGGAGACCCTCGAGCTGGCGGCCTCCGGTGCCAAGGTGCTGCACCTGCGCTCCGTGGAGTACGCCCGCCGGTTCGGCGTGCCGATCCACGTGCGCTCCTCCTTCTCCGACCATGAGGGCACCTGGATCATGCCCGACCCCAACGACACCATCCACCTCAAGGAAGGCGCCCCCATGGAACAGCCGATCGTCTCCGGTGTGGCCCACGACCGCTCCGAGGGCAAGGTCACGATCGTCGGTGTCCCGGACGTCCCGGGCAAGGCCGCCGAGATCTTCCGCGTGATCGCCGAGACCAACGTGAACATCGACATGATCGTGCAGAACGTGTCCCGCCAGGGCTCCGGCCGCACGGACATCTCCTTCACGATGCCGATCGTGGAGGGCAAGGACGCGCTCGACGCACTGCGTGCCGTCCAGGAGCGGATCGGTTTCGAGGGCATCGAGTCGGACAAGGAGATCGGCAAGCTCTCCCTGGTGGGCGCCGGGATGCGCTCCAACCCGGGCGTGTCCGCGACCTTCTTCAAGGCCCTCTCCGACGCCGGCGTGAATGTGGACATGATCTCCACCTCGGAGATCCGCATCTCGGTGGTCACCGCCGAGGACCGCCTCGACGACGCCGTGCGCGCCGTCCACACCGCGTTCGGCCTGGACGCGCAGGAGCAGGCCACCGTGTACGGCGGCACCGGCCGCTGAGGCACTTCCGTTCGAGAAACGGGAGGTTCCCGGGGCACTTCCGTTGACGAAACGGGAGGTTCCCAGAGCACTTCCGTTCGGGAAGCAGAAAGCCCGCCCCTCCCCACACCACGACGCCGGCCCCCCCCCCTGAACCAGGACAGGGGGGGGGCGGGGCGGGCGTCGTCGGGGGCCCGGGGCTCCCGTTTCATCAACGGGGCCCCCGGCGGAGCCCCCGTTTCATCAACGGGAGCCCCGTGGCGACCTCCCGTTTCGTCAACGGGAGCGCCGGGGGTCAGGTC
>NZ_JAXFPG010000002.1:0-11498 GCF_034179925.1 Micrococcus sp. | reverse complement strand
GCCCCGGCCCCCCCCCCCCCCCCCCCCCCCCCCCCCCCCCGGCGGGGGCCCCGGGCCGCCCCTCCCCCGGCTCCGCCCCGCCCCGTCCCCCCCCCGGAGCGCCTGCATTCTGCCCCCGGAGCGTCTGTCTTCCGGGTCGGGGGGATGCTCAGAGGTCGAGTGAGGCCGCCTGGAACGTGTTGCACTGGTTGATGTCCGGCTCCCGCTCGGCTGAAGTCTGGTAGCCGCGCATGAACCACGCCTGGCGCTGCTCGGCTGTCCCGTGGGTGAAGCCCTCCGGATTCACACGGCCGCGGTAGCGCTCCTGGATGCGGTCATCGCCCACCGCCCCGGCCGCGTCGATCGCCTGTGCCAGCTCCTCTCGGGAGATCGGCTGCAGGTACGGCTCCCCGGACTCCGGATCCACCGTGGTGGCCGCATGTCCGGCCCACATGCCCGCCAGGCAGTCGGCCTGGAGCTCGGCACGGACGGCGTTCGAGTCCGGGCCGGTGCGCCCGTCCTGGGAGTAGCGCAGCCAGCCGACCACGTTCTGCACGTGGTGGCCGTACTCGTGGGCCACGATGTACTCCTCGGCCAGCGGCCCGCCCGTGGCACCGAAGTCCGTGGAGAGGGTGGCGAAGAAGTCCGTGTCGAAGTACATGGACTCGTCCGCCGGACAGTAGAACGGGCCTGTCGCGGAGGTTGCCGCGCCGCAGCCGGTGGTCACGGTGCGCGAGAACAGCGTGAGGTCCGGCTGACGCCAGTCCACGGATGGGTGCTGGGCCATGTAGGCACCCCAGAACGCGTCGGCGGACTCGGTGGTGGCGATGACTCGGCAGTCCACGCTGCGGTTCGCGTCCGCGCCGGTGGAGCACTCCGAGGCCGGGAGCGTCGAGCCGCCACCGGTGGGGTACTGCTGCCGGTACTGCCCCATGCCGGAGCCGGCACCGGTGTCCACGCCGAGCTGGTCGGCCCACCCCGGCGCGAAGATCGCCAGCAGCAGCGCGAGCAGACCGCCACCGCCACCGATCGCGACCCCGCGGCCCATGCCGCCGCCCCCGCCCCGGCGGGCCCGTCCGGCGTCGATCTGCACGTTCGAGTTGAAGGTCATGGGGCCAGGCTAGTGGACGGACTAGACTGGCCCGGCCCCGCCGCGCGCCCTCCCCACGGCTCGCGTGCCCGGAGCGTCGCCCCGCCCCGACAAGGAGATCCGTCCTCCCATGCTCACCGTCACCGATCTCGAACTGCGCGTCGGCGCCCGCCTCCTCATGGACGAGGTGACCTTCCGTGTGGACAAGGGGGACAAGGTGGGGCTGGTCGGCCGCAACGGCGCCGGCAAGACCACCCTGACCAAGGTGCTCGCCGGCAACGGCCAGCCCACCGCCGGCACCGTGACCCGCACCGGCCGCATCGGCTACCTCCCGCAGGATCCCAAGGTCGAGGACATGGACCAGTCCGGCCGGGACCGGATCCTCTCCGCCCGCGAGCTGGACCAGACGATCCGCCGCATGCGCCAGGCCGAGGAGGACATGGCCGCGGCCGGCGACGCCGAACGCCAGCGGGCCATGGACCGCTACTCCCGCCTGGAAGCCGAGTTCGAGTCCCGCGGCGGCTATGCGGCCGAGTCCGAGGCCGCCCGGATCACTTCCAACCTGGGCCTGCCGGACCGTGTCCTGGACCAGCCGTTGCACACGCTCTCCGGCGGTCAGCGCCGCCGTGTGGAGCTGGCGCGCATCCTCTTCTCGGACGCGGACACCATGCTCTTGGACGAGCCCACCAACCACCTGGACCACGACTCCATCGTGTGGCTGCGCGACTACCTCAAGACGTACTCCGGCGGCCTGCTGATGATCTCCCACGACGTCGAGCTCATGGAGATGACCGTCAACAAGGTCCTCTACCTGGACGCCAACCGCCAGACCATGGACGTGTACAACATGTCCTGGAAGAACTACCAGGCCCAGCGCCAGCAGGACGAGGCCCGCCGTCGCCGCGAGTTCGCCAACGCCGAGAAGAAGGCCTCCGCGCTGATGGCCCAGGCTGAGAAGATGCGCGCCAAAGCCACCAAGGCCACCGCGGCGCAGAACATGATCAAGCGCGCCGAGCGCCTGATGCGCGGGGTCGAGGGCGAGCGCGCCCAGGACCGCGTGGCCGCGATCCGCTTCCCCACCCCGCAGCCCTCCGGCAAGACGCCGCTGCGCGCGGAGAACCTCTCCAAGTCCTACGGCTCGCTGGAGATCTTCGCGGGCGTGGACCTGGCGATCGACCGTGGTTCCCGCGTGGTGATCCTGGGCTACAACGGCGCCGGCAAGACGACCCTGCTGCGCATGCTGGCCGGCGTCGAGACCCCGGACACCGGCGAGGTGCAGGCCGGCCACGGCCTCAAGCTGGGCTACTTCGCCCAGGAGCACGACACCCTGGACCAGGACGCCTCGGTGCTGGACAACATGCGCCACGCCGCCCCGCAGCTCGGGGACACCCAGGCCCGCACCCTGCTGGGCAGCTTCCTGTTCCAGGGCGACGACGTCGACAAGCCCGCCCGGGTGCTCTCCGGCGGCGAGAAGACCCGCCTGGCCCTGGCCACGCTCGTGGCGTCCTCGGCGAATGTGCTGCTGCTGGACGAGCCGACCAACAACCTGGACCCGGCCTCCCGCGAGGAGATCCTCAACGCGCTGCGCCAGTATGAGGGTGCCGTGGTGCTCGTGACCCACGACGAGGGTGCCGTGGAGGCCCTGGACCCGGAGCGCGTGGTGCTGCTGCCCGACGGCGTCGAGGACCTCTGGAACGACGACTACCGGGACCTGATCACCCTGGCCTGAGCCCGGGGCCTGCTCAGTCGAAGAGGGCGTCCTCGGCGGCTTCGTCCGTCAGGGTTCCGTCCCGGCGGGTGCGGCGCACGGGCCGGGCACGGCGGCGTCGGTGGGCTCGGATCGTGCCCTCGTCCTCCTCGGGGGCGCCCTCGAGGGCGTCGGCGCGGTCGTTGCGGGCGCGCATCCACGCCGAGTACCCCCACACGCCGAACCCCATGAGTGCGAACAGGTACCACTGGATCGCATAGGACAGGTGCGGGCCCTCGTCCAGGGTGGGCTCCACGAGCCGTTGGGGGGTGGTGGCCGCGGCCGGGGTCTCGGACACCATGATCCCGTAGGCGCCGGTGGCCACGGGCTCGCCGATGTGGTCGGCCACCGCGGGCAGGTCGATCGAGGGGATCTGCCCGTCCGGGGCGTCGCGGTCCAGGGCGGGCTCACCGGCCTTGGCGCGCACCACCACCTCGCGGGCGGCCGGGTCCGGGGCGGGCACGGCGTCCGGGCGGCCCTGCTGGGCCCCGAGGGGCAGCCAGCCGCGGTTCACCACGACGACGGTCCCCTCCTCGGTGCGGAAGGGCACCAGCACCTCGTAGCCGGGGCGGCCGGCCCGGGGCCGGTTGCGGACCACGAGGGTCTGGTCCGCCAGGTACTGGCCGGTGAGCGTGACGGGGGTCCACTCCTGGTCCGGGTGGAAGTCGGTGAACACGTCGGCGGCCTCGGCGAAGGGCACGGGGGCGTCGTCGTAGTTCTCCAGGACCCGGTTGACCTGGTGCATCACCTCCACACGGCGCTCCCACTGCCACTGGGCGAGGGCGTGGCAGAGCAGGACGAACAGGATGCACACCACGAACCCGAGGATCCACGGGCCGGTGGCGAGGAATCCGAAGCGCAGCGGGGGCAGCGGCTGACCGTCGTCGGGGGTGGGAGAGGCGGTCACGGACGGTCCTCCTGGGCGGGGGTGGGCGGGTGTAGCGGGCGGGTGCGGCGCAGGAACCCGCGAGAGGCCAGGAAGTCCTCCAGGTGGTTCCGGTGCGCCGGGCAGGCGGTCCACGTCTTCACGCGCTCCGGGGTGTGCACGCGGGGGTTGTTCCACTCCAGGGCCCAGAAGGCCTCCGCACGGCACCCGCGCCGTGAGCAGATCACCGCGTCACCGGTCGGGGCAGCGTGGGGGAGGCGGGAGGCCGGGGCGGCGGGGTCGAGGCCGGCGGCGAGGGCGCCGAGCAGGTCGGGGCCGGTCATCGGCGGTGTCCCGGGTGCGGGGCGGGCAGGGCGCGGTGGGCGGCGGCGTCCTCGTCCACCGCGTCCCCCTCGACCACCACGGGGCCGTGATCCGCGGTGCGGCCGGTGGCCTCAGCCGGCAGCGCTCGGGGCGTGTCCGGGGGCACCGGCGGCAGCGCACCCGGCGCCTGGGGGCCGGTGGCGTTGACGGAGACGACGGCCACATAGGGCAGCACGACGGCGGCCACGAACAGCGCCACCTGCCACCCGCCGTGCGCGAAGAACGCGGCGACGAGACAGACCACGCGCAAGCCCATCTGGAGGAGGTAGACCCGGGTGCGGGCCTGACGATCGGCGCTGCGGGCGATGCCGGCGGCCGTGACCGCCTGGACCTCGTCGCTGGCGACGCGGCTGCTCATGGGCCTTCTCCTGACGATGTGGGGCCGGTTCCGGCCCGCGGGCGGCCGGTTGCGTAGAGTGGGGGACCACGGCGCGGCCCGGACGTCACACACACGGACGGGCGGGCGGCGCCGACCTTGAACGACCATTCTAGTGCCCGTGACCCCGCCCAGACAGGTGCGGGGCGGACACCCCCGAGCGAAAGGCGCCCATGGCCGAGCAGTCCCCGACCCAGACGGAGGGCCGCAGCGTCCTCGTGACCGGCGGCAACCGGGGCATCGGCCTCGCGATCGCCCGCGCCTTCGTGGCGAACGGGGACCGGGTGGCGATCACCTCGCGCTCGGGCGAGGGCCCCGAGGGCGTGCTCACGGTGCGCGCGGACGTCACCGACTCCGCCTCCGTGGATGCCGCGTTCAGCGAGGTCGAGGCGGCCCACGGCCCGGTGGAGGTGCTCGTGGCCAACGCCGGCATCACCAACGACCAGCTGCTGCTGCGCATGTCCGAGGAGGCGTTCACCTCGGTGATCGACACCAACCTCACCGGCGCGTTCCGCGTGGTGCAGCGGGCCACCAAGGGCATGATGCGCCTCAAGCGCGGCCGGATCGTGCTGGTGTCCTCCGTGGTGGGCCTGTTCGGTTCCCCGGGTCAGGTGAACTACGCCGCCTCCAAGGCCGGACTGGTGGGCATGGCCCGCTCCATCACCCGCGAGCTCGGCGGCCGCGGCGTGACCGCGAACGTCGTGGCCCCCGGCTACATCGACACCGAGATGACCCAGGGCCTGGCCGACGACCTCAAGGCCCAGTACAAGTCGTCCATCCCAGCCGGCCGGTTCGCCCAGGCCGAGGAGGTGGCCGGCGTCGTGCGCTGGCTGGCCTCGGACGAGGCCGCCTACATCTCCGGTGCCGTGGTCCCCGTGGACGGCGGCCTGGGCATGGGCCACTGAGCCGACCCAGCCCCCTCGCCCCCGCACCCCTCACCCCATACCCTTCATCTCCGTACCCCTCACCCCCGTCATCGCAGGAGGACCCATGACCGACACCGCCACCACCCAGGACCTCGCCGGCAAGGGCGTCGTCGTCACCGGCTCCTCGCGGGGCATCGGCGCCGAGACCGCCCAGCTGCTGGCCGCCCGCGGAGCCGGCGTCGTCGTCAACTACCGCCAGAAGGCGCCGCGCGCGAACAAGGTGGTCCAGGCCATCGAGGCCGCCGGCGGCCGCGCCGTGGCCGTGGGCGGGGACGTCACCGTGGCCGAGGACCGTGCCGCGCTGCTGGATGCGGCCGTGGAGCACTTCGGCTCCCTGGACGTGCTGGTGCTCAACGCCTCCGGCGGCATGGAGTCCCAGTTCGGCGAGGACTACGCCATGACGCTGAACCGGGACGCACAGGCCGCCCTGGCCGACGCCGCCCTGGAGCGCATGTCCGCCGGCGGGCAGATCGTGTTCGTCACCTCGCACCAGGCGCACTTCATCGACGAGGTCTCCACCATGGACGCCTACGAGCCGGTGGCCCGGTCCAAGCGGGCCGGCGAGGACGCCCTGCGCGAGCGCATTCCCGCGTTCACGGACAAGGGTGTGGGCTTCGTGGTGGTCTCCGGCGACATGATCGAGGGCACCATCACCGCCACCCTGCTCAACCGCGCCGAGCCCGGGGCCATCGAGGCCCGCCGCGAGGCCGCCGGCAAGCTGTACTCGGTGGAGGAGTTCGCCGCCGAGGTGGCCGCGCTCGTGGGCCGCACCGACCTGGAGGCGGGCCACACCGAGCTGGTCGGCGGCGCCGAGGACTTCCTCGCCGCCAGCCGCCAGGGCTGAGCGGCCGCCCCCGCGGCCTCAGAGCCCGAGCAGCCAGCGCAGGGGAGTGAGGGAGGGCACGTCCACGCGGACGTCCGCCTGCTCCCACAGGGCGGGCTTGGCGCACAGGCCGACCCCGACGCCGGCCGCGGCCAGCAGGTCGAGGTCGTTGGCGCCGTCGCCCACGCCCACGGCCTGGCCGGGCTCCAGGCCGGCCTCCTCAGCCCAGCGCCGCAGCCAGTCGGCCTTCGCGGCCCGGTCCACGACGTCCCCGAGGACCCGTCCGGTCAGTGTGCCGTCCTGGACCTCCAGGACATTGGCGGCACTGCCGTGCAGGCCCAGGCGTGCGGCCAGCTGGTCGAGCACCTGCGTGAAGCCGCCGGACACGGCGCACACCCGACCGCCGGCGGCGGCCACAGCCGCCACGAGCTCCTCAGCACCGTGGGTGGGGGTCACCCGGCCGGCGACGTCGTCCACCACCGAGACCGGCAGGCCCGCCAGGGCCTCCACGCGCGCGTGCAGGGACTCAGCGAAGTCCAGCTCCCCGCGCATCGCGCGCTCGGTGACGGCGGCGACCTCCTCCCCGCGGCCGGCATGGGCGGCCAGCAGGGAGATGACCTCGTCCCGGATGAGCGTGGCGTCCACGTCCGAGACGACCAGCAGGGTGGGGGCCTGGACCACCGCGGCCGGCAGGCGGGCCGCGGACCAGTGCGGCGGGGCGGTGACCTCGGGCGCGGTGTGCTCGTGCTCCCAGCGCCAGCCGATCAGGCCCGAGCCCTCGGGGCCGTCCGCGGCCAGGGCCTCGGCGTGGGCGGGGACCCCCTCGGGGGCGTCGGCGGGGTCCGGAAGATCCGGGGCGGGGGAGGGCAGGGCACGGAAGAGCAGGGTGCGTTCGGTCGACATGCTCCGATGCTACGAGCCTGGCGGGCCGCACACCCCCGTGTGGCACCGGGACCACTAGGCTGGGCGCCATGACCGTCCCTCAGGAGCCCCGCCCCACCGTGTCCGCCCCCGACGACCTCTTCCTGCCCGACCCGGGCAGTGTCCTGCAGCTGCGCGACGTGCGCGTGCGCCGCGGCGGCCAGGAGATCCTCTCCGGGATCGACTGGACCGTGCGCGAGGGCGAGCGCTGGGTCGTGATGGGCCCCAACGGCGCCGGCAAGTCCACCCTGCTGCAGATCGCCGCGGCCCGCGTGTTCCCGACGTCCGGGGACGTGGGCATCCTCGACGAGGTGCTCGGCGCCGTCGACGTGTCTGAGCTGCGCACCCGCATCGGCCTGTCCTCGGCGCAGCTGGCCGCCCAGGTTCCCGCCGACGAGACCGTCCAGGACGCCGTGATCACCGCCTCCTACGGCATCACCGGCACTTGGCGGGAGGAGTACGAGGAGGACGATCGCGCCCGTGCCCTCGGCCTCGTGGCCCAGTGGGGCCTGTCCCGTCTGGCCCAGCGCCGCTTCGGCACTCTCTCCGAGGGCGAGCGCAAGCGCGTGCTGATCGCCCGCGCCCTGATGACCGACCCCGAGCTGATGCTGCTGGACGAGCCCGCCGCCGGCCTGGACCTCGGCGGCCGCGAAGCCTTGGTCTCCCAGCTCACCGAGCTCGCCGAGGACGACGCCGCCCCCGCCCTGGTTCTCGTCACGCACCACCTCGAGGAGGTGCCCCCGGGCTTCACGCACGCCCTGCTGCTGCAGCAGGGGGCCGTCGTCGCCGCCGGGCCGATCGATCAGACCCTCACGCAGGAGCACCTCTCCGACGCGTTCGGCGTGCGCCTGCAGGTGCGCCGCGCCGAGGGACGGTTCACCGCCGTCGCCGCATGACGGAGCTGCTGGGAGCGGACGTCCTCGGCCTCGAGCTCTGGCAGGTCCTGCTGGTGCTGGCTGCGGGGTTCTGGGCTGGGACGATCAACTCGATCATCGGCTCCGGGACGCTCGTGACGTTCCCGGTGCTCGTCTCCGTGGGCCTGCCCCCGGTGACCGCCCAGGTGTCCAATGCGATGGGACTGATCGCTTCGGGCTTCTCGGGCACCTGGGGCTACCGCCGGGAGCTGGCCGCGTCCCGGCACCTGCTGCCGCCCCTGGCCCTGGCCTCCTTCCTGGGGGCCGTGATCGGGGCCTCCCTGCTGACCCGGTTGCCGCCGTCGGTGTTCGGGTATGCGGCGCCGGCGCTGCTGGTGTTCGCCCTGACCGTGGTGGTGCTGCAGCCGCGCATCCAGGCGTGGGTGCGCCGTCGTTCCGCCGAGGGCGGTGCAGTGCCCGGGGCGGACTCCCCGGTGCCCGTGGGGCCGGTGAGCCCGACCCTGTGGACGCTCGTGTTCCTCACGGGCATCTACGGTGGGTACTTCGTGGCCGCCCAGGGCGTGATGCTCATGGCGATCTTCGGCGTGCTGTTCGTGGGCGGCACCCTGGTGCACGCCAATGCGGTGAAGACCGCGCTGGCGCTGATCGTGAACCTCACGGCCGCCGTGTACTACCTCGTGTTCGCGTTCGACCGGATCGACTGGCGGGCGGTGGTGCTGATCGCCGCGTCCTCGCTGGTGGGCGGCTCCGTGGGCGCGAGGATCGGCCGGCGGATCTCCCCGATCGCGCTGCGCGTGACCATCGTGGCGGTCGGCCTGGCGGGGCTGGTGGTCATGCTGCTGCGGCTGAGGGGAGTCGGCTGAGATGGCTGCGAACAATGCGCGGCATGTTCGCCTGAGGTCCGCTGAGGACCTCGCGGACCCCCGCCTGACCCCCTACACGACCCTCACCGACGCCGCTCTGCGCCGCCGGGTGGACTCCGAGCACGGAGTGTTCCTGGCCGAGTCCTCCCAGGTGGTCCGGCGGGCCCTCGCCGCCGGGCACACGCCGCGCTCCTTCCTGCTGGGGGACCGGTACCGGGAGTCCTTCGCCGACGTGCTCGCTGCCCACCCGCAGGTGCCCGTGTTCACCGGGCCGGACGAGGTGCTCACCACGCTGACCGGCTTCCACCTGCACCGTGGGGCCCTGGCCGCGATGGACCGGCCTGCACCGCGACCCGTGGCGGACGTGCTGGCCGGGGCACGGCGGGTGCTGGTGGTCGAGGACATGGTGGACCACACCAACCTCGGTGCCGTGGTGCGCACGGCCGTGGCCCTGGGCTGGGACGCGATGCTGCTGACCCCACAGGCCGCCGACCCGCTGTACCGGCGGGCGATCCGCGTGTCCATGGGCACGGTGTTTCGCCTGCCCTGGGCCCGCCTGGACGGCGGCGTGGCCGCGTCCGTGCCCTCCCTGCGCGAGGCTGGATTCACGGTGGCTGCCCTCGAGGTCACGGACCGGGCGCTGGGCCTGGACAGCCCGGAGCTGGAGCCGATCCGCGCCGCCGACCGCCTGGCGCTCGTGCTGGGGCAGGAGGGCCCCGGTGTGCGCCCGGAGACCCTCGCACTGACGGATGCGGACGTGGTGATCCCCATGCCCGCGGGTGTGGACTCGCTCAACGTGGCCGCCGCGGCCGCCGTCGCCCTGTGGGAGCTGCGGGCGCGGTGACGCGGGCACGCGCGAGGAGGCGGGGTGTGCCACCGGCGACCCGCCCGCGCGTCGGATCCTGGCCGGGGCGCAGACCATGCTGTAGAGTGGGCCGCTGGCCCGCCGCCCGGCGGGCCCTTCCGACCTGCCTCTCGCGCCCCTGGTCCCAATCAGGCGGCTGACACGAAGGAAACCCCATGAAGTCTGAGATCCACCCCGATTACCAGTACGTGATCTTCAACGACCTCGCCTCCGGCGAGAAGATCCTCACCCGCACCACCGCGACCTCCGAGAAGACCGCGCAGTGGGAGGACGGCAACACCTACCCGGTGATCGACGTCGAGATCTCCGCCGCGTCGCACCCGTTCTACACGGGCAAGCAGCGCATCATGGACACCGCCGGCCGCGTGGAGCGCTTCAACGCCCGCTTCAAGGGCTTCGGCGGCAAGAAGTGATCGCAGCGGCCTGAGCCGCTCTCACCTCGCTGCACGACGGCCCCGTGCCCCCGGTTTGACCGGGAGGCGCGGGGCCGTCGTCGTCCCCGGGCTCCGTCGTCGTCCCGCGTCGCGGCCCCGGACCAATCGCTCCGGGGGCGAAAGTGCCCGGAATTCCGGGCGAATTCCTACCCCTGTCGCCCCCGGAACGATGAGATCGGGGGCGGTGGCGGCCTACCCTGGGGGCATGACGACGACGCATCATGGTGAGTACAAGGTCCTCGGCGGCAAGCTCGTGGCGGCCGATCTCGAGGTCGACGGCGGCACGATCACCCGGGCGAGCATCAACGGGGACTTCTTCCTCGAACCCGACGAGGCCCTGCAGGACCTCAACGACGCCGTCACCGGCCTGTCCGCCGACGCCGAGCACCGCGTGATCCGCGACGCCGTCGAACGCGGCCTGCGCCCCGAGGCCGAGCTGTTCGGGGTGGATGCGTTCGCCGTGGCGACCGCCGTGCGTCGGGCCTTGGGCAAGGCCACCACGTGGGAGGACCACGAGTGGGAGATCATCCCACCCGAGCCGCGGCCGATCGCCCTCACCGTGGCCCTGGACGAGGTGCTGACCCGCCAGGTGGCTGAGGGGCGGCGTCGCCCGACCATGCGGCTGTGGCAGTGGACCGAGCCGGCCGTGGTGATCGGTGCGTTCCAGTCCCTGGCCAACGAGGTGGACCCCGACGGCGCCGCCCGCCACGGCGTGCAGGTGGTGCGACGGATCTCCGGCGGCGGGGCGATGTTCATGGAGGCGGACAACTGCGTCACCTACTCGCTGCATGTGCCGGCCTCGCTCGTGGACGGGCTCGAGACCGCCGAGACCTACCCGTTCCTGGACGAGTGGACCATGGACGCGCTCGCTCGGCTCGGCGTGCAGGCGTTCTACCAGCCGCTCAACGACATCGCCACGGACCAGGGCAAGATCGGCGGCGCCGCGCAGAAGCGTGTGGGGACCGGCGGGCTGCTGCACCACGTGACCATGAGCTACGACATCGACGCGGACAAGATGATGGAGGTGCTGCGCATCGGCCGCGAGAAGCTCAAGGGCAAGGGCGTGGCCTCCGCCAAGAAGCGCGTGGACCCGTTGCGCCGCCAGACCGGCCTGTCCCGGCCGGAGATCTGGGAGGCCATGATGGTCACCTTCGAGGAGCGCTACGGCGCACGCCGGGTCGAGCTCGACGACGCCACGCTCGCCGAGGCCGAGGAGCTGGCCCGCACGAAGTTCAGTACCCCGGAGTGGACCGCCCGGGTGCCCTGAGCCCTGAGCCCCGTGGTCTGTGCCCCTCCTGGTGTTCCGGGGGCGAAAGGGGCCGGAATTCGTCGTGAATTCCGGCCCCTTTC
>NZ_JAXFPG010000048.1:0-14045 GCF_034179925.1 Micrococcus sp. | reverse complement strand
GAGGGAGGGGGCGTTGGCCGCCGAGTGGCGGACATTCCAAGCGGGGAATGCGTCAGCCGGCCTTCTGGGCCAGATACACCGTCAGCGCCTCACGCACCACCTCGGACTCACTACGCCGCTGCTTGCGGGCCACGAGGGCCAGCTGCTCCTTGACCACCTTGGGCACGCGGGAGCGCACCTGCGGGGACGGGCCGGACTCGGTGCCCACCCGGGGCCGACCCATGGCCAGAGGGATCACATCCTCCGGACGGGTCGCCCCGGTCGCGTTCATCAACACCCGGGCCGCCTCGGCCCGGGCGGCCCGACCCCGGAACTCCACGCCCGGGGTCAGCTGCACATCCCCGGCCTCCACACGGGCGGCCAAGGCCTCGAAAACGTCGCTCATTGTCGTTCCTTCCCTCAGGACAACAGGTGGGTGAACAGGCTGCGTAGCGGCATGGAGTGGAACACCACCACAGTGCGCGGCGGAGTCACCGTCGCGATCACCTCGATGTAGCGCTCCGTGTGAGCGTGGGGATGACCGATGTAGAGGAACGTCTCCCCCGGCTCGCCCGGGCGACCCTCGATGCCGCGGATCACCTCCGCGTGCTGCATCGCGTACATCGTGTCCTCGCGCGGAATGCCGTGCTTGTCCACGCTGTCCCTGAACTCCATCGCCATACCGAAACTGTACCACACTAAGCGGCTACACTAACAGGGGGAAGCCTGCCCCTCCGGGCCGGATCAAGAGCAGCATTAGTACTATTACTAGTCATAGTTCTGGCCTTAGTCCTAGTTCTGGTACTAGTTCTGGGATAATGAGTAGTGCGCCCATTCTCGCCAGGGTCTGGCCCTGACCGTGCGCCGCGGCCCTCACATGCAGGACAGCGCCCACCCGTTCAACCCGTCCGAGATGCCCACCGTGCACGCCCAACCCTCTCCCCTGGACATGTACGGCACCTGGGCCACCCTGGACGCCCTGCCTGCCATGCTCCCGCGCGTGGTGCTGCCCTTCCGCGTCCTACCCACCGACCTGGCCGGACTGCTGCCCGAGACGCGCCAGGCCCTGGCCGAGCACGCGGTGCCCGTGCTGCACGCGGTGGTGCATGAGCGCGGCGACTGCGGCGAAGACCCCCGCCCGGAGCGGGCCGACGACTGGGACGCCGTCGCCGCCGAGCTGCTGCGCGAGCACCTGACGCTCCCCGAGCAGCACGCCACCGTCTCCGTGCGCGTGCCCGCCCGCCTGCAGCGCCGGTACAAGCTCGCCACCCTCGAGACGGGCCAGAACCTGGCCAAGCTGGCCAGCGCCGCCCTCACCGGCCACATGCGTGCCCTGAGCGATGACCGCCTCTGAACCGCCCCGGGCGGGGGTGCGTGCAAGTGGTGACGGCCGCGCCCGCACATGGCCGGCCCACCCCCTCCCCGCACCCGTGGGGTAACCCGGCGTTAGCCCACGGGTGCGAGGGCGGTGCCCCTCGGCGACATGTCCCCCCGGCCCGGCCCGCGGGGGCCGGTTCTGGACCCGCCCCCCATTCCCGTGTGTTACACTCGCCGCAGCTGCGCGAAGCAGTAAGCGGTGGCGAGTGGCCCACCCGGTCAGGTGAGAAATATCCCGACGCTCCACGCGCCCCCCCTCCCCCTGGATGCAAGCACTAGTTCTCGCTTTAGTACTAGTTCCAGTTCTGCACTTAGTACTGGTTCTAGTACTAGTCTTAGTCCTGTAACTGGTTCTAGTACTACGCAGGGTGGTGCAACGGCACCCCCGCGGGGATGAGGGAGGCACGCATGGGCCGGGTGTTGGCTGTCTGCAATCAGAAGGGCGGGGTCGGCAAGACCACCTACACGTTCCACTTGGCCGGTGCGGCCGCGCGGGCGGGTGAGCGGGTGCTGCTGATCGACGCGGACCCGCAGGGGAACCTGTCGGCGTCCGTGGGCACGGACGAGCTGGAGGTCTCCTCTCCGGGACTGGCCGATGCCCTGTCCAACGCGGCCACCGAGACGCTGGCCGAGGTGATCGTGCCGACGCTGTGGGAGTCCGTGGAGCTGGTGCCGACCACAGGCCGGACGCTGGCGGCCGTGGGCCAGGAGCTGGCGACCATGAACGTGGGCCGCGAGCACCGGCTGCGCAAGCAGCTGGCCCAGGTACGCGAGCGCTATGACCTGGTGCTGATCGACTGCCCGCCGTCGCTGGATGTGCTCTCCGTCAACGCGTTCACCGCCGCCGACGCCCTGGTGGTCGTCACGCACCCGGAGTGGTACTCCGGCGACGGGCTGGTGGCCCTGTTCCAGACCATGCAGGAGGTGCGCGAGTACTGCGCTCGCCCGGACCTGTCCCTGGCCGGTGTGGTGTTCAACGCGTACGAGAAGCAGACCAAGATCGGGGCCCGATTCAAGCGCGAGATCACCGAGGCGGCCGATGCCATGGCTGCCCCCGTGATCCACCCCCCGGTACCCAAGCGGATCACGCTCATGGAATGCGTGGTCGAGGGTGTGCAGCTGCACGAGTCCCGCGACCGGCGCGCCGCCGAGCTCGTGCCCGTGTTCGACCGCCACCTGTCCCAGCTGACCGGCTCGCAGGCCTGAAAGGAGCCCCGACGATGACCACCCCCGCCCGCCGCCCCGCGCGCAACACCAACCTGGCCTCGAAGGTCTCGCTGTACAGCACCCAGAAGGCCCCGGAGGCCCCCGCCACGGACTTCCAAGACGTGCCCGAGCTGGACACCCCCGCCCCCACACCGGCCGCCCAGGACGCAGCACCCTCGTCCCAGGCCCCGGCGGCCGCCGAGCTGCCCGCATACACCCCGCCGAAGAAGGCGCAGGTGAAGGCCTACGTGCCCGCCGAGACGGCCGAGCGCTTCCAGGACGCCTGGCACGCCTGCCGGGGGATCACCGGGCACCGTTACCTCTCGGACCACATCAGCGCGCTGCTGGCCGCCGAGGCCGCCCGCCTGGAAGCCGAGCACAACGGCGGGAACCGGTTCCCGCCCCGCAACGGCTGACCCTCCCGGCACGCCCGCTCGACGCCCCGCACACCCCGCCGGCGTGCGGGGCGTCGTCGTGTTCGGGCGGGGCGGGGCCGGCTGCCGGGGACTGTCGGGATAAACGGTCTGGAAATCGGCGTGATCCTGCGGATTTTCGGCAGGCCGGCGGACGGCCGTTTCCAGATCCTCCCGGTCCCGGCGAGTCCGCGTCTGAGGCGGTGTGCCCGCGCTGGTCCAGAGCCGTATCCCGACCCGCTGCTCAGGCTGGGAGCACAGGTGAGGGCACCCGGCCCGCACCGGCGGGCACCAGGAGGTAGAGCGAATGGACACGCTTTGAGGCGCTGCGCGCCCCGTACAGGCCCGAACAGGGCCACGGGGTGGGATTGGTCGTGTAGAGGGTCGAGCGTGGCCCAGAGGGGCTGTGGAGGCCCGCAGGGGCACCCGGCCCGGCACTACCCCCGTCGTCATGGCTGCCTGGAGGGTGAGCACAGACGGACTGGTAGCCGGTGAAACGTCTGGAGCCGTGGCGGAGCCTGCCTGGAGTGGGGCGCTGTCCACAGAATCCGAAGCGCGCGCCCGCGTTACGTACGCCGCTGCGCGGCAGGAAGGAATCTGCATGGAGGAGTCGCTAGGAAGAGTCTCTAGGGGGGGTGTCTGTGGAAATCGTCGCCTGGCCCCGGAATCATGCGGCTCAACGGCTCTTGGATCGAGGGTCGAGTGTGGCGGTATCCCACCCGAGTGTGGCGGTATCCCACCCGAGTGTGAGCATCGGTTCGTCTTGCGATTCTGTCGCTCCGGACTCACGCGAACAGTCTCTCGACGAGAAAGTGCCTGTTGAGCAACACGCCCTGCTACGGTGGGGCGCGACACAAAAAAATGACCCCCCAGCTGCGCCAACAGCCGAGGGGTCCGAGCAACTAGTCAGGAGTTGCCATGTCTGAATCGACCGTACCCCAGAACGGGGACAAGCTGCCAGCGCGCCGTGTCGCGTTCGGGATGATGCCGCGCGAGCTCATGGAGTTCGCCCTCCCCATGGACCGGCCCAAGCCGGGCGAGCATGTCTGGACCCGCCGCAACGGCCGGGTCACCTATACCGTGACCGCCGGAGCCGTGCCCGACGCTGACGGGGTGCTCTACGCGGAGCTGCCCTCGGGCCGCTACGCCCGCGCCGCCCTGCTCTACCTGTTCTCCGAGGCATGGGTCACCGAGTCCGCCACTGTGGACCTGGGCATGTGCACACACCAGTACCTCGCCGCCCTCGGAGTGCCGAAGGGCGGTTCGACGTACCGGGAGGCCGTGCGTCAGCTGAACCTCGTGGCCGCCGCCCAGTTCACGATCCAGGTGGACGCCGAGACCACCGAGGACGACGAGCGCGGCCCCGGCCGATCCCGGGAGATCACCGGCGCGCGCCTGAGTGAGCGCGTGCACCTGTGGGAGCCCGCCGTCCGCGCGGACCCCGAAGCCGAGATGACCCCGGCCACCATCACGCTCTCGCGCCAGCTGATCGAGATGGCCCGCCGCCACTCCGTGCCCGTGCCGTGGGAGGCCTGGGGCCACCTGATGCGCACCACCCGGTCCCCGCTGGCCCTGGACGTGTACATGTGGCTCTGCGCCCGCCTGTACAAGGTGCCCTGCACGACCCGGATCGCCTGGGAACAGCTACACGCCCAGTTCGGCAGCCGCACGGACCTGCGCGACTTCAAACGCAAGTTCCGGGCCGCCGTGGCCGCCGTCAAGGAGATCTGGCCGGAAATCTGCACCTGCAAGGGCACTTGCGACCCGGCGCGCCAGGCCTGCCGCGTGCGCGAGTCCAAGGGGCGCGGCCAGCGGACCGGGTTCCGCGGCTACATCCTCGAACCGGGCATCTGCGCCCCCCGCGAATCCGCATGGTTCGACGCGCGTGGGAACGACTGACCGCTGTGTGCTTCCCGCTTCCGCTCCCGTCCCGTCAGGGATCATGGGTAGGCAAGAGAGGCCGACGGCGGAAGGTGGAGATACACATGGCAGGGTCGGGGCGCGCGGAGGTGCCGTTTGATCGGTTCCAGGAGTGGGCCGATAAGCACAACGACGGCAAGCGCGTGCTGCTGACGGAAATGGCGAAGTTGTCCGGACGGACGGGGAATGCCTACTCCTTGAGCAGAACGCGCGGGTTCGTGGACGTGCGCAACGTCATTGCCTACGCCCGAGGGGTCGGGGCGTCCCCACGGCACGCGCTGAGCGTCTGTCTCGACCTGCCAGACCTGGGAGTGCCTACAACTCCGACGGCCGCGGAGTGGCTGTCGCAGGTGCCCTATGTCTCCATCCTCGAAGAGGCTGAGAGTCGACTCGGTGGCCGCACTCGTGGGGAAATGGCCGAAGGGCGCACCTCCGTCGCCCGTTGGCTGGAGGTGCTCACTCCGGCCGCTGGGGGGTCGCTCAAGGCTCTGGCGGCGGCTGCGGGCATGGACTATCCCGGGTTCCGAGCGCGACGTGCCCGCGAGACGTTCGCCGTGAAAGAGCTGCACACCCTGGCTGGCATCGGCGGCGGATCGACCCACCTGGCCCTTGTGGCACAAGGGCTACTGACCTGGGAAGAAGTCGGGCTGGACCCGGAAGAACGGGGCGCTGTACTGGCGGCGGAGTCTGACTCGGACCTGTTCGCCCGGATCGCCAGCATGGCGGGAGACCTGCGGCGGGCGGCCACCAGCTAGAGCAAACCGAGACGGTCGCTATCGCTTAAAGTGAATGTTTGCGTTACTCTGATCGCGTCCAGTTGTTGACCCCTCGGAGAGGACACGGGCATGACGATCACGGCGGAGCATGAGACCACCACGGCAGGCGCTGCCTGGCCGCTGCCGGGGATCACCCGCGCGCAGGCCCAGCAGCTGTTCGAGGCTCTGGCGGCCGCGTTGGGGCAGGGGGTGGGTGCGGGGCCGGCGGATCGGCCGGCTGATGCGCCTGCCCTGATGACCGCTGCCCCGGCGCCCGCGTCCGTGTCGTCGTCATCGGGGGAGGCGGCGGTGGACATGGAGGCTGCGGAGCTGGTGGAGCGGGTGCGTCCGGCTGCGCCGGTGGTGGCGATCATGGGGCCGCTGCGGGTGATCGGGGCGGCCGGGGATGCTCCGGTGGCCCGGTCCACGGGCACGGTCTCGCAGGCGCAGACGCAGCGGTGCGCGGCCCTGGCGGCGTTCCTGGTGCTGTATCCGGGGGCGTCGGCGGAGGCGTACACGGCGGCGTTCTGGCCGGGGGAGCGGGCGGATGGTCCGGCGGCGGCGGCGTCGAGGAACAAGCTGTCTGGTCAGCTGCGCCGGTATCTGGGCCAGGACGGCGAGGGGCGTCCGTTCTTCCCGCGTGTGGGCGCGGATGGGTACCGGCTGCATGAGGCCGTCACGACGGACTGGCAGACGTTCTGCGGGTTGGTGGGGTCGGAGCCGTCCCGGGCATCTACCCCGGCGCTGGTGGCGGCGCTGCGCCTGGTGCGCGGTGCCCCGTTCGAGCACGCCCGGCCTCGGAACATCGGCTGGGCCGATGATCTGCACCGGGTGATGGTGGAGCGGATCACGGCGGCGGCGTTCGAACTCGGCGCGCGGGCGGAGGGGGCCGGGTGTGTGGGGCATCGGCAGCTCGCGGCGCGGGTGGCCCGGACGGTGGACCCCTCATGTGAGGCCGCATGGCGGGCGTCGGTGGCGGCGGAGGCGGCCGCTGGTGCTCGGGAGGAGGTGGCCCGGCTGGTGGAGGGTCTGTATGCCTACCTGGGGGCGGTGGAGGCAGAGCCGGAGGCGGAGACGACGGAGCTGGTCGCCCGGTTGCGGGCGCAGGGGTACCGGATGGGCGCGGGCTGGGAGGGGCTGGCAGGATCGTGAGAGACAGCACACGGCAGGGGAAAGGACACATCATGCGCAGGAGCAACAAGGCCAGGATGGCGGCGGCGGGGTTGATGGCGGCGGGCATGCTCGCCGTGACCGGCTGCCAGCAGCAGGCGGAGGATCACGGCATCCCGCCGATGGAGAGCGCGTCGGAGGCGTCCTCGCCCGCGCCGATCCCGGAGAACCCGTTGTCGTCCTCGGCGGCGCCGATCCCGGAGAACCCGTTGGACAACGGGTTCCCGGACTTCGAGCCGGTGACCTCGGAGCAGCCGGCCACGGACAAGGAGGCCACCGCGCGCGCGTTCGAGACGGTGGAGCTGATGTACGAGGTGTCGGGGGAGGCGCTGCGTAGCGGTGACCCGGAGAACGCCCGCGAGCTGTCCGTGGCCGCCACGGGAGGGATGCTCGAGCGTGAGATGGAGCTGGTGGAGGGCGTCCTAGGCAAGGGGGTCACCTATGAAGGCGAGTCCACGGTGGAGCTGATCGAGTCGGAGGTGGCCCCGTCGGCCCGTCAGGATGGGACGCTGATCGAGCGGGCGACGGTGCACCTGGTGGTGTGCGAGGACAACTCGAAGGTGAAGATCACCGGCAAGGACGGGGAGGCCAAGAACACCGGTGATGACCGGTTCCGGGTGAACTACCGCGTGTCGTGGAACGAGCGGTCGCAGACGTGGGCGGTGGTGTCCACGTCGCTGCCGAAGCTGGATGGGCCGGAGGAGACGGAATGCTGATGCGCACGCGGAACAGGTGGGGGTCGGCCGGGGCGGCCCTGGTGCTCGGGCTGGGGGCATTGGCGGCGGCCCCGTCGGCCTCGGCCGTCGAGGCCGACGCGCGGTGCGCGAGAGGAGGGAGCGGATCGGAATGTGTGTTCGAGGCGACGCAGCCCGCGTTGCCGGGTGGGACGGCGCCGGAGGGTGGTGCGGCCCCGGCGCAGCCGGTCAGCGGGGAGCCGAAGCGGGCGAACTTCTGCGAGATCAACATCCCCGAGGGGAGCACGCGGGACTGGAAGGTGCCGCTGAACTGCGAGACCAACTGGGATCCGGTCAATGAGTGCATTTGGACGGTGATGTCGCCGCAGCCTGCCCCTCCGGCCGGGGCTGATCCGTCCCGGGGTGCGTGGGAGGAGTGCAAGACCACCACGGGCACGCTGATGCCGTGGGATCAGGCGGATGTGCGGTGGTGGGAGTCCACGGCGGCAGGGTCGGCGTCTCCGGCGGAGGCGGCCCGGACGGTGGTGGCGCGGCTGCCGTTGGAGGGGATTGAGATTGGGATGGTGCCCCGGTCTACGGCCTCTGATCCCAACGCTATGGGTGCTGTGGGTCTGCCTGCGTGGATGTGGGTGAAGAACACCGATGACCCTCGTGCGTGGGGGCCGTACACGGCTACGGAGTCCGTGGACGGGCTCCAGGTGAAGGCCACGGCCACGCCGTTGTTCATCACCTGGGACATGGGGGATGGGGCGCAGGTGGTGTGCCATACCTCGGGCACTCCGTACAGCGAGCGGTACGGGCGCGAGGAGTCGCCCTCGTGTGGACACACCTACATGGAGATGTCCGATCCCACGTACACGGTCACGGCGATCACCACGTGGAGTGTGGAGTGGTCGGCTGGTGGTGAGTCTGGGGTGATCGAGACGGTCACACGCAGCTCCCAGCCGGTGGTGATCGGGGAGCTCCACGCCCTGAACGTGAAGCCGAAGGGCTGACGGCCAGGCTCGCCGGAACACCGTTTTCACCGGAACACCGAAAACGGTGTTCCGGTGAAACGGTGCGTGCATCTTGTGACGCTCCGGCCCTGGGGGCGTCCCGTCTGGAGCCGTATGGGTGCTGATGCGTGGTGAGGTTCGATGGCCTCATGGCTGGCATTCTGGGCGGGTGCCCCGTCTGTTCTCTGCCCGTGACCGCCGCCCCCTGAATGCGGTGCTCACGGCTGGGCTCAAACACGCTCAGCTCGATCAGCTCGTGGCCGATCATCCGATCCCCGGTGATCCTGGCCATGACGCGGGCAAGGCGGGCCGGGTGGGGCTGTTCACCGCCACGGTGCTGACCGGGGCGGATCATGGGCTGCTCGTGCAGGCGCTGGGGTTGATCGACCCCGAGAAGATCCCCGCGGGGCACCGTGCGGACCTGACCCGGCTGCGCTGCAAGGCCGGCTTGGAGGCAGTGTCGGCCGCCCCTGCCTTAGTGGCCACCGACCGCGAGGCCGCGTTCACCTCCGAGGCTGAGGTGAAGGAAGAGGCACGGGCCTGCACCGCACTCCCGGAGCCGGAGCCGGCTGACCTGGGGCCTGTGGTGGTTCTGGAGCACCTGAACCGCGAACACCCCGATGTGCAGGTGATCGTGCAGGCCCTGGAGCGAGCCGGGGTGCAGGTGATGACCGGGGGTGGGCAGATGCCCGCGGGGGCACTCGTGCTCCGTCCGGCCGGGTCGGGCTGAGGCCTACCCCCAACCGTTAGCACAATGTAAGATTGTGCTAACGGTTGGAGTGGAGGTGCCCCGGGTGGGTGAGTACGAGCGGCAGGGTGGTCTGAGGGACCGGTCGCGGGTGAGCTTCCGTCCGGTGGCGTACCGGAATCTGGGGGCACGCAAGAACCTGTGGGCCGATTACGTGACGGGCCGGGGAGTGTTGGACAACGGGCAGGTGGTGCCGCCGAAGATCGGTCGGGGGCGGAAGAATCCGAACTTGACGGACATGCTGGACACGGCCGCGGCTGTGGGTGTCGATCGGATCATGTTCACGGGCAAGGTGCCCACGGTGACCCCGGGCAAGCGGCACTGGTTGCTGGTGCAGACTCCGGGATGGGTTGCGGCTGGGCATCACACCGGTTCGCCGGCTACGGGTCGGTTCGAGCACCGTCAGACGGGCAAGAAGATGCTGGTCCAGTTCGCGGCCGGCTGGTTCGGGGACACCCCGCTGACCCCGGAGCAGGCACGGTTGGCGTTCCAGGCCACGGGCAATGTGATCGGGGCGTTCTTCCGCGATGGGCGGTTGATGGACACCCCCACGGCCACCGGGGCGAACCTGTGGGCGTTGTCGTTGCCGAAGAATCTGGAGCCGTATCCGGTGACGGAGGACATTGCCGAGGAGCTGCATCGCACCTCGGGGCAGCACCATGTGGAGCATCTGGTGGCCGGGGAGTCGGCCGGCGCGCACCCGGACTGCGTGCCGCTGCTTGATCCGGCCAAGACTCCGAAGATTCCCGGGTTCGCGTATGTGGATGGCCGGTTCATGTACGGGGCGATGTGTCGTGAGCTGGGGATCGGGCCGGGGGAGCGGCTGCGCCGGGACGACACGGCGGATATGTTGCGTGAGGATCCCTATGCCCGTGCCCGGGTGCACGTGCGGTTCCAGGTGCCGGACACCTGGGACCATATCGGCCTGTTCGGCGTCCAGCACGAGAACGTGCGCGATGGCTGGTATTGGCCGAACCGGCCTGGTGCGGTCGGGGAGACCTGGGTGGACGCTGCGGAGTTCCATGTGGCCGCCCGGCACGGATGGAAGCTGGACCCGATCGAGTCCGTCCGGTTCACCACGCGGGTACCTGGCGCTCGTGACCGGGACCGGAAGGTCGCGGCCCGGCCGCTGGACACCTGGCAGAAGAACCTCTCTGAGGCCCGGGCGGCCATTGCCTCTGACCCGCTGATGGATCAGACGATCAAGACGGCCGTGTCGGCTGCGCTGCGCTCGGTGCTGATCAACACCATCGGGAACTTCGCTG
Source organism: Micrococcus sp. (assembly GCF_034179925.1). Classification (GTDB taxonomy): domain Bacteria; phylum Actinomycetota; class Actinomycetes; order Actinomycetales; family Micrococcaceae; genus Micrococcus. Next base: position 3,522 of record NZ_JAXFPG010000048.1, on the reverse strand, counting down.
CCCGGGGCAGGGACCAGACGCACATCGCGTTCGACCCCAAAGAGGTGCCGGCTACGGCGCAAGATGTGCGTCAGCAGGGGCGGGCGTTCCTCTGGACGACCAAGGCCCGGTTCGATGCTCAGGCGGTCCGGTACTACCACCCGGAGTTGGCGGTGCAGGTGTGGGGCAGGGCGAGAGCGCGCATGCTCTCCGGGCCGATGGCGAACGGCATGGACGGCGGGGCGTTGCACGTGCCGGCCTCCACGCTGCTGGGCGTTCGCGGCGACGCGATCTACACGACCGAGGTGCCCGCGTGGGCGTTGCCGGTCGAGCGCGGCGGCGACGACGGCCGGGTCGGCCGCATGCGCTTGCAGGGGTACATCCCCGGCCCGCTGAAGATCCCCGGTGACGAGACCGCCCGCAACCGGTTGCGCGCCAAGGCCGCCCGCCTGGGCGTGGACGCGGCGTTCTCGGAGTACGAGATGCAGGCTGCCCCGGCGGACGGGGCGGACTACCTGCCTGGCGAGGATGCCCAGGATGGGGCAGAGGGTGAGTGATCTGGCGCAGCTGTCCCCGGCGGAGCTGGTCGTCCGGGTGCGTGAGGTCTACGGACTGACCTGGGGTGAGCTGGCGGCGGCTATGAGCCGGTCGGAGCGGATGATGCGCAAGGTCGCTCGAGGGGAGACCTCGGGGGAGGCCTACCGGGCTGCGCTGACCGAGCTGCACGAGACGGGGGCGGTCTCCAAGGCCCCGGCCCGGCGGCGCAACGCCGCGGGCAAGCTTGTGCCGGTGCGTGCCAAGGCCGGGGCGCGCAAGCGCACCCGCGTGCCCCGAGACGCCGGCCGTGGGGCGTCGCTGACCCGGCACTCCACGCGCGTGACGCATCTGCCCGACGGCAACCGGATCGTGCAGATCCAGTTGCCCAAGACCGTGGGTTCTCCCGAGCGTGGGGCGGGTCTGTATGCGGCGCGGATGACGGTGGTCAATGTGGCTCGTGGCTCGAGTCGGCAGGACAAGCGAGTGCATCTGCGTGCCACGGTCGATGTCGGTGGTGGCCGTACGCGCACGTTCGATGTCGGCTCCAAGGGTGGTTACCTGGCCGCTGACGTGGTGGCCGATGTCCGCGACCGCAACGGCGGGGACATGGGGGCGTGGATAGCCTCCCAGCTGGGGGACCGGTACGCCCAGGACGCTGTGCGACAGGGCCAGTTAGTCGGGCTGAATTTGACCACGTTCAACGCGGTGCGCTCGAAGGAAGAACGGCAGGCCCTGGACGAGGCAGGGGTGCGCCGGTGGAACCGAAGGGGAGGACGCAGCAGATGGGGATGAGCGGACCCGCCCACGAGCAGCCGGCCCCGCCGCCGCGGCGGTGGGAACACCCGCTGGACACACACTCCCACACTGGCCCGTACCGGCCCCCGCGCGCGTTGCTGGACATCCTGGCGAGGGTGGCTGGTGCGGACTCGCATGCGACCGCGGCCGCAGCCACCCGGGACCGGGTGGCGGCCGCCGTGGTGCAGCTGCACGAGGCCGGCTTGGACCCGCGGGTGATCGGTTTGGTGGCCGAGCCGCGCGTGAACGAGCTACTGGGGGTGGCCGAGTCCACGGGCCGGTCGTTGCGCGGCCGGGACGGGTTGTTTCCCGTCCCGGCTGCGCGGGGTCGGTTGTGGTGTGAGGCTGATGTGGCCGAGTACGTGGAGTACCGGCATGAGACCGCTCCGCGACCGGGGGCGCTGCGCAGCGCTCGCATGGCGGGCGTGAGAGTAGATCTCGGCACGGCGGGGGATGAGGGCCTGGAGGCGTAGCACCTGGAGGGCACAGCGCAGAAATATATGGATCGAAGAGAGTTCTTAAAAAAAGCTTGACAGCTGTTCAATCGGTGTAGATAATTGGCGCTACCTGGGAGCTACCCGGGCACGCATGAAGGGGAACTGAATTGGATACTCTCGCACCCGTGGTGACTGGGCCGCGGCTCCATAGCTCATTCGCGAAGATTATTGCCGCTCTTCTTATTTCGACATTTGCAGTTTTGGGAGCAGCCCAGGCTGAAGCTCGATCCGCCCTAAGTTTCAGCGCCGAATTTAAGTATGGCGTTGACAGTAGGCACTTTGAGCATAGGGGCGGAACTGTTACTATTACTCATACGCCCTACAAGTGCCCTCCTTCGCCTTATCCTTCGACCTTCTATGCCACGCTCATGAAGAAAAACTGGTATGGAGGGTATAGCAAGAATGGGTCCGTCGAGCTTCGGTGTAACTGGGGAACACAAACTTACAACTGGACCGGTCGTAGCGCGGGGAAGTACTACGTCTACTTTACGAAGGTAGACAACGGTAAATATGTCGGGACTACCGGACATATTTACTACGAGTGATCTCTTCTTGGCACCTGCTCCACTCTTTCCCGAGGCTGAGTAGGGATATGAGTCGACTTCCTGCATGCCTTTTCATCCCCTTATTAAGAAAAGCCTGGGGAGGGCATGCCTGGAGGTCGACTTGCCATTTACGGTGGTACATATTTGTATTGGATGCCGGGGCGCTTTTATAGCCGTGAGGGTTAGATCGTGAGTTTCAGTTATGACTAGGGGATTCGTGAGGGATGATACCGGCTCAGTCCAGGTCGCCAGGTGAAAATGGATAGGCTGGTATAGCGCCAAGAGGGTAACTTATTGGTGATAATAATCGTCAAATGCGGCGAGCTTAAAAGCTCTTAAATTCATTAGGATGAGGAAAAGCTATGAGGATGTGGGTAAGGGACGCCATTGGGTTCGCTCCCATGGCGATGGTAGCCTTCCTGGTTGTCTCGTCTATTGTTTGGGTCTTGGTTAGAAATATCGGCCCGAAAGAGTTTAGGTCGGGGTGCAGGGCCTTTGCACTTTACGCGCTGATCGCATGGGTCATTGGAGTGCTTACGGTGACCATCCCGTCAAATATTCCGGTTATCGAAGGGGTCAATGACCAGGAAAAGAATTTTGGGATGATCCCATTTACTTCCCTGGATAGACTGGGCAGCGAGCCCGTCGCTGCCTTAGAGGTGGTTTGTAACATCATCATGTTTACCCTTGGGGGTTATATTCTTTCAAGCCTTGCCCGCTGGAATGTCTGGTATACGACTATATGTCTAGTGGTATTTGGTGCCGCCATAGAGATAGTTCAGTTTCTATCCCCGTTCCCTCGAGTCGCGACAGTGGATGATATAATTTTGTACTTTTTGGGCGCGGTCGTGGGGGCATTTATGTGGAAAAAGGTCTCCGGTGACAAGACGCGTGGGGATGTCGTGAATTCATGATCGTGTCATCCTAAGTTCCGCGCGTTTTGGCCACTGCCAATGTCTGTCGTAGTAATGCCGCGCGTGCGGAGAACGCTCGTGTGCCGCAGCCGCTGAAGCAGCAGCTGGCCCTCGTGGCCCTCGTGGCCCGCAAGCAGCGGCGTAGTGAGTCCGAGGTGGTGCGTGAGGCGCTGACGGTGTATCTGGCCCAGAAGGCCGGCTGACGCATTCCCCGCTTGGAATGTCCGCCACTCGGCGGCCAACGCCCCCTCCCTC
>NZ_JAXFPG010000046.1:0-71402 GCF_034179925.1 Micrococcus sp. | reverse complement strand
ACCCTGCCGTGGTGCGCGCCCGTCGTCGTCCCCGGGGGGGGCTGCAGAGGCGTCCGCCCCGGCCGCTAGAGTGCCCACGAGCAGAACCGGACCGTCGGGCCGCCCGCGTGCGGCCGCACACCCAGAGAGGACCGCATGAGCGCCACCACCGAGCAGACCCCGGCACCCAGCCCCCGGGAGGACCTCTACCGCCACGTGAACGCCGAGTGGTTGGCCACCCATGAGATCCCCGCGGACCAGGGCGCTTACGGTGCGTTCCTCGAGCTGCGCGACGCCGCCGAGCTGGCCGTGCGCCACCTCGCCGAGGACGCCGTGCGGGAGGGCGAGGACGCCCCCGCGGACCGTCGGCGCGTGGCCGCCCTGTACCGCTCATTCATGGACGAGGAGACCGTGGCCGCCCGCGGCCTCGAGCCCCTCGCCGGGGACCTCGCGGCCGCCGCCGCCGTCTCCTCCCCCGAGGAGCTGCTGCACCTGTCCGGGCGGCTGCAGCGCGAGGGCGTGTCCGGGCTGGTGAACACGGGCGCCCTCAACGACGCCGGTCGCCCCGAGCGCATGCTCCTGCACCTGCTCCAGGGCGGGCTGGGCCTGCCGGACGAGGCGTACTACCGCGAGGAGGCCTACGCGGACATCCTGGCCCACTACACCGCGCACGTGGGGGCGATGTTCGCGCTCGCGGGCGTCGGCGCGGACGAGGCCGAGTCCGTGGCCCTGGGGGAGCGGGTGGTGGCGCTGGAGAAGCGCATCGCCGCCGTGCACTGGGACCTGGTCCGCACCCGGGACGCCGTGGCCCGCTACAACCTGATGCCGCGGGCACGCCTGCTCGAGCTGTTCCCCCTGGCCCCGGCCTGGCTGGACGGTGTGGGGGCGCAGGGGCCCCGCTCCGAGGAGGTCGTGGTGTGGCAGCCGGACTTCCTCGCCGGGGTGCAGGAGCTGCTGCAGGGCCCGGATGCGGCGGACCTGGCGGACTGGCGCCACTGGCTCACCCTGCAGATCCTGCGCTCGTTCGCGGCGTACCTGCCGGAGCCGTTCGTGCAGGAGAGCTTCTCCTTCTACGGCCGCCGGCTGGCCGGGTCCGAGCAGCCGCGCCCGCGGTGGAAGCGGGCCGTCTCGTTCGTGAACGCGGGCGTGGGGGAGGACGTCGGCCGCCTGTATGTGGCCCGGCACTTCCCCGAGGGCCATCGGGAGGCCATGGACGAGCTCGTCTCCCTGCTGCTGGAGGCCTACCGCCGGTCCATCGGCGAGCTGGAGTGGATGGGTGAGCAGACCCGCCAGCGGGCGCTGGAGAAGCTCGCGATGTTCCGCCCGATGGTGGGCCACCCCACCGCCTGGCGGGACTACTCCGCGCTGGAGCTGGACCCCACGGACCTGGTGGGCAACGCGCGGGCCACGGCCCGGTTCGAGTGGGACCGGGACCTGGCCAAGCTGGAGGACGGGCCGGACCCGGACGAGTGGCACATGACCCCGCAGACGGTGAACGCCTACTACTCCCCGCTGGAGAACGTGATCGTGTTCCCGGCGGCGATCCTCCAGCCGCCCTTCTTCGACCCGCAGCTGTCCATGGCCTCGAACCTGGGCTCGATCGGCGCGGTGATCGGCCACGAGATCGGCCACGGGTTCGACGACCAGGGCTCCCGGTACGACGGCGCCGGCCGCCTGCACGACTGGTGGACCCCCGCAGACCGGGAGGCCTTCGCCGAGCGCACGGCCCGCCTGGTGGACCAGTACTCCCGGCTCTGCCCGGCGGAGGCCCCGGAGCGCACCGTCAACGGCGAGTTCACCCTCGGGGAGAACATCGGGGATCTCGGTGGCCTGGGCATCGCGTACCGGGCGCTGGAGATCTGGCGGGAGGAGCAGGACGCCGACTCCCAGGACACCGCCGCGGGCGACCGCGAGTTCTTCACGGCGTGGGCCGCGGTGTGGCGTCAGCTCACCCGTCCGGAGGCCATGGTCACCCGGATCGCCTCGGACCCGCACTCGCCCAACGAGTTCCGCTGCAACCAGGTGGCCAAGAACCTGGACGCCTTCCACGCCGCCTACGGCACGCAGGAGGGCGACCCGATGTGGCTGGCCCCGGAGGAGCGTGTGGTCATCTGGTGAGGTGCGCGCACTCCTGGCCCTCTCCCTCGTCCACGAGGCGGGTGAGGAGTCGGGCGAGGGTGCGCACGTCCTGCGGGTCCCAGTCCTGGAGCACCCGGTGCAGGCGGCCGGCGCCGCCGTCCTGACGCAGTGAGGCCAGGCGTTGGTGCCCGAGGGTGCTGGGTGTGAGCAGGGCCGAGCGGCGGTCCTGGGGGTCCGCCTCCCGGTGCACGAGCCCGTGCTCCTCGAGCTCGCGGAGCATGCGGGAGGTCTGGGCCCGGCCCGCCCCCAGGCGGTCGGCGAGCGCCGAGGGGGTCAGGGGCCCGTGCCGTTCGAGGGCGAGGAACGCCTTCATGGCTCCCAGAGACATCCCTGGGGCCAGGGCGTCCGCCTGCCGGGAGAGCACCTGGCGGTGGTGTCGGATGAGCCGGGTGAAGGACTCCTCGAGCTCGGTGACGGCGGTCTCGCGCTCAGCCACGGGGCTCCCGCTCCGCGTCGATCCGCTCGGTGGTGGTCATGCGGCCCAGGGGGGTGTTCGGCAGGAAGAGGATGGCCGCCAGGGCGACCACGGCCAGGGGCACGCCCACCTGGAAGGCCTGGGCGATGCCGGTGGCGTAGGCGTCCTCGACGATCTCGCGCAGGGCGTCCGGCATCTCCGCGACCCGGGGCAGGGTGCCGGAGTGCAGGCGCTGCGCCCACTCGACCCCCGCCGGGCCCAGGCCCTGCAGGGCCGCCGCCAGGTCCGCGCGTCGTGCCTCCAAGCGGGAGGGCACCACGGTGGCCACCACGGCGCCCATCACGGCGACGCCGATGCTCCCGCCCAGGGTGCGGAAGAAGGTCACCCCGGAGCTGGCCACGCCGATCCGGCGCGGGTCGGTGGTGTTCTGCACCACGAGTACGAGGTTCTGCATGGTCATGCCCACGCCCGCCCCGAGCAGGAGCATGTGCACGGACACCAGCCAGAACGGGGTGTCGTAGTGGAGGGTGCCCAGCAGGGCGGTCCCGGCGATCAGCAGTGCCGCACCGGTGGCGAGCCACCGCTTCCACGCCCCGGTGCGGGTGATGCGGCGGCCGATCAGCACGGAGGCCAGCAGCATGCCGGCGATCATGGGGATCGTCATCAGCCCGGCCTGGGTGGGGGTGGCCCCGCGGGCCAGCTGCATGTACTGGGCGAGGTACACGGAGGCGCCGAACATGGCCAGGCCTGTGGCGATCGAGGCCACCGTGGCGAGGGTGAAGGTGCGGTTCCGGAACAGGGCCAGGGGGATCAGGGGTTCGCGGACCTTCAGCTCCACCACCACGAACAGGACGGCGGCGAGCACGGCTCCGCCCACCATCCACGCCGTGGTGGCGCTGGCCCATGCGAAGGCGTGGCCGGCGGAGGTGACCCAGATCAGCAGCAGGGCTGTGGACGTGGAGAGCAGCACGATGCCCAGGTAGTCGATGGGCACCGCCCGAGGTCGGCGGGACGGCAGGTGCAGGGTGCGCTGCACCATGATCAGGGCGAGCACGGCGAAGGGCACGGACACGAAGAAGTTCCACCGCCAGCCCCACAGGTCGGTGATCACGCCGCCGGCGAGCGGGCCGCCGACGGTGGCGACGGCCATGACCGCCCCGAACAAGCCCATGTACCGGCCGCGTTCGCGGGGGCTGATGATGTCCGCCATGATCACCTGGCTCAGTGCGATGAGGCCGCCGCCGGCGAGGCCCTGCAGCACGCGGCAGGTGATGAGGAACGCGGGGTTCTGGGTGAATCCGGCGGAGGCGGAGGCGGCCGTGAACAGGACGATCGCCAGCTGGAAGAGTACCTTGCGGTCGAGCAGGTCGGCGAGCTTGCCCCAGATGGGGGTGGCGATCGCGGTGGCCAGCAGGGAGCCGGTGATCACCCAGGTGTAGGAGGACTGGTCGCCGCCGATGTCGCTGATGATCACGGGCATGGAGGTGGAGACCACTGTGTTCGCGATCATGGAGACGAACATGCCCAGCAGCAGACCGGTGAGGGCCTGCAGGATCTGGCGGTGCCGGGCGTGGGCCTCGGCGGCGGAGCCCGCCCCGGAGGGGGGTGGGGTCTCGGCGTCCGAGGGGGTGGGGGTGCTCATGGGTCCTCGCTGATCGCCGCGGGTCGATGGTTGACGAAGGGCAACCATATGCTCCGGATGCTGGTCCCAGCACGCCCGGCGGCGTTACGTTGGTCACATCCGTGTGTCGTGGCGTCTGCACCGCCCGCGGCCCCATCCCCATGGAAGGACCCCCTCATGACCAGCCGCTTCCTCCTGATGACCTGCATCGCCGAGAACGGCATGCAGATGCTGCGCGAGGCCGGGGAGGTGACCCTCGGGGAGGAGGTCGGCGGCAACGGCCGCCTCGCCGAGCTGGTCGCCTCGGGGGACTACGACGTCGTCGTCTCCGCCCTGGACCAGAGGTTCACCGCCGAGGTGCTCGCCGACGCGCGGATCGCCGGCATCGCCAACTACGCCGTGGGCTGCAACAACGTGGACGTCGCGGCCGCCACCCGGGCGGGGATCGCCGTCGGGAACACCCCGGACGTGCTCACCGAGGCCACCGCGGACATCGCCGTGCTGCTCATGCTGGGTGTGGCCCGGCGGGCCGTGGAGGGCGAGCGCATGATGCGCGAGGGCCGGTTCGAGGGCTGGCGGTGGGACCTGCTCGTCGGCAAGGACCTGCGCGGGGCCACCCTGGGGCTGGCCGGGTTCGGACGCATCGGCAGGGCCGTGGCCCGTCGGGCGCTCGCGATGGGCATGGAGGTGATCTTCGCCCCGCGCCCGCCGCACCACCGGGAGGTCTCCGCGGACGAGCTCGGCGACCTGGCCGGCCGGGTGGAGCAGGTCCGCTGGGAGCAGCTCGTGGAGCGCGCCGACGTCCTCTCCCTCCACCTGCCGCTCACGGAGGACACCCGGCACCTCGTGGACGCGGACGCGCTCGCCCGCATGAAGGACGACGCCATCCTCGTGAACACGGCCCGCGGCCCCGTGGTGGACGAGACCGCCCTCGTGGCGGCCCTGCGTGCCGGCCGCCTCTTCGGCGCCGGTCTCGACGTCTACGAGGACGAGCCGGCCATGGCCGAGGGCCTGGCCGGGCTGGACAACGTCATGCTGCTGCCCCACCTGGGCAGCGCCGCCGCGGGCACCCGCGCCGCCATGGCCGAGCTCACCGCTCGCAACGCGATCGGCATGGCCACCGGCGGTGAGATCCCCGCGCTCGTGAACCCGGAGGTCCGCGGGGGCTGAGCTGAGCGGCTCGGTAGACTGGGCGACCGTGACCTCCGAGACCCCCGCCCCCGCCGCCGTCGACCACCACGACCAGCAAGCGGTGCGTGCCGCCAAGCGTGAGATGCTCCTGACCTCCGGCCGCGAGGCCTACCCGGTGCAGGTGCCCCGCACGCACTCCCTCGCCGCGGTCCGCGAGGAGTTCGACGGCAAGCACGAGGCCGGCTGGGAGGACGGCCCCGAGGTGTCCGTCACCGGGCGCGTGGTGTTCCTGCGCAACACCGGCAAGCTCTGCTTCGCCACGCTCCAGGAGACCGGTGCGGCCGGCGAAGCCGTGCGCCTGCAGGTGATGGTCTCCCTCGCTGAGGTCGGCGAGGAGTCACTGGCCGAGTGGAAGCGGACCGTGGACCTCGGGGACTTCCTCTCCGTGACCGGCCGGGTGATCGTCTCCCGCCGTGGTGAGCTGTCCGTGCAGGCCTCCGCCTGGCAGATGGCCTCCAAGGCCCTGCGTCCGCTGCCCGTGCTGCATGCGGACCTCAACGAGGAGACCCGCGTGCGCCAGCGCTACGCGGACCTGATCGTCCGCGACGAGGCCCGCCAGATGGTCTACCGCCGCGCCAGGATCACCTCAGCCGTGCGCCGCACCCTCGAGGGCCACGGCTATGTGGAGGTGGAGACCCCCATCCTCCAGCTCGTGCACGGCGGCGCCCAGGCCCGCCCCTTCGAGACCCACCTCAACGCGTTCGACCAGGACATGACCCTGCGGATCGCCACAGAGCTGTACCTCAAGCGCGCCGTCGTCGGCGGGATCGACCGCGTGTACGAGATCGGGCGCGTGTTCCGCAACGAGGGCGTGGACTCCACGCACTCGCCCGAGTTCACCACCCTCGAGTGCTACGAGGCCTGGGCGGACATGCACGTGATGGCCCGGCGCATGCAGGAGATCATCCTCAACGCCGCGGACGCGGTCGGCACCGGCCGCCGCCTGGAGACGGAGAAGGGCGTCATCGACCTCGACGGCGAATGGGCCTGGGTGAGCGTGTACCCGGGGCTCTCCGAGGCTGTGGGCCGGGAGATCACCCCGGACACCGACGCCGAGACCCTGCGGGCGATCGCCGCCGAGCACGAGGTCACGGTGGACCCGGCCTGGGATGCCGAGAAGCTCGTGGTGGAGCTGTTCGGGGAGATCGTGGAGCCCACGCTCATGAACCCGACCTTCGTGTACGACTACCCGCCCACGGCCCAGCCCCTGGCCCGCCCGAACCGCGACGACGACCGCGTGATCGAGGCCTGGGACCTGATCATCGGGGGCATGGAGCGCGGCACCGCGTTCTCCGAGCTGATCGACCCGGTGATCCAGCGCGACCGCCTCACCGCCCAGTCCCGCCGTGCCGCCGCCGGCGACGACGAGGCCATGCAGCTCGACGAGGACTTCCTGCGCGCCCTCGAGTACGGCGCCCCGCCCATGGGCGGCCTCGGCCTCGGCGTCGACCGCCTGGTGATGCTCTTCACCGACGCCGGCATTCGCGAGACCATCCTCTTCCCGCTGCTCAAGCCCGAGGCCTGATCATGGGCGCGTTCTGGGAGTACTTCTCAGTGCTCGCACCCTCCGTGGGGCTCGGCCTGATCTTCTGGTTCATCATGCGCTCGATCTTCCGCTCCGACTCGGCCGAGCGGGCCAGCCGGGGCCGTCGCCTCACCGGTGAGGACGCCCGGGCCGCCCGCGAGGAGGCCGAGGCCCGCGCCTGGGCCGAGGAACGGCGTCACGACGCCGGCTCCAGCCGCTGACCTCGCCCGTCCCGCCCGACCCCGCCCCCTCGAGGGGCGGGGTCTGCGCTGTCGGGGAGAGCCGGTGAAACCCTGCGGGAATCCGCATATCTGGGCTAGGCTCATGTGACTCCCAGCGCCTGAAATTCAGAGGTCTCGACGAGTGGGAACACCCCTCGGACCTCCGGCGGAAATCCGCCACCGGGTGCGTGAGAACAGAGAGGCGAGAACAACCACGATGGCTCAGAGAACGGAAGTGGTCCTGGTGGACGACATCGACGGCACCCCGGCGGAGGAGACGGTGCAGTTCGCCCTCGACGGCCGGCACTACGAGATCGACCTCTCGCGGGAGAACGCGCGGGAGCTGCGCGAGCTGCTGCGGCCCTACATGAGGAAGGGGCGCGCGGTGGCCCCGCCCTCGCCCAAGCTCGAGGCGGCGCAGATCCGCAAGTGGGCGGCCGAGAACGGCTACGAGGTCTCCAACCGCGGGCGTCTGCACCGCGACATCGTGGAGGCCTACCGCAACGCCCGCCGGACGTGACCCCCCCCGGGGCCCGGCCCCACCCCGTCGTGGCCCCCGGCCGCCTTCCCCCTGTGGCGAACAGCTCCCCGGGGGCCCGTGCGCGGTGCGTAGTCTCGACCCGAACCGACGCAAGGAGTGTGCCCACATGTTCGAGAGATTCACCGACCGTGCCCGGCGCGTGGTGGTGCTCGCCCAGGAAGAGGCGCGCATGCTCAACCACAGCTACATCGGCACCGAGCACATCCTGCTCGGCCTCATCCACGAGGGTGAGGGCGTGGCCGCGAAGGCCCTCGAGTCCATGGACATCTCCCTCGCCGCGGTGCGCGAGAAGGTCCAGGAGGACATCGGTCAGGGCCAGCAGAACCCGCCCGGCCACATCCCCTTCACCCCGCGCGCCAAGAAGGTCCTGGAGCTGTCCCTGCGCGAGGCGCTGCAGCTCGGGCACAACTACATCGGCACCGAGCACATCCTGCTCGGCCTGATCCGCGAGGGCGAGGGCGTCGCCGCCCAGGTGCTCGTGCAGCTCGGTGCAGACCTGGGCCGTGTCCGCCAGACCGTCATCCAGCTGCTCTCCGGCTACCAGGGCGGACAGGGCGGCAAGGAGCCTGCCGGCGCCGGCGTCGGGGCGGGCGGCGAGGCCGGCCAGAACGCGGGCTCGGTGGTGCTGGACCAGTTCGGTCGCAACCTCACCGCGGCCGCCCACGAGGGCAAGCTGGACCCGGTGATCGGCCGTGCCGGCGAGATGGAGCGCGTCATGCAGGTGCTCTCCCGCCGCACCAAGAACAACCCCGTGCTCATCGGTGAGCCGGGCGTGGGCAAGACCGCCGTCGTCGAGGGCCTGGCCCAGGCCATCGACCGCGGCGACGTGCCGGAGACCCTCAAGGACAAGCAGCTCTACTCCCTGGACCTCGGCTCCCTCGTGGCCGGCTCCCGCTACCGCGGCGACTTCGAGGAGCGCCTGAAGAAGGTGCTCAAGGAGATCCGCACCCGCGGGGACATCATCCTGTTCATCGATGAGATCCACACCCTCGTCGGGGCGGGCGCGGCCGAGGGCGCCATCGACGCCGCCAGCATCCTCAAGCCGATGCTGGCCCGCGGTGAGCTGCAGACCATCGGCGCCACCACGCTCGACGAGTACCGCAAGCACATCGAGAAGGACGCCGCGCTCGAGCGCCGCTTCCAGCCGATCCAGGTGCCCGAGCCCTCCGTGGAGGACGCGGTGAAGATCCTGCGCGGGCTGCGGGACCGCTACGAGGCCCACCACAAGGTGTCCATCACCGACGACGCCCTCAAGGCCGCAGCCACCCTCGCAGACCGCTACATCTCCGACCGCCACCTGCCGGACAAGGCCGTGGACCTCATCGACGAGGCCGGCGCCCGCCTGCGCATCCGCCGCATGACGGTGCCGCCGGAGATCAAGGCGTACGAGGAGCGCATCGCCGAGGTCAAGGCGCAGAAGGAGGCCGCGATCGACGGCCAGGACTTCGAGGGCGCCGCCCGCCTGCGGGACCAGGAGAAGGAGCTCGAGGAGGAGCACCGCCAGAAGGAGGAGGCCTGGCGCTCCGGTGCGGACGCCTCCGTGGCCACCGTGGACGAGGACCTCATCGCCGAGGTGCTCTCCAACTCCACCGGCATCCCGGTCTTCAAGCTCACCGAGGAGGAGACCGACCGCCTGCGCAACATGGAGGCCGAGCTCCACCAGCGCGTCATCGGCCAGGACGAGGCCATCAGGTCGCTGTCCCGGGCGATCCGCCGCACCCGTGCCGGCCTGAAGGACCCGAACCGCCCGTCCGGGTCGTTCATCTTCGCCGGCCCCACCGGCGTGGGCAAGACGGAGCTGGCCAAGTCCCTCGCGGAGTTCCTGTTCGGGGACGAGGACGCCCTCATCACCCTGGACATGTCCGAGTTCCAGGAGAAGCACACCGTCTCGCGCCTGTTCGGCGCCCCTCCCGGCTACGTGGGCTACGAGGAGGGCGGCCAGCTCACCGAGAAGGTCCGCCGTCGCCCGTTCTCCGTGGTGCTGTTCGACGAGGTGGAGAAGGCCCACGCGGACCTATTCAACTCGCTGCTGCAGATCCTCGAGGACGGCCGCCTGACCGACTCGCAGGGCCGCGTGGTGGACTTCAAGAACACCGTGATCATCATGACCACGAACCTGGGCACCCGGGACATCTCCAAGGGTGTGATGACCGGCTTCCAGTCCGTCTCGGACACCTCCACCAGCTATGAGCGGATGAAGGGCAAGGTCCGGGAGGAGCTGCGCCAGCACTTCCGCCCGGAGTTCCTCAACCGTGTGGACGATGTGATCGTCTTCCCGCAGCTGCAGAAGTCCGAGATCGTGGAGATCGTGGACCTGTTCGTCTCCCGCCTGGCCAAGCGCCTGGCGGAGCAGGACATGTCCATCGAGCTCACCACCGCCGCCAAGGATCTGCTGGCCGACCGTGGCTACGACCCTGCCATGGGCGCCCGGCCGCTGCGTCGCACCATCCAGCAGATGGTGGAGGACCAGCTGGCCGAGAAGATCCTCTTCGGCGAGATCCTGCCGGGCGCCACCATCCACGTGGACGCCACGGGCGAGGGGGAGCAGGCCGAGCTGGTGTTCACCCACGAGGGCGGCCGCATGCCGCTGGAGGACCGCCCGATGCCCGAGCTCGAGGCCGGCACCGACACCGGTGAGGACGGCGTCCCCGGCGGGGATGTGCCCCGCGCCCCCCGTACGGGCGACGACGACGGCCCGGCCCCCGGCGGCCACGCCGCCGCCGCGCAGGCGGACTGAGGCAGCGTAGGCGGACTGAGCGCGCCGACGTCGTCGGCCTGATCTCGTCGGCCCGGAGGCGCCGGAGGGTTGACCCTCCGGCGCCTCGCGGCGTTCACTGGGCATCAGAGGCGGGGACCTGCCCCGCAGGCGGGCCGCACCGGCCCCCGGACCGTGAAGGAGACGACCATGGCTGATCTCGGCAACACGTTCGACAAGCTCAAGGGCGACCTGAAGGGCAAGGCCGGCGAGGCCTCCGGCGACTCCCACCTGGAGGCCGAGGGCAAGACCGAGTCCGCCGCGGCTGGCCTCAAGGGTGCCGCGCAGGACGCCGGGGACACCCTCAAGGGCGTCGTGGACGGCGTCAAGGACGCCTTCACCAAGAAGGACTGAACGTCACCGAGAAGGACTGACCCGAGCCGCAGGACCCGACCGGAGGAGGACCCCGTGGTGGGTTTCAACGACATCCCCAACCTCGCGAACGAGCACGTGGACGCGATCAACGAGCAGATCGACAACGTCCAGGAGCAACACGGCGACAAGCTGGGTGCCCACGGCGACACCGTCAACCGGGGCGTCGACGCCGCCCAGGAGAAGTTCCTGACGGGCGACGTGCAGGAGGCGGCCGAGAACCAGACGATGGGCGGCCAGCTGGCCTGACGCCCCGGCCACTCCCTCCCAGAGCCCCTGTCCCCCAGAGCCCCCGCCCGACACCCTCGGGCGGGGGTTCTGCGTGTGCGGTCCCTAGACTGGAGACCATGTCCGCCCCCTCCGAGATCACCCTCCGCCCGGCTCGGACGGCGGACGTGCCCGCCATCCGCGCCCTGGTCGCCCCGCTGGCCGAGCGCCGCGTGCTCCTGCAGAAGGAGGCGGTGGTGTTCTACGAGGCCATCCAGGAGTTCGTGGTGGCCGAGGACGCGCACGGGGAGCTGGCCGGCTTCGGTGCCCTGCACGTGATGTGGCAGGACATCGCGGAGGTGCGCACCCTGGCCGTCGCGGACCACATGCGCGGCACGGGCGTGGGCCACCGGGTGCTCGAGGCGCTCCTGGGCCGGGCCCGCCGTCTGGGGGTGGAGCGCGTGTTCTGCCTGACGTTCGAGGTGGAGTTCTTCCAGCGCCACGGGTTCGAGGTCATGGCGGACCAGTCCGCGGTGGACCCGGAGGTCTACACGGAGCTGCTGCGCTCCCCGGACGAGGGCGTCGCCGAGTTCCTGGACCTCGCCCGCGTGAAGCCGAACACCCTCGGCAACACCCGCATGATCCGTTCCCTCTGAGCCGCGCCGGCCCGCCCCGCCCGGACCGGCCTACCCCGCCCGGGCGCGCTCAGCCAGGGAAGGCGAGGGCGCCGTCGTCGTGCCGGACCAGCAGGCCATCCGCGAGCAGCCCGGCCAGGGCGCGCTCCCACTGGGCGTCCTCGGGCCGGTGCGCCCCCAGCCGTCCGCCGGCGGCGACGACGTCCCGCACCTCGCCTTCGGCCACCCGCCCGTGCGCGCGCACGGCGGCCATCACGGCACCACGCACCTGCCGGTCCGTGCCCGCCCAGGCCTGCCCGCGCGGGGCCTCGTCCGGGGGCGGGCTGCCGGCGGCCACCCACGCGCATCGCCGCGCCACCGGGCACCGCTGACATGCGGGGGCCCGGGCCGTGCACACCAGGGCGCCGAGCTCCATGATGGCGGCGTTCCAGCCGTTGGCGCGGTCCGGGTCGGCGGGCATCAGGGTGTGGGCCCGGCGCATCTCTGCCCGGGAGAGCGTGCGCGCCGGCAGGGCCCGGCCGTCCAGGACGCGCACGAGCACGCGGCGCACGTTGGTGTCCACCACGGTCTCCGGGATCCCGAACGCGAAGCTCGCCACGGCCGCGGCCGTGTACTCGCCCACCCCCGGCAGGGCGCGCAGGGCCTCCGGGTCTGCGGGCACCCGGCCGCCGTGGCGTTCGACGATCGCCCGGGCGGCCTCCTGCAGGCGCAGGGCGCGGCGCGGGTAGCCGAGGCGGTCCCAGGCGGTGAGGATCTCCGCGGTGGGGGCGGCGGCGAGGTCCGCGGGGGCGGGCCAGCGCTCCATCCAGTCCCGCCAGCGCGGCAGCACCCGGACCACCGGGGTCTGCTGCAGCATGATCTCGGAGACCAGCACACCCCACGGCGGGCAGTCCGGGTCCCGCCAGGGCAGGTCCCGGGCGTGGCGGGCGAACCAGGTGAGGACGTCCTCATGCAGGCCGTCCGCGGTGTCGGCGTCGTGGGGGAGCGCGAAGGGGGACGGCGTGGGCATGGCGTCCACTGTAGGGGCCGCGGCGCGGGCCGCGGCACGGGCTGGGCTGCCGCCGCAGGCCGGTCTGCGGGCCTACCCTGGTGGGCATGCCCTCGCCCTCCGTGCCGCCGCGTCGCCCGCACTCCGCCGCCGTCTACCGGCGCCGCCGCCTCGCCGTGGCCCTGGCGGCCCTGGTCCTGCTGGGGCTCGTGGTGGGCATCGGGGTGCTGCTGGGCCGGGGTCTGTCCGCCGGGGGCGGCGGCGCGGCCGAGCCCACCGTCTCTGTGGCGCCCACGCCGGTGTCCTCCCCGACGCCGGCCGCCGTGCGCGAGAGCGGCTCCTCCACCCCGGACGCCGTGGACCCGGCCACTGTGGACGAGTGCGCGCCGACGGACCTGCGGCTGAGCGCCTCGGTGTCCGAGGAGCAGGTGGGCCGCGGGCAGGGGCTGGCGCTGCGGCTGGGGGTGACGAACCTGTCCTCCACGCCCTGCCGGGTGGACGTGGGCACCGCCCGCCAGGAGTTCGTGGTGCAGGGGCCCGACGGCGAGGACCCTGCGATGAGCACCCGCATCTGCCAGGAGGACCCCACCCATGAGGACCGGGTGCTCCAGCCCCACGACGAGCAGACCGCCGTGTACCCGTGGAACGGGCGGCGCTCCTCCGAGGACTGCGGCCGCCGCGGGGCGGTGGCCGAGCCCGGCAACTACCGGCTGATCGTGCGCCTGGGGGACCTCTCCTCCCGGCCGGTGGCCTTCCGGATCACCGGCACCCCGGGCGGCTCGGCCACCCCGGAGGCCGCGGCGTCGTCGGGTCGGCCGGCCTCGCCGAGCCCGTCCGCCGGGGATTCCGCCCGGGCCTCCTCCAGCCCCTCCGCCACGCGCGGGGCCTCGCCCACGACGCGCGGATCGGCCTCGGCCTCCCCGCGTCCGTCCGCCACCGCGACGCCGTCCCCGCGCCCAGCTGCCGGGGCTTCCTCCTCGCCGGCCCGGGCCTCGCAGAGCCGGGAAGCCACGGCGTCTCCGGGCAGGCCGGCCTCTCCGAGCCCCTCCCGCACCTCGCCGAGCCCCTCCCACACTGGCCGCTGAGGCCGCTGCGCCGGCCGCTCAGGCGGTTCCGCCGGTCCAGGTGGGGATGGTGGCCAGCGCCTCGGAGAGCGTGCCCACCTGCGCCACCGCGAACCCTGCGGGCACGTCCCCGAGCGGCTCGGGGGAGCGGGGCACCAGGGCCCGGGTGAAGCCGAGGCGGGCGGCCTCCCGCACCCGGCGGCCGATGCCCGGCACCGGGCGCACCTCCCCGGCCAGGCCGAGCTCGCCCACCGCGATCATCCCCTGCGGCACGGGGGCGCCCAGTTTGGCCGAGGCGATGGCCACGGCCACCGCGAGGTCCGAGGCCGGTTCGGACAGCCGCACCCCGCCCACCGTGGCCACGTAGCAGTCGTCCTGGGCCAGGGCGAACCGGGCTCGCCGCTGCAGCACCGCCAGCAGCATGTTCACACGGGCCGCATCCACCCCGGAGACCGTCCGGCGGGGGCTGCCGCCGGCGGAGGCGGTGAGCAGGGACTGCACCTCGGCCACCAGCGGCCGCCGGCCCTCGAGGGTGACCGTCACGCATGTGCCCTCCACGGGCTCCTGCGTGCCGGAGAGGAACAGCCCGGAGGGGTCGTCGAGGGACTCGATGCCGTCCTCACGCAGGTCGAAGCAGCCGACCTCGTCCGTGGGGCCGAAGCGGTTCTTCACGGCCCGCACCAGGCGCAGTCGGGAGTGGCGGTCCCCCTCGAACTGGCACACCACGTCCACGAGGTGCTCCAGCAGGCGGGGCCCGGCGATCGTGCCGTCCTTGGTCACATGCCCCACGAGCACCGTGGTGATGCCCTTGTCCTTGGCGGTGCGGATCAGGCTCGCGGCCACCTCACGCACCTGGGTGACCCCGCCAGCGACACCCTCCACCTCGGCCGACTGCAGGGTCTGCACCGAGTCCACGATCACCAGGGCCGGGTCCGTCCGCTCGATCTGCCCCAGGGCACGCCCCAGATCCGTCTCGGCCGCCAGGCGCAGGGTGTCCCCGAGGGCGCCGATGCGGTCCGCGCGGGCCCGGACCTGCGCCGCAGACTCCTCCCCGGTGAGGTACAGCACGGAGCGGGGCCCCTCTCCGCCGGTGCCGCGGGCCGTCTGGGCCGCCACGTCCAGCAGCAGTGTGGACTTGCCGATCCCGGGCTCGCCGGCCAGCAGGATCACCGCCCCCGGCACCAGCCCGCCGCCCAGCACGCGGTCCAGTTCCCGCACCCCGGTGGAGCGGAAGGAGGCCAGGGTCGCGTCCACCTCCGCGATGGGCGGGGCGGGATGGGCGACGGCGGACGGGGCGGTGCGTCCCGGCGTCGAGCCCGCGCCGACCTCCTCCACCGTGCCCCACGCCTGGCACTCGCGGCAGCGGCCCACCCAGGTCAGGGAGGTCCAGCCGCACTCCGTGCAGCGGTATCCGGGGGTGCGCTTCGCCGAGGACTTCGTGGCCATGCCGTCACTCTAGGGGTGAGGGGGACGCGGTAGCGGCCGGGGCCGGCGTCGTGGTGGCGGGCGCGGTGCGCCGGGGCGCTCAGACCCGCGGCAGGTAGGCGACGGCGTCCGCATGGGAGGCGCCGGTGGACTCCAGCAGGTCCACCATCATGGGGCGCAGCAGCATCACGAGGGCCTCGCCGTGCACCGTGCCGCCGCCGAGCGTGTGCGGGTCCAGGCGGGAGGCGGCGGCCCCCAGGGCATCCCGGGCGCCGGTGAGGGAACGGTGGCGCCCCTCCTCCTGCGGCTCGGACAGGGATCGGTTGAGCACCTCGACGGCATCCGCGGCCTCGTCGAACCACACGGCCAGGAGCTCGCGGTGCTCGTCGTCGAGGCCGTCGTTGTCCAGGAGGCTGACCACGCGCCGGGCCACGATCCGCATGGAGCGCAGCGCCAGGTCCGTGCGGTCCACCGCCGTGTTCGCGGCCTCCACCATGCCGCGCACGTTCCGCTGCAGGGGGTTGAACTGCACCTGCTCGCGGGACAGGCGCAGCTCCTTGCGGAGGTCGTCCAGTGCGCTCTGGGTGGTGCGGCCGGTCACGAGCGCCATCCACGCCTCGCCGGAGTCGGTGTGGCGGAGGCTGTGGGAGAGGTCCCGCAGCACCTGCGCCATCGACCCGTGCAGCCCCTGGAGCCGGGAGACGGGGCCACGGGCGGCGTTCTTCGGGGAGAGGAAGGTGACGATCAGCGCCAGCACCCCGCCCACGACGGCGTCCTGGCTGCGGGCGAACGGGCTCGCCCCGTCGGGCGGCAGCAGCACCACCAGCACCGACTGCAGGGACATCTGGGTGGTGAACACCTGGCCGGAGTCCAGGAAGCGGGCCACCAGCAGGGACACGAACACCACGACGGCGGCCTGCCACACGCCCCGGCCCAGGCCCAGCATGAGCAGGTCGCCGATGAGGATCCCGAGGGTGCAGCCGACGGCGACCTCGGCCACGCGCCGCAGGCGGGGTTCACGCTGGAAGCCGAGGGCGATCAGCAGGGCGGTGGAGGCGAACAGGGGGCGGGGGTGCCCCAGGACCTGCTCCGCGAAGGCGTAGGCGCCCACGGAGCACACCGCGAGCAGGAGGGCCTGGCCCACGGAGGAGCGCACCCGCGCGCGCCCGGCCCGGGCCCGGCGCACCAGGAACTGGCGGGTCCGCTCGGTGCGGGAGGAGGGGGCCACGATCGGCACCGTCCCGGTGGCGGTGGCGATGCGGTCCGTCATGCGTCCAGGGTACTGACCCGTGCTCACCGTCAGATGTGATGCGCGTCATGTGTCCGTCACCGACCCCCTCCGGTGAGTTCACCCGCTGTTCACCCGTCCCGGACATTCGATTCACGTGGGCCGCCTAGCGTCGTCAGCGGTGCAGGTCCGGGTCTCCGCGGATCCTGCCGTCACCGTCATCGCGCAACGAAAGAGGCACCCCTCGTGAAGGCTCTCCGCTTCGGCCGCTCGGCCGCCGTCCTGTCCGTGGCCGCCATCGCCCTGACCGCCTGCTCCTCCGCCGGCAACAACGGCGACAACGCCGCCGGCTCCCAGGGCTCCGGCTCGCAGGGCACCACCTCCGAGGTCCAGGGCCAGCTGCGTGGTGCCGGTGCCACCTCCCAGGAGTCCGCCATGGGCGCCTGGACCAACGGTGTCACCTCGGTGGCCCCGAACCTGCAGGTCCAGTACTCCCCGGACGGCTCCGGCTCCGGCCGCGAGAAGTTCCTCAACGGTGCCGTGGCCTTCGCCGGCTCGGACTCCGCCATGAAGTCGGACGAGCTCGAGAAGTCCAAGGAGGTCTGCGGCGACCAGGGCGCCTTCCACGTGCCCGCCTACATCTCCCCGATCGCCATCGCCTACAACCTGCCGGGCGTGGACCAGAACATCAAGATGGACGCCGAGACCATCGCCAAGGTGTTCAAGGGTGAGATCAGCGCCTGGAACGACGAGGCCATCGCCTCCCAGAACCCGGGCGTCGAGCTGCCCGACACCACCATCACCGTGGTGCACCGCTCCGACGAGTCCGGCACCACCAAGAACTTCGTCTCCTACCTCTCCGAGGCCGCCCCCGAGGCCTGGACCTACGAGGTCGCCGAGGAGTGGCCGTCCGACATCACCGCCGAGTCCGCGCAGGGCACCAAGGGCGTGGTGGGCCAGGTGTCCAACACCGAGGGCGCCATCACCTACGCCGACGCCTCTGCCGCCAAGGACCTCGGCAACGTGGACGTCAAGGTCGGCGACGAGTACGTCGCCCTCTCCTCCGAGGCCGCCGCCAAGATGGTCGACGCCTCCGAGGCCAACGAGGACGGCTCCGTGAAGATCAACCGCGGCACCTCCGAGGCCGGCGTGTACCCCGTGGTCCTGATCTCCTACCACATCTACTGCAACCAGTACCCGACGCAGGACCAGGCCGACATGGTCAAGGCCTTCGCCGAGTACGTGGTGTCCGCGGACGGCCAGACCACCGCCCACGACACCGCCGGCAACGCCCCGATCTCCGACACCACCCGCGAGGCCGCGATGAAGCGCATCGAGGCCATCTCCGCTCAGGGCTGATCCGGCGCACGGATCCCCGCGGCGTCGGCCGTCGGCCCCACCTCGGGGTCGGCGGCTGACGCCGCGTCCGGGACGGACCCCGTCCCACCTCCACCACCACCCGCCCTACCCAGGGAAGGCACAGTGACCACTTCTGCACCCGAGACGACCGGCACGTCGTCTACATCGCTGCGCGGAGCGCGCGGCGGGACCGCCGGCGACAGCATCTTCTCCGGCCTGGCCCTGACCTCGGCCGTCCTGATCCTGATGGTCCTCGCCTTCGTGGCCGTCTTCCTCGTGGGGGAGGCGCTGCCCGCCCTCCAGCCGGGGGCGGACCTGCCCTCGGGGGGCTCCTTCTTCGAGTACGTGTGGCCGCTCATGGCCGGCACGCTCATGGCCGCCGTCATCGCCCTGCTGCTGGCCACCCCCGTGGCGATCGGCGTCGCGCTGTTCATCTCCCACTACGCGGCCCCGCGGATCGCCCAGCCCGTCGGCTTCCTCATCGACCTGCTCGCGGCGATCCCCTCCGTGGTCTACGGCGTGTGGGGCTGGCTCACCCTGGCCCCGCTGATGGTGCCGATCTACGAGTGGCTCAACGAGTACCTCGGCTTCATCCCCTTCTTCGCCGGGACGCCGACCACGACCGGCCGCACCATTCTCACCTCGGGTGTGGTGCTCGCCGTCATGGTGCTGCCGATCATCACCGCGCTGTGCCGCGAGATCTTCACCCAGACCCCGAAGCTGCACGAGGAGGCCGCGCTCGGTCTCGGCGCCACACGCTGGGAGATGATCCGCATGACCGTCTTCCCCTTCGCCCGTGCGGGCATCATCTCCTCCGTCATGCTGGGCCTGGGCCGCGCCCTCGGCGAGACCATGGCCGTGACCATGGTGCTCTCCGGCGGCATCTTCTCCTGGTCGCTCGTGGAGTCCGGCCGCAACCAGACGATCCCCTCGGAGATCGCGCTGAACTTCCCGGAGGCCTTCGGCATGCGCCTCAACGAGCTGATCGCCGCCGGCCTCATGCTCTTCATCATCACCCTCGCGGTGAACATGATCGCCCGCGCGATCGTCAACAAGCACAAGGAATTCTCGGGGGCGAACTGACATGAGCACCGTCGCAACGACCAGCACCCGCCCCGGAGGCGACCAGCGCGCCCCGCAGCGTCACTCCCTCACCGGCGGGCAGAAGCCCGGCTGGGTCTGGATGGCCGTGGCCGCCGGCGCCCTCGCCGTGGGCGCCCTCCTGACCGTCCTCCTGGCCGACGGGTTCCCCGTGGCCGGGTTCCTGGTCCTCTCCGCCATCGCCTACGTGCTCGGCATGTACCTGGTCACCCGGGTCATGGAGAACCGCCGCCGCGCCACCGACGGGCTGTGGCGCAACCTCGTGGGCCTGGCCTTCCTCATCGCCCTGGCGCCCCTGGTGTCCGTGCTGTGGTCGGTCATCGCCACCGGCTTGCCCACCCTGGTCTCCAACCCGCAGATCATGGCCTACGACATGCAGGGCGTCACCGGTGCGGAGGACGCCGCCTGGGTGGCCGCCGGCTCCCCGGCCGGCAGCCTGGCCGGCGGCTTCGGCCACGCCCTGATCGGCACCGTGGTCATCACCCTGATCGCCACCGTCATCTCCGTGCCGATCGGTCTGCTCACCTCCATCTATCTCGTGGAGTACGGGCGGGGCGGGGTCTTCTCCCGCGCCATCGTGTTCTTCGTGGACGTGATGACCGGGATCCCCTCGATCGTGGCCGGTCTGTTCGCCTACGCCGCGGTCACCTGGGTCCTGGAGATCACCATGGGCAGCCAGGCCCGCGCCCTGCAGAACGTGCAGATGGGCTTCACCGCCGCCATCGCCCTCTCCGTGCTGATGATCCCCGTGGTGGTCCGCTCCACCGAGGAGATGCTGCGCGTGGTGCCCAACGAGCTGCGCGAGGGCTCCTACGCCCTGGGCGTGCGCAAGTGGCAGACCATCACCAAGGTGGTCCTCCCCACCGCGATCTCCGGCATCGCCTCCGGCGTCACCCTGGCCATCGCCCGTGTGGCCGGTGAGACCGCCCCGATCCTCGTGACCGCCGGCTTCGCGCTCAGCGTGAACTGGAACCCGTTCGACAACTGGATGACGGCCCTGCCGGTCTACATCTACCGTCAGCTGGTGTCCCCGCTCTCGCCGACTGCCACCGACCCCTCCACCGCCCGTGCGTGGGCCGCCGCGCTCCTGCTGGTGCTGATCGTGATGTCCCTGAACCTCCTCGCGAGGCTCATTGCCAAGGCGTTCGCCCCCAAGACCGGCCGCTGACCGACGTCGGCCCCACCCCACACGCGACTCCCGAAGGAACCGAACCTCCATGTCCAAGCGCATCCAGGCCAACGACGTCGACGTCTACTACGGCAAGTTCAAGGCGGTCGAGGGCGTCACCATCGACATCGCCCCCCGCACCGTCACCGCGTTCATCGGACCCTCCGGCTGCGGCAAGACCACCTTCCTGCGCAGCATCAACCGCATGCACGAGGTCCTGCCCGGGGCCTACGTGGACGGCCAGATCCTCCTCGACGGCGAGGACATCTACGGCAGCGGCGTGGACCCGGTGCGGGTCCGCTCCCAGATCGGCATGGTGTTCCAGCGCCCGAACCCGTTCCCCACGATGTCCATCCGGGACAACGTCCTGGCCGGATACAAGCTCAACGGCACCCGCCTGAACAAGGCCCGTGCGGACGAGATCGTGGAGAAGTCCCTCCAGGGTGCCAACCTCTGGAACGAGGTCAAGGACCGCCTCGAGAAGCCGGGCTCCGGCCTCTCCGGCGGCCAGCAGCAGCGCCTGTGCATCGCCCGCTCGATCGCCGTCCAGCCGGACGTGATCCTCATGGACGAGCCCTGCTCCGCCCTGGACCCGATCTCCACGCTCGCGGTCGAGGACCTCATCAACGAGCTCAAGGAGCAGTACACCGTCATCATCGTCACGCACAACATGCAGCAGGCCGCGCGCGTGGCGGACAAGACGGCGTTCTTCAACATCCAGGGCGTCGGCAAGCCCGGCAAGCTCATCGAGTTCGACGAGACCAACGTCATCTTCAACAACCCCTCGAACCAGCAGACCGAGGACTACGTCTCCGGCCGTTTCGGCTGAGCCTGCAACAGCTGCACGACGGCGGCCCCCGCCCTCGGCGTTCCACGGAGCGTCGGAGGCGGGGGCCGCCGTCGTCGGGGGAGGAGGTGGGCTGCACCCGGGGGCCGCCGTCGGCGGGGCGCTCGTCGGTGCCCGCTGTGCCGAGGACGGGCCGTCAGGTGATCGCGGCGACCAGGCCCAGGGCCAGCCCGTACGCCACGGCGCCGCAGAGCACAGGGGTGAGCAGCCACCAGCCCAGCACACGCAGCACCTGCGGCCAGCGCACCGACGCGTACGTCTGCGTCTGCCCAGCCCCCACCACACCCGCGGCCACCGTGTGGCTCGAGGACAGCGGCACGTGCAGCAGCATCGTCCCGACGAAGATCAGCGCCGCCGGCACCACGGTGGCCACGGCCGCCCGCAGCGGATCCAGGTCCGTGAGACGCTCCGTGAGCGTCCAGGCGATGCGCCAGGCCCCACCCAGGGTGCCGGCGGCCACCGCCAGAGCGAGCAGCACCGTCGTCAACGCCTCCGGCACCGGCGAGGGCCCGCCGGCGGCCAGCACGGACGCCGCCCAGAGCACCCCGAGCCGCTGACCGGACTGCACACCGTGGCCGAACGCGGTGGTCCCCCCGGAGACCGCCAGGGCAATCCGGGCCCGGCGCTGCACGTTCACGGTGGTGCCCGTCGTCGCCAGGCCCACCACCGGCCGGGTGATCACCCGGGCCAGCGCCCACGCCAGCAGGGGCGAGAACACCAGCCCCACAGCCAGGTCCACGCCCATCCGCTGGCCGATCCGCTCATCCAGGGGCGCGCCGAGGGCCACATGCGCGGCCAGGTGCGCCCCGGCCAGGGCCGCGATCAGGGCGCTGGTGGTGGAGGCCGGGATGCGGCGCCACCACAGCAGGACCCCCCAGAGGAGCACCGTCACCAGACCCGCGGCCACGGTGAGCAGGCCCGGGCCCCCGGAGCCCACGTGCTGCTCCACGAACCGCACCCCCACCGCCACCAGCAGGATCCCCAGGGAAGCCCCAGCACCGTTGAGCACGGCCGCCATCACCAGGGACACCCGGGGGGTGAGTGCTCCGTGCCGCACGGGCAGGGCGACGGCGTTCGGTGCGTCCCGGAAGCCCATCAGGCCCGCCAGCAGCACGAGTAGGGCGAGGACCCCGACCAGCGGCGCCGTCACCGGTGGGCCCGCCGGGTGCAGGGGAGGGTGAGCAGGTCAGGACTCACGGACGAGCACCATGCCCAGGCAGCTGTTCACACGGGAGAGGGACTCCACGGCGGACTGGAGGGCCCAGGCCACCTCCCGCTGCCGGTTGAAGTCCCGCTGCAGCAGGTCGTGGCCGAGGCCCGCGAGCCACTCCACGAGGATCCGGTCCATCCGGCGGACGCCGCTCTCGAGCTGCATCCAGGTGTCCTCGAGGGCGTCGAGGTCCCGGAGCTGGTCCATGGCCCGGCGCAGCAGCTCGGCCTGGCGGCCCACGGTCTCCAACAGGTCCAGGGCGGGGGCGGGCAGCTCCTCGAGGCCGGCGCGCTGCACCATCACACCCGCACCCACCACCCGGTGCGCGGCAGTGTGCACGCCCCCGGCCAGCTGGTAGAGGTCCTGTCGGGGGATCGGGGTCACATAGGAGCTGCGCAGGGCGGTGAGGAACGCCATGAGGGAGGCGGTGGCCGTGCCGTCGAGGTCCGTGAGCTCGCGCTCCACCCGATCCTGGCGCTGCCCGGTGGTGGAGCTGAGCTGCGCCATCAGGGTGACCGCCCGGCCCAGGGCCAGGCAGAGGTCCGCGAGGTGACGGAGGGCGGGGGTGTCGCGGGTGACGAGCCAGGGCAGACGTGGTGCCATCGGCGCGCTCAGCCTCTCTGCTCAGGCGGGATGTCGACGACGGCACCGGACCGGGGACGCCTCTCGGCGGAAGGCCGCTCGTGGCGGCTGAATGTTGGAGCCCGGGGTCACCTGCGGTCCGGCGCCGTCGTCTCCCAGTCTAACGAGCCGGCCGCCGCCGTGATTCCCGGCCGGGGCCGTCCTCGGGCGTCAGTCCAGCACGCCCGCCCTCCAGGCCGCCGCGGAGGCCTCGAGGGCCTCCGCTGTGGCGATCAGCCGCGCGGCCCGCCCCGTGAGGGCGGCGGCCCGGGGCGGGGAGGAGGCGTCGGCGTCGTCGGCGTGGTGGGTCTGGCCGAGCGCCACCACCCGTGCGTAGGCGGCCGCCCGCTCGAGCGCGACGTCCAGCTCCGCCCGGTACGCGCCCGTGAGGATCGTGTCCGTGAGCCGGCGCAGCTCCTCCGGCCCGGGCGGCTCCACGGCCCCGGCCACGGCACGCGCGGCCTGGTTGGCGTACCCGCCGCGGTACCAGGCGGCCCAGCGCTCGCCGTCGCGGGCGGTGGCCTCCTGCAGGGCGTAGAGCCGCCACAGGGCGCCGGCGAGCGAGACCGCGGGGGCGTCGGCCCACAGCTGCGCGAGGGTCTCCACCCCCACCTCCCGCACGAGCCCCACCAGACGCGCGACGACGTCCGGGTCCTCCTCCGCGCGGCCGCCCTCCACGAGGGCGTGGGCCAGACGCGCGGCCGCGGCGGAGACCTGTTGGGGGTCCTCGCCGCCGGCGAGCACGGCCAGCTGCTCGGGAGAGGTCAGGCGGGGGCGGTGCGGTCGGACCAGGCCGGCGGCACTGGAGCTGGTGCCGCGGCCGGAGCGGTGGTGGGCCACGGGACTCCTCGGGGTCGGTGGGCGGACGGTCCACGGTAGCCCCGGCGGGGCTCGGCTACCATGACAGGGCGCACAGGTCCGGTGACGGGCCGGCGTGGAGGGCCTTTAGCTCAGCTGGCAGAGCATCGGACTTTTAATCCGCTGGTCGCGGGTTCGATCCCCGCAGGGCCCACAGCACAGGGGTTCCCTCCCCCATGCCCCAGCGCTCCGGGGGGCGAAACCCCAGCGCTCGGGGCGCCCTTCCCCGCGCTCCGGGGGCGAAAGGGCCCGGAATTCCACCCGGATTCCGGCCCCTTTCGCCCCCGGAACATCACGAGTGGGGCTTTCGCCCCCGGAACATCACGAGTGGGGGCGGTTGCGGGCCACCAGCGGCCCTAGGGCGTGCGTCACACCTAGGATGGAGCCATGCCCTCCGGACCCGCTCCCACGCCCTCACGCCTGAGCAGCGGCGGCCACGCCGTGTGGTCCCGCCCGGCCGGGCAGCGTGTGGGCACGGACCTGGTGCTCGTCCTGCACGGGTACGGCTCCAATGAGGTGCGCGCCGCGCGCACGTTCTTCCCGATGCTGCCGGAGCGCTGCACGGGCCTGGCCCTGCGCGGCGGGTTCGAGATCGACTCCTCCGCCGCCGAGGGCCCGGGGGATCCGGGCGCCCACGGCTGGTTCCTGCTGGACCTGTTCCTGCAGTCGGACTTCGCCCAAGTGCTGGCCGCCGCGCACCGCGTGTACGACGCCCTGTCCTCCGAGGACGTGACCGAGGGGCGGTTCCGCACGGTGTCCCTGCTCGGCTTCTCCCAGGGCATGGCCATGGCGACGACGGCCCTGCGCCTGCGCCCGGAGGCGTTCACGTGCGCGGTGGGTCTGAGCGGGTTCGCCGTGGACAACGAGCTGCTCAACGTCCTGGACTCGCCCGCAGAGGGCCCGGGGCCCCGACCGTTCTTCTGGGGCCGGGACACCTCGGACGTGGTGATCCACCCGGACGCGATCGCCCACACCGCCGCCTGGGCACAGGAGCACACCCTGCTCACGGCCCGCACCTACCCGGGCATGCTGCACTCCACCGGCCCGGAGGAGGCCCGGGACGTGCGGATCTTCCTGGAGCACACGCTCGGCTGAGCGCCCCGCGGGGCCTCAGCCCTGCGTCCGCGCCGGTGCCGGGAACTACTGTGGCCGCCATGGCTAAGAACTCGATGATGGGCCGGTACGCCTCCGGCAAGGCGAAGGACTTCGCGGTCAAGGCGGCGTTCGACGAGGACGGCAACCCCACCGAGACGTTCGAGAAGGTCGTCTTCCGGACGCTGGACGTCCAGCGTCCGCTGGTGCTCAAGAACATCCAGCGGATCCGTGAGAACCATCCCGGGGAGACGCCGGAGCAGCTCGCGCAGCGGCTCAGCGACCAGTACGTGAACACCGTCACCGGCGCCGGGGCGGCCGTGGGCGGCACCGCGATCATCCCGGGCATCGGCACGGTGGCCGCCCTGGGGCTCTCCGCGGCCGCCACGGTGGGCTTCCTCGAGGCCACGGCCCTGTACGCGCAGTCCCTGGCCGAACTGCACGGCATCACCACCCAGGACCCGGAGCGCTCGAAGGCGCTGGTCATGGCCGTGATGCTGGGCGAGGACGCCAAGGAGCTGCTCGGGGAGCTCGCCCAGCGCTCCGGCGGCCGCGGCCCCGGGGACCCCTCCACGGGCCTGACCGCCATGCTCGGCACCGGCTCCGGGGCGGGCATGGGCGCCATGGTCGTCGAGCAGCTCAAGAAGCGCTTCATCAAGCGGCTGCTGGTCCGCCAGGGCGCCGGCTTCGTGGGCCGTGCGGTGCCGTTCGGCATCGGCGCCGTGATCGGCGGTGTGGGCAACCGGGCCATGGCGAAGGCCGTCGTGCAGAACGCCCGCGAGCTCTTCGGCCCGCTGCCCACCGTCCTGCCCGAGGAGATCGCCTCCGTCCCCGTCGAGGGCGGGCGCTCCCGTGGCGGCCTGCTCTCCGGCGTGCTCAAGGCCCTGCCAGGCGGCCGCAAGGACGAGGACGCCCCCTCGGCCTGACCCGCCCCCACGACGACGGCGACGCCCCCGCCCGGGTGCGTCGCCGTCGTCGTCCCCGCGCCGGGCGCGGTTCAGAACAGCAGCGTGGCGAGCGTGTGGATGCCCAACCCGGCCAGGGCCCCGACCACCGAGCCGTTGATCCGGATGAACTGCAGGTCCCGGCCCACCAGCAGCTCGAGGGTGCGCGCGGTCTGCTCCCCGTCCCAGCGGGACACGGTCTCCTCGATCACCCCCGTCAGCGCCGGCCCGTAGGTGCTCAGCGCATAGGCCGCCGCCCGGCGGGCCCGCTCGTCCACCCGGGCCCGCAGCACCGGGTCCTCCTGCAGGCGCGCGCCGAGGTCCTCCAGCGCCGCCACGAGCGCCCGGTGCAGGTCCGAGGACGGGTCCTCGAGGGCGTCCAGGAGGGAGTCCCGCAGCGCCGCCCAGGCCCGGCCCACCCACGCCCGCAGGTTCTCGTCTGCGAACAGGGTGCGCTTGAATCGCTCCACGGACTCCCGGGCCGGGGTGTCCGCCCGCAGGTCCGCGGCCAGGCGCGCCAGCCAGTCGTCGATCGAACGGCGGGCCTCGTGGTGGGGGTCGCCGCGCACCCCCGCCAGGTACTTGAGGGCCTCCGCGTGGAGGCGCTCGGCCAGCAGCCGGTCCACCAGCTCCGGGCTCCACTCCGGGGAGCGCCGCCGCACGGTCTCCAGGAACACCTCGGGGTGCGCGGCCACCCAGTCCCCGGTGTGTGCCACCAGCAGGTCCACCGCCGTCACATGGTGGCGCCCGGCCAGCACGTCCTCGAGCACCCCGGCCAGGGTCGGGGACCAGTCCGGCTCCACCATGTGGGTCTGCATGAGCTGCTGCAGCAGCTCCTGCACCGCGTCGTCGTCTGCGGCAGCCATCGCGGACCGGGCCGCCGTGGCCACCTCACCGGCCATGCGCGCGGCGTTCTCCCGGCGGCGCAGCCACCCACCCACGGCATGGGCCACCTCCAGGCCCTCCACCTTCTCCCGGGCCACGTCCGAGTCCAGGAAGTTCTCCTGTACGAACTCCGTCAGCGCCGCCCCGAGCTGGTCCTTCTTCCTGGGGATCAGTGCCGTGTGGGGCACCGGCACCCCCGCCGGATGCCGGAACAGGGCCGTCACCGCGAACCAGTCCGCCAGCGCGCCCACCATGCCGCCCTCCGCCGCGGCCCGCACGAACCCCCACACCGGGTGCACGTCCTGCAACGGGAACGCCACCGCGAACACCACGGCCAGCACCACCAGCAGGCCCGTGGCCACCCGCTTCATGTGCCGCAGCCCCGCGGCACGCTGCCGGGCGGAGTCGCTGAGGGCGGCCGGAGGCGCCAGGACGGCGGAGGGGGGAGCCGAGGTGCGGGGCATGGACCCGAGCGTAGTCGCCGACGCCGGCCCGACGTCGTCGCCCCCGGTTCACCTGCCCGTGGGCCGCCCGTGGCGGCCGGGCAACGTCGCCTCTCTAGCCTGGCGGCGTGCTCCCCCTCGTGATCGCCCACCGCGGCGCGTCCGCCGCCTTCGCCGAACACACCCGTGCCGCCCTCCTCCACGCGATCGCCGTGGGCGCCGACGGCATCGAGTGCGACGTCCAGCTCACCAAGGACAGAGAGGTTGTGCTCTGGCACGACCCCACCGTGGACCGCGCCTCCGACGGCCGCGGCGCGCTCGCGGACCACACCCTGGCCGCCCTGCGCCGCCTCGACGTGCTCTCCTGGCACCGCGGGCTGGCCGCGGGCGGGCCCGGGCTGCCCGCGGCCTACGGCCGCCCCGAGGAGCAGGTGCTCACCCTGCACGAGGCGCTGGGGATCGTGGCCGGGGCGGGGCGCAGGATGCGTCTGGCGATCGAACTCAAGCATCCCTCCCCGTTCGGGCGTGAGCTCGAGGAGCGCGTGGTGCGCGAGCTCGTGGCCGCCGGCTGGGACCCGGATTCAGGCCATGTGGGCGAGGTGGAGGTCTCCCTTATGAGCTTCGACCCCGGCGCGCTCGAGCATCTGGCCCCGCTGACCGGCCCGGACGCGCTCTGCCCGCTCGTGGACCTCATGCCGGAGCAGCCGCCGTCCCGGCTCGCCCGCGGGCCGGTGGGCCGGGCGGCCGTGCGGGCCGCGGTGCGCCGCACCCTCGCGGACGCCGAGGCCATGGTGTGGCGGGGCCGTGCGGGCTTGGCCGGGCCGTCCCTGGCGTACGTGCGCTCCCATCGGGCGGATGTGAAGGCCTGGTTGGCCTCCGGGCGGCGGCTGCGGGTGTGGACCGTGGACGAACGGGAGGACGTCGCCTTCCTCCTGGCCCAGGGTGTCCAGGAGATCACCACCAA
Source organism: Micrococcus sp. (assembly GCF_034179925.1). Taxonomy (GTDB): domain Bacteria; phylum Actinomycetota; class Actinomycetes; order Actinomycetales; family Micrococcaceae; genus Micrococcus. Next base: position 43,604 of record NZ_JAXFPG010000046.1, on the reverse strand, counting down.
CCGCCCCGCGGACGTGCTGCGCTGGGTGGCCGAGATCGCCACGACGCCGGGGGTGCAGCCGGTGGCGGCCCGCTGAGGCCCGCTGTGGCTCACTGAGATCCGCAGGCTGCGGCTCACGGCCCGCCGCAGCCTGCAGACACGGCGACGCCGCGGCGACTGAGGAGTCTCAGTCGCCGCGGCGTCGTGTCCCGGCCGGGCCGGGGCCCGGGTCAGTGCCCGGGGGGAGGGAGGATCAGGCCTCGGCCTTCACCCAGGCGCCCTCCTCCTCCACCATGTGGTGGGTGAGGTGGGCGATCGCCATCTCCTCGTCCGTGGGGGCCACGAGCACGGGGATCTTGGACTCCGGGGTGGAGATCACGCGCGGCTCGCCGCTGCGGATCTTGTTGAGCTCGGGGTCGTAGGCCACGCCGAGGGCGTCGGCGATGCGGTCCAGCACCATCGAGCGGAACAGCGGGGAGTTCTCGCCGATGCCGGCGGTGAAGACGATCGCCTTCGCGCCGCCCACGGCCACGTGGTAGGAGCCCACGTACTTCGCCACACGGTAGGCGGCGATGTTCAGGGCGTTCTGGGCGTCCTCGTCGCCGTTCTCGGCGGCCTGCTCCACCTCGCGCATGTCGGCGTGGCCGGTCAGGCCCAGCAGGCCGGACTGCTTGTTCAGCAGGGTGTCCAGCTGCTCACCGGTGTAGCCCTGGGTGATGGCCAGCTGGGTGATGACGGACGGGTCGACGTCGCCGGAGCGGGTGCCCATGACCAGGCCGGCCAGCGGGGTGTAGCCCATGGAGGTGTCCACGGACTTGCCGCCCTTGACGGCGGTGGCGGAGGCACCGTTGCCGATGTGCAGGATGATGCCGTCGAACTCGTCGCGCGGGATCTCCAGGTGCTCGGCGGCCATGCCGGCCACGAGGTCGTGGCTGGTGCCGTGGGCGCCGTAGCGGCGGATGCCGTGCTCCTTGTAGAGCTCACGCGGCAGGGCGTACTGCCATGCCTCACGCGGCATGGTCTGGTGGAAGGAGGTGTCGAAGACGACCACCTGCGGCAGCTCCGGCCAGCGCTCGGCCACGGCGCGCAGACCCTGCACGGCGGCGGGGTTGTGCAGCGGGGCCAGCGGGGAGAGACGGTCGATCTCCTCGATGACCTTCTCGGTCACGAAGGCGGGGGCCTTGAAGAACTCGCCACCGTGCACCACACGGTGGCCGGCGGCGGCCAGGCGGCGGTCGCCGATGACCTGGGTGATCTCGGCCTCGACCTTGGCCAGGGCGGCGGCGTGGTCCGGGGTGTCCGAGCCGGGCACGCCGATGCGCTCGACGACGCCCTTGGTCACCACGGGGCTCTCGGCGTCCTCGCCGTCGAGGGTGAGCTCACGCACCTGGTACTTCAGGGAGGAGGAGCCCGAGTTCACGACGAGCACGAGCAGGCCGTCGTCGGTGAGGTCCTTGGCGGACACGCGGGTGCCCTCGGCGGGGGTCTGGGTGTTGTGGGTCATGTTCGGCTCCTTCAGCCCTGGGCCTGCGCCTGGATGGCGGTGATGGCGACGGTGTTGACGATGTCCTCCACGGTGGTGCCGCGAGAGAGGTCGTTGACGGGCTTGTTGAGGCCCTGGAGGACCGGCCCGACGGCGACAGCGCCCGAAGACTGCTGGACCGCCTTGTACGTGTTGTTGCCGGTGTTGAGGTCGGGGAAGACGAACACGGTCGCCTGCCCGGCCACCTCGGAGCCCGGCATCTTGGAGGCCGCGATGGACGCGTTGACGGCGGCGTCGTACTGCAGCGGGCCCTCGACCTTGAGCTCCGGGTGGTTCTGCTTGACCAGCTCGGTGGCGGCACGGACCTTGTCCACGGCGTCGCCGGAGCCGGAGGTGCCGGTGGAGTAGGAGAGCATCGCCACGCGCGGGTCCACGCCGAACTGGGCGGCGGTCTCCGCGGAGGCCGCGGCGATGTCCGCCAGCTGCTCCGAGTTCGGGTTCGGGTTCACGGCGCAGTCGCCGTACACCAGGGTGCGGTCCGGCAGGAGCATCAGGAACACGGAGGACACGATCGACACGCCCGGGCGGGTCTTCACGAACTCCAGGGCCGGGCGGATGGTGTTGGCCGTGGTGTGGGCCGCGCCCGAGACCATGCCGTCGGCGTCGCCGAGGTGCACCATCATGGTGCCGTAGTAGGCGCCCTCGAGCATGACCTCGCGGGCGCGCTCGATGTCCACGCCCTTGTGGGCGCGCAGCTTCTGGTACTCCTCGGCGTAGCGCTCGCGCTCGGGGGACTGGGCCGGGTCCAGCACGGTGATGCCCGTGAGGTCCACGCCCTCGCGGGAGGCCAGCTCGCGCACCTCGGCCTCGGCGCCCAGGACCACCAGGTCGCAGACGTCGCGGCGCTGCAGGATCTCCGCGGCACGCAGCACGCGGGCGTCCTCGCCCTCGGGCAGCACGATGGTCTGGCGGTCGGCGCGGGCGCGCTCGATCAGCTCGTGCAGGAACCGCAGCGGGGTGACCACGTTGGTGCGGGGCAGGTCGATGCGGGCCAGGAGCTCGTCGCCGTCGACCCGCTGGTGCCAGGCGCCGAGGGCGGCGGCGGTCTTGCGCGGCTGGGCGCTGGAGAGCTCGGAGCGGACGCGGGAGACCTTCGCGGCGGTGTGGAAGGTGTCGTCGTGGGTGACGAGCACCGGGAAGGCGGCGTCCAGGTAGAGGCGCTGCACCTGGGCGTTCGGCAGGACGCCGTTGGTGAGGATCATGCCGGAGGGGGTGGGGAACTCCGGCGTCAGAGAGGAGGCCAGGGAGGCCATGATGGCGTCCGAGCGGTCGCCGGAGACGATCACGAGGGCGCCCTCGGTGAGCACCTCGAGGAAGTTGCCGCCCTCCATGGAGACGGCCTTGACCTCGGTGACGTCGCGGTCGAGGGTCTCGCGGCCGGCGACCTGCTCCAGGCCGAGGGCCTCGGCGACCTCCGCCACGGAGGGGTGGGCGAGCTCGGGCAGCTCCGGCAGCACGTACACGGGCAGCTTGCTGGCGCCCGGGCGGATGGCCGCGGAGATCTCGTCGGCGAGGTCGGCCTCGGCACGGTTGACGATCACGGCCAGCAGGTCGGCGCCGGCCTCGGCCACCGCGTGGCGGCTGAGGTCCACGGCGTCGGCGGCCTGCGCCGGCGTCTGGCCGGCGGCGGAGACCACGGCGATCACCGGGGTGTTGAGGTTCATGGCGAGCTGGGCGTTGAGCTCGAGGTCGGCGGACGGGTCGGAGCCGACGAGGTCGGTGCCCTCCACCACCACGACGCCGGCCGCGGCGGCCATCTTGTCGAAGGCCTCGACGCAGCGCTCCTGGACCTCGTCCCCGCGGCCCTCGGCCATCAGGGAACGGGCCTCGGCGGCGGTGATGCCGCCGCGCGCCTGCTCGGCGGTGAGGCCGAACTGCTCACGCATGAGCAGGACCATCGGGTCGGTCTCCACATCGTCCCCGGGGACGACGGGACGGAAGTAGCCCACCGACCCGGAGCGCTTGTACAGCGAGTCCGCCACACCGAGGGTGATGAGGGACTTGCCAGCCCCCGGTGTGGTCGTGGTGACGAAGATTCCCTGGGGCATGACGGCCTTTCGCGGACGACGATTCGGGCAGGCCACACGGCGCACTGCGGTGGGCCTGCAGGCCAGCCTACAGAGGCGCGGCGGTGCGCGGGACACGAAAGTACCTCTGCGAAGGGGATCCGCCTCACATCCGCCCGCTCCGGGAGCCTGCCCGGGCCTGCCGAGGGGGCGCACCGTCGTCGTGCATGACACACGGCGACTCCACAGGCGACGGCGAATACCCTTCTCTTCGACACCGCACGTCCCGGATCGCCCCAGGTGGGGCACCGGGACCACACAGAGAGGGGGGCCGTGATGGCCTCGCACAGCCACGTCGACTCGGCCCGCCCGGTGCACAATCCGACCATCGTCGGGTTCACCGAGGCTGAGCTCAACGAGAAGCCCATCAGGCCGAAGCTCACGTCACTGGGCCCGGGCATCGTCGCCGCCGCCACCGGCGTGGGCGCCGCAGACCTGGTCGCCACGCTGACCGCCGGATCCCGCTACGGCTACATGCTCATGTGGGCGGTGGTGCTCGGCGTGATCCTGAAGATCGTGCTCGTCGAGGGCACCGGCCGGTACTACCTGTCCACCGGCAAGACCATCTTCCAGGGCTGGCGGTCCCTCGGGGCCTGGACCACCTGGTACTTCGGCCCCTACATCCTGATCTGGGGCTTCGTATACGGCGCGACCGCCATGTCCTCCACCGCGCTGCCGCTGGCTGCACTGTTCCCCGCGGTGGACGCGAAGGTCTTCGCGATCGCCGCCGGCCTGGTCGGCCTGGGCCTGGTGTGGCTGAACAAGTACCGCCTCATCGAGACCCTCATGACGATCCTCATCGGCGTCATGTTCGTGACCGTGCTGCTCTCCGCGGCACTGACCGTCCCGAACGTGGGCGCGATCCTCGAGGGCCTGATCCCCCGCATCCCCTCCGGCGACCCCAACGTCATGTTCTACGTGCTCGGCCTGGCCGGCGGCGTGGGCGGCACCATCACCCTGGCCGCCTACGGCTACTGGCTGCGCGAGAAGGGATGGAACGTCCCGAAGTACATGCGGATCATGCGCTTCGACAACGCCACCAGCTACATCCTCACCGGCATCTTCGTCATCGCCACCATGATCATGGGCGTCGAGCTGCTGCACTCGGCGAACATCGCGATCTCCTCGGGGGACAGGGGCCTCGTGGACGTGGGCGACGTCCTCGCCGACCGCTACGGCCAGACCTGGGCCACCGTGTTCCTGATCGGCTTCTTCGCCGCGTCCTTCTCCTCCCTGCTGGGCGTGTGGCACGGTGTGTCCCTGATGTTCGCTGACTTCTGGGCGAACTTCCGTAAGCCCGCCGACCAGCTGGACCAGGACGACGCCCCGTCCCTGTCCTCCACCCCGGCCCGCTTCTTCCTGGTGTGGATCACCCTGCCCCCGATGGCCCTGCTGTTCCTGGACCGCCCGATCTTCCTGATCCTGCTCTACGGCACGCTCGGCGCCCTGTTCATGCCGTTCCTGGCAGTGACCCTGCTGTTCCTCAACAACTCGAAGAAGGTCCCCTCCCGGTTCCGCAACGGCTGGGTGAACAACATCCTGCTCGGCGTCACCACCGCGATCTTCCTGCTCCTCGGCGCCAACGAGCTGTACAAGGCCCTGCAGCCGCTGTTCGGCGGTGCCTGATGCGCTCGAGGTTCATCCGGGAGATCACCTACCCCCACGACATCCACCCGGCCCTCGTGCCCGGCGTGTCCATCGAGGACCAGCGGGTCCGGTACGGCGTGGACAAGGCGATCGTCGCCGTCGTCGGGGTGCTGGTGATCGGCTTCGTGACGTGGGGCGTGCTGCGCCCCCAGACCGTCCAGGAGGTCTCCACCGCCGCCCTGAACTGGGTGATGCTCAACCTCGGATGGGTGTTCACCACCCTGGCCATCGGCATGGTGCTGTTCCTGCTCGCCCTGGCCTTCTCCCGCTACGGGCGCATCACCCTCGGCCTGGACGGGGAGAAGCCCGAGTACTCCACCCCCTCCTGGGCGGCCATGCTGTTCGCCGCGGGCATCGGCATCGGCATCATCTTCTTCGGCCCCTACGAGCCGCTGAGCTACTACCTGTCCCCGCGCCCCGGCGCCTACGAGGCCGGCAGCGCCGAGGCCGTCACCGGGGCCATGGCCCAGGCCGCGCTGCACTGGGGGATCAACGCGTGGGCCATCTACGCCATCGTCGGGTTGGCCGTGGCGTACGTGTCCTACCGGCGCGGGCGCGTGCCCCTGATGAGCTCCATCCTCATGCCGCTGTTCGGCAGGAAGGAGGACTCCAGCTCCCTCGGCGCCCGGGTGATCGACTCCCTCGCGATCATCGCCACCCTGTTCGGCACCGCCGCCTCCCTCGGCATCGGCGCGCTGCAGATCGGCCGCGGCGCAGAGATCGTCACCGGCTGGTCCTTTGCAGGCAACGCCGCCGCCATGGGCATCATCGCCGTGCTCACCCTCGGCACCATCGCCTCGGCCGTCTCCGGCGTCGCCAAGGGCATCCGCTGGCTGTCCAACATCAACATGGTGCTGGCCCTCGGGCTCGCGCTGTTCTTCTTCGTCGTGGGCCCCACCGCGTTCCTGCTGAACGTGCTGCCCGCCGTCGTCGTGAAGTACGCCGCCACCGCCCCGGACGCGCTCGCCGCGAGCATGGCCGACGGCCCCGAGACCCAGGCGTTCCTCTCCTCCTGGACCACGTTCTACTGGGCCTGGTGGGTCAGCTGGGCACCGTTCGTGGGCGTGTTCGTCGCGAAGATCTCGCGCGGGCGCACCATCCGGCAGTTCGTGCTCGGTGCCCTGTTCATCCCCTCCGCGGTGATCATCGCCGCGTTCACGATCATCGGCGGCACCACCATCTGGCTGCAGCGCGAGACCGGCGCGATCGCCCCGGACGGCACCGCCGCCTCCCTGCCCGCCCCCGCGGAGATCTTCTGGGTGGTGCTGGACCAGCTGCCCGGCGCCTCCGTGGTGGCCCCCGTGGTGCTCGTGATGCTCGCGGTCTTCTTCATCACCACCGCGGACTCCGCCTCCCTCGTGAACTCGCAGCTGTCCCAGCGCGGGGCACCCGCACCGAAGCGCTGGATCACCGCGTTCTGGGCGCTGTGCATGGCGGGGATCGCCGTCGTCATGCTCCTGACCGGCGGGGACACCGCCCTGACCGGCCTGCAGAACCTCATCACCATCACCGCCCTGCCCTTCGCGGTGGTGCTCGTGCTGATGGCCGTGGCCCTGTACCGGGAGCTGCGCAACGACCCCGCCGCCATCCGCGGACGCTACGAGCGGGCCGCCCTGGAGAAAGCCGTGCGCCGCGGCATCGCCGACCACGGCGACGACTTCACCCTGGCCGTGCAGCAGGTGCCCGCCGACAGCCCCTACGCCGCCGGCGGCGACTTCGACTCGCACGCCCCCGAGGTCACCGACTGGTACCGGCGCACCGACGAGCACGGCGAGCCCGTCGAGTACGACTACACCACCGGTGAATACCAGGACGGGGGCGGCTCCCACGAGGCCGGCACCCACGAGCCCGGCACCCGCGGCCGCGGCGCCGCTGACCCTCGCGTGCGGGAGCAGGCGGAGGCAGACTGATCCCATGATCGTCGCCTTCTCCGTCTCCCCCTCCGGCGCCCCCGCCGACGTCGGCCACGCCCCCTCCCGTGACGGCGACCCCGCCTCGGTGCACGAGGCCGTGGCGGCCGCGCTCGCGGAGCGCCCGTGACGGCTGGGGCGGAGCCGGCCCCGATCCGCTGCGGAAACGACCCCTCTGAGGCCCTCTGCAGGTGCGAGAAGGGTCGTTTCCGCAGCAGATCTCGTGAAGCCTCTGAGCCGCCCGTGCTGCGGCGCGCCACGGCCGCCGACCTGCCGGCCGTGCTGGCCATGAAGAACCTCGCCTGGCGGGAGACCTACGGCCACCTCCTGTCCGAGCGGTACCTGGCGGGCAAGGACGAGGTGCTGCCGCTGGCGGTGGAGGCCTGGACGGACCTGCTGGACCAGCCCGGCACTGAGGTGTGGCTGGCCGAGGAGGCCGGGGGCACCGTCGTCGGGATGGCCACCGCCGGTCCCGCGGAGGACGAGGCCCTCGGCCCCGACGGGCGTGAGCTGGTGGCCCTGTACGTGCTGGCGCGCCGGCAGGGCACAGGGCTGGGGCACCGGCTGCTCGAGGCCGCGCTCGCGGACGCGCCCGCCCGCCTGGACGTGCTCGTGGGCAACGACCGGGCCGTGCGGTTCTACGAGCGGCACGGATTCCGTGCGGAGGGGGAGCCGGTGGCGCTCGGCGGCCCCTGGGGGTCGGCCCGGGAGCAGCGCATGGTCCGCGGGGGTGCCCGGCCCGGCGGGGCAGAATCGTCGGCATGATCACCCCGGGAACGTTCCCCATCTCCTCCGGCGCCGCCGAGATCCTCCCGGACCCGTGGACCGACGGCGTCTTCCTGCTCAAGGTCAACGGGGTGGAGTCCTCACAGCTGAACCCGGACCGGCCGGAGACGCTCGGCTTCGAATACATGCGCTGGTCCGCGGCCGTGCTGCGGCACCGGTTCGCCCCGGATGTGGACCGACTGCGGGTGTTGCACCTGGGCGGGGCCGGGTGCACCTTCGCCCGGTGGGTCACGCATGTGTGGCCGCAGGCGCATCAGCTCGCGGTGGAGCTCGACGCCGGCCTGGCCGCCCTGGCACGGGAGCGCTTCGCCCTGCCGCGGGCCCCGCAGCTGAAGATCCGGGTGGGCGAGGCCGGGGAGGTGCTGGCCGGGCTGCGCCCGGAGACCCGGGAGGTGATCGTGCGGGACGTGTTCGCCCCTGAGGACCTCCCGTTTCCCACACCGGAGCGCTCTGGGGACCTCCCGTTTCCCGAACGGGAGCGCAGGGGGGAGGGGGTGCATGTCACGCCGGCGCACCTGACCGGGCTGACGGCCGCGGCCCACGCCGCGCGGGTGCTCGTGCCCGGCGGGGTGTACCTGCTGAACATCGGCGGCGGGCCGGACCTCACCTCGGTGCGCCGGGAGGTCGCCGCCCTGACCGCCACCTTCCCCCATGTGGAGGTCATGGCGGACCCGGCCATGCTCAAGGGCCGCCGCCGCGGCAACGTGATCGCCGCCGCCTCCACCCTCCCGCTCGCGGCCGAGGCCCTGGGCGGGCGCGCCGGCCTGGCCCGGGACCTGCTCGCCGACGCCCTCCCGGCCCGTCTGGTGGACGACGTCGGCCGGTTCGTCGCCGGCGCCGCCCCCGCGCCCTGACCTGCGGCAGGCCCGAATGTGTCGTCTCCGAGGCGCCCTGACCATGTGCTGTGCAGGGCGTGAGGACTAGGCTGAGGGCATCAGCCGGCCTCACCGCTGAGGTCGGCCCGGTCGACACAGGAGGTCGCCATGTCCCACCATCACACCATCGAGGCCGGTCAGGTCGAGGAGGCCCCGTTGGGTGTCGTCGTCGGCGTGGACGGCTCGGAGCAGTCGGTCGCCGCGGCGGTCTGGGCCCAGCGTGAGGCCGGGTGCCGCCAGGAGCCCCTCACGCTCGTCACGGCCTACACCGCCCCCGCTGTCTGGGGGTACGGCATGGAGGGTGTGAGCCCGGTGCTGGACGACGAGCGGATCTCCGGCGGCCTCCAGGCCCTCCTCGAGGAGGTCGCCGGCCGCCTCGACCAGGACGGTGTGAAGCCCGCCCTGCGCGTGGAGACCGGCGACCCCGTCCGCGTCCTGCTGGACCTCTCCGCCCACGCCACCCTGCTGGTGGTGGGTGCCCGCAGCCGTGAAGGCTTCATCGGCCGTCTGCTCGGCTCCGTCGCCTCCGCCCTGCCCGGCCACGCACGCTGCCCCGTGGCGATCGTCCCCTCCGGCGGGGAGACCACCCGCGCCCACCGCGGCGGCCCCGTGGTGGTCGGTGTGGACGGTTCGGAGCAGGCCCGTGCCGCCGCCCTCGCCGCGGCGGAGGAGGCCCACCTGCGCGGGGCTCCCCTGCGCATGATCACCGCGCTGCCCCCGCTCGGGGCCAACGCCGTGTGGCTCGGGCTGACCGTGGATGAGGAGGCCCGCGCCCAGGAGATCGCCGCCCGTCTCGACGCCGGCGCCCGCTGGCTGCAGGACGTCGTCCCCGGCCTGGAGGTGAGCACCGAGGTGCTCAACGGCTCCCCCGTGGAGGTGATGGCCTCCGAGACCCGCGCCGCGCGTCTGGCGGTCATCGGCACCCGTGGCATGGGCGGCGTCGCCGGGGCCCTGATGGGCTCCACCAGCCGCAGCGTGGCCGAGCACCTGCACGGGCCGCTGCTCGTGGTCCCCTACCGCGAGGACGAGCGCCTGGCCCGCCGCCGGGACTTCGGTCCGGTCGCGGAGCAGGAGCCCCCGCGCGGCGTCAGCATGGCCTGAGCGGACCCCCTGAACAGGGCGGGGCGTGCCGGGTGTCGGCGCGCCCCGCGCGTCGTCCCGGGGAAGGCCTCAGCCCCAGCCGAGCTCGTGCAGCCGCTGCTCGTCGATGCCGAAGAAGTGCCCCACCTCGTGCATCACGGTCACGGTGATCTCCCGTTCCAGCTCGGACCGGCTGCGGCAGTGGCGGGTGAGCGGGCCCCGGAACACCACGATCCGGTCCGGCATCTGCCAGGGCAGGTCCCCGCGCTCGGTGAGGGGGATGCCCTCGTAGAGGCCGAACAGCTCGGTGTCCGGGTCCTCCCAGCGCTGGGGCTCGTACTCCTCCTCCACGACCACCACCACGTTGGTCAGCAGGCGGGCCAGCTCGTCGGGGATGCGCGCCAGGGCGGCGTCGACGGCGGCGTCGAACTCCTCCTCGCTCATCCACTCCGGGCCCTGTGCCTCCGGGGCGGGGGTAGCGGGGCCGGGCACCTCGGGGGTGCCGACGCCGGCGGGATCGGGCTGCGGTGCGGGGGAATCGGTCACGGGGGTCTCCTGGGGGAGTTGCCGGGGGAGTCTCGTCACCATAGACTTCCCAGGCACGTCCGGCGCGTTCTGGACGGTGCGCCCCCATCGTCTAGTGGCCTAGGACACCGCCCTTTCACGGCGGCGACACGGGTTCGAATCCCGTTGGGGGTACGTGCCCGGGCTGGTTTGCGCGGTGCGCAGAGGTTCTGATAGAGTCTCACCTCGTTGCGCAGGGGACTTCCCCTGTGGAATGCACAACAGAACATGGCCCTGTAGCGCAGTTGGTTAGCGCGCCGCCCTGTCACGGCGGAGGTCGCGGGTTCAAGTCCCGTCAGGGTCGCTCGGATCATCCGATCGCCGGAGGATTCCGGTGTCAATGGAGATCTAGGTGACGAGAGTCGCCGGGCTCTGTAGCTCAGTTGGTAGAGCGTACGACTGAAAATCGTAAGGTCACCGGATCGACGCCGGTCGGAGCCACACGGAGTGAGAAGGCCCCCGCAGCAGCGGGGGCCTTCTTCGTTCCCGGAACCCCCTCTGACCAGGGACGACGGCGCCCGCCTCCTGAGTGGCGGCACGAGTCACGGGCCCGTGTGAGAGTGCTCACGCCCACCTCCGAGATCATGCGGCCGGCACAAGGATGAAGCGTCAGCCGCGGCACGTCGGTGTCTACGGTGGAGGGATGACCGACACCACTCCACCCCATTCCCCGCACTCTCCACCCGGCCGGGGCGCCACGGCCGTCGAGGCCTCCGCGAGCTCCGAGGTGGCCCCCGCCACGGCCAGCGGTGCCGCCCGGGCCCGCGTGCTCCTGCCCTGGGTCTTCTGGCCCTCCTCGCTGATCGTGCTCTCCTTCGTGGGCGCCACCCTGCTGTTCCCGGATCAGATGAACAGCATCATCGGCGACGTGCAGGCCGCGATCATCAGCAGCTTCTCCTGGTGGTACGCGCTGGTCGCGTTCTTCTTCGTCGTGTTCTGCGGCTACCTCATCTTCTCGCGCAAGGGCGACATCACCCTGGGTGCGCCGGATGAGAAGCCCGAGTTCACCACCGTCTCCTGGTTCTCGTTGCTGTTCGCCGCAGGCATGGGCATCGGCCTGGTGTTCTTCGGTATGACCGAGCCCCTGATGCACTACGTGGGCCCCCGCCCGGACCTGGCCGCCACGAACCCCACCCAGGCGCAGGCGGCCGAATCCGCCCTGGCGACCACGTTCCTGCACTGGGGCCTGCAGCCCTGGGCGATCTACGCCGTCGTGGGTGTGGCCGTGGGCCTGGCGATCCACCGCCGCGGCCGCCCGCTGTCCCTGCGGTGGGCGTTCGAGCCGCTGCTCGGCGAGCGCCGCACGCGCGGTGGCTGGGGCCACCTGATCGACAACATCGCCCTGATCGGCACCGTGTTCGGTGTGGCCACCTCCCTCGGCCTGGGCGTCACCCAGATGGGTGCGGGCCTGCGCTCCCTGGGCGTCGTGCCGGAGGACTCCGCCTGGCTCGAGTACGCGATGATCGCGATGGTGACCCTTGTGGTCCTCTACACCGTGGTCTCCGGTGTGGAGCGCGGCATGAAGTGGCTCTCCAACATCAACCTGATCCTGGCCGCCGGCCTGCTGGTGTTCCTCGCGTTCGTGGGCCCCACCGCGTTCCTGTTCAAGGAGATGGTGCAGTCCTTCGGCCACTACCTGCAGTACTTCTTCGCGAACTCCCTGAACGTCTCGGCGTTCTACGGGGACGACGGCGACGCCTGGCAGGCCGGCTGGACCGCCTACTACTGGGGCTGGTGGATGTCCTGGACGCCGTTCGTGGGCATCTTCATCGCCCGCATCTCCCGCGGACGCACCGTGCGTGAGTTCCTGATGGGCGTGCTGCTCGTGCCGACCCTCGTGTGTGTGGTGTGGTTCGGCATCCTCGGCGGCACCGCCATCTACCTGGAGACCGTGAACCCGGCGGGCTACACCTCCGTGGTGGGCGCGGACGGGTCGATCGACTCGAACTCCGCCCTGTTCCAGGTGCTGGAGCAGCTGCCGGCCGGCACGATGCTCGTGATCGGGGCGATCCTGCTCTCGGCGATCTTCTTCGTGACCTCCGCGGATTCCGGCGCGCTCGTGATGGGCATGCTGGCCACCGGTGGGGACGTCAACCCGAGGACCACGGTGAAGATCTTCTTCGCCATCGCCACCGCCTTCATGGCCGCCGCGCTGCTGGCCGCGGGCGGTCTGCAGGCGATCCAGACGCTGGCCATCACCATCGGTCTGCCGTTCTCCGTGCTCATGCTGGTGATGTGTGTGGCCACGCACCGTTCGCTGGGCTACTCGGTGGCCCGTGTGAGGGCCGTGCGCCGGCAGGCCCAGCTGGCCTCCATCAAGGACCGGCTCGGCCTGGACACGGACGATCCGGACGTCGCGGACGCCGAGCGGCTGCCCGCGTTCGCCGCCGCGCCCGCCCCTGCCCCCGCGCACGACGCCGGCCGCACCCCGCGCGCCTGAGCGTTCCGGACGGCAACGAAGGAGGCCCTCCCCGGTTCCCCGGGGAGGGCCTCCTTCGTGTGTGCCGGCGGGTCGCCCCGCAGGGCACCGGCAGGGGGTCAGCCCTCGGTGTGGGACGGGACCGTGGGCAGCACGCCGGTGCGGTCGTGCACGGCCGCGGACTTTCGCACGCCGGTGGTGAACCAGGCGATCGTCAGCAGCACCGTGGAGAGCGCGCCGATCATCAGGGCCTGCCGGGAGCCCGGGGTGAGGAGCATGCCGCCGGCCACGACCGCCACGAACAGCAGGCCGAAGGCGTTGCCGAACACACCGCCGGGCATGGAGAACGCCGGGACGGGCGCGCCCGCGGCACGCATGCGGCGGCGCATCGCCAGGTGGGAGATGAGGATCATCGACCATGTGAGGACCACCGCGTAGGAGGCCACACCGGCCACCACGCTGAACAGCTCACCGTTGGTGGTGATCAGCACGGCGCCGACCACCATGACCCCCAGCATCACGAGCACGGCCAGCCACGGCACGCCGCCGCGGTGCACCCGGGTGAACGTGTGCGGGGCCTGGCCGTCCTTGGCCATGGCGTAGAGCAGGCGGCCGGCGGCGTAGATGCACGCGTTGATCGCGGACACCGCGGCGGTGAGGACCACGAAGTTCAGCAGGTGCGCGGCGAAGGGCACCCCGAGCTTCTCGAAGATCTGCACGAACGGGCTGGCACTGCCGTCCACGGACTGCCAGGACATCAGCGACATGATCACGATCATGGTGCCCACGTAGAACAGCAGGATGCGCAGGGGCACACTGTTGATGGCCCGCGGGATCGCCTGGGACGGGTCCTTGGCCTCGCCCGCGGCCACACCGAGGGTCTCGATGCCGCCGAAGGAGAACGTCACGATGGTCAGGGCCACGATGACCCCGGAGAAGCCCATCGGCAGGAACCCGCCGTGCTCCCAGAGGTTGTGCAGGCCGGCGGTGGTGCCGTCGTCGGCCTCGGCGCCCATGAACATCAGGATGACGCCGCCGAAGATCATGGCGACGATCGCGAGGACCTTGATGAGGGAGAGCCAGAACTCGGCCTCGCCGAAGTTGCCGACGTGGATGAGGTTGATCAGGCCGATCACCATGATCGTGGCCGCCACCCACACCCAGGCGGGTACGCCCGGGAACCACATCTGCATGTACTTGGTGATGGCGAAGGTGTCCGCCACGATCACCACGGCCAGCTCGAACACGAAGGTCCAGCCGGTCAGGTACCCGGCGAACGGGCCCAGGTAGCGGGAGGCGTAGGCGGCGAAGGAGCCGGAGACCGGTTCGCGCAGGGTCATCTCGCCGAGGGCGCGCATCACGAGGAACACGGCCAGGCCGGCGATGGCGAAGGAGAGGATCACGCCCGGGCCGGCGGCCTGGATGCCCCCGGCGGAGCCATAGAACAGGCCCGTCCCGATGGCCGTGCCCAGGGCGATGAACATGATGTGGCGCTTGCTCAGGCCACGGTGCAGCCCGGCCTCGGCCGGGGTGTCGGTCGCCGTGGGGGCGGCCGAGTCGGGGGTATGGGCCACGGGGACTCCTGACATTCGGTGGACGTGACACGTCATGATGGACCACGCACGGCCACCGCGTCACCACATGTCGGGGGTGTCCTCCTTCCGGGGCTCAGCCCAGCAGGAACCAGCCGGCGACGTCGGGGCCGAGCAGGCCGTCCACGAGCGCCTCCTCCTCGGGCAGGGACAGCAGCACCGGCTCCGCCCCGGCGGGCAGTGCCGTGGGTTCGGCGGAGAGGTTGGCCACCACCAGCAGGGTGCGCTCCGGGATCGGCTCGCCCGAGCCCAGGTGCCGGCCCCCGCCCGTGGTGACCGTGAACGCCAGCACCCCCTCGGCCGGACGGTGCAGGTCCGCCCAGGCGAACACCCCGGTGCCGAGCTCGGCCTCGGCGCGCAGCTGCAGCAGCTGCCGGTACAGCTCGAACGAGGAGCCCTCTACCCCCACCTGGCGGTCTGCGGCGAGCGCCCGGAAGGACTTCGGCTGCGGCAGCCACGGTGTGGCGTCCGCGCCTCCGGAGAAGCCCAGGCCGGGCTCGTCCGCGGCCCAGGGCAGGGGGATCCGGCAGCCGTCCCGGCCGGGCTCGGCGCCCCCGGTGCGGAAGAAGTACGGGTCCTGGCGGTGCTCGGGGGCCAGGGTGGTGTGCTCGGGCAGGCCCAGCTCGTCGCCCTGGTAGATGTAGGCGGAGCCGGGCAGAGCCAGTTCGATCATCGCCGCCGCCCGTGCCCGGCGCCGGCCCAGGGCCTCGTCCGGCTGCTCGTGCTCCGCGGTCAGCCCCGCCGGGTAGGAGCTGGGGTCCGCCAAGCCGTAGCGGGAGGTGTGGCGGACGGTGTCGTGGTTGGAGAGCACCCAGGTGTTCGGGGCCCCGACCTTCTCGGCCTCCCGGAAGGAGCGGGTGATCGCCGAGGAGAGCGACTCGGCGTCCCACCCGGCCATGAGGTAGGTGAAGTTGAAGGTCTGGTGCATCTCGTCCGGGCGGACGTAGCGGAACATGCGCGGCAGCGGGGCCACCCACGCCTCGGCCACCATCATCGGCTCGTGCGGGTAGGAGTCCAGCAGGCGCCGCCAGGAGCGGTAGACCTCGTGCACGCCGTCCTGGTCGATGAACGGCATGGCCGGCTCGTGGGCGTCCACGTCGAACGCAGGGTCCTCGTCCTCGCCGGCGTCGGTGACCATGCCCATGCGGGGCTGCTCGGCGTCCGGGTAGCCGGGCTTCTTGATGAGCCCGTGGGCCACGTCCACGCGGAAGCCGTCCACGCCGCGGTCCAGCCAGAACCGCAGGATGGACTCGAACTCCTCGCGGACCTCCGGGTTCTCCCAGTTCAGGTCCGGCTGGGTGGTGTCGAACAGGTGCAGGTACCACTGGCCGGGGGCGCCGTCCGCCTCGGTCACACGGGACCAGGCGCCGCCGCCGAACGTGGACTGCCAGTTGTTCGGGGGCAGCTGGCCGTGCTCCCCGCGGCCCTCGGTGAAGTGGTAGCGGGCGCGCTCGGCGGAGCCCGGGGCGGCGGCCAGGGCCGCCTGGAACCAGGCGTGCTCGCTGGAGGTGTGGTTGGGCACGAGGTCCACGATCACCCGGATGCCGGCCTCGTGGGCGGCGGCGATCATCTCGTCGGCGTCCTCGAGCGTGCCGAAGCGCGGGTCGACGGTGCGGTAGTCGGCGACGTCGTAGCCGGCGTCGTTCTGCGGGGACAGGTAGAAGGGGGAGAGCCAGATCGCGTCCACCCCGAGGGCCTGCAGGTAGGGCAGGCGGGCGGTGACGCCGGGCAGGTCGCCCATGCCGTCGCCGTCGCCGTCGGCGAAGGAGCGCGGGTACACCTGGTAGATCACCGCGTCCGACCACCACGCCGTGGTGGGGCGGTTGCGGGCTTCCGAGGGCGGTGTGCTCAGCGGCTGCGTGCTCATGGGTCCCAGGGTAGGCGGACGGGCGGACACCCGGCAGGGTGGGCCCGGCGGCTCACCGGCCCCCGGAGACCTCCGGCAGGCGCAGCCCGGCCACCGCGCCGGCCCCGCCGAGCACCGCCAGGAGCAGCAGGGCCCCGGGCACGCTCACCGCCGCGACGGCCGAGCTCACCGCCCCCACCACCAGCAGGATCACACCCATCACCGTGTTGGAGACGGCCGTGTACAGGGTGCGGGTGTCCCCGGAGGCCATGTCCACCAGGTAGGTCTTGCGGCCCATCCGCACCCCCGTGTGCAGCAGGGTCACCAGGAAGAACGCCCCCACCAGCACCAGGCCCGCGGCACCGCCCGGGGGCAGCACCGGCCACGCCGTCAGGACGAGGGCGGCCACGATCACCGCCGAGGCTGCCCCCGCCGCCCAGGACATCAGCCGACGGCTGGAGCGGTCCGCGACCCGCCCGAACAGGCGCCCTCCGATCAGTGAGGCCGCCCCGGAGGCGATCACGAACCCGCCCAGCCCGGCCAGCGCGTCCGTGCCCGCCTCGAGGGAGAGCACCACGAAGAACGGCGGGCTCAGGGAGGTCACCAGCAGCAGGGCCCGCACTGTCACGAACCGGCGGAACGGCGCGTCCTCGCGCAGCAGGGACCAGGACCGGCGCAGGGGGGAGGGAGCGTCGTCGTCGTCCGCTGTGTCTGTGGCCTCCTCCGGGTCCTGCGCGGGCTCGCGCACCCTCAGGTACACCAACGCCACCCCCACCCAGAGCGCCGCGCCCAGGCCCAGCAGCGCGGCGAGGCCGCCGGCCGTGAGGGCGTCCCCGCCCAGCCAGCGGATCCCCAGGCCGAGGGTGACGGCCACCAGCCCGGAGGCCGTCGTCGCCAGGCCTGTGATCTGCCCGCGCTCACCTTTGGGCACCGTGCGCCCCTGCACGTCCTTGGACGCGATCGAGCACAGGCACCGGCCCAGCGCGAACACGGCCAGCGCCCCCAGGATCACGACGCCGGCCCCCAGCCCCCGGCCGAGGGCGGCGGTGGCGGCCATCGCGGCTGCGGAGGCCGCCTGCACCAGCGCGCCGAGGGCGAACACCCGTCTGCGGTGGCGGGCGCGCAGCACGAAGGGGGTGAGGAACGCCTGCGGGAGCATGGACAGCGACTCGCGGATCGGCTTGAGCAGGCCGGTGAGTCCGGCCGGCACGCCCAACACGGCGAACAGCCACGGCAGCACCGTGCCCGCGTTCACCACCTGGTCCCCGGAGGACTGCAGGGTGGTGGCGCCCACCAGGCGCAGCCCGTTGGCGGGGACGTCCCGGCGCACCTGCTCAGGCAGGGCCTGGTCGGCGTCCTCGCTGCGGGTGACGAGGCGGGAGTAGATCCTCTCGGCGGTGCTCACCCCGTCACCGTAGCGGGCTGGCGGCCGGGTGGGGGTCGCCGTGGCCCGAGACGCGGCGCGACGACGGCGGTACAGTGGCGGCACAGGTAGGTCGGGGGGGGGGGCGTCTCTCAGGGAAGGTCCCGCCGACCCCGTCGCTGCTGCTGAAGGAGACCCCCATGACCGCTCGCCACCCGTCCCTCCTCTCCGGAGCCGGCCTGCTCACGGCGGGACTGCTGCTCGTCGGCTGCGCCGGCCCGCAGCTCCAGGCTCAGACGTCGGCCTCCGGCACGTCGGCCTCCCCGGCGGCCCAGACGGCCCAGGCGACCGTCCCGACCGCCGCGGGCTCCGCCTCCTCCGCGTCCGAGGACGCCCCCGCCACCCTCATCCGCTACCCCAGCTACACCACGGCGGACCAGATGCGCGAGGCCGCGGAGATGGTCGTGGTCGGCCGCGTCGTCTCGGCGCGTGAGGAGGAGGGCGACCTCATGGCCGAGCCGGGCGCCGTCCCCAACCCCCAGGACCCCGAGCCCCTGATCCTGCCCTCCACCGTCTACACCGTGGAGATCACGTCGGTGCTCTCTGGCCGCGCCACCCCCGGGCACACGGTGCAGGTGCGCGTGCTCGACGGCACGCAGGACGGGCAGAGCGCCGTGCTGCCCGCCGTCCCGGAGCTGTCCGTGGGGTCCGGGCGGCTGTACCTGTTCCACCTCGTGCAGGGCGGCACCCACCTGACGCCGATCAACCCGCAGGAGGGCGTGCTGGCGCTCGAGGGTGACCACGTGCGGGCCCTCGGCGAGACCGCCCTGCCCGCCGCGGAGCTCGAACGGCTCACGGCCGCCGTCGCCCAGGCCGGCTGAGCCTCTGACCCCCGGCCATGGGGCCCGGCGCCGGGATGCGGCATCATCGAGCCCATGAAGCACTTCGACGACCCCGTCCTGCAGGCCATGGCCTCCCGCCGGTCCGTGTCCAAGGTGGGCCCGGCCACCCCCACGGACGAGGAGATCGCCCGGCTGCTGGCCGCCGTCACCCCCGTCGCGGACCACAAGGCGCTGCGCCCCTGGCGGCTGATCCTGCTGCGCGGGGACGACCGGCGCGTGCTCGGCGAGGCCCTCGACGCCGCCGCCGGCACTGTGCGTGAGCCGGGGGAGGTGAATCCCAAGCCGTTCCGCGCGGAGCTGCTGATCGCCGTCGTCGCCCGGCACACCGAGCACGAGAAGGTCCCCGCCTGGGAGCAGCACGCCACCGCCGCTGGCGCCGCGCACCTGCTCGAGCTCGCGCTGTGGCAGGCCGGCTGGGGTGTGATGTGGCGCTCCGGCCCGCACACCAACGCCCCGCAGGTGCGTGCCGCCCATGGGGTGGGTGAGGACGAGCTGCTCATGGGCTGGCTGTACGTCGGCGACGTCGACCCTCACCACCGCGAGCGCCTCGCCGCCTCCCACAAGCCGGCCCTGGACCCGGCCCCGTTCCTGGGCGCGATGCCGCGCGGGTGAGGGGGCGGCCGAGGGGTGCGCTCACGGCTCCCCGCCGGCCCCGTCCAGATCCGCTGCGGAAACGACCCCTCTGAGGGCGGGCCAGCGGTTCAGAGGGGTCGTTTCTGCAGCGGATCCCCGAGGCTAGACACTCTCAGCCGGCATGCGCGAGCATCCCCACCGGCCCCCAGCGTCGGTTGAGCCGCTGCTGCGCGAGGCCGGCGGTCACCTCGTCCCCCTCATCGAGTGCGTCGACCAGCGTCCAGAGGTCGAACACGGAATCGTCCGGCCACACGTGCGGGGTCAGCCCCGCGTAGTCCAACTCCAGCACGGAGTCGGGGTGGAAGGCCTGCAGCCAGGGGAGCATCACGGCCAACTCCCCGAGCAGCTCCGCCTCCGGGGCCTGCCGGGCCAGCACGGCCGCCGCATGGCTGGCCCGCTCGAGGGCCGCGGCCACGGGCGCCTGCCGGTAGGCCGTGGTCTCCCCGTCCACCAGGCGCCGCACGGGCTCCTCCGGGTCGAACACCACGAGCCACGCGTGCGGCACCCCCCACAGGGCGGTGCGGGTCTGCACCCGGTGGGTCCGTCCGTCAGTGTCCGCATCCTGGTGGGCGGTGCCTGCGGGGGCGGCGCCTGCCGCGTCCGGGTCGGGGGACAGCCCCCACTCGTCCTCGAGGGCGGCCAGCACCCGGCCCCGGTTCGCGGCGCGGGCCGCCGCCGGGACGGCCGCCTCCACCACCACCGGGTCCTGACCCCGCTCGAGCAGCGCCGCAGCCATCTCGGCCCGCAGCGCGAGCTCGTCCGGGCAGTAGAACGCGGAGCCGTCCACCTCGAGCACCCGCACGAGGTCGTCCTCCCCGGGCTCGGGGAACGGGTCCGGGACGCGCCGCAGCAGACGACGCCGGGCCCTCTCCCGTGCCTCGGCCTCCACCTCGGCGCGGCTGCGGTGGGCGGAGGCCACCAGGCGCGCGGCGACGGCGTCCGGGTACGCGGACAACGGCTGGAAGACGCGCAGGTGCGCGGCGGCGGCGGTGCGCATGCTCAACGGAGGCGGGGGCCGGCGTCGTGCACG
This sequence comes from Micrococcus sp., assembly GCF_034179925.1. Classification (GTDB taxonomy): domain Bacteria; phylum Actinomycetota; class Actinomycetes; order Actinomycetales; family Micrococcaceae; genus Micrococcus. The sequence continues at coordinate 23,369 of NZ_JAXFPG010000046.1, read as the reverse complement.
GCTCAGCCCAGCTCCACGACCACGGGGGCGTGGTCCGAGGCACCCTTGCCCTTGCGCTCGTCCCGGTCGATCCACGCGTCCGTGACCGTGTCCGCCAGGGCGGGCGAGAGCAGCTGGAAGTCGATCCGCATGCCCTGCCTCTTCGGGAAGCGCAGCTGCGTGTAGTCCCAGTACGTGTACACGCCCGGGCCGGGGTGGCGGGGACGCACCGGGTCCACCAGGCCGGCGTCCTCGAACGCGCCGAACGCGGCCCGCTCCGGCTCGGAGACGTGCGTCAGCCCGTTGTCCAGGAAGAACTGCATGTCCCAGACGTCCTCGTCCTGCGGGGCGATGTTCCAGTCGCCCACCAGGGCCAGGCGCGTGGCGTCGTCGTCGGCCAGGCGCTCGCGGGCGTGCTCGGCGAGCACCCGCAGCCACTCCAGCTTGTAGCCCATGTGCTCGTCCTGCAGGCCGCGCCCGTTGGGCACGTACAGGCTCCACAGGCGCACCGGCCCGACGCCGTCGGCGGACTCCGCGCCCACGGTCGCCCCGATCGCGCGGGCCTCGAGGGCAGGGTCCTTGCCGCCCTTGCCGAAGTGCGGCTGCCCGGGGAAGCCGCGCTGCACGTCCGTGAGGCCCACACGGGAGGCGATCGCCACCCCGTTCCACTGGGACAGGCCGAAGTGCGCGACCTCGTAGCCGGCGCGCTCGAACAGTTCCCAGGGGAAGTTCTCGTCCCGGCACTTGGTCTCCTGCATGGCCAGCACGTCCACGTCGTGGCGCTGAAGGAAGGCCTCCACGCGGTCGGCGCGGGCACGGAGGGAGTTGACGTTCCAGGTGGCGATCTTCACCCGGCCAGGCTATCGAAGGGAGGGCCGTCGAGGGCCGGCCGGGCTCACCGCCACCAGGTGTCGTGGATCTCCACGGGGGTGGTGCGCTTGTGGCGGCTGCGCAGCCAGATGCCCTCGAGCCGCTCGGCGACGGCCCCGTCCACCTTGCGGCCCTCGAGGTACGCGTCGATGTCCGCGTAGGTGAGGCCGAGCTCGTCCTCGTCAGTGCGGCCGGGGGTGCCGTCCAGCAGGTCCGCGGTGGGCACCTTGGACCACAGGGCCTCGGGGGCGCCGAGCTCGCGGGCCAGGGCCCGCACCTGGGACTTGTTCAGCCCGGACAGCGGCAGCACGTCCGCGCCGCCGTCGCCGAACTTCGTGAAGAACCCGGTGATGGACTCCGCGGCGTGGTCCGTGCCGATCACCAGCTGGCCGTGGGCGCCGGCGAGCGCGTACTGGGCGGTCATGCGCACCCGGGCCTTCACGTTGCCCTTGTTGTAGTCGCTGATCTGGCCGCCGGTGGCGCGGGCGAACTCCGCGGCGACGCCGTCCACGCCCTCGGCCACGTTGAAGGTCACCTGGCGGTCGGCGTCCACGAACGCCATGGCGGCCTGGGCCTCGGCCTCATCGTGCTGCACCCGGTAGGGCAGGCGCACCGCGGTGAACACGGGGTGCTCGGGGGAGGGGGTGGCGTCGTCCCCGGCTCCGGAGGGGGAGGATCCGGCGGAGGAGGCCGCGGGCGCGGGGGTGCCGGTGGGGCCGCCCAGGGCGACGGCGTCGGGCACGCCGAGCTCGGCGCGGCGTCGCTCCACGGCCAGCTGGGCCAGGCGCCCGGCGGTGCTGGAGTCCACCCCGCCGGAGATGCCGAGCACGAACCCGGAGGCGCCGGTGGCCACGAGGTAGTCGACCAGGAACTGCACACGGGCCTCGACCTCGGCCGCCGGGTCGATCTCGGGCCGCACGCCCAGCTCGGCGATGATCTGCTGCTGGAGTTCACGCATGGGGCCAGCGTAGGGGGCGGATGTGTCCGGGGCATGACGGGGGAGCCTCCCGTTTCCCGAACGGGAGTGCCCGGGGGAGCCTCCCGTTTCTCGAACGGGAGTGCCGGGGGTGGGGCCGCCGTAGCATGGGCGCATGACCGATGCGCAGACCACCACCCCCACCCCTGAGCAGGACCGCGCCCGCCTGAAGGAGCTGATCCAGGAGCTCGCCGTCGTGCACGGCCGGGTCACCCTGTCCTCCGGCAAGGAGGCCGACTACTACGTGGACCTGCGCCGCGTGACCCTCCACCATGAGGCCGCCCCGCTGATCGGCCGCGTGATGCTGCGCCTGCTCGAGGACAACGGCATCGAGTTCGAGACCATGGGCGGGCTCACCATGGGCGCGGACCCGGTGGCCACCGCGATGATGCACCAGGCCGTCGCCCAGGGCCGGGACCTGGACGCGTTCGTGGTCCGCAAGGCCCAGAAGTCCTACGGCATGGGCCGCCAGGTCGAGGGCCCGGGCGTGGAGGGCCGGAAGGTCGTCGTGCTTGAGGACACCTCCACCACCGGCGGGTCCGCGCTGACCGCCGTCGAGGGCGTGCGGAAGGCCGGCGGTGACGTGCAGGCCGTGGCCGTGATCGTGGACCGCGCCACCGGCGCCGCCGAGCGCGTGGCCGAGGAAGCCGGCGTGCCCTACCTGTACGCCTTCGGCAAGGACGAGCTCGGCCTGGCCTGAGCCGCCCTCCCGCCGCGGGTCAGAGCCAGTCGGCCCGGCGGAACAGCGTGTACAGGGTGACGGCCACAGCGGCCATCAGCCCCAGGGCGAACGGGTAGCCCCACGCCCAGTGCAACTCGGGCATCCGGTCGAAGTTCATGCCGTAGATCGAGCCGATCAGCTGCGGGGCGAAGATGATCGCCGCCCAGGACGAGATCCGCTTGACCTGCTCGTTCTGCTCGATCGCCTGCTCCGCGAGCCGCTTGGAGGCCAGCGTGGAGTCCAGCTCCAGGGCGTTGGCGAGCATCGCGCGCATGGAGCCCACACGCTCGCTGATCTGCACGGCGTGGTCGTGCACGTCGCGCAGGCGCCGCAGGTTCTCCAGCTCGACGGCGTCCGCGGCCGCCGCCCGCTCGGCGGCCTCCTCGTCCGGCACCTCGGGCAGGCCGTCCTCGTCGAGGGGAGCGTCGCCGTCGTGGGCGTGGGAGCCGTTGGAGGAGGCGGCCCGGCGGGCCTGCACGTCCGCCTGGAGCTGCTCGACCATCGCAGGCAGGGCCCGGATGGCCCGCTCGAAGTGGATGACCTCGCGGGAGAGCTCGTAGATGCGCCGGGAGACGGCGGCGTCCCCGGAGAAGATCTGGTCCTCGATCTCGCGGATGTCCTGTTCGAGGCCCTCGGCCACCGGGAAGTAGCCGTCCACCACGCGGTCCAGGATCTCGAAGTTCACCTGGCGCGGGCCCTGGGCCAGCAGCTCCGGGTGCTCGGTCTCCAGGCGGCGGCGCAGCCCGGCCAGGTCCGGCTCCTCGGCGTGGCGGACCGTCACCACGTAGTCCGCCCCGGTGAACACGGCGAGCTCACCGAACTCCACGGTCTCGGTCTCGTCCACGTACCGGGCCGGGTGCAGCACCATGAACCAGTCGTCCCCGTAGCGGTCCAGTTTGGAGCGCTCGCCGCCGGCCAGGGCGTCCTCCACGGCCAGCGGGTGCAGGTGCAGCTCGTCGGTGACCCCCTGCAACTCCTCCCCGTCCGGGCGGTACAGGCCGATCCAGGCCATGCCGCCCATGGCCTGGCACGCTTCCCAGGTCTGCTCGAGGGTGGTGGGGGCGTGCAGGCGGCGGCCGTCCTTGTAGACGGCGTTGTCGATCATGGTCACGCCACCCATTCTCCCCGACGTTCCCGTTCGAGAAACGGGAGGTCCTCTGACCACTCCCGTTCGAGAAACGGGAGCCTCCCCCCACCACTCCCGTTCGAGAAACGGGCGCCCAGCGGGACAGCGCCCAGCCGCTCGCCGTAGCGTGGACCCATGACCACGCACTCCAGCACCCCCTCCCGCGACGGCCTCACCCTGCTGCCCGCCGAGGCCGTGCGCACCGCCCCCATCACCGCCCTCGGGCTCATCGGCGGCTACCTCACCGCCCGCGAGACCGGCATCCGCCCGCTCGGCGGCGCGGTCCTGGCCGCCGCCGGCCTCTACGCGGGCCGCACGTGGCTGGCCAAGGGCGGCCCCGCCGTCGCCGGTGGCCTCGGCGCGCTGTACCTGGGTGGCTTCGGCGCCTCCCACCCGCTGGCCAAGCGGATCGGCGCGTGGCCGTCCGTGCTCACCGTGACCGCGGCCGCCGCCGGTGCGGCCTGGGCCGCCGTCGACCGCAAGGACGGCCGCCGCTGAACGGGCCCGTACCCCACCGGCCCCACCACGACGACGGCGCCCCGCCCCCGGAGGACGGGGCGCCGGAGCGCGTGGTCGGCGTCGGCCCGTGGTCCGGGCCGTGGCCGGAAGATGCCCGCTACGATCCGGAGCTGCTGCGTGAGGGCGACCGGCGCAACGTGGTGGACCGGTACCGGTACTGGTCCCTCGAGGCGATCGTCGCGGACCTGGACGCCCGGCGGCATCCGTTCCATGTGGCCATCGAGAACTGGCAGCACGACCTGAACATCGGCACCGTGGTGCGCACCGCCAACGCGTTCAACGCCGCTGGGGTGCACATCATCGGGCGGCGGCGCTGGAACCGCCGCGGGGCGATGGTCACGGACCGCTACCTGCACGTTCACCACCACGAGACGGTCGAGGAGTTCACCGCGTGGGCCGCGGCCGAGGGGCTGCCCGTGCTCGGGGTGGACCTGTTCCCGGAGTCCGTGCCGATCGAGGCGTTCGACTTCCCGCGCGCGTGCGTGCTGGTGTTCGGCCAGGAGGGACCGGGGCTGTCCGAGGAGGTCCGCCAGGCCGCGGACGCGGTGCTGTCCATCGCCCAGTACGGCTCCACGCGGTCCATCAACGCGGGCGTGGCCGCCGGCATCGCGATGCACGCCTGGATCCGGCAGCACGCCGCGGGGAGCCGTCCTTGACTTCCACTCCAACTCATCTTACAATCGGCCCATCACTTCGCGGTTGGTGCGGTGACTTCTTGGAGAGGGTGTCAGAATGCGGGTAAGAAGAGAAGTGGCAGGGTGGGTTGCGAGTATCTTGCTCCTCATGTGCTGGAGTACTTCAGCGGAAGCGGCTCCCATTTCAACTGGTTATAACGCCATTCTTTCCGGCACCTCCGGAGGGGCGATTGAGGACGATCTTTTTATTTATAACGTCCAAGAAGTCACCCCCTCTGGCGATGACCTGAAGATTCTCTTCCAAGCACCCTCGGGATGCTCTTCTGTTACCGGTGAAAAATTCGCTTGCCAAGGGGGTGATCGGGAATTTAGACCCATCCTCAACGGAGTCTCGCGTGCGCCAGTCTCTTATTCATTAGACGTCGCGGCGGAGGGGGTGGTCCTCACGGCCTCTGAAGTCAATGGTGGTGTGATTGTTAGTGGAGTCGTGGGCGAAGGGGCATCGGCCATTCAGGCCGGTGCTCTGGAGGATCTCTCCCTAAAAGAATCTGCTTGGATAGAAAAGGGGACCGTGGGTCAGGCCTCAACGCTTGCGATGGCGGGTCCTGTAACGGTGCCCCGCGGCTACATCTATTGCCCCTATATTGGATGTCGCGATCGGACCCTACATGACTACTGTTCATATTCACCTGACTCGTGGGGGGCTGCCGATTTCAGGGGTCCTTGTGCCTACCATGATATGGCTATCGAGAGAATCCGGTCCATGAATATAACGTTGGATGCAAAGCGGTCGGCGCGCAGGTCTGCAGATGCTAGTCTGATCAGGCGAATGCAGTATAATTGTCGCTGGTACTATGCCGGAAATATGGCAGTCATTCCATGTTCGCAGTTCACCTTGATATATAAGGCTGCCATTGCTTACAAGACGAACACGTGGAATGGCCGCTGAGGGTGCGCGGGCGGCGCCCCGCCGTGGCTCGTCTCCCTCATGGCGGATGGTGGGCCTGGTGCTCACCGTCCTGCTCGTGGCGGTGCCGCTGGTCGTGGACGCCGGGGTGGTGCCGCGCCGCGCTCTGGAGAGTGCGTGGAACGACCATGTGCTGGCTCTCGACGTCAGCCTGGCGCTGGCCGCGGTGGTGGCTCCCGTGTTCAGCCTCGCCTGGGCGCGGCGGTCCGTCATCGTGGCCTCCGTCCTGGCGGTCCTCACCCTCGTCGCCGTGGGTCGTCTGGTGGCCGTCGTGGCCGGTCACGCCGCGTCCGGGGACATCGGCCTGGCGCTCGTGGTCCTGGTGGCGGACGTGGCCCTCGGGGTGTTGGCGGCGGTCCTGGTGCTGACCGTGGTGGGGCACCTCGCCGCCTCCCGGTGGGAGGGCCGGCCGCGGGGGTGAGGGCCTCGCCCCGGCCGAGGCCGAGGACGACGCCGCCCCCGCCCCTCAGCCGGCGAAGGGGCGCACCGGCAGGCCGCGCACGCCCGGCTCCGCCACGAACAGGCACCCGGACAGCGGCTCGGCCTCCAGGTCCGCCTTCTCCCGGGTGGTGGTGATGTACAGCCGGTCCAGGTCCGGGCCGCCGAAGGTCACGGCGGTCGGCCGGGAGACGGGCAGCTCGAGCACCTCGTCCAGGGTGCCCTCGGGCGAGTAGCGCAGCACCTTCCCGGAGCCGATCGCCGCGACCCACACCCCGCCCTCGGCGTCCACGGTGAGCCCGTCCGGCTTGCCCTCGCCGCCGAGCACGTCGGTGAACACGCGCCGCCCGGTGAGCCCCTCCTCGCGGGAGTAGTCGAACACGGCCACCTGCCGGGTGGGGGTGTCGTTGTAGTAGGCCAGGGAGCCGTCCGGGCTCCACTCCAGGCCATTGGAGGTGCTCACTCCCTCGAGCACCACGGTCACCTCCCCGGAGGGGTCCAGCCGGTAGAGGCTGCCGGCGCCCTCGGTGCGGTCGTAGGCCATGGTGCCGGCGTAGAAGCGGCCGTCCGGGTCGCAGCCGCCCTCGTTCATGCGGATGTTCGGGTCCTCCCACACGGGTGGCAGCCGGCGCTGGGTGCCGTCGGCCTCCTCCAGCACGAACCCGCGCTCCACCGCGATCACGGCGCCCCCGCCCACCCGCGGGCGCACGACGGCGCACACCGCCTCGTCCACACCGGTGCGGTCCACGGTGCCGTCCTCCCGGAGCGTCAGGTAGTCCCCGGCGAGCATGTCCACCCAGCGCAGTCCGCCCCAGGACTCGGACCACACGGGGCCCTCGCCGTGGAAGACGATCGGATCGGTGACCTGCTCGGCGCGCATGGTGGGCTCCTTCGGGTGGGTGTGGCGGGTGCCGACTGCGTCGGCCCCTCCAGCATCGCAGGCCGCGGCGGGGCGTGCACGGGCCCGGGCCATGCCGGTGGTCGGCCGCTACGATGAGGGCAGCACGGCGGCGTTGCTGTGCCCGTGTGCAGTGTGCCGCCTGAGCCAGAGAACCCGTCGCCCCGCGAGTCAGGAGCACAGCATGCCCATCGCCACCCCGGACAAGTACGCCGAGATGATCGATGCCGCCAAGAACGGCGGCTACGCCTATCCGGCCATCAACGTCACGAGCTCCCAGACCCTCAGCGCCGCCATCCGCGGCTTCGCCGAGGCGGGATCCGACGGCATCATCCAGGTCTCCACCGGCGGCGCCGCCTATTTCTCCGGGGCCTCGAAGAAGGACATGGTGGTCGGCGCCCTCGCGATGGCCGCCTTCGCCCGCGCGGTCGCCCAGCAGTACGACGTCAACATCGCCCTGCACACCGACCACTGCCCCAAGGACAAGCTGGACACCTTCGTCCTGCCCCTGCTGGACGCCTCCGAGGCCGAGGTCAAGGCCGGCCGGGACCCGATCTTCAACTCCCACATGTGGGACGGCTCCGCCGAGCCCCTCGAGGAGAACCTGCGGATCGCCAAGGAGCTGCTGGCCCGCACCCACGCGAACCGGCAGATCCTCGAAGTGGAGATCGGTGTGGTCGGCGGCGAGGAGGACGGCGTCGAGAACGAGATCAACGAGAAGCTCTACACCACTGTGGAGGACGGCATCGCCACTGTGGAGGCGCTCGGCACCTCCGAGCAGGGCCGCTACCTGACCGCCCTGACCTTCGGCAACGTGCACGGGGTGTACAAGCCCGGCGGTGTGAAGCTGCGCCCGGAGATCCTGAAGGAGATCCAGGAGGCCGTGGGGGAGAAGTTCGGCCGCCAGCGCCCCTTCGACCTCGTGTTCCACGGCGGCTCGGGCTCCTCCGAGCAGGAGATCGCGGACGCGGTGGGCTACGGCGTGGTGAAGATGAACGTGGACACCGACACCCAGTACGCCTACACCCGCCCGGTGGCGGCCCACATGTTCCAGAACTACGACGGCGTCCTGAAGGTGGATGGCGAGGTCGGAAACAAGAAGCTCTACGACCCGCGCGTGTGGGGTGCCAAGGCCGAGGAGGCCATGGCCGCCCGGGTGGGCGTGGCCGCCCAGAACCTGGGCTCCGCCGGCAAGTCCATCCGCTGACCGTGGCGATGCCCCTCACGGCAGAGCTGCTGCCGGCCCTCGCCCCCGTGGCGGCCGACGTACCCACGAACGCGGCGGACGTGCTCGTGTTGGTGATCCTGGCGCTGACCACCATTGCGGTCCTGCTGATCGTCTACCGCGGCCGCGGTCAGGCGGCCGAGCTCGAGCGCACCCGCACCGAGCGGGACGAGGCCCGCGCGGAGGTCGATCGGCTGCGGGCCCGGGTGGACAGCCTCGAACTCCGCCTGGACCGCCGCACCGAGCGCGAAATCGAGCAGGAGGCCTGGGAACGGCGGGCCGGGGAGCTCGACCCCGGCCGCTGACCACTGGCGGTTGGCGCTGGCACCGGGCACCGGCCCCGGGCACCGGCCCGGGTGCGGACCCGCACCCCCACCACGACGCCGGCCGGTCACCTCCGCGTGGGAGGCGACCGGCCGGCGTCGTGCGCGGTCGAGTTTTGCTCAGCCTTGCCTCTGTTCAGCCCGGCCCAGACCTGCTCAGTCCTGCGTGGGCGACGGGGACGGGCTCTCCGAGGACGGCCGCGGGCTGCCGCTCGCCGACGCGGACGGGCCCCCCGACGCACTGGCCGAGGCCGCCGCCCGGGCCGACTCCGCCGCCTCACGGGCAGCACCCTGGAACGGGCGCGGCGGCTGGCCCGGCGCCACCGGCTCCGGGGCACCCTCGGGCCGGTCGATGGTGGACTGATCCGTCAACTGCTCCCGCGGCACCCGGCCGGCCGGGACCTGCTCCGCCTTGCGGAGGGTCTCCTCATCCATCTGCGCGTCCAGGAAGAACGGGGAGCTCATCGCGATGACCCGCTGGAACGCCGAAGGATCCTTCAGCACCGTGTCCGCCAGATGGTCACGGGCCTGGGTGACGACCGTCGTGCTCTGCGCCACCGGTGAGCCCGTCACCTGGGTGAGGCCACTGTTGGCGTCCCCGAAGCCCTCCATCGCGCCGAAGGTCACCGACACCATCTGCGTGCCGTCCTCCGTGCACGCCCAGCCCGTGCGCTGCGGCAGCAGGGGGGCGCCGTCCTCGCCGCCCACCATGCCCGGGCGCAGCAGCGCCATCAGGCCCTTGCCTGTGACCGGGTCGAACGAGTACTCGTCCGCCACGGCCGCAGGCGTCTCGGTGCACCAGTCCAGGCGGGAGCCGTCGAGGTTGTGCTGGTAGTGGACCTGGGCCATGGGCATGCCCGGGCTGCGCTGGTACAGGCCCGTGTACACACAGGTGAGGAACTCGTGGGTGTCATCCGCCGAGGCGAAGAACTGCACGATCTCCAGCTGGCTCGCATTCGGCATGTGCGTGGCCACCGCGTCCAGGGTCTGCTGGTCCAGCACGTCCCGGGTGCAGTCCATCACGGACACCGTGTCGTTCTTCGCCGAGGCCAGCCGCTGCCACAGGGACGTGGCGGCCCCGCCCTTCACCCCCGGACCCCGGGTCTCCAGGGCCTGGCGCGGCTCCGGCCGACGCGTGCCCGCGGCCTGCTCCGACTCCAGAGCCTGGGAGATCGAGGCCGCCGCCTGCGAGGCGGGGTCCGTGGCGGCCGCGCTCGCGGACGACACCGGATCGGTGGGCACGGCGCTCGCAGCGGCAGGCGTGACGGCCGGGGCGGGCGACTGGCCGCCGTCGGCGCACCCGGCCAGCACGAGGGCCAGGGCCGCGGTGCCTGCGGCGGCGACGGCCCGACGTCGGGCGGGGGCGGGATGGGGCATGCGGGACTCCTTCGACGGCGCTCGCGTCCAGGCGCGCGGAGAGACCCCCGGACGGACGCTCCGCATACGGTACCGGACCCACCCGGACGCGGCCCCGCCCGCCCCTGTGAGCTCCCGGTGGGCCGTGGCTAGACTCGGCCGGGACCCCGCCGGCTCCGTGCCGGCGTCCGCGCCCCGCGCCGCCACCCCGGTGCCGCGGCCCTGCCCAGGAGGAAGCGATGTCCGAGTCCCCGATCGGCCGGAACCTGATGGAGCCGCCGGCCACCCGGCTGCCCGAGGAACCCGAGGTGCAGGCCCGCCTGGAGGCCGGCGACCTGCCCGAGGACATCGTGCCCGTGGCCCCGGACTCCTCCCTCGTGTGGGCGCTCATGGCTGAGGACGCCTGGGCCGAGGGCCGCACCGTGGACTCCTACGCCTACGCGCGGGTGGGCTACCACCGCGGCCTCGACGCGCTGCGCCGGGCGGGCTGGCGCGGGGCCGGGCCGGTGCCGTGGGAGCACGAACCCAACCGCGGGTTCCTGCGCGCCCTGTACGCCCTGGGCCGGGCCGCCGCAGGCATCGGGGAGTCCGCGGAGGTCGAGCGCATCCGGACGTTCCTGAACGACTCCGACCCCACCGCCGCCGAGAACATCGAGGCCCTCGGCCGCTGAGGCCGGGCACCCGGACCCGCCGCAGGCATGGCCAAGCTCTACTTCCGCTACGGAGCGATGAACTCCGGCAAGTCCACCGGCCTGCTCCAGGCCGCCTTCAACTACGAGGAACGCGGCCAACGGGTGCTTCTGGCCAAGCCGCAGGTGGACACCAAGGGCGAGGCCGACGTCGTCTCCCGCCTGGGCGTGACCCGCCCCGTGGACTTCCTCATCCCCCACGGGGTGTCCGTGCTCGAGCTGTTCCGGCGGCACGCGGCCGTGGAAGACCCGGACGCACTGGTGGACCACGTGGACGGGCCCGTGCCGCCCGTGGCCTGCCTGCTCGTGGACGAGGCCCAGTTCCTGGAGCCGGGGCAGGTGGACGACCTGCTGCGGATCGCCGTGCTGGACGGCGTGCCGGTGCTCGCCTACGGGATCCGCACCGACTTCCGCACGCGCTCCTTCCCGGGCTCGGCGCGGCTGCTGGAGGTGGCGCACTCGCTCGAGGAGCTCAAGACGATCTGCCGGTGCGGGCGCAAGGCCGTGTTCAATACGCGGGCCGTGACGGACGCGGGCACAGGGGAGCGGCGGTTCGTGTTCGAGGGGGACCAGGTGGCCATCGACGGCGTGGAGGTGACGTACGAGTCGCTGTGTGCGTCCTGCTACCTGAGAGAGTCCGGCGGCCGGCTGGGCTGAGGGGGATGCGTGCTGGGCTGTGGCGGCGCGGGATTGCCAGGGTTCTGCCAGCTGCTCTGGGGGGTGTGTCCATGTGGGGTGCTTACGGTGGAACCACTTCATCAAGGTGCGAGTGATGAAGGTGCGAGTGATGACAGGCGAAGGGCCCCGGAGAGATCCGGGGCCCTTTGTTTGTGTCGGGGAGGGCTCGGGGTGTGTGCGCCCGGGAGGGCTCGGGCGAGGTGCGCGGAGTCCTGCGGCGACCGCCTCGGTGGGGGCCGGCGTCGTCGTGCCAAGAGCGCTGCATAGGGCCGAGGGTATTGCGTAGGACCGATAGTTTCTCGCGGAACCTGCGTGGGCCGCGTCGTTGCGACGAGAAACCGTCGATGCGGTGAGTGAGTGTCGGTCCGGCCGCGTCGCGCTGAGTCACCCCGACCGGCCCCATCCCGTCCCCGCGCGGATCTGCCATCCTTGGCGCATGGTCCCCGATCCGACTGCCCGGTCTGCCTCCGCTCGCCCTGCCGGACTGCCCGGGGCCGCCCGCAGGCTGGTGGTCTCGAATGCCCTCGACGCCAGTGGCCGCTCCGCGTCAGACGTGGCCCTGGATGTGCTCGCCGTTCTGGCGCTCGGTCTCGGAACGGATCAGATGGGGGTGCTCATGGCGCTCTCCGGGCTGGGCTTCCTGCTCTTCGGCGTCCCCATCGGCATCCTCGTGGACCGTCGTCTCAGCCCTCGGCTCCTGGCCGCGGCAGGCCTGGCCAAGGCGGCCCTGCTCGCCACTCTCGTGGCCGCCTGGGCCCTGGACGCGCTCACCTTCGTCCATCTCGCCGGGGTCATGGCGCTCCTCGGCGTGCTCACCGTCCTCGCCGAGACCATCCAGACCACCCTGGTCCCGCGTCTCGTGGCCCCGACGTCGATCAGCCGACTCATCGCGCGCCTCGAGTCCGCGGACGCCTCTCTGGGACTGATCGTCCCGGCCGCTGCAGGCCTGCTCGTGGGCGCCCTCGGAGCCGGGCCGGTGCTGGGCGTCGCCGCCGCGTTCCTCGCCGCAGGCGGTCTCGTGGCCCTGAAGGTGCGCATGGCTCCCGCGGCCCCCTCGCCGGCCTCCGAGCCGGCCGAGGCGACCGCCGCCGTCGTCCTCTCCCGCTGGGCACGGTTCTGGGGTGACGCCGCTTACGGCTGGACCGCGCTCCGACACACCCCTCTGCTGTGGCTGCTCACGCTCAGCAGCGTGGCCGCCAACATCGGCATGGCCCTGTTCGCTCCGGTGGAGGCTGTGTGGGTGCTCACGGACCTGCAGCTCGGCCCTGAGTTCCTCGGCTTCCAGCTCACGGTGGGGGCGCTCGGCGCCCTGGCGGCCTCCAGCGTCGCGGCTCGGGCCATCGAGGTCGTCGGCGAAGGCGGGTGCGTCCTGATCGGGTCGGTCGGCTGTGCCCTCGTCGTCGTGCTGCACCTGGCGGTGCTCGTCGACCGCACCTACGCGCGGCCGCTCCTGATCGCCGGAGTCGGCCTGTGGGGGTTCATGGTGGTGCTGGGCAACATCGCCAATGCCGGGATCTTCGCCCGCGCCTGCCCCGAGGGCACCCTGGGGAGAGTGTCCGCGATGCGGCGGACCCTCACGCGCGGTTCCGCGCCCGTGGCGACGCTCCTCGGCGGTGCGGCCGGGGCCGCGTGGGGTGTGGGATGGGTCCTGGTGGGCTGGCAGGTGCTGGCTCTGCTCGCCTTCGCCTTCGCGCTGGCCGCCACCCGCCGCCTGCGCCGCACCCTCTGAATCGGCGGTCTGAGAGCACGACGACGGCGCCCCGGCGTCCTCGGGCCGACGGTGCTGCGCTGGACCGACGGTCTCTCGCGGAACCTGCGCGGGCCGCGTCGTTGCGACGAGAAACCGTCGATGCGGCGAGAGTCCGGCGGCCTCGCGGTGAGTCGCCCCGCCGAACCGTTCCCGAACCACCCCGCCGAGCCGCTCCCGAAGCCCCTCACCGAACCGCCTCACTCCGACGCTTGCTGAACACTGTTCAGGAACCCTGTTAGGGTGCCACTCAGACCTGCGGGAGCGGTGCTCCCGATGTCGGATCCGCCACGCCGCCCGGGCCGCCTGCACAGCAGGGCCGGCCCGCCGCCGTCGTCGGCCCGACGTCGCCGGGCACCGTCGCCCGCAACCCCGCCAGCACCCTGCACCCACGGAACGAGGCCCGCCATGACCGCCATCCAGGACCCCCAGGCCACCCCGGTCGACACCGTCACCCCGGCCCCCGCCCTCGACATCCACGCCCTTGTCGCCCGGATCGACGCCGGCCACCGCCTCACCGCCGAGGAGGCCCTCGCCGTCCTCGACGCCCCGGACGCGGACACCTTCGGCATCGTCGCGGCCGCCTCCCGCCTGCGGGAGAAGCACTTCGGCCGGACCGTGAAGGTCAACTACCTCGTCTCCCTCAAGACCGGCCTCTGCCCGGAGAACTGCACCTACTGCTCACAGCGCCTGGGCACCGAGGCGGAGATCCTCAAGTACACGTGGCTCAAGCCGGACGAGGCCGTCCGCCAGGCTGGGATGGGCATCGCCGGCGGCGCCACCCGCGTGTGCATGGTGGCCTCCGGCACCGGCCCCACGGACCGGGATGTGGACCGCGTGGCCGGGATGGTCGGACAGCTCAAGGAGCAGCACCCGGACGTGGAGGTCTGCGCGTGCCTGGGCTTCCTCAAGGACGGCCAGGCGGAGAAGCTCAAGGCCGCTGGTGTGGACGCCTACAACCACAACCTGAACACCGCCGAGTCTCACTACGAGTCCATCTGCACCTCGCACACCTACGAGCAGCGCGTGGACACGGTGGAGCGCGCGGGCGCCGCGGGGCTGTCCTCCTGCTCCGGGCTGATCGCGGGCATGGGGGAGACGCACGAGCAGCTCGTGGAGGCGGTGTTCGCGCTGCGGGAGCTGGACTCGGACTCGATCCCCGTGAACTTCCTCATGCCCTTCGACGGCACCCCGTTCGAGGGGCACGTGCAGCTGAGCCCGCTGGAGTGCCTGCGCATCCTGGCGATGGTCCGCCTGGCCTGCCCGGAGAAGGAGCTGCGCATCGCCGGCGGCCGGGAGATGCACCTGCGCACCCTGCAGCCGGTGGGCCTGCAGGTGGCCAACTCGATCTTCCTGGGGGACTACCTCACCTCCGAGGGCCAGGCGGCCGAGGCGGATCTGCGGATGATCGCCGACGCCGGCTACACGGTGGTCGGGGCCGAGTCCCGCCCTGCGCATGCCGGCACTGCGCACGACGGCGCTCCGCACGACAACGCCCCGCACGACGACGCCCCGCACCACGGTGCCGCGCTCGACGGTGCCGACGGTCACCCCGGGGGTGGTTGCGGCGGCGCGGCCGCCTCTGGCTGCGGCAGCGCCTCCGCCTCCACCCCCGCCTCCGCATCCGGCTGCGGCAGCGCCGCGGGCGGCTGCTGCGGGTCCGGGCACGGGGATTCGGCGGCGGAGGCCGCCAGCCGCGCCGAGGGTGAGGCGACGCACACGCCCGCGCCGGCTCTCCGGCGTCGTGGTGCGGGCACGGACGCCCCGGCCAACGCGTGAGACCCCCCCTACCAGCGTGTGGTGCGCGTCACGCTGGTAGGATCGACCGGTACGGCCTCCCGTGCGCACAGCCGGGGGCGTTTTCCATGTGCGGGCCCGCCCCGGAGCAGTCCCGGCGGGCCCAGAGGAGAGATGCAGCATGCCAGCGATCGCGATCGTCGGCGCCCAGTGGGGCGACGAGGGCAAGGGCAAGGCCACCGACCTGCTGGGCGGGCGAGTGGACTACGTGGTGAAGCCGAACGGCGGCAACAACGCTGGGCACACCGTCGTCGTCAACGGAGAGAAGTTCGAGCTCAAGCTCCTGCCGGCCGGCATCCTCTCCCCGAACGCCACCCCCGTGATCGGCAACGGCGTGGTCATCAACCTGGAGGCCCTGTTCGATGAGATCGACGGACTCGAGTCCCGCGGCCACTCCTGCGCGAACCTGAAGATCTCCGCGAACGCGCACCTGGTGGCCCCCTACCACCAGACCATGGACAAGGTCACCGAACGCTTCCTGGGCAAGCGCGCCATCGGCACCACCGGCCGCGGCATCGGCCCCACCTACATGGACAAGGTGGCCCGCCTGGGCATCCGCGTGCAGGACATCTTCGACGAGTCCATCCTGCGCCAGAAGATCGAGGGCGCCCTGCGGCAGAAGAACGAGCTGCTCGTGAAGCTCTACAACCGCCGCGCCGTGACCGTCGAGGAGATCGCCGACTACTTCCTGGGCTACGCGGACCGTCTGCGCCCCATGGTGGTGGACTCGGTGAACATGCTCAATGACGCCCTCGACGAGGGCAAGGTGGTGCTCATGGAGGGCGGCCAGGCCACCTTCCTGGACGTGGACCACGGCACCTACCCGTTCGTGACGTCGTCGAACCCGACCGCCGGCGGCGCCTCCGTGGGCGCGGGCATCGGCCCGACCCGCTTCTCCCGCACCATCGGCATCGTGAAGGCGTACACCACGCGTGTGGGCGCAGGCCCGTTCCCCACCGAGCTGTTCGACGAGATGGGCGAGCAGCTGCGCACCACCGGCGGCGAGTTCGGCGTGAACACCGGCCGCCCCCGCCGCACCGGCTGGTACGACGCCGTCCTGGCGCACTACGCCGCGCGCGTCAACGGGTTCACGGACTACTTCCTCACGAAGCTGGACGTGCTCACCGGCATCGAGAAGATCCCCGTGTGCGTGGCCTACGACGTGGACGGGGTGCGGCACGACCGCATGCCCATGACGCAGACCGAGTTCCACCACGCCACGCCGATCTTTGAGCACTTCGACGGCTGGACCGAGGACATCTCCGGGGCCCGCACCCTGGAGGACCTGCCGGCGAACGCCCAGAAGTATGTGGCGGCGCTGGAGGAGCTCTCCGGCTGCCGGATCTCGGCGATCGGCGTGGGCCCGGGCCGCGACCAGGTGGTGCAGGTCCGGGACCTGATCGAGGACTGACCCGCAGCACTTCCGTTCGAGAAACGGGAGGTTCTCCGGCCGCTCCGGTGCACGAAACGGGAGATGGTGCCAGAGCTTCCGTTCGAGAAACGGGAGGGTCCTCCACCGCTTCCGTTCGAGAAACGGGAAGAGACGCAAAGAGGTCCCCGGGGTGTTCCCGTTTCTCGAACGGGAACACCCCGGGGACCTCCCGTTTCTCACACCGAAGTGCTCCGGGGACCTCCCGTTTCTCGAACGGAAGTGTCAGTCGGCGAGGCGGCCGGTCGTCGGGAACCGGTCCCACACGCGGTGACCGGGCACCAGCTCCGTGATCGCTGCCAGGGCGGCCTCGGCGTCGTCGGCCGTCACCACGCCCGGGGTGCCGGCGGCACCGAGCTCCTCGAGCAGCCGCGCACCCTCGCCCACCGAGGCCACAGCCTTGGCATGCCGCCAGGCCTCCTGCACCACCTTCGCGACGCGCGGGTCCACCGACTCGGGGGCATCCGCGGCGGACTTGGCGTCCAGGCCGTGCCGGGCGTCGGCCGCCGGCGGGGTCGCTCCGAGCACCACCACGGCGTCCAGCTCCACCGAGGCCGCCGTCAGGTAGGTGCGCTGGGCCACCAGGTCCCCGCCCACCGGGCCGCCCTTCGGGGCGATCACCAGTGGGACCATGCCCTCGGCGTGGATGCCCTGCACCAGCGTGTCCAGGGCGGTGGCATCCGGGCTCTCGCCCACCACGATGCCCACCTGCCGGCCGTCCACCGGCCACTGACCGCCCACCTGGGACAGCGCCGCCGAGGGCTCCACATCCTCCGCGGGAGCCTCGGCCGGCTCCGGCACCTCAAGGCCCAGACCCTCGGCCACCACCTCGGCCAGGCGGGCGTCGATCGCCCCCAGAGCCCGCAGCTGACGCACCCGGATGGCCTCCTCGTAGCACTTGGCCAGCTCGAAGGTGTAGGCCTGTGCCACATGCTCACGCTCCACCTCGGAGAGGGAGAGGAAGAACAGGCGGGCCTGCGAGAAGTGGTCGTCGAAGGACGCCGCGTGCTCGCGCACCTTCTCCGCGGAGGCCTCGATCGGCTGCGGGTGGTCGATGAACGGACGCCCGTCCGCCGGGGTCTCGAACGGCATGCCGCCGTCGAGGGTGTTCGGCCGGTACGGGGCCACCCCGCGGTGCACCGCGGTCTGGTGCATGCCGTCGCGCAGCATGTCGTTCACCGGGGCGTGCGGGCGGTTGATGGGCAGCTGTGTCCAGTTCGGCCCGCCCAGGCGGGAGAGCTGGGTGTCCAGGTAGGAGAACAGGCGGCCCTGCAGCAGCGGATCGTTGGTGACGTCGATGCCCGGCACCAGGTTCGCCGGGTTGAACGCCACCTGCTCGGTCTCGGCGAAGTAGTTCGTCGGGTTCGCGTTGAGGGTCATCTTCCCCAGCGGCTGCACCGGGGCGAGCTCCTCGGGGACCAGCTTGGTGGGGTCGAGCAGGTCGATGCCCTGGAACATCTGCTCCTCGTTGTCCTCGAACACCTGCACGCCCAGCTCCCACTCCGGGAACGCGCCGGACTCGATCGCGTCCGCGAGGTCCCGGCGGTGGAAGTCCGGGTCCGCGCCGTTGGTGATCAGCGCCTCCTCCCAGGTCACCGAGTGGGTCCCGAGCACGGGCTTCCAGTGGAACTTCACCAGCGAGGTGCTGCCGTCCGCGGCGATGAACCGGTACGTGTGGACGCCGAAGCCCTCCATCGTCCGGTAGGAGCGCGGGATGGCGCGGTCGGACATGTTCCACAGGGTCAGGTGCTGGGCCTCGGTGTGCAGGGAGACGAAGTCCCAGAAGGTGTCGTGCGCGGACTGGGCCTGCGGGATCTCGCGGTCCGGGTGGGGCTTCACGGAGTGCACCACGTCCGGGAACTTCATGGCGTCCTGCACGAAGAACACGGGCATGTTGTTGCCCACCAGGTCCCAGGTGCCCTCGTCCGTGTAGAACTTCGTGGCGAAGCCTCGGGTGTCGCGGGCGAGGTCGGAGGAGCCGCGGGAGCCGGCCACGGTGGAGAACCGCACGAACACCGGGGTCTCCTTGTCCTTCGCGAACAGTCCGGCCTGGCTGATCTTCACACCGGTGCCGTAGCCGCGGAACACGCCGTGGGCACCGGCGCCGCGGGCGTGCACCACGCGCTCGGGGATGCGCTCGTGGTCGAAGTGGCTGAGCTTCTCGCGCAGGTGGTGGTCCTGCAGCAGGGTCGGGCCGCGGCGGCCGGCCTTGAGGGAGTGGTCCGAGTCGCGCAGGCGCACCCCGTGGGCGGTGGTCAGGTAGGGGCAGCCCTGGGCGGCGGTGGCCGGGTCCGCGCCCGTGGCCTGGCCGGTGGCGGACACGGTGGCCGGGCCCTGCTGGTCCGGGGCCGGCGGGGCGAGGGGGGCGTCGGCGGCGCTCGGCGGCGTCGGCTCCTGCGCGGCGGGGGTGACGGGGCCGGGTGTGCCCGGGATCGGGGGCTGCTGCGCGGTCATGGCGGTGTGCTCCTTGTCGGCGGCGGCGCCGTGCGGCTGTGCACGGTCGGTCCGGGGCCGGACCCGGCGCACGACGGCGACGCGCGGCCCCGCCTCCACTCTGCGGTCCCGGGGGCGGGTCTGACCAGGCCGGACGGACCCTCGGCCGGTCATGTCGCCCCCGGTGGGTACCCTGGCGCTCGGTGGGTACTCTGGCGCCATGAGCGCAGCAGCCCCGGTGAGGATCAGCGTCGGACAGTTCGGGCCCTTCGGCCGTGTGGAGGACAACCTGGCCGTGGTCGGCCGGCTGGCCACCCGCGCCGCCGCCGAGGGGGCGGCGCTGCTCGTGCTGCCCGAGGAGACGATGTTCACCTTCCGTGAGGTGGAAGGGGACTTCGCGGCCGCCGTCGACGCCGGCTGGGACCGGTTCCGCACCGGTCTCGCCGCCGCCGCCCGGGAGCACGGGCTGGCGATCGTGGCCGGCGGCTACGAGCCCAGCGGCACCGACCGCCCCTACAACACGCTGGTGGCCGTGGACGCCGACGGCACCGAGACCGGGACCTACCGCAAGCTCCACCTCTACGACGCGTTCGCGCACCGGGAGTCGGACCTGATCACCCCCGGCGACCGCGCCCCCGCACCGTTGGAGCTGGCCGGGCTGTGCGTGGGCCTGCAGACCTGTTACGACCTTCGCTTCCCGGAGGTCTCCCGGGCGCTCGCGGTGGCCGGTGCAGATCTGCTGGCGGTGCCGGCGGCCTGGTTCGCCGGCGAGCACAAGGTGATGCACTGGCAGACCCTGCTGCGGGCCCGGGCGGTGGAGAACACCGTGTGGGTGGCGGCAGCGGACACCTGCTCGGCCGCGACCGTGGGCCACTCGGCGATCCTCGACCCCCTGGCCCTGACCGCCGCCGAGCTCACCGAGGAGGCCGAGGCGGTGGCCACCGCGGAGGTGTCCGTGCAGCGCACGGCCGAGGTGCGCCGCACGGTGCCGGTGCTCGCCGGGCGTCGCACGGACCTGTTGGCCCCGCCCGCTCCCGACGCCGGCCGCTGAGCCGCCCGTCATTGCCCTGGCCAGCGGGGGGACACCTAGAATCGGGGCAGGTCCATCACTGACGGGCGCCCCGCGCCCGGCATCACGCACCACGCCCCGGGGACGGGGCGGAACCGAGGGAGCACCAGCCACGATGAGCAGCAACCTGCACGGCGCCCACGCCGTCGAAATCGCCACCGGCCCCGCCGTGATCGGCACCCCGGCCCAGCGCCGCGTCGTCGAGAACCGCACCGCCCCGCACCGCCCTGTGCGGACCGCCGTGGTGCCGGCCGAGGCCGTGGAGCCTGTGCGCCCGGTGGACGGCTGGGGCTTCAGCAACCGTGTGATGATCGTCGCCACCCTGGCGGTCACCGCGTTCATGGTGCTGCGGGTGGTGGTGGAGCAGCCCACCGGCGGCTCCTGGCAGTGGGGCACCAGCGGCCGCGGCTTCGTGGAGACCACCCTGGGCCTGCTGTTCGGGGTCTTCGGCGGCGCCCTGACCGCGGCGATCGGTGCCCTGCTCGTGCTGTTCCAGGGCGGTGCGGCGCGGTCGGTGGCGCGCTATGCGGTCGGCGGGGTCGTGGGCGGGCTCGTGGCCGCGCTGCTCGTGCTGATGATCTTCTCCAACACGGCGGTGCTGACCATCGGCTTCCACGTGTTCTGGCTGCTGGCGCTGTCCGGTCTGCTCGGCGGCCTGTGGGCCGGGCTCACCTCCGCCCGCCGCTGACGGCCCCGTCCGGCCCCGCCTCGGAACGGGGCAGGCCCGGAGCAGCGAAGGCTTGCAACGGCGAAGGCCCCGACCGCTGCCGGTCGGGGCCTTCGTCTGTCATCACTCGCACCTTCATCACTCGCACCGTCGATGAGGTGCCTTCAGCGTAGGGCCGCTCCATGGGCGTTCCAGGGGCGCCGCCTGGGGACTTCCTGAAAGCTGAACCCGGGGTGCTGGCCTGCCGGCTGCGGCGCCGTCGTCGCTCAGGAGGCGGGGCCCCCGAGGGCCTGGGACATCTGCGCGGTGGCGTCCACGAGGGCCGCTGCGCACCGCTGCGCCAGCTCCTCGGTGCACCGGTAGGCGGGCACGAGCGTGCTCAGCGCCCCGGCCGCCACGCCCCCGGCCATCACCGGGGCGCTCAGCGCGGTGACGTCCGGCTCCACGGTGTCCGCGACCAGCACGTGGCCGCCGGCGGGGGCCTGCCCGCGCAGGGCCCGGCCCACCGCGGTGCCCTCGAGCGGGACGGTGCGCCCCACCCAGCTGGTGTGCCGCACGGAGTGGGTGCCCTCCACGATCGCCAGGTAGACGGCGGTCTCGGCGTCGGCCTGGACGGCCAGGTACACGGACTCACCGGTGCGGCGGACCACCTCCTCCATGGGGTCGTGGGCCAGGCGAACGAGAGGCTCGCGGGTGAAGGCCCGGGCCCCCAGCTGGATCAGGCGGGGCCCGGGCCGGTAGAGGCCGGCCTCGTCCCGGGCCACGAGGCCGGAGAGCTCGAGGCTGCGCAGCAGGCGCAGCGCCGTGGAGGCGGGCAGATCCACGGTGCGGGCGGCGTCGGTGAGGGTGACCGGTGCATGGTCGGTGACGGCGGCCAGCAGTTCGAGGGCGCGGTCCACGGTGCGGGTGGAGGCGGGGGCGGAGGTCGCGGGCATGGGGATGGATGCTAACCGCTCACCCCTTGCCTGTGACACCCCTCACTGTTTCAATGGGCGGCAGGACGACTCCGCCCCGTGAAAAGCTGGGAGGACGTCGCCCGCGACGCTCCAGCGAAAGGACCGGCATGACCGCCTCGTTCACCCAGCACGACCCCTCCCGCGAGATCCACGCCCCCCGCGGCACGGAGCTCAACGCCAAGAGCTGGCAGACGGAGGCCCCGCTGCGCATGCTCATGAACAACCTGGACCCGGAGGTCGCCGAGCGCCCCGAGGACCTCGTGGTCTACGGCGGCACCGGCCGCGCCGCCCGCTCCTGGGAGGCGTTCGACGCGATCGTCGCCACCCTCAAGGACCTCGAGGAGGACGAGACCCTCCTGGTGCAGTCCGGCAAGCCCGTCGGCGTCGTCAAGACCAACGTGTGGGCCCCGCGCGTGCTGATCGCCAACTCCAACCTCGTGGGCGACTGGGCGGACTGGAAGACCTTCCGCGAGCTCGAGGCCGAGGGCCTGATCATGTACGGGCAGATGACCGCCGGCTCCTGGATCTACATCGCCACCCAGGGCATCCTCCAGGGCACCTACGAGACCTTCGCGGCAATCGGCCGCAAGAAGTACGACGGCACCCTGAAGAACACCCTGACCCTCACCGGTGGCTGCGGCGGCATGGGCGGGGCCCAGCCCCTGGCCGTCACCCTCAACGGCGGTGTCTGCCTGATCGTGGACGTCTCCGAGGAACGCCTGCGCCGCCGCATGGGCAAGCGCTACCTGCACGAGGTGGAGACGGACCTGGACCGCGCCGTCGAGCGCGTCATGCAGGCCAAGCGCGCCGGTGAGGCCGTCTCCGTGGGCCTGGTGGGCAACGCCGCCGAGGTGTTCCCCGAGCTGCTCGAGCGCCAGAAGCGCGGCGAGGTGGAGATCGACATCGTCACGGACCAGACCTCCGCGCACGACCCGCTCTCCTACCTGCCGATCGGCATCGACGTGGACCAGTGGCAGGCCGAGGCCGCCGCAGACCCGGACACCTTCACCAAGAAGGCCCAGGAGTCCATGGCCCGCCACGTCGAGGCGATGGTCGGCTTCCAGGACCTCGGCGCCGAGGTGTTCGACTACGGCAACTCCATCCGCGACGAGGCCCGCAAGGCCGGCTACTCCCGCGCCTTCGAGTTCCCCGGCTTCGTGCCCGCCTACATCCGCCCCCTGTTCTGCGAGGGCCTGGGCCCGTTCCGTTGGGCCGCGCTCTCCGGAGACCCGGAGGACATCCGCGTCACCGACGAGGCCCTCAAGGAGCTGTTCCCCGAGAACGAGCACCTGCACCGCTGGCTGGACGGCGCCGCCGAGTTCGTGGAGTTCGAGGGCCTGCCGGCGCGCATCTGCTGGCTCGGCTACGGCGAGCGCCACCAGGCCGGCCTGCTCTTCAACCGGCTGGTCGCCGAGGGCAAGGTCACGGCGCCGATCGTCATCGGCCGCGACCACCTGGACTCCGGCTCCGTGGCCTCCCCGTACCGGGAGACCGAGTCCATGCTGGACGGCTCGGACGCCATCGCCGACTGGCCGCTGCTGAACGCCCTGACCGCCACCTCCTCCGGCGCCACGTGGGTGTCCATCCACCACGGCGGCGGCGTGGGCATCGGCCGCTCCATCCACGCCGGTCAGGTGGGCCTGGCCGACGGCACCGAGCTGGCCGCGGCCAAGCTCACCGCGCTGCTGACGAACGACCCGGCCATGGGCGTGTTCCGCCACGTCGACGCCGGCTACTCCCGCGCCGTGGAGGTCGCCGCCGAACGCGGTGTCCGGGTGCCCATGGAGTCGCAGATCCGGGACTGACCTCCCATCCCGCGCCCGGGGCGGGGCGCCGCGCCCCCGCGCAAGCCCGCCCCCCCCCCACCACAC
>NZ_JAXFPG010000007.1:0-66647 GCF_034179925.1 Micrococcus sp. | reverse complement strand
CCCCCTTGTCCGGTTTGATTACCCCAAAACCCCCCCCGCGGGCGGGTCGGTTGCCGGTCAACCGCCCGGGCCGGCGCGTGTCGTGGGGGGCGCCGATGAGGTGGGGGCTGAGGAGAGGCCTGCTGGTGAAGAGTGAGGGCTGGGCGCTGGCACAATCCTGATGCGTGCCTGGCGAGCCCTGCGCGCCCCTGCTCTCGCCTCATCCCCCACCTCCCCACGGGGCCCCAGCGCCTGTGCCTCCTCGGCCGTCCCCAGCTCCGTTAGCGGCGCCCCTCCGCCCCTTTCCAGTACTCGTTGCTCGGCTCCGCAGGGCAATCGGCAGATCCCTGCCCTGCATGGGCCCCGCTGCAGCAGCGTCAGGCGGGGAGACGACATCGCGTCGATGAAGCCCGAACGTGGTTCGGAGTCTCCCCTACCTGCCGATCGGCCCGTGAGTGCGAACGCCTCCTGCACCACCACTCCCCCATCGCGTGTCCGGGGAACACTGGCGCGGCGACACCCAAGGCCGCGCCTGGATCTGGATCAGCGCCCTCGGCATGGGGATTCTCCGAGCAGTTCAGTGCTGTCCACAGGGACTCATTCACAGGCCCTCACAGCTCAAACGATGGACTAAAGGGTAAATACAGCATCTTGTTCTAGCGGGATCTGTTGATATGTGGACAACTGCAGTGGATAACTCCTGCTCGCTCCCACCCTCCTCACCTCGCCGTGAAACCGCCGCCGGTGCTTTGTATACACCGAAGAGACGAGGCTGGACGATGTGCACCCGCCTATCCCTCGAGGGACACTCTCCGCCCCCTGCGCCCCTGGCCGGTCTGCATCGAGATGGGCAGGGCGACCTGTCCGGTCAGAGCGCTGCGAGACCATCTTCCAGAGCCAGAGCCAGAGCCAGAGCCAGAGCCAGAGCCAGAGCCAGAGCCAGAGCCAGAGCCAGAGCCAGAGCCAGAGCCAGAGCCAGGTGCCGAGCAGCGCCCTCCTGCCGCGACACCGCCCAGCCCCGGCTCTCTCGTAGGCGCCGTTTCACGTGAAACGAATGCAGGCCGCCCCGGTGATCGCTCCTCGGCCTGTCCGAGACGACCTTCCACATCACCGCTTGGGAGCCGGCTTTGACCCGCGCCATCAACAGGGGTGTCCACCCTCAAGGGCAGCCCGACCCATCGCCGGAATCACCCCGCGCTCATGTTTCACGTGAAACAGCAGGCGACGGCCACAGCGCTAGGCCATGCTCGGGCATTTCAGTGGAACCCTACCGGCCCTCATGCCTTCACCGTTTCACGTGAAACACATCCCCCTGCACGACTCCCTGGGCCGAACAGGAGCGATGGAACGGACGTTGGTAGATTCCAGAAGGGCGTGGATGACAGCCCAGGAGGAGCCTGCATCGCATCCGCATCACCCCCTCGATAGCAGAGAGAATCACCCCCACTCCTGAGAGAAGAATCTGGATTGCAGCGAGAGGCTCACGCATCATCAGGAATGAGAAACGTTATTCGCTGACCATAAGAAGTGGAATGATGTGCAGGAGAAGGGTCGATTATCTGCTCGAAGTGAAGCAGAGCGTCTGGATTTCAACTTGGCATAACAGGGAAGAACTGGTCATGGTCACCGGTGTTTCACGTGAAACGGGCCCGCATATCGCCTCCGAAACCACCAACACGGGGCCGAGCACCGCCGATGCAGAGGCACATTGCACCGGTCTCGACCGATGCCCCGGATGGAGCGGCCCCCGACGCACCGGTGTTGACTGCCCAGACGAGCGCAGTCCGTGTAGCCCAGCCGGGGAGGGGATAGGGCAGCAGACCCGGCACTAGCAACGGTCATGACCCCTATGAACACCCAGATCGGCTGGATAAACTCTAGTCCGGTGCCAGCCTGAGACCGCTGCCGACAGCCCCTCTGACCCGACTCGGGCGCGCATGTTTCACGTGAAACGCTCTCGATGGAAGGGCGGGTCATAGTGATCGTCGCTCAGCCCCGTGCTTCTCTCCACAAGAGCTCCTGCAGGTGATCGCATGCGGTCCCGGCCCCCGAAGGAGGTGACAGCCCCGAGAGGAATGGAATGGAGAACGGCAGAAGTAACAGAAGCGAACGCCAGGCCAGGAAGGACACAGAAATCCGGATCCAGGGGGAGGACCGAAAGAACCAGGCCGGATTCCTCGACCGCATCTGTGCAGTGCAGTGTGGGAGATGGACGCACTTTCGAGGGAAGGCGCGAAAGCCGGCAGGGACGGGCAAGGGGATGGCAGGAGAGCATCGTGAGACGGCGGATGTTTCACGTGGAACACACCATGGTCACGTGGGCATGCCTCAGTCCAGGCCCCCGGCGACACTCCCGTGGGGGCTCGGACACCTACAATGAAGGCCGAACCGTCGCATGGAGGAGGATCCGTGAAATCAAGCCGTCGTGGAGGTCTGGGCCGAGGCCTGGGCGCGCTCATCCAGAGCACCGCAGAACTTCCGATCCCCTCGGACAAGGCCGCAGGCGACTCCGCCGCTACCGCCGCTGCCTCCCAGGAGGCATCGACTACCGCCGCAGCACCCCTGGCAGGCGAGGGCACCACCTCCCAGCCCGCCCCCCAGTCCGGCGAGAAGCCCCGGAAGGCCACCAAGAGCTCCAAGAGCTCCACGGCCGCCGCACCAGCCCCCACGGACGCTGACACGGCCTCCCAGGAGTCCGTCGCGGTCGCTTCTACGGAGCTCGCGACCTCCGCGGAACCCGCAACCCCGGAGGCCACCGCCGCCCCCTCGCCGGCCTCGTCCACGCGGACGCGTCAGCGTCCGGCGGACATCTTCTTCACCTCCACGGACCCCGCCGCTCAGGAGGCCAGCCAGGCCGGCGGCACTGCGCAGGGACGTCGCACCGGTGCCGCCGCACGTCCGGCGATGCCCACCATTTCGGCCCCGAGCCGGCGTCGTGACCGCGCTGAAGTCACCGAGAGCGCGCCGGCCCCGGAGAACACCTCCACCGAGTCCGCCACCCCCACGGAGGCGGGCCAGGCTACGGGCACCTCCTCTGCCGCCCCCACCACCACAACCCCCGGCATCGTCTCCCCGGACATTGCCGTGCTGCGGGAGATCCCGGTGGGGGAGATCCACCCGAACCCCCGCCAGCCGCGTGAGGTGTTCGACGAAGAGCACATGGCGGAACTGGTCACCTCCATCCAGGAGGTCGGCGTCCTGCAGCCGGTCGTCGTCCGGGAGGCCTCCGGGCCCACTCCCTACGAGCTCATCATGGGCGAACGCCGCTGGCGCGCCTCCCAGCTCGCCGGCCGCGAGACGATCCCCGCGATCGTCCGCCAGACCCCGGACCACAACCTCCTCCGCGACGCCCTCCTGGAGAACCTCCACCGGTCCCAGTTGAATCCTCTGGAAGAGGCCGCCGCCTACCAGCAGCTGATGGAGGACTTCTCCTGCACGCAGGAGGAACTCTCCCAGCGCATCGGCCGCTCCCGCCCGCAGATCTCCAACACGCTGCGCCTGCTCCGCCTGCCCCCGCTCGTGCAGCGTCGCGTGGCCGCCGGCACCCTCTCCGCTGGCCACGCCCGCGCCCTGCTCGGCCTCACCGAACCGGCCGAGATGGAGCGGCTCGCCCAGCGCGTCGTCTCCGAAGGCCTGTCCGTGCGGGCCACGGAGGACGCCGTCGCCCAGCTCCAGGGCGCGGTGCGCCCGGCTCCCCGGGCCACCCGCACCCGGGACGACGCCCGCCACGAGCGCCTCGACTACTTCGCGAACGCGCTCACTTCGAAGCTGGACACCCAGGTGAAGATCACCCTCGGCGCCCGCAAGGGGAAGATCGCCATCGACTTCACCTCCGTCGAGGACCTCAACCGGATCATGGACCTGATCCAGGGAGACCGCGGGCAGGACTGACCCCCACGCACGAGGACTCCCACGCACGAGGGGCCCGCCACCCATCCGGTAGCGGGCCCCTCGTGCGTGGGGGAGCGGGGTCAGCCGAGCAGGTCGGCGAACTCCTTCTCGAGCTGCGG
Source organism: Micrococcus sp. (assembly GCF_034179925.1). Classification (GTDB taxonomy): domain Bacteria; phylum Actinomycetota; class Actinomycetes; order Actinomycetales; family Micrococcaceae; genus Micrococcus. Next base: position 62,658 of record NZ_JAXFPG010000007.1, on the reverse strand, counting down.
CTTGGGCTTGGCGCCCACGGACTCGGCGACCTTCTCGCCGCCCCGGAAGCCGAGCACCAGCGGGATGGAGGTGACGCCGTACCGAGCCGCAGAGGCCGGGTTCTCGTCCACGTTGAGCTTGGCGATGACCACCGTGCCCTCGTGCTCGGCGGCCATCTCGTCCAGCACCGGGCCCAGCATGCGGCACGGGCCGCACCACTCGGCCCAGAAGTCCACGAGGACGGGCAGCTCGGAGTCCAGGACCTTCTCCTGGAAGTCGGCGTCGGTGACGGTGATGGTGCTCATGGGTGCCTCCTCAGGCGGTTTCCGGGGGCCGGAATGGTCGGGTGGAGTGATGATGTGTCAGGAGTCTCTCCCGGAACACCCCTGACATGCACCAAGGGCGTCCCGGGGGACGATCATGCCGGGTTGGCGTCGGACTGCGGCGGTGCGGGGACGGCGTCCTCGACCTCGGCGACCGAGGCCAGGAAGTGCTCGACGTCCTGGGCGGCCACGCAGCCCGAGCCCGCCGCGGTGATGGCCTGGCGGTACGTGTGGTCCGTGACGTCGCCGGCGGCGAACACGCCCGGCAGGGACGTGCGCGAGGACGGGTGGTCGATGGCGATGGTGCCGTGCTCGGTGAGCTCCAGCTGGCCCTTCACGAGGTCCGTGCGCGGGTCGAAGCCGATCGCCACGAACAGGCCGCTGACCTCCAGGGAGGACTCCTCGCCGGTCACGGTGTCCCGCAGGCGCAGGGACTGCAGCGCGTCATCGCCACGGGCCTCCACGACCTCCGTGTTCCAGTGGAAGCGGATCCGCTCGTTCTCCATGGCCCGGCGCGCCATGATCTTCGAGGCGCGCAGCTCAGAACGGCGCACCAGCACATGCACGGTGGTGGCGAACTTCGTGAGGAACAGGGCCTCCTCCATCGCGGAGTCCCCGCCGCCGGCCACCGCCACCTCCTTCTCACGGAAGAAGAAGCCGTCGCACGTGGCGCACCAGCTCACCCCGTGCCCGGACAGGCGCTTCTCACCCTCCACGCCCAGCTCGCGGTACGCGGAGCCGGTCGTGAGGATCACGGCGTGGGCGCGGATCACGGTGCCGTCGCCCAGGGTGAGCACCTTGGGGGAGGAAGTGAGATCGGCCTCCACGACGTCGTCGAACACCACCTCGGCCTCGAACCGGCGCGCCTGGGCTTCCATGGCGGCCATGAGGTCCGGGCCCATGATCCCCTCGGGGAAGCCGGGGAAGTTCTCCACCTCGGTGGTGTTCATCAGCTCGCCGCCGGCGGTCACCGCGCCGGCGATCACCACGGGCTCCAGGTGGGCGCGGGCCGTGTAGATCGCGGCCGTGTAGCCGGCGGGGCCGGAGCCGATGATGGCGACGTTGCGGACGGTCTGGTCCTGCTCGGCGGATGCCACGGGGTTCCTCCAGGGGGTCGGGGGTGTGCGGCGTCCTCCGGTCAACGGAGGACAGTGAGGGGCTATTCCAGGGGGCCGGTCAGCGGACCGAGATCTCGGTGAGGCGCACCCCGTAGGGGAGGGCCTGCGAGTTCTCCAGCTGCGGCAGGGAGGTGATGGTGAAGATCACGTACTGGCCCTCCGCACCGCCGGCGGGAATGGAGATGCGGTCCTCGTCGAAGGAGCCGGCACCGATCTGGCGGGCGTTGGCCCCGGTGGCGCTGTCCGCCACGTAGGCCGTCCACGCGCCGCCGGTGGCGCCCTGGTGCTGCACCACCACCTCCTGCACGGCCGCGCGCTGCTGCAGCTGCATCACCACGTTCATGCTGCCCACGTAGCCGCCGAAGTTCGGCCGCTGGTACGTGTAGCTCTGCCAGGCGGTGGCCGGGTTCCCGTCGATCAGGTTGCCGAGGGTGGCGTCGTTGTCCGCCTCGAGGGCGGGCATGTCCGGGACCACGCGGGTCACGGCCACCGGTGCGGGTGCGACGCCGGCCGGGGCGTCGGTGTCGGCCGGTGCGGGGGTGGGGGAGGCGGCCGTCGTCGGGGACGCCGGTGCGGCGGGGGCGGTCGACGTCGGCGCGGGCCCGGTGGGCGTCCGTCCGAGGTTCTGCCCGAGCAGCAGGAAGCCGGCCACGGTGGCCCCCACGAGCAGCAGTGCCAGCAGGGCGGCCAGCCCCCAGGGGAACGGTCGGCGCGGCTCGTCCTGGGAGGTCTCCTCGCGGACGGGCTCGGCGGCCTCGTCCGTGGGGGTGGTCAGGGCTGCGGCGGGGGCGGTGTCCGCGGCGTCGCCGGCGGGGGCGCCCGGGGTGGCGGCCGTGGCCGTGCCCGCCGCTGCGGCCGCCGCCCCGGCAGCACTGGCGGCACCGGCCGCCCCTGCTGCAGCACCGGCACCGGCGGCCGTTCCGGTCGCATCGTGGTCGGTGGTCGTCTCCGTCGCCGCGGCCTCGGCGGCGCCGGCCTCACCGTCCAGGGCCCGTCGCGGGACGGGCCGCAGCCGGCCCGCCCGGGGTGCGGGCGCCGCAGGCTCTGCGGGGCCCCCCTCAGCGGGGACCTCCGCAGACGGGGCGGGCACAACAGGCGTCGCGACCGTGGCGGTGCTCTCCGCGGCCGCCCTGCGGCGGGCGATCTCGGCCTCCTCCGCCTCACGGCGCACCGCGTCCTGGCGCTCCTGCTCGGCCCTCTCCTCCGCGGCTTCGGCCTCCTGCCGCGCCCTCTCCTCCGCTTCGCGCGCCTCGCGCGCCGTCTCCTCCGCCTCGCGCTCCTTCGCCTCCCGGGCCTCACGCTCGGCACGCTCGCGCTCCGCCAGCTGGGCTCGGGTGGCGGCGTCGGCCGCGGCCAGGGCCGAGGCGCCCGCGGCCGCCTTCGCCGCGGTGCCATCGGCCGGACGCACCCGCTCGTTCAGGCGGTCGGACAGGCGGCTGAGGAAGCCCGGACGGCGGCTGCTCTGACGCTCGTCGGCGCGCAGCCGGCGGTCGAGGTCCGTGTAGTAGGCCTCGTCGTCGTCGTACTCGTGGGCCTCCCCGGTGCGGGACTCCCCGAAGATCTCCGAGCCCAGCGTGTCGGTCTGGAACGGCTCCACATGGAGCTGCTGCGGGTACGCCAGCCCCAGCAGCACGTCCGGGTCCGGGGCGCCCCCGGCAATCAGATACGTGCGCCCCTCGCTCAGGCCCAGATCCAGCACCTGGACGTCCTCCTGCCGCTCGCCCGTGGCGAGCTCACGCGCGGAGGAGGCCACCTGCGTCGCGTTCTCCAGGGACGCCACCAGGATGTGCACCTGCCGGTTGAGGACCTGGTCCGTCCCCTCGAAGACCATGTCCTGGTCCGCGGAGGTGACCACGTGGGAGGTGACGCGGTAGCGGCCGCCCAGGACGGAACCGACGGCGATGGGCTGAGGCACGGGCTTCTCTCCTGACGAACGGGGCTGATTCCCGATGATATGTGAGCGGAACGGGCAACGGGCAGGAGACGGCGGCCGGTCAGCGGGCGCCGAGCACCCGGGACATCCCCGGCACCCGGCGGGCGAGCGGCCCCAGTGCCGCCTGCAGCTCCGGGAACCCCTGCACCCGCAGCACCAGCAGGTACACGGGGCCCATCACCGCGGCCGCCGCCGCACACGTGAGCACGGCCGTGCCGATCGAATCCCACGCGAACCCGCTCGAGTAGCCGCCCATCAGCCACACGACGACGGCACCGGCCACCCCCGCCGCGAGCCCCGCCAGGCCCGTCTGGGCGTAGGCGCGCAGCACCGAGGCGGTGCCGTAGTCCCCGAAGCGGCGCACCGTGAGCACATGGGCCACAACGAACTGGTAGACGTGGCCCAGGGTCGCGGCACCGGCCACCACCAGGCCCAGAGTCCATCCGGGCAGCAGGAGAGCGCCGACGGTCGCCGCGCCCAGAGCCACCACGGAGGTGCTGATCTGCACCACCATGGGCACCTTCGGGTCCTCGGCGGCGTAGAACACGCGCAGCAGGTAGAAGCTGCCGGAGCGGAACGGGATGGACAGGGCCATCAGCAGGATCATCGCGCCCACGGCGAGGCCGGCCACCCGGGCGGTGTCCGCCGTCGAACCGAACAGGCGCCCGAGGGGGCCGGCGAGCACCACGATCGCGGCGAAGCAGAACAGCAGCGGCACCGCGAACAGGCGCAGGCCCAGGCGGGTGGTGTCCCGGACGGCGGGCAGATCCCCGGCATCCATGGACCGGGCCAGACGGTTGAAGTACACGGTGGCCAGGGACAGCACGAACACCGAGTGGGGCAGCACCGTGATCAGCAGCGCCAGGTTGTAGGCGGCCAGGCCCGGGATGGCGGCCTGCGCGAACGGGTCCGCCCACGCCTCCGTGCCGGGCACATGTTCGGAGAGGGTGCGGCGGGCCTCCGTGGCCGTGCTGATGTACCGCTGGGTGAGCAGCAACACCACATTGCTGACCGCCATGGTCACCAGGGTGTACCCGGCGATCCGCCCCGTGTGGCGCAGCCCCATGCCGCGCCAGCCGAAGCGGGGCCGCAGCCCCAGCCCGAGGGAGCGCAGCGGCAGGAACAGGATGAGCGCCTGCAGGACGACGCCGAGCGTGTGCCCGCCGGCCAGCACGAGGGTCTGGGTGCCCGTCCAGGAGTCGAAACGGTCCTGGCCCGCATAGGCCCCGAACATGCCGATGTAGAGCAGGAGCGTGCCGATCGCCACCACGTTGTTCAGCACCGGCGCCCACATGTAGGCGCCGAAGCGTCCGTTGGCGTTGAGCACCTGGCCGACGAGCGCGTACATGCCGTAGAAGAACACCTGCGGCAGGCACCAGAGGGCGAACACGGTGCCCATCTGCAGCATCTCCGGGGACCAGGCCCGGGTGAGGGCCCCCATGATGGGGGCGGCGGCGAGCACGATCAGGCCGGTGGCGCCGAGCATCACCAGGCCCGCCAGGGTCATCAGGCGGGAGGTGTAGTCCGCGCCGCGGTCGGCGTCCTTGGCGTGCTTGATGAGCTGGGGGACGAGCACCACGTTGAACACGCCGCCCACGAGCAGCATGTAGATCACGTTCGGCAGGGAGTTCGCCATCTCGAAGACGTCCACCATGGTGCCGGTGGCGCCGATGGCCACAGTCAGCAGGGCGGCGCGCACGAACCCCAGCACCCGGGACACGAGCGTGCCCGAGGCCATGATCGCGGCGGAGCGGCCCGCGCGTCGTTCACCCTCGGGCACCCGTTCGGCGGGGCCGACGGCGTCCACGGCGGCGGACCCCTCCGGCTCACCGGGGGCGGGGTCGACAACCCCGAGGCGGGCGTCCGACTCGGGGATCCATGCGTGGCGGGGCGTGCCCCGGCGGGGGCCGGGGGAGGCGCTGCGGACGGAGCTGCTGCTCAAGGGTCACCCCTCATGACAGGGACCCGCCCGGGGGCGGGTCGAGCGGGCGGATCAGGGACGCCCCGGCCCGGAGGTCGGGGGGAAGTGGTGGTGCAGGACCTGCCGGGCCAGGTCCACGATCCGCCGCTCGTTGGCGAACGAGAGGCGGCGGGCGACGTCCTCGAGGCGCACCCACGCGACGTCCACGGCCTCATGGTCCGGGTCGTTCTCCGTGGTGAGCTCCCCACCGGTGGCGCGCAGCAGGAAGTGGTGGACGGTCTTGTGCACCCGGTGCCGGGACACGGTGAACCAGTAGTCGATGGACCCGAGCGGCTCCAGGATGTGCCCGGCGATCCCGGTCTCCTCCTCGACCTCCCGCACCGCGGCCTGGCGGTGGTCCTCCGCGCCCTCCGGGTGGCCCTTGGGCAGGCACCACTCGAGCCGTCCGCCGCGGTTGTACCGGGCGATCACGGCGACCTCCAGGGTGCCCTCGTGCTCGCGGATGACGATCCCACCGGCGGAGACCTCCTCCACGGTGGGCAGGCCGGAGGCCGAGCCGGAACGGGGGGCCGGGGCGGGGGAGGGGACCGGCTTCTGGGGGATCGGACGCCGACGCACGGCTCCGAGCGCGGAGGGCAGGGGAGCGCCCCGGCGCGAGGAGGGGTCGGGGGCGGTCATGCGGTCCACTCTAACGCGGGGCCCGTGGGCCGGTGCCGGGCCCGCACCCGAGGATCTGGCACCCTGGTACCCATCATGGAGAACCCCGCCCAGACCCACCCCCTGCCCGCCGGCCTGCCCGCGGACGCCTCGCTGCCCGCCGTCGTCGTGGAGCTGGGGCGGCGGTTCGAGGCCGCCGGGCACGAGCTGTCCCTTGTGGGCGGGCCCGTGCGGGACCTCTTCCTGGGCCGGCCCGTGGTGGACCTGGACTTCACCACGGACGCGGACCCGGACGCCACCGAGCGCGTGGGCGCCGGCTGGGCCGAGGCCACCTGGGACGTGGGCCGGCGCTTCGGCACCATCGGCTTCCAGAAGGACGGCTGGCAGCTGGAGGTGACCACCTACCGGGCCGAGCAGTACGATCCCGCCTCCCGGAAGCCGCAGGTGGCCTTCGGCGACAGCCTCGAGGACGACCTGCTGCGCCGGGACTTCACCGTCAACGCGATGGCCCTGCGCCTGCCCGCCATGGAGCTCGTGGACCCCCACGGCGGGGTGCGTGACCTCGCCGCAGGTGTGCTGCGCACCCCCGGCACCCCCGAGGAGTCCTTCTCCGACGACCCGCTGCGCATGATGCGCGCGGCCCGCTTCGCCTCCCAGCTCGGGTTCGCGGTGGCCCCGGAGGTGGAACAGGCCATGACGGACATGGCCGAGCGGATCACGATCATCTCCGCCGAGCGGGTCCGCGAGGAGCTCGTGAAGCTCGTGTGCGGCCGCGACCCCCGGGCCGGCCTGGACCTGCTGGTCCGCACCGGCCTGGCCGACCATGTGCTCCCCGAGCTGCCGGCGCTGCGCCTGGAATCGGACCAGCAGCACCGCCACAAGGACGTCTACGCGCACTCGCTCACCGTGCTCGAGCAGGCCATCGCGGAGGAGGAGCGGTACGCCCCGACCTCCCCGGACCTGGTGCTGCGCCTGGCGGCGCTGCTGCACGACGTCGGCAAGCCCGCCACCCGCCGCTTCGAGAAGGGCGGGGCGGTCAGCTTCCGCCACCACGAGGCCGTGGGCGCGAAGCTGGTGCGCAAGCGGATGCGGGCCCTGAAGTTCGACAACGACACGATCAAGTCCGTGGCCCGGCTCGTGGAGCTGCACATGCGCTTCTACGGGTACGGGGACTCCGGGTGGACGGACTCGGCCGTGCGCCGGTACGTGCACGACGCCGGAGACCTGCTGCCGCGGCTGCACGCCCTCACCCGCTCCGACGTGACCACCCGCAACCGGCGCAAGGCCGAACGGCTCTCCCACGCCTACGACGACCTCGAGCGCCGCATCGAGGAGCTGGCCGAGGCCGAGGAGCTCGCCGCCGTCCGGCCCGACCTGGACGGCGAGCAGATCATGGCGCTGCTGGGGATCCGCCCCGGCCCGGCGGTGGGCCGGGCCTACCGGCACCTGCTCGAGTGGCGGCTCGACGAGGGCCCGCACAAGCAGGCCGAGGCCGAGGCCGAGCTGCGCCGCTGGTGGGCCGAGCAGCCGGAGGCCCGGGAGGACGCCGAGGACTGAGGCCGCCCTGGCCCGGCTGACTGAGCCCCCCGGACCCGCCGGCCGTGGCCGACGGCCCGGCGGGTGCGTGACGTCGCGAACGGCTCCGTGGACGGCGAGCACTGAGCGTCAATGGCAGGATCGGACCCATGAGCCTGGCCCCGAAGACCGACGCACAGATCGCCGCCGCCCACCCGATCCGCCCCATCGCCCAGATCGCCGCGGACGCCGGCATCGACGAGGAGCTGCTGATCCCCTACGGCCGTCACATGGCCAAGGTAGACGTGCACGCACTGGACGCACCCGAGCACGGCAGGGTCGTGCTCGTCACCGGCATCAGCCCGACGCCGGCCGGCGAGGGCAAGACCACCGTCACCGTGGGCCTGGCCGACGGGCTCAACCTGCTGGCCTCCCACGCGGACGCCCCCGCCGCCGTCGCCGGGGCGCGCACCGTCGTCGCCCTGCGCGAACCCTCCCTGGGGCCGGTGTTCGGCATCAAGGGCGGTGCCACCGGCGGCGGCCACGCCCAGGTGGTGCCCATGGAGGACATCAACCTGCACTTCACCGGCGACTTCCACGCCATCACCTCCGCGCACAACCTGCTGTGCGCCCTCGTGGACAACCACATCCAGCAGGGCAACGTGCTCGGCATCGACCCGCGCACCATCACCATCAAGCGCGCCCTCGACATGAACGACCGCGCCCTGCGCCACGTGGTCACCGGCCTCGGCGGCCGCGCCCAGGGCGTGCCCCGCGAAGGCGGGTTCGAGATCACCGTGGCCACCGAGACCATGGCCGTGTTCTGCCTCGCCGCGGACCTCGCCGACCTCAAGGCCCGCCTCGGCCGCATCACCGTGGGCCACACCTACGACGGCGAACCGGTCACCGCCTCCCAGATCGGCCCCCACGGTGCGCAGGGCGCCATGGCCGTGCTCCTCAAGGACGCCATCAAGCCGAACCTCGTGCAGACCCTCGGCGGCACCCCCGCCCTCGTGCACGGCGGACCCTTCGCGAACATCGCCCACGGCGCCAACTCCGTGATCGCCACCCGCACCGCCCGCCGCCTCGGGGACCTCGTGGTCACCGAGGCCGGCTTCGGCGCGGACCTGGGCGGGCAGAAGTTCATGGACATCACCTCCGTGGCCGGCGGCTTCCCGCCCGCGGCCGTGGTTGTTGTGGCCACCGTCCGCGCCCTGAAGCTGCAGTCCGGCATGTCCCTGACGGACGTGAAGGCCGGTGTGGAGGTCATCGCCGAACGGGACGGGCGCCCCGTCGCGGACGTCGAGGCCGAGCACGTCGGCGCCCTGACCGCCGGCACCGCCAACCTCGCCCGGCACGTGGCGAACATGCAGGCCTACGGGGTGCCCGTCGTCGTCGCCGTGAACCGCTTCGCCCAGGACACCGCCGCCGAGCTCGAGGTGCTGCGCGCCTGGGGCGCCGAGAACGGCGTCGACGTGGCCCTCGCGGACGTCTGGGGCCGCGGCGGCGAGGGCGCCCTCGACCTCGCCCGCACCCTCGGCCAGGTGCTGCCCGCTCCCGGCGAGCCCCAGGCCGAGGTCACCGGCCTCTGGGACGAGGACATGGACGTCGCCGAACGCCTGGAGGCCGTGGTCCGGCGCATCTACCGCGGCACCGGTGTGGAGTGGTCCGCCCTCGCCCGCCGGCAGCTGCGGGCGCTCGCGGACCGGGGCCTGGACCGGCTGCCCGTGTGCGTGGCCAAGACCCAGTACTCGTTCTCGGACGATCCGAAGGCCCTGAACGCCCCCCACGGGTTCACGGTGCACGTGCGGGAGCTGTCTGCGAAGACCGGCGCGGGGTTCGTGGTGGCCCTGACCGGGGACGTCATGACCATGCCTGGCCTGCCGGCCTCCCCGGCCGCGGACCGCATGGACGTGTCCGACGACGGCACCGTCACCGGGCTCTTCTGAGCGCACCGGCGCCCCGGCGGTCCTGGGGTGCCGACGGTGTCCGAATCGTGACCCGAACACGCCGTGTCCGCCCAGGGGCGGGTGGGATGATGGACCGCTGTGAGCCGAGAGAATCCCGCCGGGGCCGCCGCGCCCCGCCATGCGTCCCTGCCCCCTGCGGACACCGCCGGAGGGCAGGTCAGGTGTGGTACGCGGGAGAGCCTGGGCCCGGGGCGGGTGACCGCCCTCGACGGGCTGCGCGGCATCGCGGTGCTCGCCGTGCTCGTGTTCCACGCCTGGCCCGCGGTCCTGCGCGGCGGCTTCATCGGTGTGGACATGTTCTTCGTGCTCTCCGGGTTCCTCATCACCACCGGCCTGGTGCGCTCTGTGGACGCCGGCCGGGGTGTGGCCCTGGGCCCGTTCTGGATGCGCCGCATCCGCCGGCTCGTGCCCGCCATGGTGACCGCCCTCGTGGCCTGCACCGCGCTGGCCTGGCTGGCCGTGGCGGAGTTCCCCACCGGGCTCGGCCGCCAATGGCTGGGCGCGCTCACCTACACCAGCAACTGGGTGATGATCCTCGAGGGCGGGGACTACTTCAACCGGGCCTCCCCGCCCCTGTTCGAGCACCTGTGGTCCCTGGCCATCGAGGAGCAGTTCTACCTGTTCTGGCCTCTGCTGATCTGGGGCCTGCTCCTGCTGACCTGGCCGCGGCGTGACACCGTCTCCTCCGGGAGGGTCGCCGACCGCCGCCGTGTGCTGATCGTGGTGCTCCTGGCCTTGGCCTCCGCCGCATGGATGGCCTGGTCCTCCCTGCAGGGCGCCCCGCAGGCCCGCCTGTACTTCGGCACGGACACCCACGCGTTCGGGCTGCTGTTCGGTGCCGCCGTCGCGCTCGGACTCACCCATCTGCCCCGCCCCGAGGACGGCGGCCCCGCCGTGCACACCTCCGCCCGCCGGACCGCCCTGGCCTGGGGCGGCATCGCCGTGCTGATGACCTCCTTCGCCCTCGTGGACGGCGCCCACGCCTCCACCTACCGGGGGGTGCTCGCCCTGATCGCGGCGGTGGTCGCGTTCCTGGTGTGGCATGTGGTGCAGGGCGACCGCCAGGACTCTCTCTCCCGGGCCCTGGGCAACGGGTTCCTGCGCTGGTGGGGCCGGCGCTCCTACGCCGCCTACCTGTGGCACTGGCCGCTGCTGGTGATCATGCGGATCCTGGTGCCTGTGGACGCGCCCGCCTGGGCTGAGCACGTCGCCGCCGGTGCGGTGCTGCTGCTCACCGCGGTGCTCGCGGACCTGAGCACCCGGCTCATCGAGGAGCCGATCCTCCACCAGGGCTTCCGCGGCACCTTCGCCCGCTGGAGCGAGGCCGCCCGTGCCGCGGCGACCGGCCAGGCCGGGGCCACCGGCCGGGTGGCCGCCGCGGCGGCGGCCCTCGCGCTCGTGGCCGTGCCCGCGGCGGCGGTGGCCGCCGTCGTGCACTCCCCGGCGCAGACCCAGCTGGAACAGGACATCGCGGCCGCCGAGGAGTCCCTGCGCCAGGCGCAGCAGCAGCACGCCACCCCGCGCCCGCCGCAGACCGTGGAGGGCGGCGAGGCCGGCACCGCACCCCCCTCCGCCGGCACCGGCGCCACACCCTCCTCCAGCGAGGGTGAGGCCACGCCCACGCAGGGCCCGAACCGGGGCGACCCCACGGTCACCCGGCCGGAGTTCTCCCAGGCCGATCTGACCGCCGACCTGCCGGCTTCCCGGGTGGGGGAGCGGGTGACCCTCCTCGGGGACTCGGTGGCCCTGTCCGCCGCCCCCATGCTGCTGGAGCAGATGCCGGGGATGTTCATCGAGGCCGAGGTCGGCTACCAGATCTGGGATGCCGCCGACGAGCTCAAGCGCCTCGAGGGCAGCGGGCAGCTCGGCGACGTCGTGGTGGTCGCCCTCGGTGCCAACGGCACCACCCACCGGGGCGACTGGGAGAAGATCCTGGACGTGGTGGGGGAGGACCGGCTGCTGGTGCTCGTGGTGCCGCACGGGCCGATGGCCTGGATCGCGGACATCCAGGGGCAGATGGCCGAACAGGTGGCCGCGCACCCGGACCGGATCGTGCTGGCCGACTGGGACGCCGCCAGCCAGTACGTGAGCGACTTCGCCTCCGATGGGGTGCACCCGCGTGGCAACGGCCAGCAGATCTACGCGCAGCTGGTGCGGCTCACCATCGAGGAGCGGCTGGGCCTGCGCCCCTGACCGGGCTGCATCCCTGACCAGGCGGGCCCCCGGCCGGGCGGACCCTTGGCTGATCGGGCCCAGGACAGCACAGGACCCCCGGCCGGTCGTCCCGGCACGGGGGTCCTGGTCCGGCGGGGTCTGCCCCACCGCGGCCGGCCGCGCACGGCGGCCGGCCGGTGTCCGGTCAGCGCTCGATCTCGCCCCGGATGAAGGCCTCCACGAGCTCGCGGGCCTCCTCGTCGTGGTGCTGCACGGGCGGGGACTTCATGAAGTAGGACGAGGCCGAGAGGATCGGCCCGCCGATGCCGCGGTCCAGGGCGATCTTCGCCGCGCGGACGGCGTCGATGATCACACCGGCCGAGTTCGGGGAGTCCCACACCTCGAGCTTGTACTCCAGGGACACGGGGGCGTCGCCGAAGTTGCGGCCCTCCAGGCGCACGAACGCCCACTTGCGGTCGTCCAGCCAGGCCACGTAGTCCGAGGGGCCGATGTGCACGTCCTTCTCGCCCAGGGCGGCGGAGGTGTTGGAGGTGACGGCCTGGGTCTTGGAGATCTTCTTGGACTCCAGGCGCTCGCGCTCGAGCATGTTCTTGAAGTCCATGTTGCCGCCCACGTTGAGCTGGTACGTGCGGTCCAGGTGCACGCCGCGCTCCTCGAACAGGCGGGCCATCACGCGGTGGGTGATGGTCGCACCGATCTGGGACTTGATGTCGTCGCCCACGATCGGCACACCTGCGGCGGTGAACTTGTCCGCCCACTCCTGGGTGCCGGCGATGAACACGGGCAGGGCGTTCACGAACGCCACACCGGCGTCGATCGCGGCCTGTGCGTAGAACTCGGTGGCCTTCTGGGAGCCCACGGGCAGGTAGCAGACCAGCACGTCGACCTTCGCGTCCTTGAGCGCCTGGACCACGTCCACGGGCTCCGCGGAGGACTCCTCGATGGTCTCCTTGTAGTACTTGCCGAGGCCGTCGTGGGTGGGGCCGCGCTGCACCTCGACGCCCTTGTGGGGGACCTCGGCGATGGTGATGGTGTTGTTCTCGGAGGCCAGGATCGCCTCGGACAGGTCCAGGCCGACCTTCTTGGCGTCCACGTCGAAGGCGGCCACGAAGTCGAGGTCGGAGACGTGATAGTCGCCGAACTGCACGTGCATCAGGCCCGGCACCGAGTCCGACGCCTTCGCGTCCCGGTAGTACTCCACGCCCTGGATCAGGGACGTCGCACAGTTGCCCACGCCGGCGATGGCGACGCGGATGGGGTTCTCAGCCACGGTCAGTTTCTCTCCTCAGTGGTCCGGGTCGGGCGCATGGCGCGCACAGGCGCGCGAGGGGGCTCGGGGGCGAGCTCTCACCCGGGATCAACCCGTCCAGCTTACGCCGCACGACGCCGGCGCCCGCAGGGTGGATCGGCCCGCCGCCTCTCCCGGGCTTCCTAGGATGGGCCCATGTCACCGGCCCCGGCGCAGCCCGCCTCCCCCGACGATCCGCCCGTCAGCGCCCCTGGCGGCGCCCACCCCCACCCGGAGGCGCCCCGCCCCCGACCCCGCCGTGCGGCCCCCGGCACCCCCGCCGGTTCCGCTGAGGGCGCACACGCGGGCCCCGGCACCCCCCGGCACGACGCCGGCTCCCCCGCCTCCGCAGACCCCCTCACCCTGGCCCCGGGGCAGCGGGGCGGCCGGTTCGGTCTGCCCGGCGGCCTGGCCGCGAACGGGCCCGGCCGCGGCACCGGCGCCTGGGCGAGCCCGCTGGCCCTGACCGCGGTGCTGGTGGCGCTGGGCGCCGTCGTGACCCTCCTGCAGAAGGCCCCGTGCCTGCTGCACGGCTGGGGGGCCCCGGACGTCTACTACGCCGGCTGCTACTCGGACTGGGCCGCGCTCTACGGCGGCCGCGGGTTCGCCGAGGACCCGTGGGCCCCGTTCCGGGCCGACTCCACGTTCGAGTACCCGGTGCTGATGTCCCTCGTGGCGTCCGTGGCGGCGCAGATCACCCACTGGCTGCCGTTCCCGCCGGAGCAGGGCGTCCTCGTGTTCTGGGGGGTGAACCTGCTGGCCGTCGTCGGACTGTGGGCGGTCACCGCGGTGCTCACGGTGCGTGCCGCGGGCCGCCGGTGGACGGACGGGCTGATGGTGGCGGTGGCGCCCGGGATCATCCTGGCGGGCACCGTGAACTGGGACCTGTGGGCGGTGGCCCTGCTGGCCGGCGGCATGCTGGCCTGGCTGCGGGGCCGGCCGGGCTGGGCCGGGGTGCTGATCGGCCTCGGGGCGGCCACCAAGCTGTACCCGCTGCTGATCCTCGGGCCGATGCTCGTGCTCGCCCTGCGCTCGCGCCGTTTCGGTCCGTTCCTGCAGGCCACGGCGGGCGCCGTCGTCGCCTGGCTGGCCGTGAACCTGCCGCTGATGCTCACCCACTTCGACTCCTGGGCGGTGTTCTTCACGTTCTCCTCCGAGCGCGGGCCGGGGCTGTCGAGCGTGTGGAACGCCTGGGACGTGATGGCTGTGCAGGCCGGCTGGCCACTGGTGCCCGAGGGCCGGCTGAGCCTCTACGCGTGGGGGGCGTTCGCGGTGTGCTGCGCGGGTGTGCTCGTGCTGGGCTTGGCCGCCCGACGCACCCCCCGCCTGGCGCAGCTGGCCTTCCTGGTGGTGGCCGCGTTCGTGCTCACCAACAAGGTGTACTCGCCGCAGTTCGTGGTGTGGCTGGTGCCGCTGGCCGCCCTGGCCGTGCCCCGCTGGAAGGACTTCTGGGTGTGGCAGGGCGTGGAGGCGCTGCACTTCTTCGCCGTGTGGATGTACCTGGCCGGGGCGACCTCCGGGTCCATGCCGCAGCACTCCATGGACGACTCCGTGTACGTGGCCGCGATCTTCGCGCACATGGTGGCGCTGCTGTGGCTGTGCGGGCGGGTGGTCGCCGAGGTGCTCAGCCCCGAGGACGACCTCGTGCGCGGCCCCGGCGGCGACCCCGCCCGGGACCCGGACTCGCCGGCGTTCCGGGGCGACGGGCTCCGCCGCGCGGTAGCGTCCTGACCATGAGCACCACGACGCCCTCCTCCGTCTCCGCGCACCTGCAGGACCTCGCCGCGTTCGTGCAGGCCTCACCCTCGAGCTTCCACGCCGCCGAGGAGGTGGCCCGCCGGCTTGAGGCCGTCGGCTTCACCCGGGTGGACGAGTCCGCGGACTTCCCCTCCACCCCCGGCGGGCATGTGCTGGTGCGCGAGGGCGCCGTGGTCGCGTGGATCCTCCCCGAGAGGGCCCCAGCCGAGAACGACGCCGGCCCCGCCGGCGTGCCCGCGTCCGGTGTGCCGGTGTTCCGGGTGCTGGGAGCCCACACCGACTCCCCCGGCTTCAAGCTCAAGCCCCAGCACCGCGGCGTCACCGCCGATGGCTGGGTGCAGGCCGGCGTCGAGGTGTACGGCGGGCCCCTGCTGAACTCCTGGCTGGACCGCGAGCTGCGCTTCGCCGGCCGGCTCGTGCTCGCGGACGGTCGCACCGTGCTCGCCGCCACCGGACCCGTGGGCCGCATCCCCCAGCTGGCCGTCCACCTGGACCGCACCGTGAACGCCGAGGGGCTCACCCTCCAGCGTCAGCGCCACACCCAGCCGATCGTCGCCGCCGAACCCCGCCCCGGCGAGGGCGACTCCGAGGCTGAGGGGGCATGCGGGGCCGAGGGCGACACCGGCGGCGGCACCGTGGTGCGGATGAGCGGTGACGTGATCGACCTGCTCGCCGCCGAGGCCGGCGTGGACCCCACCCAGGTGCGCGGGGCCGACGTCGTGGTGGCCGACGCCCAAGCCCCCGGCACCTTCGGCGCCAACGGTGAATTCTTCGCCTCCGGGCGCCTGGACAACCTCTCCTCCGTGCACGCCGGACTCGTGGCGATGGAGGCGCTCGCGGGTGAGGGGGGTGCGGTGGTGTCCGACGCAGTGCTGGGGGAGGCCGCCGGCGCTCCGGTGATCCCGGTGCTGGCCGCGTTCGACCACGAGGAGGTCGGCTCGGACACCCGCACCGGCGCGGGCGGGCCCCTGCTGGAGGAGGTCATGGCGCGAGTGCTGGACGTGCTCGGCGTGCGGGGCCAGGCGGTGGCGCGGTCCCGGGCCGGCTCCTGGCTGCTCTCGGCCGACGCCGGGCACCTCGTGCACCCGAACTACACCGAGCGGCACGACCCGGCGAATCACCCGCGCGTGAACGCCGGCCCGCTGCTGAAGATCAACGCGAACCAGCGCTACGCCACGGATGCGGTGGGCGAGGCCGCGTTCACCCGCTGGTGCGAGGCCGCCGGGGTGCCGTTCCAGCGGTTCGTGAGCAACAACGACGTCCCCTGCGGCTCCACGATCGGCCCGATCAGCGCCACACGGCTCGGGGTCCGCACCGTGGATGTGGGCATCGGCCTGCTCTCCATGCACTCGGCCCGTGAGATGTGCGGAGCCCAGGATCCGGGGCACCTGGCGGCCGTGGCGGAAGCGTTCTTCCGCGGCGTGTGAGGGGTGTGAGAGGTGGGGCCTGGAAGTTCGGCCTCCCTCCGCCCCACCCCGGCCCCCTTCCTTCCGCCGAGACTGCAGAAGTGGCGGTCCCGGAGCCCTCCGAGGGCGCCACTTCTGCAGTCTCGGTGAGGGAGCGTCCGGGGGGCGCTCGACCGTGGGGTCCCTCTCGTCCCAGCGCCTGTCCTGGGGCGCTCTCGTCCTAGTGCCCCCCGTGAAGCCCGTCTCGGGGCCCACTCCCGGCTGCCTCACCTCACCCCTTCCACCCCCATCCACTCCTCCCACACCTGCCCGCCATCTCCATCCACTCCTGCACACCCGCCCCGCACTCCGGA
Organism: Micrococcus sp.; assembly: GCF_034179925.1. Lineage (GTDB taxonomy): Bacteria > Actinomycetota > Actinomycetes > Actinomycetales > Micrococcaceae > Micrococcus. The sequence goes on along the minus strand of NZ_JAXFPG010000007.1, from coordinate 46,261 downwards.
TTCCTCCACAGATCCGCCCCGAGGGCTGACGTCGTGCCCCCGGGTCCGCTGGGATGGAGGGGTGAGCCCTTCTCCTGACCCCCTCGCCTCCCTCCCCGGCCCGGTGTTCTCCCTCGGGGAGGCCCGTGCTGCCGGGTTCAGGGCCGCACGGGTCCGGAGGCGGGGCCTGGCGGTGCCCGCCCGTGGGGTGCGACGCCGTCGTGACGCCTCCCCGTCGTCCGTTGCCTTCGCGGCGGCGCTGGCGCGGCGGGATCGACGGCTCGTGGTGAGCCATGCGACGGCGGCCCGGGCCTGGGGGATGTGGCTGCCCCAGGCGCTCGAGGACACCGTGCACGTGACCCGTGGTGCGGGCGGGGCGTGGCCGCGGATCGCCGGGGTGACGGGGCACAGCACGCAGGTGCCCCCGGAGCATGTGCGCACGGTGACCGATGCCACCGGCACTTGGCGGCTGACCTCGCCGGCCTGGACCTGGACGGACCTGGCCGCGGTGGGGATGACGGTCGAGGAGCTCGTGATCGCCGGGGACGCCCTGCTGCAGCGCCCGGTCAGGCCGAGGCCCGGCGACCTCGCCCGGCACCCCCTCTCCCACATGGACGAGCTGGCCGAGCTCGTGGCCGCCCGGGGGTCCATCCGGGGCGTCCGGGCGCTGCGGCAGGCCCTTCCGCAGCTGCGGGGCGGGGTCGACTCCCCGCAGGAGAGCCGTCTGCGGCTGGGCCTCGTGGCCTCCGGCTGGCCCGAGCCCGAGGTGAACCCGGAGGTGCCGGTGCTCACGACGCCGGACGGCCGGGTGCTCCGGCACCGGAAGCCGGACCTCGCGTACCGCCGGGTGCGGCTGGGGCTGGAGCCGTTGGACGCGCCGTGGCTGGAGGAGGGGTGAGAGCGGTGGGGGAGAGGCGCTGGCTCGCCGAGACTGCAGTAGTGGCGGCCGCGGAGGGTTTCGGGGCCGCCACTACTGCAGTCTCGGCGGAGCGGGAGGCGGCCCGGCAGCTGGATCGGCAGGCGGACCCTCGCCCCGCCCCGCCCTCACCCCCGGGTGATAGGATGGTCGGGATCCCCTGCGTGCCGCCGAAGAGTGCGGAACGACGCGCGGGGGTCGAGCACAGAACCTCCTGCCACGGAGAGACCGTGGCCGCAAGCCCAGAGGAGGTGGGTTCGCATGCGTGCTTATGAGCTGATGGTGCTGATCGACCCTGAGGTCGACGAGCGCACCGTGGAGCCGACCCTCAAGAAGTACCTCGAGGTCGTCACCAACGACGGCGGCACCGTCGACACCATCGACGTGTGGGGCCGTCGCAAGACCGCCTACGAGATCCAGAAGAAGTCCGAGGCCATCTACGTGGTCGTCAACTTCCACGCGCAGCCGGCCGCCACCAAGGAGCTGGACCGTCTCCTGAACATCAACGAGACCATCCTGCGCACCAAGATCATCCGTCCGGAGGAGCAGAAGGTCACCGCCGAGTGATCTGACGTCCTCGGGTGTCCCACCGCCCCAGCGAACATCAGGAGTGACCATGGCCGGAGAGACCGTCATCACTGTGGTCGGCAACCTCACCGCCGACCCCGAGCTGCGCTTCACCCCGAACGGCGCGGCGGTCGCGAACTTCACGATCGCGTCCACGCCCCGCACGTTCGACCGTCAGAGCAACGAGTGGAAGGACGGGGAGACCCTGTTCCTGCGCGCGTCCATCTGGCGTGAGGCCGCGGAGAACGTGGCGGAGTCCCTGACCAAGGGCATGCGCGTCGTCGCGCAGGGCCGCCTCAAGGCCCGCTCCTACCAGGACCGTGAGGGCAACAACCGCACGTCCTACGAGCTGGACGTGGACGAGATCGGCCCGTCGCTGCGGTACGCCACCGCGAAGGTCACGCGCGCCCAGCGCGGCGGCCAGTCCGGTGGCGGCTTCGGCGGCGGCCAGCAGGGGGGCGGCGGCTTCGGCGGCGGTGCCCCGCAGTCGGGCGGCTTCGGCGCCCCCCAGGGTGGTCAGCCCTCGGGCGGCGGCTGGAACCAGCCCTCCGGTGGACAGTCCGCCCCGCAGCAGGACCCCTGGTCCGGCGGCGGGTGGGACACTCCCGCCGGGGGCGAGCCCCCGTTCTGATCCGTCCACGGGGGACACCCACGGACTCACCGTCCGGGCGCGCGTCGCCCGGAGGCCCACTTCGGGCCACCCACGCACGGCGGCACCGCCGCCGTGCACTCCGTGCCAGGCCCCTCGGGGCCGTGCCGGCGCGGATCCCATCCCGCAGAACCGTTCTGCGGGCTCCAGAGAATGAAGGAGCACCACGATGGCGAAGGCTGAACTCCGCAAGCCCAAACCGAAGTCCAACCCGCTCAAGGCCGCCAAGATCACCGAGATCGACTACAAGGACGTGGCCCTGCTGCGCAAGTTCATCTCCGACCGCGGGAAGATCCGCGCCCGTCGCGTGACCGGCGTGACCGTCCAGGAGCAGCGCAAGATCGCCCAGGCCATCAAGAACGCCCGCGAGGTGGCCCTGCTGCCCTACGCCGGCGCCGGCCGCGGCTGATCGAGCGAGCGAAGGAGAGGAACACAGATGGCAAAGCTCATCCTGACCCAGGAGGTCTCGGGCCTCGGCACCGCCGGTGACGTGGTCGAGGTCAAGAACGGGTACGCCCGCAACTACCTGCTCCCGCGCGGTTTCGCCACCGTGTGGACCAAGGGCGGGGAGAAGCAGGTCGAGTCCCTGCAGGCCGCCCGTGCCGCCCGTGCTGCGGCGAACCTCGAGGACGCCCAGGCCCAGGCCGAGAAGCTGCAGTCCGGCACCGTGCGCATCGAGCGCACCGCCGGCGCCGAGGGCCGCCTGTTCGGCGCCGTTCAGGCTGCCGACGTCGCCGAGGCGATCGAGGCCGCCGGTCTCGGCACCGTCTCCAAGCGGGACATCACCCTGCCCTCCCACATCAAGACCGTGGGCAACCACCAGGCCCAGGTGCGCCTGCACGAGGACGTCGTCGCCGTCGTCGAGCTGCAGGTCGTCGCCGCCAAGGGCTCCAAGAAGTGATCATCCGCTTCTGAGGCACGACGCCGGCCCCCGCCTCCGCGCGGCGGGCCGGCACCGTGCCGGTCGCCTCGGCGACCTCGACCGCCCCGGTCCGCTCCGAACGAGCGGGCCGGGGCGGTCGCGTGTCCGGGGGTGGGGCCGGAGGGCGGGGGATCCCGCCGGGCGCGGGCAGCGGGCATGATACGTACAGCGCAGGCCCCCCGGGGCCTCCCCGCCGCCCCGTTCCGAGAGGACCCCGCCGTGAAGCCCCTGCCCGTCCCGGCCCTGGACGCCACCCTCGAACGCCTCGAGCGGGCGGTGGCCGGCGTCGTGGACGACCGCACCCTCGCCGCCACCCGGGAGCGGATCGCCGCCGCGCACCTGGCCGGCGGTCCCGCCCAGCGGGCCCTCGAGGCGTTCGCGGCCCGGCAGGACGCCGCCGGGGGCAACTGGATGGCCCGGGCCTGGCTGGGGGACTACCTGGCGGTGCGGGACCCGCTGCCGTTGAGCACGAACGTCACCTTCCAGGTGGGCGGGGACTTCGGTGCCCCCGGGATCGATCGGGCCGCCCGGTTCCTGCACCGGGCTGCGGCGGTGCACCTGGCGCAGTCGCGCGGGCGGACGGTGCCCGAGGTGGACGCCCGGGGCACGGTGCTGGATCCGGCCCAGTGGGCCTGCCTCGACGGCGGTCTGCGCCACCCGCGCTCGGAGCAGGACGTGCTGATCCCCGGCCCGGGGGTGGCGGAGGGGCGGGAGATCGGCCTGATCCGCGCCGGCCGGCTGTTCGTCGTGCCCGCCGCGGACGACGCCGGCCGTCCCCTTCCGGAGGCATGGTTCGCCTCGGCGGTGCGGGCGGTGGTCGAGGCCACTGAGGCGGATGGGGCCACCGAGGCCACCGCGGCGGGGGGCGCCGGTGAGGATGGGCTCGGACTCGGGTTCGTGGCGCTCTCGGTGCTCGGCAGCCGGGTGCTCGCGGCCCCGCTGGAGCGTCTGCTCGAGGACGAGCACAACAGCGCGGCCTATCGGCGTCTGGCGGCCACCCTGTTCACGTGCACGATCGTGGACGAGCCCGCCGACGTGGACCACGGGGCCGCCGAACGGCTGCGGCGGGCCACCGTGACCCCCGGCCGAGCCTGGGTGTACAAGCCGATCAGCTACGGGGTCAGCCTCACCGACGGGTGGATCGCCCTGCACTGCGAGCACTCCACGGTGGACGGGGCCACGCTCGTCGAGGTGATCCGCCGGATCCAGGCGGGAGCGGGCGAGGCGGGCGGCGGGCCTGTCTCGGGGACTGGGCCCGGCTCGGGGAACGGTCCCGCCTTGGGTGAGGCCCCTGGCCCGGAGGTGGGGGCGCACGTTGTGCTGGCGGAGCTGACCTGGCGCGTGGGTGAGGGCCTGGCGGCGGAGCTGCGCTGTGCTCTGGCGGACTACCGGGAGCGGGCCGCCCGGTTCCGGGTGGATGTGGTGCGCGTGCCCCGCCCGGACGTGAGCGGCCTGGGGATGCGGGTGAGTGCGGACTTCCTGCAGCAGGCCGTGATGGCGCTGGCCCAGCAGCGGGCGTTCGGCCGGGTGCGCTCCGTGTACGAGTCCGTGGACATGCGGGAGCACGTCGCCGGCCGCACCGAGTGCCTGCGTCCCGTCACCCCGGCCATGGCCGCGCTCGCCGAGGTCCTCGCGGACGGGGTGCACTCCGCGCAGGACGACGACGGCGCCCCCACCCTGCGTGCCCTGTTCACCCAGGCTCTGGACGCCCACCGGGACTGGGTGAAGGCGTGCAAGTCCGGCGCCGGGGTGGACCGCCACCTGTGGGGCCTGGGCAAGGCCGTGGAGGGGACACTGGCCGGGACATCAGGCCGTGCGGATGACAGGACCAAACCATCAGACAGTAGTGATAGCGTGAATGGTGCTGACGCCCCTGGATCCCGTGCTGACCACGGTCCCGCCGTGGTGGGAGAGGAGGCCGCGGCGGTGGTGCGCGCCCTGCTCGCGGACCCGGGGGTGCGTGCGGCGCGGGAGGACTTCCTCTCCACCACGTCGATCGGCGGGGCGGAGCAGATCGTCCGCTACGCCTTCGCCCCGTCCGTTCCCGAGGGGTACGGGGTGTCCTACACGCCGAGCGAGGACGAGTTCGAGTACTGCGTGAGCTCCTGGAGCGGGGCCCGCGAGGGCTTCCTCGCCCAGCTCGGGCCTGCGGCAGCTGTGCTCGCCGAGCTCGTGGACGACCTCAGTGCGCCTGGACCCGCTCAGCCCTCCTGAGCACCCAGCCAGGCCAAGGCGGCGGTGACGGCAGCCTCAGTGCCGGTGCTCAGGGTCGGCTGCAGGGTGGGGGCGAAGAACGGGGAGTGGTTGGCCACCGGCTCCTGCCCCTCGGCCAGCCCGCCGAACACCCAGTAGCAGTACGGGGCGCCGAAGGCGTCGGGGATCCGGGAGAAATCCTCGGAGGCTGTGCCGCGCGGCTGCGTCACCACCCGGTCCTGGCCGAAGCGCGCCTCGAAGGCGGCCCGCACGCGGGAGGTGGCGGCGTCGTCGTTGTGGGTGAGGGGGAAGTCGTCCGACGAGGTGAATTCCGGCTCCTTCGGGGAGCGGGCCGCAGCGCACTCGGCGCGCACGATCCGCTCCACCGCCTCGGTGAGCTGGGCGCGGACCTCGGGGGAGTAGGCGCGGAAGTTCACGCGCAGCACGGCGCGGTCGGAGATCACGTTCGCGGTGGAGCCGGCGTGCAGGGAGCCGACGGTCACCACGCCGAACTCGTCCGGGTCCAGCTCACGGGAGACCACGGTCTGCAGGCGCATCACGATGGACGAGGCCAGCACCACCGGGTCCACGCCCTGGTGGGGCATGGAGCCGTGAGTGCCGGCACCGTGCACGGTGATCTTCATGGAGATCGCCGTGGACAGCGCCGCCCCGGAGCGCACACCCACCAGGCCGGCCGGGGCGGGCACCACGTGCTGGCCGAGACAGACGTCCGGGGTGGGGACCTTCTCCGCGAGACCGTCGGCCACCATGGCCGCGGCCCCCTCAGCGGTCTCCTCCCCCGGCTGGAACAGGGCGATGTACGTGCCGGACCAGGCCTGCCGGGCCTCGGCGAGCAGTGCGGCCGCCCCGAGGGCCGCCGTGGCGTGGACGTCATGCCCGCACGCGTGCATCACGGGCTGGGTAAGGCCGTCACGGTCCTGCCGGGTGGCGGTGGAGGCGTAGTCCAGGCCGGTCTGCTCCTGCACCGGCAGGCCGTCCACGTCCGCGCGGAACAGCACCGTGGGCCCCTCACCGTTCTCGAGGACGCCCACGACGCCGCCGCCGATCCCCTGCACCCGGTACCCGAACCCCTCGAGGCGGCGGGAGATCTCTGCCAGGGTCTCGGTCTCCTGCATGGACAGCTCGGGGTGAGCGTGCAGGTGGCGGTAGTACTCCTCCTGCCACTGTTGCTGGTCTGCGAGAGCGGCGAGGACGGTGCTGGCGGCGGTGGACACGGCGGCGTTCTCCCTGGGGTATAGGGCCTGTGGGGTGGGGGTGAAGGGTGCAGGGCGGTTCCGCCGTCAGTGACGGCAGGGGCGGTCCGTCACCACCGGCCGCCGGGGTAGTAGGCCTGGTTCACGAGGGCGTGCAGCGGGGCGGGGAAGGAGAATTCCTTCGTCTGGATCTCCGAGCCCACCCGGATGCGCACCACGAAGGAAGCCCTCATGGTGGCCTGGCGCTGGTTCGTGTTCGTCACGCGCATCATGTCCGAGAACCACACTTCGAAGGGGGTGCCGACGGTGCGGTAGTCGTTGTCCTGCGTGTTCTGCAGGTTGATCGGGGTGGGGGTGCCGCCGCCGAAGGTGCCCGTGTCGAAGGTGTAGCCGCACACGGCCTCGTTCGGTTCGTAAGCGGAGTGCAGGTCCACGTCGTAGTACGCGGCGTCGGTGAAGTCGCGCACGGTGAAGCTCACGGTGTACTCCGGGGAGGCCCCGTCACCGGTCTTCACCAGTACGGAGGAGTCCGACGGGTAGTTGTGGCCGGTCCACTCGTACTCGGCGCACTCAGTGGTGGTGCAAACGGCGCGCTCCGGGCTGTAGTCCGAGGCGGTCTCACCGATCCATGGCAGGCCCGGGCCGGGGGTGCCGTCGGCGCGGCGGCTGATGGTGTACGTCGCGGTGAAGGACTCCACCGACCCGGGGGCCACGTTCATCACCTGCATGCGGGTGAACAGCTGCAGCTGCTGATCCGTGACGCCGGGGGTGCCGTCGTAGGTGCCCCAGTGGAAGCGGCCAGCGACGAGGGCGACGGGAAGGTGAGCACCGCAGGGCGGGCCGGAGGCGGCGAATGCGGGGGCTGCTGCCGCGGCGGCGACGGCGGGGGCAGACCAGGCGAGGCCAGCGGCCACCTGACGGCGGGAGAGGGTGCTCATGGCGGTGCTCCAGAGAGAGGCGGAAGACAGTCGTCCCCAGACTAGGGGAGAGGGGGTTGGCCCGGGCCCGGGCGTGCCCCAGGTGACTCGGCGGGGCAGTGAACGACTGCGGGGCGGGACGCGTCAACTCGGCTGTCCCCAGATGCGCGATGATTGTCCACAGTGGATCTCCACAACTGTGGACAAGACGGTGGCCTGTGTGGACAGAAACGCCTGTCGGAGCCGATTCCGCCAGTGGATCCCCAGGCTGGTGGAAGGGAAACACGCCCTGCGGGGAGGGGGAGACTTCTTCTCCACAGCCCTCCACAGGGTAAAAGGCCTTGTCAGAAGCGAGTCAATGCTCTCGGCGGAACGTTCTCCACAGTGCTGTCCCCAGGGGGTCCACACGACACGCCGCACTGTCCACCGGTTGTCCACACCGGGTGTGGGAAACGCGGTTGCCCCCGCCTCCCACACCCGCGTAGTGTCCCGTGCTATCCCCATCGCGAGGGCGGGTATTGGCCGCAGGTGACCACTGTTCAGGCGCGCATCCGCCCAGACCGTCGCCCCGGGGACCGCCACGCCCCCACCTGCATGGGGGCGGGCGGCGGGGCGACGTTCCCGCGCCCCTCGGGGCGCACCATCAGAAGGCGAGGCCGGCAACCGGCCCGGGCGCCGCCGTCGTGACGACGGCGGGAAGGGAGTCTCCGCAGGTGACCGACAGCTACGGAGACCCGGGCTCCTACGACGGCGGCCGCTCCGCCGAGCGCTTCCTCCCGCCCCAGGACCTCGAGGCTGAACGCTCGGTGCTCGGCGGCATGATGCTCTCCAAGGACGCGATCGCGGATGTGGTGGAGCTGCTGCGTGGGCACGACTTCTACCGGCCCAGCCACGAGATGATCTACGAGGCGATCGTCGACCTGTACAGCCGCGGGGAGCCCGCGGACGCTGTGACCGTGGCGGACCTGCTGAACAAGCGCCAGGAGCTCTCCAAGGTGGGCGGGCCCGCGGTGCTGCACGAGCTCATCCAGTCCGTGCCGACGGCGGCGAACGCCAGCTTCTATGCCGAGATCGTCGCGGAGAAAGCCGTGCTGCGGCGCCTGGTGACCGCCGGCACGCGCATCACCCAGCTGGGCCAGCGCGGCGACGGCGAGGTCGAGGAGATCGTCAACGAGGCCCAGTCCGAGATCTACAAGGTGGCGGAGAACCGCCAGTCCGAGGACTACGTGCGACTCTCGGCGATCATGGAGCACGCCGTCGATGAGATCGAAGCCGCCGGCAACCAGGGCGAGGGCATGACGGGTGTGCCCACGGACTTCTACGACTTCGACGAGCTCACGCAGGGCCTGCACGGCGGGCAGATGATCGTGATCGCCGCACGCCCGGCGGTGGGCAAGTCCACGCTGGCGCTGGACTTCGCGCGGGCCGCGGCGATCCACCACAACATGGCCACCGTGTTCTTCAGCCTCGAGATGGGCAAGAACGAGATCGCCATGCGGCTGCTGAGCGCGGAGGCGACGATCGCCCTGCAAGACCTGCGCAAGGGCACCATCCGGGACGACCAGTGGTCCAAGATCGCCGCGACGGTGGGGCGACTGAACGACGCACCGTTCTTCATCGACGACTCCCCGAACATGACCATGATGGAGATCCGCGCCAAGTGCCGGCGGCTCAAGCAGAAGAACGACCTCAAGATGGTGGTGCTGGACTACCTGCAGCTGATGAGCTCAGGGAAGAAGGTGGAGTCCCGCCAGCAGGAGGTGGCCGAGTTCTCCCGTGCCCTCAAACTGCTGGCCAAGGAACTGGACGTGCCGGTGATCGCGCTGTCCCAGTTGAACCGTGGGTCGGAGCAGCGCACAGACAAGCGCCCGCAGGTGAGCGACCTGCGCGAGTCCGGATCCATCGAGCAGGACGCCGACATGGTGATCCTGCTGCACCGCGAGGACATCTACGACAAGGAGTCCCCCCGCGCCGGCGAGGCGGACCTGATTGTGGCGAAGCACCGCAATGGGCCGACCAAGACCATTGTGGTGGGGTTCCAGGGGCACTACTCGCGGTTCTCGAACCTGGCGCAGGACGGCGGGGGCGGCGGGGGGTTCTGAAAGATTTCCCTCTCGATATTCCAATAGAAAGGGGTGTTATCCAAGTGGCACTGTATTTTTCCGAGCGGGCCATCCGTGATTACCTAGGTCGTGAGCTTAATGGGACGAAGCTGTCTGAGGGGGGTTCGACTGAACTTAATTCCTTCCTGGAGGTGAAGTCTAAGCGCGTTAGTTCTTCCCTGAGGGCGAGTCGTAAGAGCTTGATTGACATGGATCGATCCCCCATTGATTCTGACATATATCGATGGATTTCAGATGATCTCTCCATTAAGCGTCCTGATCGAGGTGAGCGAATTGAGGTTGGTGATTTCATCGAATCTTAAGTCATCGATTGGAGCCATGGAACCGTGCCCTTCGATACTCGACAGGGTGGGATTTTCAAAAACCATCTCGTGGTTTACATGGGAGTGGGAAAGGTGAGGTTTTACACCGGATTCTCCGCTTGGATTCGTCGAATTCTTCTCCGGTGGAATCCTACGCCAATCACTGTTCAAGCCTTTGGGTCAGCTGATAATTATGCATCTTGGAGCTCGGGTGAGATGCGAGAGAAGATTATGTCCGAGGGTTGGTATCCATCGTCCCCCGGAGGCCTTGTGGACCTTCTTTCAAGAGAGTACGAACTGACGGACAAGTTCAAGATTGAAGAACGCTCCAAGGAGAGACGGGACATTCGGTCACCTGGGCAGTTGAGTAAGAAATTCGACGACATTATTGTCGGTAGGTTCCATAATGCTCACAAGTCAAATGGGACAATCCCTCAGATCGATGGAACTCATAAAATTAATCCTAAGGTAAGGGTGATTGGCTATGTGAATGATGTCCATTTAAATCATAGGGAGGAGGTAGATGCGGTCCTGATTCGACCAATTATCATTTCTGCGAGCAGAAAGTGATAATATATTCGGAGTTCTGCTACGTCGCGTTCGTCACGGATGTGTTTACTCGACGCATCGTGGTCTGAGCCGTCTCCGCCACCCTCCATATCGCGGGACTACCACTGCTCGCCCTCGAACACGCACTACTGATCATAGGTGCCAGCCGTGACCGACAGGGTCTGATCCACCACAGCGAAAGGGGCAGCCAGCATGTCTCCCTGGCATGCTTGGACACCCTCATCACTGCCGAGGTGACGGCATCGGTGGGCGCCGTGGGCGACTCGTACGATAAGGCCCTGGCTTCAGACGGTGAACAGCCTCTACAGGGCCGAACTATCCGCTCCGAGCGGGTGTGGGAGTCGACCGAGGAGATCGAGCTGGCCACGATGGGGTGAGCGCACTGGTGGAACACCGCCCGCCTCCACGAGGGGCTCGGCTACCGCACGCCTGGAGAGGTCGAGGCTGCCTACACTCACGACCGAGACGTAGCACCCGTTGCGTCCTGACCCCGGAACAAAATCCAGGGCGCTTCAAGTGGAGAATAAGGAGCGAAGTTTTGACCACGGCCAACGAGGTAGCTACGGGGCCACGCGAAACAACCCGCAGTGGAGGGGGTACGATGGACAACACCCTGAAATTCTGCTTGAACGTCTGGATTTTCATGGATTGGGCGACGGGCTCCACCGTGCAGGCTAGTGCTACGGCATGTGCGTTCACGGGCACCGAAGGGGACAAAAAGGTTGTGTTGCGGAGCCTTTACGCTACCGACTTACGGACTGGGTCGGGGGTGCGTGCACCCAAGCAGTACGTGCTGACGACGCGGGGCGGGCTGCTGGAAAGCACCCCGCTGATCAGCGGGGTTGATCAGTCGGACCTCGTGCTCGAAGCCGTCGAGGCTCTCGGCGACATGCCGTTGCAGGCCGTCGTGAGGGGCGAGACACCAGGCCCTGCACGAATGCGCGTGCATGATTCGCCTCTGCGCGACACCTCCGTCGTGGAGGAGCGGGCGGATGGGACGCTGGCGACGCGTGGATGTCGCGTCGGTGGCGAGCGGTGAGTGGGGTGGCGACTTCGCCGACGAACCGGACCGTCGAGGCGTTGGTGCGGCCGCAGCGAGCTGGAGATCGCAAGCGCTTGTTGCGCATGTTTGAGCAGCGCGGCTGGGTTGCAAGCGAAGCGACTCGCAGGCAGGTTCGGGTGGCGGTTCTGTTGTACTGTGCGCGGCCTGTTGCTGTACAGGAGGCTCGGCGGGAGCTGGGGGAGTTCTCCCAGTCGATGATGCCGCTCGTCATTGATGAAGTTCGCCTCCGCGAGCCCCGAAGTGAAGACCCACGCCGAGTGGCGCGTGCCGTGGCTCGTAAGCGCGGCTGGCTAGATCGTGCATGGTTGGGTTTGCGTGGGGGCGAGCAGTGGGAGGTGGCTGTCCCCCGGTCCAGTGCGCGCTCCCCCGAGGAGCGACTCCGCGAGGAGGAAACCTGCGCCCAAGAAGCATTTCGTCGATCACCTTTGGCGGGCTGGCATCCAGGCAGCGGCTATCGCGCGACCCTCTCGGCCGAGCCTGCTCGCGTGCACTCTAATGGAGAAGGGGTGGCCAAGGCTGCGGGTTTGATGCTTCTGTTCGTCATGGGGGCCGGCGTGTGGCTGGCTGCAGCCCTGGCGACTGCTGTTCCGATCCTTCCGCTATGGCTGAGGGGCGTCACCCTCGTGCTCGGTGCAGCTATTTCTGTTAGTGTTGCAATGTGGGCAACGGGTTCTCACAAGGGGCGGGTATGGCGCCGAATCGTCGCACCGCTTGTCTCTAGCGCCCTATTTTTATTCCTGGTGTTAGCTCTGAATCGAGGGTGGGGGCGGGGGCTTGAAGACCCTTCGGAATTGTGGGGTCCATTAGTTTTCTCCTTTATTCTACTGGTAGTTGGCCTCACAATATTTCGCGGATGGGTTCATGCTATTATCCTAAGTCCGGGTCTAAAGAACTTCTTATCCTTCTCTGCGATCTCTTTTCTTGTGGCGGTGTCGGCGTCATCGGGTGCCACCCTCCTGTGGATGATGCTTTCTGACCTCGGGGTGCGGAGGAGTGATATCCCGGAAAGTGGTGTTGCGGCTGCTGTCCTCGCGTGTTTCGTTGGATCGGTCATCGTGGTTGTTGTGGCGATCTTTATCGCCGCCGGTGGCTGGGCGATGTATTTCCGAGTGTTCGCGATTCGGGGCTTCGCGGCAGACTTTGTGAAGTTTGTGAATTGGCTACTCTTAGTCTTCATTGGTGTCATCTATGTCTTGGGCATCGCGAGCTTTGTGCTTTCAGATACGCGTCAGCAATTGGACAAGGGTAGCGGTTTGATTTTCGATATCAGTCTCGCTGAGAGGCGCGCCGCATGTAGGGCGATTGAGAATAATGACGGTGTGGGTGTGCAGGCGGGGGAGGTTGTCTCCCTTGTTCGCGGTGATCGTGGGCAGATCCACTGGTGGAAGTCGTCTGTCGCCACGGGAGGGGAGAAAGAGCCTGCGCGTGGAGAGTTCATTCCGGCTCAGTCAATGTCGGTTGCGAACGCCGCGTTCCCCGTGGATGGTGCCTGCGGCGCGTGAGGTTCTCTCATGCCCCATCCATCGGCTGTGTCGAAGTCCATGCTCTGGGACCTGCCGGTGGCTCAGAGGACCGGGGGCGCTTGGACATAATTTTTCTGGCCTGAAAATTATGACTCGTGGCATCCTGGGGGCATGACCATCACTTTCGGCCCGGACCCGGTGCGCATGCGGGTGCAGGAACTGTTGATCCGACTCGACGAGGGCACCGCCCTCGGTGACCCTGACGAGACGGCGCTCGTTGACTTCAAAGAGGACCCGTCCCGCCGCGGGCGGCGGGGCGAGCTGCTCGAGGGCCGGAGGGAAGACGCGGACGCCGCCAAGTTCCTCGCCAAGGAGGCCGCCTGCATGGCCAACACGCCCGGTAGCGGGGCGCTGATCGTCGGGGTTTCCAAGAAGGGGGAGCTGATCGGCACCGCCCTGGACGCCGAGTGGCTGCGCTTCCGCATCTTCGAGGTCACCGGGCGTGCGCTCACGGTGGACGTGCAGGAAGTGGTTGTCCGAGGGACGCGTTTGCTCGTCATCTACCCGCCCAGTGCCGTCGAGCCGATCCGCATGGACGGACGCATCCACTGGCGCGTCGGGGACCACTGCGCTGAGATCGACGCCAGCACCTGGCACACGCGCCAGATGTACCGCCGGCAGTACGACTGGTCAGCCGAAGCCTCGTCCGTGCCGGTGACGGAGGTGCGTGCCTCTGCCGTCGATGTCGCCCGTGCGTTCCTCTACGACAGCGGTGACGAGCGCAGCGAGGACCTCGCCAACGCACCGACCCCGCAGCTGCTGCGCCGGCTGAACGCGGTCACTCCGGAGGGAATGCTGACAAATGCCGGCGTCCTCGCCTTCGTGGGGCGGGCCGAGCCGTCTCTGGACTACACCCACCATGAGGTGGCCGGCGCTGACAGCAGTATCCGCGTCCACCGCGGCGGACGCTCACTCCTGGAGGAACTCGCGGACGTCCTCCAGGCGCTCGAGGCCCGGAACACTGTGCGGCACGTGCAGACGGGCCTGGCCGTCGGACAGCTGCGGGACATCCCCCGGATCGCTGCTCGTGAAGCCCTGGTGAATGGGGTAGCCCATCGCGAATGGGGCCAGCCGGAGGCCACCCGTGTGGAGCACATCGGCCGCACCCTGCGGGTGACCAGCCCCGGCGGGTTCTTCGGCGGAGTGGAGCCGGGGAACATCATCACCCACCCCTCGGTGTCTCGGAACAGGGCCCTCACCCAGCTGCTGGCGGACCTGCGCGTGGCCGAGCGGCAGGGCATCGGTGTGGACCGCATGGTCCGCGAGATGGTGCGTCTGGGGCATCCGAGCCCGGAGATCGAGGAGATCCCCGGCCCGTATGTCCGCACCACCTTGGTGGGTGAGTCCTTGGATGAACCGTGGATGACGTGGTTGGGCAAGGTGGAGCCCCGACACCTCACGCAGGACGTGTCCGCCGTCCTCGTTCTGCGACACCTGGTGGAGCGGGTGTGGATCGATGAACTCACGGCTGCCCGGCTGACCCAGGTCTCTCCGACGGAGGCACGATCGGTGCTGGATCGACTCGGCGCGGCGGCCGTCGGTGATGCCCCCCTGGTGGAGCTCGCGGCAGGAACGCCAGACGCCGCTCCGCCCGTGTGGAAGCTGAGCGACGGGGCCAAGCAGCTGCTTGCAGCGCTGGATGCTGAGATCGGCCGCCACCGCGCGGCACCAGCCCGGCGTGCCGTGGCCATGGGCTTCGCGCGTCAGCGCGGGCGGATCAGCACCACCGAGCTGGCGTCCCTGGTCGGCGGCCACGCCTCCAACATGGGCTCCACCCTGCGCGCGCTGGAGGAAGAAGGCCACCTGGAGCCCTCCACTCCGTCGCGTCGAGGGCGCGGCTTCTTCTACCGCTGGGTGCAGGAGAGGGCCGCGGGCGGCCCGGCGGGCGTCGAGGGAGGGGTATAACTTTCTGGACAAGAAAATTATGGCTCGCCGGTGCCGGGGCGTGCAGTCATAGCTTTCGGGCTCAGCTCGACGAGAGGTGGTCCGCGCGGGGTGGCGCGGATACCACGGAGGAGACGGATCGGGAGACTCCGCCGACCGTCGTCGCCATCCGCGCCCGGATCCCGGTGCTGCAGGTGTGGGTGCTGGAGGGCGACACATGAGCACTGCCGCCGGTGCCGGTCGGGCCGAGGATGATGGGGGCATGACGGTGGAACAGCGACAGACAGACCTGGACGCCCTGGTGGCCGAGGCGAGGGATGCGCTGACGGCGGGCTCAGAGGTCAGGCTCACGGGCTGGATGCTGGAGCACCTGGCGCTGCGCGTCTGGACGCCGCCGTCGCCGGAGACGGTGCTGGCCGACGTCGAGCGCCGGGTGATCGCCGCGCTGAACCCGCCGCTGAACATGACACAGGCCGGGCCGCGACCTCGCCTCAGGGAGGCGAGGGCAGCGATGGCGAAGGCCGCCGTCTCCCAGGGTGAACAGTGATCCGCCGCCTGCGGAGGTGGGCTGAGAACCGACGCCAGCGACGAACCGCCTACGCCACCCTTGCGTGCCGTCGGCTCGATGCGGCCCTGGATGCGGCCCGACCCGGTCACAGTATGGCGCCGGCAGTCCCGGAGGGCGGCTGGGCCTACGCGCGCGGCCGGCTGCGCTCGGGTGCCGCGCTGGAGGTGCGGTACTCCGGCGGCGGCATGATCGACGTCGTGGTGGACGGCATCACCGTGAACACGGACTTCCCGTGGGACGGGCCCGTGGGGGACAAGGCCCCCGAGGGGGTCCTGGCCGAGTCTCTCGGCGAGATGCTGCCGGCGCTGGGGGAGATGACCTACGCGGTGGAGGCCTCCGGTCCCCCCTCCTCGACGAAGTCCCCGTCCGAATCACCCTGATCAGCTGAAGGGGCACCACGAGGGCCTCAGGCAACGGCAGCCTCGACGTCCTCGCCGTGCAGGACGGTGGTCACCGAGACCGGGGCGTCAGGACTCACGGCGCACCCGCACCCTCTGCGGAAGGTGCTCGTCCGCGCGCAGGCGGCCCACCGCCGTCGTGTAGGGGTCCGAGGCTTGGACCACCGGGTCCAGCATGCCGAGCACGCGCAGCACGGAGAAGGTGACGTCCAGCCCGGCTCCACCCCCGCTCTCCAGCTTCGTGAGGGTGGGAGCGGAGATGCCGGCGCGGTCCGCCACCATCTGGGCGGTGAGGCCGAGCAGCTTCCGCTGGGTGCGGAGGTTCTCGCCCAGCTCCCGCATGCTGCGGCGGACAGGGGTGGCGACGTAACGCATGGTGTCCTTGGAGAAGGAAAGATTGGTCTTAACTGGCTTTGCAACAAGGATACTGCGGTTTATCCAAGGCGGGTCAAGCCTGGGAGGCGCCGACGGACCGGCCCGGGAACCAGGCCGCCCGGATACTCACCCGGGTGCCGCGGGGCAGAGCAGGCTGGCCACCGCTCGCCAGCTCCTCACAGGCCCGGACGAGCCTGCGGAACGGCCACCACCGGGGCCCAGCATCACCCTCGGCCCGGCCGGAGGCATCCCACACCACGTGCCAGTCCCGGCGCCGCAGCAGCCCACACCGACCGGTCAGCGTCACCCCGGCGCTCACCGCCCCCAGCACGGCCTCGTCCACGGCGTCGAGTAGATCGGCCGACCCGGGGTCGCACGCGTCGCATCCGCAGTCCGGCAGAGCCTCGCGCACCTGGTCCGGCCGCCCCACGGCGACCCGCAGCACGGGGAGGGTGCCGCCGTCGTTCTGGGGGACGTCCGACTCCAGCAGCCACCAGGGGGCCGCGCCGGCCACCCCCGCCGGCGGGTCCACCCGCAGCGCGCGCTGCACAGGTTCCTCCTCCGGGTTCCAGGGAAAGGCCGGCGCACTGCGCACCGCCTCCGGCACGACGACGGCGCCCGCCTCGGCGAGCACCTGCGCCCACAGCCGGGCCCGCTCGATCACGATCCGGTACCGCTCCGGCTCGCTCACCCGGGAATACTCCTCCTCCGCCGGTGCGGAGTCCTCGGCATGGGGCGCAGGCCAGGAGGGCATGTCGAGGGCCGCGAAGCGCCGCGCGACCTCGGCCCGCAGATGGTCCGTCGTCGTCATGGGGCGAGTCTAGGCCCGGGGCAGGCGGGGGTCAGGGGGATGGGATATGCATGAATGGGTCTGTAGTCGGTATCCTTCCTGCATGACTTTGCTGACGGTGCGAGAGGCGGCAGAACGGGCAGGCGTGTCCAGCAGGCACATGCGGCGCCTCGTGGAATCCGGCGTAGTGGAGGCCTGCCGGTTCGGAGCATCCTGGGTCATCGACGAGCGGGCCTTGGCCCGACACGCACGCAGGCCGCCCGCCACTGGCCGCACATGGGCCCCCCGGACGGCCTGGGCCGCCGTCGACATCCTCTCCGGAGGGAACGGTCGGGACTTCATCGACCAGCCCAGGGCCTCCCGGCTGCGCTCCCGTCTTCGGATACTCACCGCCCCCGAACTGCACCGACTGGCTGAGGGCAGGGCCCGCCTTCATCGCTTTCACGCATCACCGCGTGCCCGGACGAGGGTCGCAGAGCCGCTGGTGCCCTCAGGGGTGTCCGCTGTGGAACGCTCAGGCCTCGCCCGTCGCTTCGGCCTCGCCTCCATGGGCACGGATTCACGCGTGGAGGGGTACCTGATCGGTGACCTGGCCGCCCTCCAGTCCCGTCTCCGGCTCGAATCCTCGGCAGGGGGTGAGGTGCTGATCCGCCTGGTGCCCGCTGAGGTGGACCCCTCCGCCCTGCTGGAGGCCGACACACTCGTAGCCCTGGACCTCATGGACTCGGACGACCCCCGCGAGCGCGCCGCAGGGCGAGACGTGCTCGACGGAATGCTGCGCCATGTCTGAGTGCCCCCGTGTGACGGTGGACGGGAGGGCATGGCCCGACCCCTGGCCGGCGGTCTTCGAGCTGGCCCGGACGGTTCCCTCCGAGCATTGGGCGCTGATCGGTGGCCTGATGGTCCAGCTGCATCACCGTGTTCATGGCCAGGAGCCCAGCCGGGTCACTCGGGACATCGATGCACTCGCCCGGGTGGAGGTTACGTGGCGAGAACACTTCGCGGCCCTTCGACGCGGGCTCCGGACCCTCGGGTATGCAGATGACCCCTCTCTGAACGCCTCGTCCCCGTTGCATCGCATGACCCGTCCAAGCCCATCCGGGACCATGCAGGTGGACTTCCTCATCGCAGACCATGTGCCTCCTCCCGCTGCTGCGGAGCTGCCCAGGCCCCGCCCCGTTCAGGCGCCAGGCGGGCGCAACGCGCTCGAACGGCTCCTCCATGTGGAGATCCGCACACGGGAGACCCCGGTCGTTGTCGCTGTCCCGGACATCATCGGAGCCCTGGAGCTGAAGATCGAGGCGTACACCGGGGATTCCCGCGATCGGGAGCGGCACCTGCGGGACGCCGTGAGTGTGGCCGGGCTGCTGGGCGGCTGTGTTCCCAGCCCACCCCTGCACGGGTCTGCGGCGACTCGCCTTCGTCGCTTCCTGCGATGGATGGACGACGACAGTCGGCTGTGGCTGGCCGGCGTCGGGCGAGACGAAGCGACAGATGCCGCACTTGCGGTGGAGGAGGTGCTGCGAGGGTATGGGGTGAGCGAAGACGAGGTTCCTCCGGCGTCGTCATGAGGCTTGCCAGTGCTGCGCGCCTCGCACCCGGAGCGCGCCGCGGGCTGACGTGAAAGCGCAGGTCAGATCGGGGGCAACGCAGCGTAGCCGGGGTGCGGCGATGGGTAGCGCCCTCACGCGGCGTGCTGCATATCCACGGGTGGACGCCCCGGTGCAGACTGTGCCCGACTCCCGAAGAAAGGTCAGCGTCATGGCACTCGAACACCGCATCAAGGAGCTCCGCACTCGCAACGGGCTCTCCCAGGCCGCGCTCGCGGATCGGCTGCACGTCTCCCGGCAGGCCGTCACGAAGTGGGAGGCGGGGCGCGGTATTCCGGACGTGGACAACCTGCGCGCGATGGCCGCCCTGTTCGGCGTCAGCGTGGACCACCTGCTGGACGGCGCCGGGGACGCCGCGGGGCCCGCCGTGCTGCGCCACGCCGTCGACGTCAGATCCCTCGAGCCCTACAAGCCGGCCGGCCGGCCCCTGGGCGCCAAGAGTCACCGGGCTGTACGCGAGGCCTACCCCGGTGCGGTCATCTACCCCCTCGCGCGGATGCGGTCGAACAACCGAGTGCAGGAGTTCCTCGAGTGGGGGATGATGCTCGCCTTCGACACCCCCTACGGGCTCTTCGGGGTCAGCGACAGCCTCAGCAACCGGGACGCCTACTACCTGGTTCAGGAGAGGAACCGTCACGTGCTCGCGAGGGTCACGCCCCAGGCCGTCGAGGGCCGCGAGCTGCCCGAACCCGTCACGGGCCGCACGTTCACCCTCGGGGCGGACCGTTTCCGGCGCACGGGCCGCCCGCTCTGAGTCGCACCGGCGCGCGGCCCCACTCAGTGCCAGCCGGCGAGCGTGTCCGCGATCTCCTGGAAGGTGCGCTCCCCGGCCGCTGTCCCGACGACGAGGTCGTAGGCGTCGTCGTCGGGGGCCTCGAGCTGGACGCCGTTCACGGAGTAGAACACCACGGTGGCCAGCCAGCCGAGACGCTTGTTGCCGTCGCCGAGGGCATGGTTGCGCACCAGCGACTCCAGCAGTGTGGCGGCCTTCTCGTCCAGGGAGGGATACGCCTCCCGGCCCCAGAGGTGGGTTGCAGGCCGGTGTGCCGCGGAGTCCAGCAGGCCGACGTCCCGCACGGGCCCCACCCGCAGATCGTCGACGAGCGTGAGCAGGTCTTCGAGGGTGAGGTGGACGGTCATCGGCCGAGGCGGTCGAGGAGGTCTGCGTAGCGCTCGCGGGCCTGCCGGGAGGCCGCGCTGACCTGCGCCTCGTGTCCGCGCCGGGCGGCGGCCTCGCGGATCGCGCGCAGCGCCGCCTCGTGCCGGCTGATGCCCTCGGCCTCGGCGAGGAGGGCGAGGGCCTGGGTGTCCTCATCGGTCAGTCGCAGGGTCATGGCCATGCCTGGATGGTATCAGTCTGGTATCACCTGCTCCCCGACGACGGCGGTGCGCACCGTGGTGCGCATCCTCGCCAGGCGTGGGGGAGACTGCACCCATGACCACCGAGACCCCCACCCCCACCACCCCCGAGATCCCCGCCACAATGAAGGCCGTGATCATGCGGGCACCGGGGGACGTCGTCGTGGAGACCGTGGAGACCCCGCGCGTCGAGAAGCCCACGGACGTGGTCCTCAAGCTGGCCGCCGCGTGCGTGTGCGGCTCGGACCTGTGGCCCTACCGCGGCCACAACGAGGTGGACCACCGCCGCATGGGGCACGAGTACGTGGGCACCATCGTGGAGAAGGGCGCGGAGGTCGCCACCCTCGAGCTCGGGGACTTCGTGATCGGGTCCTTCATGGTCTCGGACAACACATGCGAGATCTGCCGGGCCGGGTACCAGTCCCGCTGCGCCAACGCGGGCGGCTACACCGGCAGCCAGGCGCAGTACATGCGCGTCGAGCTCGCCGACGGCACCCTCGTGAAGGTGCCCGGTGGTGCGCCCTCGGACGCCGACCGGCTGGCCGACTACCTGGCCGCCTCGGACGTGCTCGGCACCGGCTGGTACGCCGCCGTGGCAGCACAGGCCGGCCCCGGCAGGACCATCGCGGTGGTGGGCGACGGCGCCGTCGGGCTCAGCGCGGTCCTCGCCGCCAAGGCCCTCGGCGCGGAGACGGTCATCGCGTTCTCCCGCTACGAGGACCGGGGCGCGCTGGCGCGCGAGTTCGGGGCCGACGTCGTGATCGCCGAACGCGGCGAGGAGGGCGCCGCCAAGGTGCGGGAGCTCACCGGCGGGCTCGGCGCGCACGGCGTGGTGGAGGCCGTGGGCACGCAGGGGTCCATGGACCAGGCGCTCGCCTCCGTGCGCCCGGGCGGCCACGTCGGGTTCGTGGGCGTCTCCCATGACCAGACCCTCGACGGATCCGACCTCTTCGGCCGGCAGATCCACCTGGAGGGCGGCCCCGCGCCCGTGCGCCGCTTCCTGCCCGAACTGATCGAGCGCATCCAGGCCGGGGAGATCCACCCCGGCAAGGTGTTCACGAAGCGCCTGCCCATCGACGACGCCGCCGAGGCCTACAAGGCCATGGACGAGCGCCGCGAGATCAAGGTGCTGCTCAAGGTCTGAGCCTCCCGGAGGTCTGAAGCCTCCCGGAGGCCTGAACCTCATGGTGGTCTGAGCCGGGGCCGGGGCAGGGGGAGGCTACTGCGCTGACCGCGCGGCAGAGGCGCCGAAGAGTGACAGTCTCGTTCTCGAGAGTCACACGTCCTGGTCGGATGTAAGTCTTGGGTGTCAATCTGTCGATGTGGATCCGTGCCAGGAGCCGGCCCGGCGGTCACAGCGCCTGACTGACAGTGCAGAACGTTGCGCACGGTCCCGCGTTACGCAACGATCCGGTCCGATCGTTGCGTAAGGTGAGGTCATGGGCAACGATCCGCGCGCGGCGCTCGCCGTCACCTGGGAGACGCACCCCTGGTCGGTCTCCCCGGACGACGTCGGCCCCCTCAGCCGGCGTGCGCGCGCCCGCGCCGCCGGCCCGTATCGGGCCGCCGTCCCCGCCCGGATTGCGGAGCTGGAAGTCAGCCTGCCCCCGGAGCTGTCCGCCGAGGCGGAGGACGCCCTCGCGGAGATCCTCCGGTTCGACGCCGAGACCACCCGCGCCCTGCCCGGCCTCACCGGGGACCTCGCTCCCCTGGATGCCGTGCTGCTGCGCACCGAGTCCGCCTCCTCCTCCCAGATCGAGCACATCACCGCCGGAGCCCGCGCCCTCGCCCTGGCCACCCTCGGTGAGAGGACCCGGCCCAACGCCGCGCTCGTGGCGGCCAACGTGGCGGCGATGCGTGCCGCCGTCGGGCTCGCCGAGGACCTCGACGAGCCCGCCCTCCTCCGTGCCCATGCGGCCCTCATGGTCGGGCAGGATGCAGCCGGGCCCGGTACCTATCGTCGAGCCCAGGTGTGGATCGGTGGGAGTGCGCCGACCCCGCACACCGCGCAGTTCGTGCCACCCCACCAGAGCCGGGTGCTCGCCGCCATGGCAGACCTGTTCACCTACCTGCGGCGCACAGACGTGCCCGTGCTCGTGCAGGCCGCGATCGCCCACGCGCAGTTCGAGACCATTCACCCGTTCGCCGACGGCAATGGCCGCACCGGCAGAGTCCTCGTCCACGCGGTGCTGCGCCGGGCCAGAGCCACCACCGGCATGAGCACTCCGCTCTCGGCAGGCCTGCTCACGGACACCGCCGCGTACTTCGACGCGCTCACCGCCTACCGGGAGGGCGACCCCGAGCCCATCGTCCGCCGGTTCGCTCAGGCCGCACTGGCCGGCGTCGGGAACGGGCGCAGACTGGTGGCGGACCTCGAGGCCGCGGTGCAGGGGTGGACCGAGCGCCTCGGAGCGCTGCGGGTACGGCGGGACGCGGCAGCCTGGCGGGCACTCGGGGTGATCGTGGGCCAGCCAGCGGTGACCGTGGAACATGTGGCCACGGCGCTCGGGGTGTCCCGGCCGGCCGCCCAGCGGGCCGTGGAGCAGCTCGTGACCATCGGGGCCCTGCAACTGCTCAACGCGCAGCGGCGCAACCGGGTGTGGCTCGCCACCGAGGTGCTCGCCTGCCTCGACGAGTTCGCCGCCCGCGCCGGCCGCTGGGACTGACCCGGAGCCGGTCACCCATCCCCCCGGCCAGGGGGCTGTGACAAGGTGAGACGGGCATCCGCCCCCGACGATGACCCCCTCACCGAACAGAAGAGGAGTACTGAGATGGCCAAGATCACTATCACGGATACCGGCACCATGGACCCTGCCGAGGCAGTGGAGTTCCTGGAAGGAGAGGGCCATGAGGTCCTCGTGCTGAACTCCACGGACCCGGAGCTGGTCGTGGAGAAGGCCCCGGACAGCGAGGCGCTGATCGTCAGCTTCATCCCGGTGGACCGGGCCCTGATGGAGCGCCTGCCCCAGCTGAAGGTCGTGGCCACCATGTCCGTGGGCTACAACGGCGTGGACGTCGAGGCCGCCCGCGCCCTGGACATCGACGTCTACAACATGCCCAGCGTCGCCGAGGAGGAGGTCGCCGCTCACGCCCTGGCCGGCCTGCTGTCCATCACCCGCTTCCTGCCCGAGGCCAACACGCAGGTCAAGGAGGGCGGCTGGGACTACGCGGCCCTGCCGATGCCCGCACGTCTGTCCGAGCAGCGCCTGGGCCTGCTCGCCCTGGGCAGGATCGCCCGGCACCTCGTGACCCTGGCGACGCCTGTGGTCGGGGAGATCGTCGCCTACGACCCGTACGTCAGCGAGGAGGACTGGCCGAGCGCCGTGCGCCGCGTCCACTCCCTTGAGGAGCTGCTGCAGGAGTCGGACATCCTCAGCCTCCACGCCCCCCTCACGGAGGAGTCCCGCGGGATGATCGGCGAGCGGGAGCTCGCACTGCTGCCGGAGGGTGCGTTCGTGGTGAACGTGTCCCGTGGCGGCCTGATCGACGAGCCGGCCCTGCTGGCGGCCCTCGAGTCCGGCCAGGTGCGGCGGGCGTTCCTGGACACCCTGGCCACCGAGCCCCCGCCGGCCGGCGATCCCCTCGTGGCCCACCCGCACGTGACGGTCAGCCCCCACTCGGCCTTCCGCAGCGCCAAGACGGCGCGGGACTACGTGGTAATCCCCGCGCAGAACGCGCACGAGGCCCTCGCCGGCCGTCGCCCGGCCACGCTGGTCAACTGACCACTGGCCCGGGCCTGCGGCCCCCACGACGCACGGATATATCGACGATCATCACAGTGATGTCATAAGTGACGATGGGGGCCGCACTCCCCGAACGGGGGTGTTTGAGTGGTCAGACCACACCCGTTGGTCACACTGAGGAGATGGTCGCCATGACCGAGAACCAGAACCGCGTCGCCCCCGTCACCGGAGCCGCCCAGGGCATCGGCCGGGGCATCGCCCTGCGGCTGGCCCAGGACGGCTACGACGTCGCGATCGCCGACCTGGACTTCCAGAAGGAGAAGGGCGAGGGCGTCGTCAAGGAGATCGAGGAGCTCGGCCGCAAGGCCGTGTTCGTGGCCCTGGACGTCACCGACAAGGACGCCTTCGAGAAGGCCGTGGACACCACCGCGGAGGCCCTCGGCGGCCTGCACACCCTGGTGAACAACGCCGGCATCGCCCAGGTCAAGCCGATCCTGGAGGTCACCGAGGAGGAGCTGGAGAAGATCTACCGGATCAACGTCCACTCCGTGTTCTTCGGCATCCAGGCCGCCGTGCGCAAGTTCGAGGAGCAGGGCGTCAAGGGCAAGATCGTCAACGCCGCCTCCATCGCCGCGGTCAAGGGCTTCCCGATCCTCTCGGCCTACTCCTCCACGAAGTTCGCGGTCCGCGGCATCACCCAGGCCGCCGCGCAGGAGCTCGCCCCCAAGGGCCACACCGTCAACGCCTACGCCCCCGGCATCGTGGGCACCGGCATGTGGGACCTCATCGACGAGAAGCTCCACGAGGTCAACGGCAAGCCGATCGGCCAGAACCTCAAGGAGAACGTGGACAGCATCGCGCTGGGCCGCATCGAGACCCCGGAGGATGTGGCCGGCGTCGTGTCCTTCTTCGCGGACGAGCGCTCCGACTACGTGACCGGCCAGGTGCTCCTGGTCGACGGCGGCATGCTCTACAACTGAGCAATCCGGGCGAATCTCGGGGGCGGGGCGAGTACGGTGCGAACCGGACGGCCCCGCCCCCGCGGTCTGCCGCCCGTGCCCCCGCGGGCCGTGCCGGCCCGCCCCCGCAGCAAGGAGAAGATGATGATGAAGGCCGCGTTCGTGTACGTCACCCCGGAGGTCTCCCCGGAGACCCACACCGCCGAGCTCGTCAGCGAGGGCCTGACCCTCACCGTGGTCGGCTGCGTGGACTACGCGCAGGCCGAGCAGGTCGCCAAGGACCTCGTGGCCAAGGGGATCAACGCGATCGAGCTGTGCGCCGGCTTCGGCAACGAGGGCGTCGCCCGGGTCACGAAGGCCGTGGAGGGCAAGGTGCCCGTGGGCGTCGTGCGCTTCGACCGCCACCCGGGCCTGGGCTTCAAGAGCGGCGACGAGCTGTTCTGAGCCGCAGGACCCCTCCGTCGCAGGCCTGACCCTCACGGGCCGGGCCTGCGCGGTCCTGACCCGCGCGGCTCTGACCCTCGCGGTCCTGGACCGCACGGGCGCCCCACCAGCACCCTCGGACACAGCCCGGGGCACGTCCTCGGGCGTGTCCGGCCTTAACGTGTCCGCCTCCTGCGGCATCGTGTGACGGTCCCAAGACCGTCCGCACCCCAGGAGGCCGCCCCGATGATGGGCCCATCCCATGCCGCCACCGGCGCCGCCGCCTGGCTCGCCCTCACCGGGAGCCTCTCCCCGGTCGAGGCCCTGCACATGCCCCCGGAGATCCAGCTGCTCGGCGCCCTCACCACCGCCGGGGCAGCCCTGATCAGCGACTGGGACCACCCCCGCGCCACGGTCGCCCACGCCCTTCCCCCGGTCACCGAGTGGATCTCCCGCGTGGTCAGCCGGCTCTCCGGCGGGCACCGGCAGGGCACCCACTCGATCCTGGGGGTCGCGGCGTTCACGGCGGTGGCCGTCCTGGCCGCGATCCCGCAGGTGGAGATCGCCGGGCACACCTACGCGCCAGGGCAGGGCATCATCGCGGCGTTCCTCGTGGCCGTGGCCGCCAAGGCCCTGAGGCTGCTGCCCGCCCGGGGTGTGCTCGCGGGTTGGGCGCTGGGTGCCGCCGTCGCGGTGCTGGGCACGGTGCTCGGCGGCGGACTGTGGTGGATCCCGGCGTCCGTGGCCATCGGGGTGAGCGTGCACATCCTCGGGGACGCACTCACCGCCGTCGGCGTTCCCCTGCTGTGGCCGCTGTACCCGGGCGCACCCGTGAGGAACCCCCTGTGGACGTCCTCCGGCCGCTTCCGGCTGCCGCTGCTCGGGGCCACCGGCTCCTGGCGGGAATGGCTCGTGGTCACGGTGATCACCGCGTTCGCCGTGGTCCGGGCCGTGGACCTCGCCCCCGCGGCGAGCCGGGCCGTCGTCGCACTGCTGTGACCTCCCCGCCCGGTGCTCAGCGTGTCCGTGGCGCCCGCTAGGTTGGTGGCGATGAAGAACCAGCGCATCGAGGGGGCCTACCAGCGGGCCCGGACGGCCTTCTCCGCGCCCACCCTGCGGCTGCTGCACGGCAGCCAGGCCCCGTTCGTGGTCGCGGCGCTGGGCGTCATGTTCACCTCGGACCGGCAGGCGGTGGCGGTGGCGGACGCCCACGTGGAGATCCAGGACATGCTGGACCGGCTGCGCGCCGAGGGGTACGACGACGACCGCGCCCTCCCCGCCGGCACCGGCCGGGACGTGTGCCGGCGCTGGGCGCAGTCCGGTTGGCTTACCACCCAGATCGAGGAGGACGTGGAGGTCTACCGTCTCTCCGCGCACGCCGTGACGGCCCTGGAGGTCGCCGGCCGCACCGGTCCGGGGCGGGCGAGGGTCTCGGGTTCGCGCGTGCGGACCCTGCTCGACGCCGTCGACCAGCTCGCCCAGGACGCCGAACCGGACCCGGCCGAGCGCATCGCCGCCCTCGAGGCCGAACGGGACGCCCTCGACGCCCAGTTGGCCCGCCTCAAGGCGGGCGAGGAGGAGCCGGTCAGTGAGGAGGAGCTCCGCGAGGAGGCCGAGAACGTCCTGCACCTCACCCGGGAGCTGCCCGCGGACTTCGCCCGTGTGGCCGAGTCCATCACCCGCATCCAGCGGCAGGTGGTCACCCGCCTGCGCGCCGACGACAGCCCCGCCGGGGAGGTGCTGCGCGAATACCTCGAGCAGGCTGACCGCATCATGGAGGCCACCCCGGAGGGGCGCGCGTTCGCCGGCGCCCTGCGGCTGATCGGGGATCCGGAGCAGATCGACCAGCTCACCGACCAGCTCGAGGCCGTCCTCGCCCTGCCGTTCGTCCGCCTGCTCTCGGCCGAGCAGCGGCGCGAGCTGGCCGCCGTCGCCCGCCGCATCGAGCACGGTGTGGACCAGGTGCTCACCGCCCAGCGCCGCGCCTCCCATGTGATCACCGCGCAGGTCCGCACGCACGACCCTGCCCGGGATCGTGAGGTCGACGACCTTCTGCGCCGGGTGATGACCGGTCTGCAGGCCTGGACCGAGCAGACCCGTGGGCGTGCCGCGGACCCGGTGCCGGTGCTGCGCGGACTGCCCGTGGCCGCCGTCGGGAACCTGCGCCTGACCGTGCGGGACCCCCGGCCCCCGGGCCGGCCTGCACCGCTGCACCGGGACATCGCCGACCCCCGCTTCCCAGAGTCCCAAGCCCAGGCCTGGGGCGGGCCCCGGTACCGCGAACTCGAGGAGCACCTGGCCGCGCTCGGTGCCGACGGCACCCAGGAGGTGGACCTCGCCGCCGCGTTCGAGGCCGCCGATGACGACGTCCGCCGCCCTGCGGACCTGCTCGGCCTGCTCGAGCTCGCCCACCGCAACGGCATGCGGCCCGGCGGGGAGGTCTCCGTGGTGGAGGCCCGCCGCCCCGACGGGACCCGCCGCCGCTTCGCCTTCGCCTCGCTCATCGCCAAGACCCACAAGGACGTGACCCCGTGACCGAGCCCCACGCCCTCGAGCCCCACATCCCCGAGCCGCCCGTGGCTGAGCCCCCGGCCCCCGAGGCCCACGCCCCCGAGTCCCCGGCGGAGCCCGGCGGCTTCCTCACCGCCTCCCGCATCGAGGCCGACCCGGACGCCTGCTTCCCCGGTGACCGCGGCGTCCTCGCCCCCGAGGTGCGGCGTGTGCTGGTGCGCCTGCTGCAGCGCCGTGTGCTCGACGCCGACGCCCACCCGCAGGACTGGGCGGTGCTGCTGGAGCACCGGGCCGTGGTGGAGTCCCGCCTGAACGATCTGTTCGTGCGCCTGGTGATCGACACGGACCGCGGCCTGGCCTACAAGCGGCAGGTCCGCTCGGATGAGGTGGACGTGCCGATCCTGCTCAAGGACGACCCCTACACCCGCGCCGAGACCCTCGTGCTCGTGTACCTGCGGGGCGTGTACCAGCGCGAGACCGTCGCGGGGGAGACCGCCGCCCGGGTGGACCTCGAGGAGATCGAGCAGACCGTGCTCAGCTACTTCTCCCAGGACGACGGCGACCTCGCCCGCCGGCAGCGCTCCGTACACACGGCGGTGGCCCGCCTCACCACAGAGGGGGTGGTGGTGCTCGACTCCCCGCAGCGGTACCGGATCACCCCGCTGATCGAGGTGGTGCTCAGCGCCGAGCGGCTGCGTGAGCTCGACGCCTGGCTGCGCGAGCAGGCCGGGCAGGGGGCCGCCGACACCCCGGACTCAGACGCCGACACCCCGGACGACGCCGTCGCCGACGCCCACGCGCAGGAAGGTGATGCACGATGAGCATGGAGGACACCCTGTTCGGCCTGATCCCCACGGCCTCCCGCGGGGAGCAGTGGACGGCCGAGCGCCTGCAGCTGGTCAACTGGGGCGGCTATGACGGCGCCCACCGGGTCCGGTTCTCCCCGGGGGCCACCCTGCTCTGCGGCGGCTCCGGCTCGGGCAAGTCCACCCTGATGGACGCCTACATCGCGCTGATGATGCCGCACCGCACCCCCTTCAACGGGGCCTCCAACGGCGGTGTCACGGGCCGGCCCCGCGGCGAGGACCAGCGCAACATCCTCTCCTACGGCCGCGGCAAGACGGACGAGACCCGCACCGAGTCCGGCACCCGGATGAGTGTGCTGCGCGGCGACGGCGAGGACACCTGGACGGCGATCGCCATGACCTGGCAGGACCACGGCGGCCGCCGCTTCACGGCCCTGCGCGCCTGGTACATCCCCGCGGACGCCACCCTGCTGGAGGACACCGTGAAGGTCCGGGCCGTCACGGACGGGCCCTTCGACCTCGCCTGCCTCGAGGATGCCGCTCAGCGCCGCCTCTCGGACGCCGCCGTTCGGGCGTTGGGCCTGAGCACTGTGCCCACGGACCACGAGTTCTGGGCGCGCGTGCACGCCACCCTCGGCATCGGTGCCGCCGGTGCCGGCGAGCACGCCATGGACCTGCTGGCGAAGATCCAGGCCGGTCAGCCGATCTCCACGGTGGACCGGCTCTACAAGGACTTCGTCCTGGAGCGCCCGCAGACCTTCGCGACGGCGGCGGCCGTCGTGGAGCACTTCGACGAGCTGGAGAGCACCCGGCGCCGTATGGAGACCGCCAAACAGCAGGTCGCCATGCTCCAGCCCGTGCCGGGGCTGCGCGAGCGCATCGAGCAGGCCTCCGACCGGTTGCGCCTGGTGGCCGAGGTCGGCACCCCCACAGAGGCCGCCAGCCCTGCGGGCCTGTGGCACGCCGGCCGGCGGCTCGAGCTGCTGCGCGCCCTCGAGGACGACCTGCGGGCCCGGAGCCGGGGCTCTGAGGCGACCGCCCGGCGTCGTTGGACCGAGCTGACCGCTGTGAGGGACGAGCGTGAGGGCCTCGAAGAGGTGCTGCGCGCCTCCGGTGGGGACCGGCTCGCCCACGCAGAACGGGAGTACGTCCAGGCCGAGCGCCGTGCCGCCGCCGCCCGCCAGCGCCGGGACGCGGCCGCCGAGTCCCTGGCTGTGCTGCGCCCGGACCTGTCCACCCGGGAGGCGTTCACGGCCCTGACCGAGCGGGCCCGGGCCGAGCTCGAGGACACCGACGGGCAGGAGCGCGGGCTGGAGGACCTCATGGCCGCCCGCATCGGCCTGCGGGACGCCCAGGCGGAGGAGAGCGAGCTCAGGAAGGAGCACGCCCAGGTCAGCGCTCTGAAGGACAACATCCCCCCGGAGCTGCACGAGGCCCGGGACCAGCTGGCCCGCGCCACCGGCACGGACCCGGCGCAGCTGCCGTTCGTGGGGGAGCTGGTGCAGGTCAAGACCGAGTACGCCCCCTGGCGGGGCGCGTTCAACCTGGCCCTGGGCGGGTTCGCCACCACCGTGCTCCTCGACGAGGCGGACCTGCCCCGGTTCCGCCGTGCCGCGGATGAGGCCGGGCTGGGCCGGCGGCTGCAGCTGGAGGCCCTGCCCACGGGCCTGCCCGCCGAGGACGCCCTGGACGCCGCCACCCTGCCCGGTCGCCTCGACTACCGCCCCGGCCCGTTCACCGGTGCCCTGCAGGAGCACCTGGTCCGCCGGTTCGGGTACGTGTGCGTGGCCTCTGCCGAGGAGCTCGACCAGCACCCCCGGGCCCTCACCCTGCGGGGGCAGACCGCCGAGCGCACCCGCGGCGCGGTCGGCGGCGACCTGCGGCGCAACGTGCTGGGCTTCTCCAACCGGGACCGGCTCGCCGAGCTCGAACGCCGGCTGGAGGTGGCCCACGCCCGCGTGGAGGAGGCTCTCGAGGAGGCCGAGCACACCCGGCGGCTGCACACGGAGGACACCGGGCGCCGCTCGGCCTGGCAACGGGTCCTCGACCTCGACTGGGGGCAGATCGACGTGCCCGGCGCCGAGGCCGAGCAGCAGCGGTGGGGTGGTGTGATCGAGGAGATCACCCAGAAGGACCCCCGCTTCGGTGAGCTGCGCGGCAAGGTCGCCGCGCTGCGTGAGCGCGAGCAGACCCTCCAGCGTGAGGCGGTGATCGCCGAGGAGGGCGGGCGCGCCCTCAACGCCGAGTGGACGCGCATCACAGAGGAGGTGGACGCCGCCCAGGACGTGCTCGACGACGCCGCCCGCTCCGGCCGCGTCCTCACCGCCGAGCAGCGTGCCTACCTCAGCGCCCGCATCGATCCCGCCGGCGCTGTGGACGCCGGCGCCGTGGGCGCCGGGGGTGGGGGCGCCGTCGTCGGGAAGGAGCCGGTGGAGGCCGACGCGCGGGCCGCCCTGGAACGCTTCGACACCGCCCTGAGCCTGGCCGCGAGCCGGCTGCAGGAGGACCGCGAGGCCGCCCAGGCCGCCCTCGAGCAGAACCGGCAGACGCTGCGCCGCACCCTCGAGACGTTCCTCGAGCGCTGGCCCAACCCCAACCTCCGGGCCGACCCGGACACCTCCGTGGGGGACTTCGAACGGATCCTCGCCGAGCTGGAGGCGGACGGGCTGCACGAGCTCGAGGGGGCCTGGCGGGAGAACCTGCTCAAGCTCTCCGGCAACGACCTCACCAACCTGGACTCCACCCTCACCCGGGCGCTGCGGGAGATCCGCGAACGGATCGAACCGATCAACACGATCATGGCCGACCTGCCGTTCTACGACGACGACCACCGCCTGCGCATCAGCGCCCGGGAGACGCAGTCCGCCTCCCGGCAGCGGTTCCGGCGGGAGCTGCGGGCGGTGCGGTCGCTGATCGAGCAGGCCCGCACCGACGCCGAGCGGGAGGCCGCGTACACGCGCATGGCCCGGCTCATCGAGCGGATCCGCCCGGAGGCCCCCGAGGCGGTGGAGCTGATCGACGTGCGCCAACACGTGCGGGTCAGTGCCGAGAAGATCCACGCGGACACCGGTGAGCACGTGGCCCTGTACGACCACATCGGTGAGAAGTCCGGCGGTGAGTCCCAGGAGCTCGTGGCGTTCATCGTGGGCGCCGCCCTGCGCTACCAGCTCGGCGACGCCGACGCCGCCCGCCCCCGGTACGCTCCCGTGTTCCTCGACGAGGCGATGGTCAAGGCCGACGCCCACTTCACCGAGCGGGCCATCGGTGCGTGGCGGGGCCTGGGCTTCCAGCTGGTGATCGGCGCCCCGAACGACAAGTACAGCGCGATCGAGCCCCATGTGGACGTCGAGTACGACATCCTCAAGGACACCACCGGCCGCTCCCACGCCCGCCTGAAGGTGGCCCTGCCCGAGGGGTGAGAGGCGGGCTCAGCGGGCGTGCGTGATCGGTACCAGTGCCTTCCCCCGCTGGCCGGGCTCCTCCTGGGCGGTGCGCTCGGCGCCATGATCGGGCACCGCACCCGGAGGGGCTGACCGGAGACACCCCAGGGGAGAGCGGCACAGACGTGGCACAGTGTTACGTCACCCCGCCCGTATCCGGCTGAGGGCTCCCGTAGGGTCCCGGAAGGCGCCGGGACACCACCTGCGGCGCACCGGCAACGGAACAACGGGCCGTGTCAGCCCGATGAAGGGACCCCATGGAAGCGTTCATCACCTCGGCCAACGAGATCATGTGGAGTCTTCCCATGGTCTTCGGGCTGCTCGCCCTCGGCGTGTACTTCACCATCCGCATGGCGGCCCCGCAGTTCCGCCTGATCAAGGATATGGTCGGCCAGCTGATCGGCGGAGGCTCCTCCTCGGCCGGCGTCAGCTCCTTCCAGGCGTTCGCCATGGCCCTGGGCGGGCGCATCGGCGTCGGCAACATCGCCGGCGTGGCCGCCGCCATCTACCTGGGCGGGCCCGGCGCGATCCTCTGGATGTGGGTGACCGCCCTGTTCGGCGCCCCCGTGGCGCTCGCAGAGAGCTCCCTGGCGCAGCTCTACAAGCACAAGGTGCGCGGTGAATTCCGCGGCGGCCCGGCCTACTACATCCTCGAGGGCCTCGGCCGGAACTGGCGTTGGCTGGCGGTGGCCTACGCGGCCGCGGCCGTGTTCGCCAGCGTCATCACCGGCCCGCAGATCCAGGCGAACGCCGTCACCGCCGCCACCAGCGAGGCCTGGGGCTGGGATCCGCTGTGGGTGGGCCTGGGCATGGCCGCCCTGTTCTGCCTGGTGGTGTTCGGCGGCATGCACCGGCTGGCCCGCACCGTGGGCCTGGTGGTGCCGTTCATGGCGGCCGCGTACATCGTGGTCGGCCTGATCGTGATGATCGCCATGTGGCAGGCCCTGCCGGCCATGTTCGGTCTGATCTTCTCCAGCGCCTTCGGCATGAACTCCCTCTACGGCGGCCTGCTCGGCGCCGCGATCGCCTGGGGGGTGCGCCGGGCCGTGTACTCCACGGAGATCGGCACCGGCGCGGGCGCCCAGGCCTCCGCGGCCGCGCACGTCTCCCACCCCGTGAAGCAGGGCCTGGCGCAGGCGTTCTCCGCCTACGTGGACACCCTGTTCGTGTGCACCATGACGGCCCTGATGATCATGGCCACCAACAGCTTCAACGTGCTCAGCCCGGACGATCAGAGCCTGATCACCGAGCACCTGCCCGGCACGGAGGAGGGCCCGGCCTACGTGCAGAACGCGGTGGACGCGGTGCTGCCCACCTTCGGCCCCTCCTTCGTGGCGCTGGCCGTGTTCCTGTTCTCCTTCACCACGCTGCTCTCGTTCTCCTTCTACGCGGAGACGAACCTCGCCTACCTGATCCCGAACAAGCGGGTGCAGAAGGCGACCATCACGGTGGCCCGCGTGGCCCTGGCGCTGTCCATGGTGTACGGCTCGGTGCAGACCTCCGCGTTCGTGTGGTCCCTGGCGGACTTCGGCGTCGGGATCTACACGTGGGTGAACATCCTGGCGCTCGTGCTGCTGAGCCCGGTGACCATCCGCCTGTTCAAGGACTACGACCGCCAGCGCCGCGCCGGCCAGGACCCGGTGTTGAACCCGCGCGAGATCGGTGTGGAGAACGCGGCGCTGTGGGAGCAGGTCCACGACGCCTACGAGCGCACCGGCGATCTCGACCGCGCCATGGACTACGTGGCGGACACCGCCCCGGACACCCGGGCCATCCAGATCGTCGATTCCAAGGAGGGCTGAGCGCCCTCACCCCCCACGACGACGACGGCGGCCGGTGCCCTGGCCCGGCACCGGCACCGGCCCCTGCCTGGCCCGGCCCGCCCCGGCTCAGTGCCCGCCCGGGCCGGCGGCGGCCTCCGCCGCCAGCTCCCGTTTGAGGATCTTCCCGGCGGCCACCTTCGGCAGGCCGTCACGCACCGTCACCGTCCGCGGGTACTTGTACGGGGCCACCCGATCCCGCACGAACGCGATCAGCTCCTGCTCGATCGTCCCCTGCCCGCGCGTCGTCTCTCCGCCGGAACGAGCCCCCGGGGCGAGCACCACGAACGCGGCCACCTCCTGCCCCAGCAACGGGTGCGGCACCCCCACCACCGCGGCCTCCGCCACCGCCGGATGCTCGTAGAGCACCTCCTCCACCTCCCGCGGGTACACGTTCATCCCCCCACGCAGGATCACGTCCTTGAGCCGGTCCACGATGTAGTAGTTCCCCTCCGCATCCCGGCGGCCGATGTCCCCGGAACGGAACCAGCCCTCCGAGGTGATCGCCTGCGCGGTCGCCTCCGGGTCACCCCAATACCCGGCCATCACGTTCTCCCCGCGGATCCAGATCTCCCCCAGCCGGCCGCCGTCGTCCCCCTCCGGGATCACCTCACCGGACCGGGCGACCAACTGCATCCGGCAGCCCCGCAGAGGCCGGCCGATCGAGCCGGCCCGGTGCTCCTCACCCGGGCGATTGATGCACGCCACCGGGGACGTCTCGGACAGCCCGTACCCCTCGAGGATCTCGCAGCCGAACGTCGCCTCGAACCGGTGCAGGATCTCCACCGGCAGGCTCGACCCCCCGGACACCACGATCCGCAGCGTCGCCAGATCCTCCGGACGGTCGCCACCGGCGGCCAGCATCGCCCCGAGCATGGTGGGCACCCCCAGCATGATCGTCGCCCGGCGCTCGCGGATGGCCGCCAGGGTGCCGGCGGCGTCGAAGCGGGGGATGAGCACCAGGGACGCGCCCACCGTCACGGAGGTCAGCAGCGCGCACGTCATCCCGAACACGTGGAACAGGGGCAGGCAGCCGAGCACGGTGTCCTCGGCGGTGAGGCGCAGCAGGGTCTCGGCGACGGCGTCCGTGTTCGTGCCCAGGTTCCGGTGCGTGAGCCGGGCCCCCTTGGGGCGGCCGGTGGTGCCGGAGGTGTAGAGCAGGACGGCGTCGTCCTCCAGGGTCCG
Organism: Micrococcus sp.; assembly: GCF_034179925.1. Lineage (GTDB taxonomy): Bacteria > Actinomycetota > Actinomycetes > Actinomycetales > Micrococcaceae > Micrococcus. The sequence goes on along the minus strand of NZ_JAXFPG010000007.1, from coordinate 11,512 downwards.
CGGGGCGGGGGTGTCTGCCGGGCCGGGGCTGGCGGTGAGGTGTGGGGCGATGTGCGGGGCGAGGCCGTCGGGGCCGACCACCCGCAGTTGCACCCCGCAGGCCTGCGCGGATGCGGCCGCCTCGGGGGAGGGGCCGGCCCAGAGCATGGTGGCGCCGGAGTCCGCGAGGACGTGGGTGATCTCCCGTTCCTTGAACAGCGGGTTCATGGGCACCACGACGCCGCCGGCCTCCAGTACCGCGAACAGCAGCATCGGGAACGCTGGGATGTTCGGGAGCATGAGCGCCACCCGGTCGCCCGGGCTGACCCCCTCGGCGCGCAGCAGGCCGGCCAGGTGGCGGACCTGCCGGTGGAACTCGGCGTAGGTGGTCTCCTCCTCGCCGAGGATCAGCGCGGGCGTGCCCGGGTAGGCGGCGGCGGTGTGGGCGAGGCGGGCGGGCAGGGTGAGGGTCACGGGGGCTCCGGGGCTGGTCAGGCGTGTGATGGCTGCGTCGCACAGTAGCGCGTGGGCGGGCGCGGGAGTGCGTGGGCCGGGGTGTGCGGGTGTGGGGTGGGGGCCGATTGTGGCCCCCGTGCGACGACGACGCGCGGGAGGCCTGACGGCATCAGCGCTCAGGTTTCGACCTCCCGCCCGCGCGTCGGGGCCGGAGGGCCGGCCATCCCGGATGACTCCGGGCACACGAGTCGCCCTCAAGCGAAGAAGGGCTCATCACCGAAGCTTCGGTGCGCCCTCCATGGTAAGGAGCCAGGCTGCCCATGGGCGAAGGCGGTGCTGCTGGCCCATGAGGGACGCTGCGGGGGAGGAAGCAAACAGCCGGAGTCATAAGTCAGAACTTCTTAGTTTGGGGGCGTTTGAGGGGGTTGTCTGCAGTGTCCGGCAAGGCTACAGTGTCGGGTGAGAGACGACGCGTGACTGCTCGCACACAGCATGCAGTCGCCAGCGGACCTGTTAAGGAAGTGGAGCATGGAGACGAGCGGACGGCAGTGGAGTCCCCAAGCGGCGAGTCTGTGGGCGAAGACTGGTCCGGAGCCGGAGGACTGGCTCACCCTGACGAGGCATCTCATGGACGCGGCGGAGGTGGCGTCACTGCTGTGGCGGGAATGGCTTGCCCCAGGAGTGCGCCTGGCGCTGGAGGAGGCTCTCGACCTGCAGGGCGAGGGGGAGCGGTTGGTGGCCTGGCTTGCCGCAGTCCACGATCTGGGCAAGGCGACACCTGCGTTCCAAGGCCAGCTCATGTCTCGTCCCGGAAGGGAGGCTTTTGCCGACCGTGTGGTCGACGCGGGCCTCCCGCTGAGCGGTCCCGCGTCCGCGACGGAGTGGCACCCTCATTCAGTCGGGAGCGCCGGTGGCATCGAACGGTGGCTTCTCGCTCGTGTTCCCGGGATGAAAGCCGGGAATGCTTACAGGCTAGCTGCCATCGCCGGTGCGCACCACGGTTTACCGGCGAGGGAGGGCGAGATTCGGGATGCTGAACTCTTCCTGAGCACCCCGTGGAGGCAGGTTCAGGATGAGCTGTTGGATGCGATGGCCGAGTACACCGGGGCTAGGGAGATGCTCGAACGTATCCCCCTGCGGCATTTGAAGCGCGAGCAGCAGATGCAGCTGACGGCCCTGGTCATCCTCGCGGACTGGATCGCGTCCAATCAGGAGCTCTTTCCGTTGACCGCCGCCGAGGAGGCATCCTCTCGGCGGCGTGCCGCTGAGGCGTGGGAGCGGCTCGACCTCGCCGGCTCCTGGACCACGCGGCCTCTGCCGGACACCGCGGACGCCGCCTACAGCGACCGCTTCGGGTGGAGTGCGGACCGCCGACCGTGGCCTGTTCAGGAAGAAGTCCTCCGTGCGGCGGAGAACCTCGACGGGCCGGGCTTGCTCTGCATCGAGGCGCCGATGGGTGTCGGCAAGACCGAGGCGGCCCTGCTGGCCGCAGAGGTGCTGGCACGGCGTACTGGGCGCAACGGCGTCATGGTCGCGGCACCCACGATGGCGACATCGGACGGACTCGTTCCCAGGGTCACATCATGGGCTGAACGTGCGGGTGCGCCGGGAGTGCCGGCCTCGATGTTCCTCGCTCACTCCAAGGCTGCTCTGAATGAGGACGTCCGGACGCTTCCCACTCGGGGTCTGGGCGTGCGCTCCGTGGGGGAGGACGAGGACGCCCCAGGCAGGCGAGGTGCAGTTGTTGCCCACCAGTGGTTGGTCGGCCGGAAGAAGGGGCTTCTCTCGTCCATCGCGGTGGGCACAGTGGACCAAGTGCTTTTCACGGCCCTGCAGTCAAAACATGTGATGCTCCGCCATCTGGCGTTGGCCTCCAAAGTGGTGGTGATTGATGAAGTCCACGCATATGACGCTTATATGAGTCGCTATCTGGCTCGTGCATTGACCTGGCTGGGAACGTACGGAACCCCCGTCATCCTCTTGTCTGCAACACTGCCCCATGGGGCCAAGGCAGAACTCATCGCCGCCTATTCCTCGGGCCTGCACTCTCGAACTGTAGGACCGGAGGAAGTGCCGGATACCGGTGATGCCTACCCCGTGATCACCGCCGCTGGCCGCCAGGGCATCACAGCCACGGCGACGGCTCCTTCCGGCCGGCGGCATACCGTCAATGTCCGCCCGATGGCGGATGACGATGATGCGCTTTCCAGGCTGATGGGTCGGGTGAGGGAAGACGGAGGATGCCTCCTGGTTGTGTGCAGCACGGTCGCTCGAGCACAGCATGCCTACCGTCTCGCGAAGGAAGCTGTCGGAGCCGACGCCCGTTTGCTGCACGCACGCTTCACTGCTGCAGACCGGGTCTCCCGCGAGCGCGAACTGCTGGATCACCTCGGCCCTCGGGCCCACCGGGGTGCTGGACGCCCTCATCGCCGAATCGTCGTGGCGACTCAGGTCGTCGAACAGTCGTTGGATCTGGACTTCGACGTGATGGTCACGGACATCGCTCCGGTGGACCTCGTTCTCCAGCGATGTGGGCGCGTGCATCGGCATGACCGGCCAGACGAGGATCGCCCGGCATGGACGCATGAACCCCAGGTTTATGTGCGAGGAATGGAGAGCATCGGCTCCGAGGAGGCTCCACCAGCCTTAGAGCCCTCCCAAGCCCGGGTTTATCCTCTGGCCGCACTGTTGGCCTCGGCCGGCGTCCTCACCCTCTTCCGGGGTGGGACGGCTGTCCAGTTGCCTGCTGACATTCCATCGCTGGTGAGGCGCGCCTATGGGGGCGACCCTGCTCTGCCTCCCACATGGGAGGAATCGTGGGAGCAGGCGCAGGCGGAGTGGGAAGCCCACCGGGACGAGCAACGGGCCAAGGCGGAGACGTTTCTTTTGCCGTGGGGGAGGCGAGTCTCCGGCCTCGAACAGCTGTGGCCTGTGTCCGGCGCAGACGTTGACTCCCTTCAGGGGGAGGCCAGGGGCTCGGCTCAGGTGCGTGACGCTGACCCGATGTTGGAGGTGCTGCTCACCCGGGAAGCCCCTGGAGGCTATGTCCCCCTCACCTCGGAGAGTGAGGAGAGAGTGCTCTCAGCAGGCATGGTCCCGGCGTGGAAGGACGCACAGAGGATCGCAGAATCGGCAGTGCGCCTTCCTCGACGTTTCAGCCGGCCGTGGTTGTTCGAGCGGGCACTGGGTGAGCTCGAACGTCAGACCGACCTGGCCTGGCAGGACACCCCGTTGTTGCGGGGACAGCTTCAACTCGCACTGGACCGGGACTTCAAAGCCACGCTCGCGGGTGTCACTCTGCACTATGACAGCGAGTTCGGACTCACGGAGGAGAAAGCATGACGGACCTGCACGACGAAGCTGAGGCCTACGACCTCACAACTCGCCCCTGGATCATGTGCTTGGACGTGCATGGCGAACGGCGAATCCTCTCAGTCCGGGAGACCTTCGCCCAGAGCAGGGAGGTGCTCCGCATCGCAGGAGACAGTCCTCAGCAGGACCTGGCTCTGCTCCGTCTGCTCCTCGTGGTCTTCTGGCGGGCTCACCGTCAGGACCCGCGATTGGCAGACGGTTCACCCGAGGAAGCCGCCGAATGGTGGGGGGCTCAGTTCACCGGGGATGAGGACGCCCAGGCTGGCCAGCGCATTCAGAGCTACCTGGATAAGGTCGCCCCTCGTTGGGACCTTCTCCATCCCAGCCACCCGTTCATGCAGGTTGCTGACCTGCACACGGCCAAGGGGGAACACAGTCCCGTCCGCAAGCTGATTCCCGATGCCGAGTCTCCGTACTTCACGATGCGAGCAGGCAAGGGGCTCGAGTCGTTGGACTTCGCGGAGGCGGCCCGCTGGTTGGTTCACCTCCAGGCATGGAACTACTCGGGCATCAAGTCCGGTGCTGTGGGCGACTCCCGGGTGAAAGGTGGGAAGGGGTATCCCATCGGCACCGGATGGTCTGGGCGAGGCGGCGGAGTCATCCTGCATGGCCGCAACCTTGCCGAGACCCTCACCCTGAACACGGTTCCCCACCTCGTGTTCGGGGAACAGGCAGAGCGAGACCTTCCCGTTTGGGAGAGAGCGCCGGACGGGGCTGGTGCCCGTGGTGTGGAACATGCGATGGGTCCATGCGATCTGCTGACGTGGCAGATCCGCCGTGTACGTCTCTTCAGTTCGCAGGGGCGTGTCACGGGTGTCCTGGTCGCCAACGGAGACCGCCTCGAGTCCCAGAACGAGATGTCCGATCCGATGACGGCGTATCGATTGAGCGGACCTCAGTCCAAGAAAGCCGGGCGGGATGTGTGGATGCCTCGCGCGCATTCGGAGACGCGCACCCTGTGGCGTGGCATCGGCCCGTTGCTCGCTCAAGGTGAGGGGGCGAAGGCGGACGTCCGCCCCCCGTCGACGGTCATGGAGCTGCCCCATATGGCACGGGAGGCCGAGGACTTTCTCGACGAAGACCCCCTGGTCACCGTGCAGCTGGTCGGGACGGTCTACGGCACACAGGACGCTGTGGTGGTCTCCACGGTGGATGAGACCATGCCGCTGCGTCTGAGCATCCTCATGCGGGACAAGCAGAGGGCCGCTCCTCTGATCACCTCCACTGCTGAAGCCACCATGCAGGTGGCGATCGGCCTGGGGCAGTTCGCCGGCGTGTTGAAGCAGGCGGCGAGCGGAGACTACGTCTTCGGTGCGGATGCGACGGAAGCGTTCCTCACGAGCCTGAATGAGCCCTTCAAAGCGTGGCTGGCCGCGCTGACTCCGGAGACTGACGCCACCGAATACCGGGCGAAGTGGTTCAAGGAAGCCGAACGGGTCGCTCTGGAACATGCGCGCGCTTTGGCCTCCAGTGTCAGTCCGAGCGCGGTCATTGGCCGTGAGGACGATGAGGGCCGCCTGGTGAGTGTGGCGACGGCGCGCGCGCACCTCGAGTGTTCTTTCCGAAAGCACTTCGGGTCGAAGGCACAGGGCACGAAGACTCTCGCAGAGAAGGGAATGGCCACCTCATGACGGAACAGATGGAGAGGAAGGACGCGATGCCGAACCGCACTCAGGAGGGAGAACCTGCGGCCCCGAGCCTGTATCGGGCAACCGCAGCGGCTGCGCATCGCCTGCAGCGAGAGCTGTTAAGCGCTGACGCACATGCGGTCACTCGCGCTCGAGCAACCCTGAGCCGCCTGCGCCGTGCGGTTGCTCAGGAGCCCGGTGAGGACCCTCGCGCCTGGTGGGAGGTCTCAGAGCACGTGCTGGGGGACCTCCATGACAGGGAACACGGACGCGGCGAAGCGCCCTCGACTTCCGAGTGGGCGGCTTTCGTGGCCATCACCCTGTTCAGCATGCACCAGCAGTCGAACACTATGCCCATGCACGTCACTGGAACCGGGGTGGGTGCAGCCGTGGGTCAGCTCCGCCGTCGTACGGACAGCGAGTCGATCAAGCCTCGACTGGACGCGGTCATGCTCGCCACCACCCCATCCGGGCTCCGCTACCACCTCCGCTCATTGGTCGGTCTCCTGAGCGCACATGGGATCGGCCTCGACTACGGGAGGCTGGCCGAGGACCTGCGACGCCTGCGGGATCCTCAGCGCCGCCGCGAGACGGTCGTGCGCTGGGGCCGCGACTATGCCTCTGCGCTGAGATCCTCGACCACTCCTGCTGACTGACTATCTCCCCACTACACCTCCACGAAAGGACCCACGACCATGAGCATCTTCATCGACATCCACGCCCTGCAGACCCTCCCGCCCAACAACATCAACCGAGACGACACGGGCGCCCCGAAGACGGCGACCTTTGGAGGAGTCCCCCGCCAGCGTGTCTCCTCGCAGGCATGGAAGCGTGCCATCCGTGAGGACTTCAAGAACTATCTGGATCCGTCGGAGCTGGGGGTCCGCACCAAGCGTGTGGTGGAGAAGATCGCCTACCGGGCCGTCTCCCTCCAGGGCATCAGCAACCCAGACCTGGCGGACTCCCAGCACCGCGAGCTTCTGGTGAAGGCCGCCGAAGGTGCCGAGGCCCTTCTGTCGAAGGCGGGCTTCAAGCCGGCCCCGAAGAAGCTCGGCAAGAACGCCACCGAGCAGGAGAAGCTCGACGCGATCTTCGCGGAGGTCGGCTACCTGTTGTTCCTCAGCGACCAGCAGGTGACCCGGATCGCCGAAGCCGTCAACGCGAAGGAAGACACCTCCTGGTCCAAGAAGGAGGCGGCGGAGCTCGTCGACACCGCCCACTCCGTGGACGTCGCCATGTTCGGCCGCATGGTCGCGGACGAACCGTCCTACAACGTCGACGCTTCGGTCCAGGTGGCTCACGCGATCGGTGTCAGCGCCTCGGAGCCGGAGTTCGACTACTTCACGGCCGTCGATGACATGATGTCGGATGCTGAGGAAGCTGGCGCCGGGATGATCGGCACGGTGCCGTTCACCTCCTCCAGCCTCTATCGGTACGCCAACATCAACCTGGACGGCCTCATCGCGAACCTTGGCTCTCGGGAGATGGCGCTGCGTGCTGTGGATGCCTTTGTGAAGGCGTTCATCACCTCCATGCCCACGGGTAAGCAGAACACCTTCGCCAACAACACCATGCCGGAGGTCGTGGTGGTGGCGGTGAGGGAGGACCGCCCCGTGTCCTGGGTCAACGCCTTCGAAGAGCCTGTGGCACAGGATGCAGACGGCGGGCGTCGCCAGGCTGCTGCACGGAAGCTCGCTGCAGAGGCGAACGGGCTGGCCGACATGTATGACGCCCCGGCCCGGCGCACCTGGGTGGTGGCCATGCCGGCCCTCGTCGAGGCGCTGTCCTCCGTGGGAAGCAACGTCAGCCGGGCCCAGCTGCTCGAGGAGCTGGGGGCCGAACTCGCCGAGGTGCTCGCGTGACGGTCCTCGTCCTGAGATTCAAAGGCCCTCTGCAGTCCTGGGGACAGGACAGCCGGCATCAGGAACGGCGCACCCATCATGCGCCGACCAAGTCCGCCGTCGTCGGTCTGCTTGCCGCAGCCGAAGGCCGCCGTCGGAGCGACGCGGTGGAGGACCTGGCCGAGCTGGAATTCGGGGTTCGCGTCGACCAGCCTGGGACCGTTCTGCGGGACTACCAGACAGCGATCGACTGGCGCTCTGGTCCGCCTGCCCGGCTGAGCAATCGGTATTACCTGGAGGACGCCTGCTTCCTTGTGGCCATCGGGGGACCGGACACGCTGATCAAGAGCCTTGAAGCTTCCCTGCGGAATCCTGCGTTCCCGCTCTTCCTCGGGCGGCGAACATGCCCGGCTAACCACGATCTCGTGGTGGGTGTGATGGAGGGCGGAGACGTCGAGTCCGTGCTGCGTTCGGTCGAGTGGCAAGCCTCAGAATGGCATCGCAGGACCCGCCCGACCCGTGTGAGCCTCCCCCTCTACCGCGACGCTCGTCCCGGAGAAGCAGTGGAGGAACAGCTGAGAGACGTACCGCTCAGCTTCGACCCGCAGCGGCGGGACTATGCCTGGCGGGCAGTGCACATGCCCCCGCCGGTCGAGTTCGAGAACTCGAGCGGTCGAAACAGTCGAGACCCCTTCTGGGAGGCGGTGGTCGGAGCATGAGCGTTCTGACTCGAATGGTTCTGAATCCGGCGACTCGTGGCGGCAGGAACCTGCTGTTCAATCGACAAGCGATGCATGCGGCAGTCATGGCTGCGTACTCACCGGACACCCATGCCTCGATGCAGGGCCGTCCTCTGTGGCGAGTGGACCAGGACGGACAGCGGCACACCCTGTACCTCGTGGGTCCTCGAGAGCCGGACCTCACCCATGTGGTGGAGCAGGCAGGATGGGCAGGGGAAGGATGGTCGTCCGTGGACTATTCCCCCTTCCTCTCCCGCCTGCGCAGAGGCCAACAATGGGGGTTCCGTCTCACGGCGAATCCCGTGCACAGTGTTTCGTCGGGGTCGGGAAAGCGGGGGAAGATCCTCCCCCATGTCACGCCTGCCCAGCAGACGCAGTGGTTGAAGGAGCGCTCGTCCCGATGGGGATTCTCCCTGATGGATCAGGAAGGGCAACCTGTTGAAGATGGTCAGGACTCGCCCCTCCTGGTGACGGTGACTGCTCGCCGGGATGAGCGGTTCGGTCGGCGTGCAGAAGGTGAAGAACGGCAGAAGGTCACTCTGCGTATGGCGCAGTTCGACGGCGCGCTCCAGATCGAAGACCCTGAGCGTTTGCGGACTGCTCTGACCGCAGGGATGGGACGCGCCAAGGCGTACGGCTGCGGGCTGATGACGCTGCGGCCTCTCTCCGAGAGGAGCTGAGGGGAGTGGGCGGTCCCCGTATGGAGGCGAAGGAACTGACGAGGGTCGCTGATCGCTATTCCTTCGTCTATATCGAGCGATCGACTATCCATCGGGAGGGGAATGCCGTCACGGCAACGGACCAGGACGGCGTTCTCCACATCCCATCGGCCGCCCTTGGCTGCCTCCTCCTCGGCCCGGGTACTCGTGTCACCCACGCTGCGATGTCGCTGTTGGGGGACTCGGGAGCAACGGTCGTATGGGTGGGAGAGAACGGGGTCCGCTACTACGCCCATGGCCGGCCTTTGGCCCGCTCGACCCGTTTGCTTGTCCGCCAGGCCGAGCTGGTGTCCTCTACCCGCTCTCGATTGGCAGTCGCGCGACGTATGTATGCGCTCCGGTTCCCCGGGGAGGATGTCAGCGCTCTGACGATGCAACAACTGCGGGGCCGGGAGGGAGCCCGTGTGCGTGGCCTGTACCGGGAACATGCTCGTCGGACGGGAGTCGAATGGACCCGACGCGATTACGACCCGGCGCACTTCGAGGAGGGGGACACCGTGAATCGAGCACTCACGGTGGCGAATACCTCCTTGTATGGAGTAGTTCACTCGGTGGTCGCCGCGCTCGGCTGTGCCCCCGGGCTTGGATTCGTCCATACCGGTAACGACAGATCGTTCGTCTACGACGTGGCTGATCTGTACAAGGCGGAGATCACCATCCCGACCGCCTTCGACGCCGCTGCCCACCTCATGGACGGAGACGTCGAGGGGCCGGTCCGACGAGCGGTACGGGATGCTGTCGTAGAGCACAGGCTTTTGGAGCGGTGCGCGCGAGACATCACCGACCTGCTGGGCGAAGATCTCGCGGAGGGCTGGGATCAGGACGACACCTTGTCGTTGTGGAGTGGCCGAGGAGATCGGGTGGTGCCCAGCGGCACCGGCTATGGAGTGGTTCCATGATGGTCCTGGTCATCACCGCAGCCCCCGCAGGGTTGCGGGGAGAACTGACCCGGTGGCTGATGGAGATCGATTCGGGGGTCTTCGTCGGGAACCCCAGCCAGAGGATTCGAGCGGAGCTCTGGCAGAAGGTCAAGGAGGGCGTCCGTGATGGTCGGGCACTTCTGGTGTACCGGGCTCAGAGCGAGCAGCGTCTTCGTGTGGAGACCCATCGCCATCACTGGGAACCCGTCGATCTGGACGGTCTAACACTGATGCGGCGCCCGTTGCCACGGGAGGCTAGAGCGCCGAATGAAGCGGCCCCCACCCGCCGTACAGGCTGGAGCACGGCGAGAGCGGCGTATCGATCGCGACAGCCAGCCTGGAAGCGTGGCGGCCAAAACCGTCAAAGTGAATGAAATCGCGTGGCCCCGTGTGACATACCCTAGTAATCACGCCGGTTCTCAAGTGTGCTCCCCGCATGCGCGGGGATGAGCCCACGGTAGACATTACGGTGCAAGTGCCCTGAATGTGCTCCCCGCATGCGCGGGGATGAGCCCGCGAGCTGCACCTGCACGAGCTCGAGGGTCGGGTGCTCCCCGCATGCGCGGGGATGAGCCCCAGGCCGAGATCAGCAAGGCCGGGCGGTTGCGGTGCTCCCCGCATGCGCGGGGATGAGCCGCTCCCGGACCACCCGGATGCTCAAAGCATCCCGTGCTCCCCGCATGCGCGGGGATGAGCCCGCCGCCCCGAAGGCGCGCACGGCCGGGGCCAGGTGCTCCCCGCATGCGCGGGGATGAGCCCGAGGCCGCCGTGATGATCTCCTGCCACGACGCCGTGCTCCCCGCATGCGCGGGGATGAGCCCAGCACGCGGATGTTCGAGAGCGTCGCGGAGAGGTGCTCCCCGCATGCGCGGGGATGAGCCGGGTTCCAGCTCGACGTGTGGCTGGCCTCCGGCGTGCTCCCCGCATGCGCGGGGATGAGCCGTCGCGCGCGGGCTGGCGCATCGTCCCCACGCAGTGCTCCCCGCATGCGCGGGGATGAGCCCCCGCCGTCGTGCGGCCGGTGTGCCGTCCTGGCGTGCTCCCCGCATGCGCGGGGATGAGCCCCCCGCGTGTTGGCGCGCACTTGCAGCACGTCGGTGCTCCCCGCATGCGCGGGGATGAGCCGGGCGTGAACGGTGAGTTCTACCCCTGCAAGCCGTGCTCCCCGCATGCGCGGGGATGAGCCCTGGCCGCCAGCCTCTACAGAAACGCCTTGACCGTGCTCCCCGCATGCGCGGGGATGAGCCGTCGTAGGTGAGCAGGTAGCCGCCCTCCGTGTGGTGCTCCCCGCATGCGCGGGGATGAGCCGGGTGGCAGGCGTGCCAGGACATGGCCGGAGACGTGCTCCCCGCATGCGCGGGGATGAGCCCGTCGCGCGCCTCTGCTTCTGGGGGGTGGTCATGTGCTCCCCGCATGCGCGGGGATGAGCCCGCGTTCGCGGCGGCCTCGAACTTGCTGGGGCCGTGCTCCCCGCATGCGCGGGGATGAGCCCTGGGCCTGCCCGATGATGTGGTGCAGTTGCTTGTGCTCCCCGCATGCGCGGGGATGAGCCGGTGCGTGTGATCCCGTTCAACGAGATCGTCGAGTGCTCCCCGCATGCGCGGGGATGAGCCTCCACCCTCCGCCTGATCGACAACCACCAGGCGGTGCTCCCCGCATGCGCGGGGATGAGCCCGCGGTGCCAGCCCAATTCTGCTCTACCACATCGTGCTCCCCGCATGCGCGGGGATGAGCCCGTCCAGCAGCGCGTGGCGACATCCGCGCCCGAGTGCTCCCCGCATGCGCGGGGATGAGCCCGCCTCGACGTCCTCCACGCCCCAGACGTACTCGTGCTCCCCGCATGCGCGGGGATGAGCC